>JBQTKG010000016.1:0-29926 GCA_052386315.1 Hyphomicrobiales bacterium
GCAACAGGCGTCTGGCAAAAGACTTCGAGGCTACCATCGCATCCGCCCGCGCCTTCCTTTATGCCGCCTCCGTCACGATCCTCGTCCGCCGAATGGCGCGATCAACATGACTTTCGAAACGGACTCTAAACAACGAACTGCCGGTAACCGGTCCGTAGTAAAGGATCTTAGTTCCCTTTGGGATCGCCGCGACGTTCGATTCCGTGACCGTGCAGAAACTTGGAGCCTTGCCAGAATACTGACTGCATTCCTTCGCGATTTTGAGAGGATCCATGGCGGGGGCGGCAAACACCGCCGAGTTTAGTGCCAGGACGGCTCCGATTGACAGGATCGACAGTGTGCGCATGGTTCTCTCCTTAGCTTCTCGTTGAATGAAAGCATGAGATGAGCTGATTGTACAGAGGGCTTGCTAGTGACGGGTACTCATTGGAATCTGCCTAATATTGGAACACTCAAGCCGTTGGGTAGAGGCTACTTGTTCGAACCTATCACATCCGAGAGCGAAGATGCCGGGCAATCCAAGCGTGGATTGCGATGAATCCATGACCGCCACTTCAGCTTTTGGCACATGGCTGCCCAGAGCATTGGCGCCGATTGTCTGCGGCTGGCGAAAGCTGACATTACATTCCCGCCGCATTCGTTGGTCAACCAATCGAAACCTGCTTAGGCACGATGCAGCTCGCGCCAGACAACCGTGATCTTCCGCTTTACCGTGCTCTCGTCAGGAGCATGGTCGATATCTTGCTCCTCAAACCAACTCAGCATCTCGCGCACGAGTTCTGCCTGAGTAGCCGGAACGCCCTGTTCGTGTATGCGGCGCGCGAGCGCTCCATAAAAGGCATCCCAGTCGTAGCGAGGTGGCACGCCTGGACCACCGCGGCGAGAAGGCTTCTCCGCTACGCCGCAGTCCGAATGCTGCGCGCTGCTGAAAAGTCCATGGCGTTTCTCAAAGCGTTCGATTTCCGCGCGCCTGATCAGGACATCCGCAGCCGTGATTACGATGCCTTCAGCTGGCTCTGTGATCCAAAGGAATTCGTCGTCATTCCACTTCACCCTGCGGATCGACACGGACGGACTAGGCGCGCCGTCCCTCCGGAAAAGCGGCAGAACGTGCGGCGCTTCGACATCCGCCAAACCCGAGATGGTTTCGGACGGCCCGGTCTTCACGGGCGGCAGCGCCAGTCTCGGGCTGCACTATCTGTCGCAGTTGCGTCTGGTGATCCTACCCCAGGCCACGCGCATGGCCATTCCGCCCACCGTCGGCTTTCTGGTGCAGCTGGTGAAAAGCACCGCACTCGCCTCGATCGTCGGCTATCACGAACTGACCAAGACCGCCCAGATCCTGACCAATGCCACCTTCCAGCCCTTCGTCATCTATGGGCTGGTGGCGCTGATCTATTTCGCCATCTGCTATCCGCTGACGCGGTGGTCGCGCGATCTGGAATGGCGGCTGGCAAAAAGCACGCGGTGATCACCTTGGCGCGACAGACTCCTGGACGCTGATGTAAATGGCGGTGTGCAAAGCTCGCCGTCCGCGTTACACTGAGGCCATGATCGAAAACAGGACGGTTCCGAAAAACCTGTATGATCTCGCCAAGGCTCTCGGTCGTTGGGAGAGCGAGGGCGGAGCTGCGGAACCGCCGCAAGTATCGGAACCCGGACAGGACATCGCGCTTCACGCGGCGGAAGAGCGTATTTTGCGGTGTCTGGGCGCTGCGGTTATCCTGCAGTGGAGCGATCTCCCCACCGAAATCCAGCGGAACCTCTTCGAGGACGCTGCATCGATGAGCGACCCCCAGCGGCGATTCCGATTGAAACAGCAGATTGCCCGATTTCTTCATGAGCATAAGGACGATACTTAGCCAAGGAACGCGAACGCGTATGATGCGGAATGGCAATCGAATTTCATAATCTCAGCCGCCGATACGATGCGACGCGGCGCTGCGTCCGTTTTTCCGGTTATGACGGTGCGTTGGAAACGTCGTTTTTTGTCGAGGAAGAGGCCATTTGGCGCCTGGATGCGATTGCCCGGAAAGACGAAGCAGCGCTTCTTGACGCATTCGATCGTCATCGCGAACGGATCTGCAGGGCGGCGAGCCAAGCCTATGGAAAACATCGCAAAGGCTCCTACACATTGACGGCGGCGGATTTTGGCTAGAGTTCTTTGCAGATGAGAAGAATCAATCACCCAAATTCCGTCATCCCGGCGAAAGCCGGGACCCCCTGAAATCTTTCCAGCGGCAGAGTGCCGGTTGCAAGTGCCCAATGGGTCCCGGCTTTCGCCGGGATGACGGTGTATGGAAGGTCGCGTCGACCCAAGCACAACCCGCCCTAAGCGCGCGGTGTCTATCGAAGGAAAGTTCGTCGCCGGCGGAGCGGGGACAAGCCGTCAAAACGGATTGATCGACTTGAAGGCCTTGCTGATCCACGAGCTCTGGTTCTCCACCGGCTCGCTGCCGTCGGAGGAGACCAGCGTATAGGCGTCTTTGTACCATTGGCTTTGCGGGAAGTTGTGTCCCAGCACCGCCGCCGCGGTCTGCGCTTCCGAGGCGACGCCGAGCGCCATGTAGCCTTCGGCCAGCCGGTAGAGCGCCTCCGGCGTATGCGAGGTCGTCTGGTAATCGGTGACCACGCGTTTGAAGCGATTGATGCCCGCGAGATAGGAGCCCTGCTTCAGGTAATAGCGGCCCACTACCATTTCCTTGCCGGCCAGATGGTCCTTGGCCAGCAGCGCCTTCTTGCCGGCATCGCGGGCGTAGGCCGTATTGGGGAAGCGGCGCTCCACTTCTTCGAGCGACTCGAGCGCCTTCTGGGTGTTGGTCTGGTCGCGCTTCACATCGACGATCCGTTCGTAGTTCGACAGCGCGATCAGGTAATAGGCGTATGACGCATCCCGGTGACCGGGATGCAGCGTGATAAAGCGGTTCGCGGCATTGACCGCGTCGTCATATTCATTGCGCCGGTAATAGGCGTAGGATTGCATGAGGATCGCCTTGGTGGCCCAGGACGAATAGGGGAACTGCCGTTCGACTTCGGCGAATTGCTTGGCGGCGGACTTGAACTCGCCGGAATTCAACTTGTCGAGTCCCTTGTTGTAGAGCCCTGCCACCGCTTCGTTCTGCTTGGCGGTGGCAAGATCTGGCGCGATCGCATCGCCGGTCACCGCCGCGGCCTCGGTGGAACTGTCGCCGCCCCAAATCCCGTCGAGGAGTTTGAAAGACGAACAGCCCGAAACCGCCGCCATGACGGCAAGCATCAGGGCCGTGCGGCCCGCCTTGCGCGTCAATCTGTTGCAAGCCGTCATCAACGCCAGTCTACCCAAAACCCTGATCCCGATCCCCGCATAGAGGCACGAAACCCGGCGGAAGTGTGACCGCCGGGTTCCATGTAGGGTGCTGCGTGGATGGTCAGTTGGCCTGGCGCCGCAGGAAGGCGGGGATTTCGAGCTGGTCGTCGTCGAGGCCCGGATCGATCTGGGCCTGCGAATGCGCGGTACGGGTCTGCGCGGCGCCCTGGGTCTTGGCGGGGGTGCGGACATTCATGACCGGCTCCTTCGGATTTGCAACCGGATCGTCCCGGCGGCCGAGGCCTACGCTGGCGAGCCTCTCGAACAGTCCCTTCTTTTTGCGCGCCGCATGTTCGGCGATGTTCTCGATGCGGTCTTGCTGGGCGGCGATCTGCTTCTGGGCGATCGGCGGGAAATCTTCGATGGCCGGCATCGGCCCGCGCGCCGTGCGCGGCTGCTGCCCCGGCTCGGCTTCGGCCGGTTCATCATATTCGGCTTCAGTCTCGGCTCGCACCGTGGCGGCAGCCGGCCTGGCATTGGCGCGCGCCGCCATCGGCGCCGGCTGGATCGGCTTCTTGGGCGTGACTTGCTTGCCGGTGAAGCCGAAAACCGGACGCGTCGGCTGCGGCGCTTCCGCAACTGTCTCGCCGCCTTCCGCGTCTTGGGCCGCTTCCATGGCAAGGCCGGTGGCGACCACCGAGACCCGCATGGTGCCTTCCAGCGCATCGTCGAAAGTGGCGCCGAGAATGATATTGGCTTCCGGATCGACTTCCTCGCGGATGCGGGTAGCCGCTTCGTCGACTTCATAAAGCGTCAGGTCCGGGCCGCCGGTGATCGAGATCAACAGGCCGCGGGCGCCGCGCATCGACACATCGTCGAGCAGCGGATTGGAGATCGCCGCTTCCGCCGCCTCGATGGCGCGTTTCTCGCCGGTCGCTTCGCCGGTTCCCATCATCGCCTTGCCCATCTCGCTCATGATGGCGCGGACGTCGGCGAAATCGAGATTGATCAGGCCTTCCTTGGTCATCAGCTCGGTGATCGAGGCAACGCCGGAATAGAGGACCTGGTCGGCCATGGCGAAGGCGGCGGCGAAGGTGGTCTTTTCGTTGGCCACGCGGAACAGGTTCTGGTTGGGGATGACGATAAGCGTATCGACATGCTTGGCGAGTAGTTCGATGCCGCGGTCGGCCGTCTGCATGCGGCGCACACCTTCGAAATGGAAAGGCTTGGTGACGACCCCGACGGTGAGAATGCCCTGCTCCTTGGCGGCGCGCGCGATAACGGGCGCAGCCCCCGTGCCGGTGCCGCCGCCCATGCCGGCGGTGATGAAGGCCATATGGGCGCCGGCGAGATGATCGAGGATTTCCGGCAAGGCCTCTTCGGCGGCGGCGGCGCCAATCTGGGGTTGCGATCCGGCGCCAAGGCCCTGGGTGAGTGCGGTTCCCATCTGGACCCGCCGTTGCGCTGTGTTTTGCATCAGCGCCTGGGCATCGGTATTGGCGACGACGAACTCGACACCTTCGAGCCTGCTCTCGATCATGTTGTTGACGGCATTGCCACCCGCGCCGCCGACGCCGAAGACGGTGATGCGCGGTTTCAAGTCCTGCAGATTGGGCACGGTAAGATTGATGCTCATGTTTGGCGTCCGGAAGTTTGGTTTTCCCCAGCAACCATCTTTGTTACTCAAACTATAACAAATGGTTAACACCCGCTAACCAAACCGCTCAAATTCTTCGAAAATTGACTTGAACCGAGTCGCCCGCCTAACCCGGCATTCACGTTTGCCTGGAAGCTCAGAAGCTCTCGGCAATCCAGCGGCCGACCTTGCGCACATAGCCGCGCTGGGCGGGTTGCGGCGCAAGGGCCGATTGCTTCGGGACGATGTAGTGGCTGTCGGGCTTGAGCGCGTAGTGCAGCAGGCCGCAGCAAACCGCGAAACCCGGGCTGTGGGCCGCTTCCGGCATGCCCGGCAGGAGCTGCGGCAAGCCGAGCCTGACCTGCCGGTCGAGCCATTGCGCCGCCACCTCGCGCACCCCGGTCAACTGACTGGCCCCGCCGCTGAGCACCAGACGGCGGCCGCCGAGAGGGGCGGCGCCCGAGGCCTGGAGACGGTCGCGGACCATCTCGAAGATTTCCTCAAGCCGCGGCCGGATGATGCCGGTGAGCATGGATTTCGGCACTTTCTGCACCGTATCGACGCCGCGTTCGCCGAGCAGCGGCACCGAGATCATGTCGCGCTCGTCGACAACCGAGGCGAGTGCACTGCCCCACAAGGTCTTCATGCGCTCGGCATGGGCGATGGTGGTGGAAAGTCCGCGCGCGATGTCGTTGGTGATATGGGCGCCGCCCACCGCAATGGCGTCGGCAAAGACCAGATTGCCTTCGTAGAAAATCGCGAAACTGGTGGTGGCACCCCCCATCTCGATCAGCGTGATGCCGAGCGACAACTCGTCTTCGGCCAGCACCGACCGGGCGGCCGCATAGGGCGCCATGACGAAGCCCGCCGTCAAAAGATGGGCGCGTTCGACGGCGAGCGACAGGTTGCGCAGATGTGCCGGTTCGACAGTGACAACGCCGAGCTCGACACCCAGCCTGTCGCCGAACACGCCGAGCGGCGACTTCACACCTTTGGCGCCGCCCACCTGATACCGGATCGGCGAAATGTGCAGGACATGACGGCGGCCGGGATCGACCTGGGCCAGGGCCTCGGCAAGAACCCGATCAAGATCGTGCGGGCTCACCTGACCGGTCTGGGTCTCGGCCATGGCGTTGTATGTGAAGGACTGCGGCCGGCCGCCGGAGACATTGACGAAAACTTCGGTAATCGGCCGCTGGGCCATGCGCTCGGCCGCATCGACGGCCAGTCTGATGGCGCGTTCGGCCTCCTCGACATCGACGATCGAGCCGGCCTTGACACCGCGCGATGCCTGATGGCCGAGTCCGAGGATACGCAGCGAATGCCGGTCTTCGCCTCCCGGCATGCGGTGCTTGGCCGGGGTTACTTCGGCGATGAGGCAGCAGGTCTTGGTCGAGCCAACATCGAGAGCCGCCAGAACCCGGCCGGTTTCCGCAACCGGACCCCGGCCGGAAGATTTACCATGCAATTGTACCACCGACATCGTTACGCCACCTCTCGCACTCACCTTTCGCCGGGCCTGCCCGGCGGCACTTCAGCGACCGCGACCGTGATCCGGTCCGCCAGCCGCAAATCAAGCGATGCAATCCCCTTCGACAGCAGCCCTTGCGTGGAATCCAGCTTCTCGGCTAGCGCCAGCGCCGCCTCGACATCGCGTTCCGGCAACAGGATCGTCACGCCATTGTCGAGATAGAGCGTCCAGCGGCGCATGCCCATTCGCGCCGCCGCACGTATCTTCGCTTTTAACGCGGGAACGGCTTCCAGTTGGTTAACGAGTCCTGCCGCCGCCGTCTGCGCGCCCTCGCCCGAGATGAGCGGCAACCCGCCAAGGGCCGCGGACGGGATGCCGCTCATGGCTGCGCCGTTGCGGTCGATGGCATAATAGGATTTGCCGCGCTGCCAGACGGCGAAGGGAACGCGTTCAACGACGGCGATTTCGAGCTGATTGGGAAACAGCCGCTGCACCTTGGCCGATGCCACCCAATCGATGTTTTCGAGAATGCGCCGCGCCTGCAGCGCATCGAAGCCGATGAGCGAGCCGCCCGGCTTCACATTGATCGCCGCCAGCACCGCCTCCGGCGTGTGATTGATGAGGCCCTCGATCTTGATATCGTCCGCCGCAAGACCCGCAAAGCCGGCGATACGGCCCGGCCATTGCCGCCACGGGCCACCTTCATGGTCGAGATATCCGCCGAGCAGGAGGCCGTGGAAAATCGTTGCGGCGAGAAAGGCGACAGCCCCTGCCCGGGCGGCGAAGCGCACGCGCTTGCGCTGGCCGAACGCCAGCCAGTCCACGGTTCCGGCATGGCGTCGCCGGGAATGGATGCGGGGAAGATTCGTGTTCATCGGTCAACCGAAGCGTCGTTGACCATCCAGGTGACGAGCTCCTCGAAACTGTGTCCGGCGTGGATGGCGAGTTCCGGCACCAGCGAGGTGCCGGTCATGCCGGGCTGGGTGTTGATCTCGAGGAGAATGAGTTCGCCGTCCGCGCCTTGTGTGTCGTCATAGCGGAAATCGGCGCGGGTGACGCCCCGGCAGTCGAGTGCCCGGTGCGCGGCCAGCGCATAGTGCTGACAGCGCCGGTAAACATCCTTCGGAATGTCGGCGGGCAATATGTGTTGCGAACCGCCCGGCGCATATTTGGCGCGGTAATCGTAGAAGCCGGCAGCGGCGATGATGTCGATGACGCCAAGCGCCACGTCGCCGATCACGGCGCAGGTGAGTTCGCGGCCCGGTATGAAGCGCTCGGCCATCACCTTGTCGCCATAGAGGGCCCGCTGCTCGAGAATGATCGCCGCCGGACCGTTGGAGCTCTGGTCGACGATGTGCACGCCGACACTCGAGCCCTCGTCCACCGGCTTCAGCACATAGGGCAAGGCCATCGGATGCTGGGCGGCGGCGAATTCGACATCGACGAGACGGCTCTCCGCCACCGGAATGCCGGCGGCGCGGAATAGCGTCTTGGATTTCTCCTTGTGCATGGCGAGCGACGACGCCAGCACGCCGGAATGCGTATAGGGAATCTGCAAGGTCTCGAGCACCGCCGAGGCGCAACCGTCCTCGCCCCATTTGCCGTGCAGCGCATTGAAGGCGACATCGGGCTTGAGGTCCTGCAACACGCTCACCACCGTCTCGCGCATCACATCGACCGGCACCACATTGAAGCCGGCCCGCTCCAGTGCTCCGGTACAGGCGCGGCCGGAAGAGAGGCTTACCTCGCGTTCCGCCGACCAGCCGCCCATCAGCACCGCGACCGTGGTTTCCCCGGGATCGCGCTTGATCATGCCGGAATTCCGATGCGCTTGATCTCCCAGTCGAGATCGATGCCCGAAGTTTCCTTGACGCGGCGGCGCATCGTCTCGCCAAGCTCTTCGATCTGGGCGGCGGTGGCGCCGCCCTCGTTGATCAGGAAGTTGCAGTGCATTTCGGAAACGCGGGCGGGGCCCACGGCGAAGCCGCGCATGCCGGCCTTGTCGATCAATTGCCAGGATTTCTGCCCCGGCGGATTCTTGAAAGTGGAGCCGCCGGTGCGGCTCTTCACCGGCTGGGTCGACTCGCGGCTTTCGGTGATCTTGTCCATCGCCGCGGCAATCTCGTCGCGGTTGCCGGGCCTGCCCTGCAACAGGGCTTCGGTGAAGATCAAATCCTCCGGCGCGCCGCAATTCCTGTAGGAATACTTCATGCCGGCATTGGAAAGCACCTGTACGGCCCCCGATCTGTCCACCGCCCGCGCCGCCACCAGCACGTCCTTGGTTTCGCCGCCATAGGCGCCGCCGTTCATGCGAAGCGCGCCGCCGATGGTGCCCGGTATACCTCTCAGAAAGGTTAATCCATCGATACCGTGCTCGAGGGCGAAACGGGCGGCCCGCACGTCCGGAACCGCGGCGCCGCAGCGCACGCGGGCACTTGGTTCCTCGGCGATCTCGGAAAAACCGCGGCCAAGGCGGATGACCACGCCCGGCACGCCGCCGTCGCGGACCAGAAGATTGGAGCCGACGCCGATCACATGGACGGGGATGTCCCTCGGCGTGGCGGCGAGAAACGCCGCGAGATCGGCTTCATGCGCCGGCGTGAACAGGATTTCCGCCGGTCCGCCGACGCGGAACCAGGTGAGATCGGCCAGCGGCGCATTGGGCTCGAGCCGGCCTTCGGCCTTGGGCAGCCGCCGCAGCAGGGCTTCGCCGTCGAGAACTGCCATCACGCCGCGCCCTTGCCGTCAAGGGCGGCGAGCTGCCCTGGCAGCGCATAGGCCCATTGGGTGATGGTGCCGGCGCCGAGGCAGACGACGATGTCGCCTGGTTTCGCGAGGCCGCGCACCAGCGGCGCCAACTGCCCAGGGTCGTCTATCTTGTGCACGGCCCGGTGGCCGCTCGCCCGGATGCCTTCGGCAAGTTCCGTATGGCTCGCCCCTTCGATGGGCTGCTCGCCCGCTGCGTAGACCGGCGCCACGATCACCGTGTCGGCATCGTTGAAGCAGGTGCAGAATTCGGCGAACAGGCTGGACAGCCGCGTATAGCGGTGCGGCTGCATGACCGCGATCACCTTGTTGCGCGTCACAGTGCGCGCCGCGCGCAACACCGCCGCGATCTCCACCGGATGGTGGCCGTAATCGTCGTAGACGGTAATGCCGTCATGGGCGCCGGTGCGGGTGAAGCGGCGCTTGACGCCGGCAAAGCTCTTGAAGCCTTTGCGGATCATGTCGTCGGAGATGCCGAGTTCCTTGGCCACCGCCAGTGCCGCCGTCGCATTCATCGCATTGTGGTCGCCCGGCATCGGCAGGGAGAGGCCGCCGATATCCTGGAAGGCGCCGCTGCGCCGTTTCGTCAGGCGCACCGAAAACCGCGTCTCGCCGTCCGCGTAAGCCACATCGAGGAGACGCACGTCGGCCTGCGGGCTGTGGCCGTAGGTGATGACGCGGCGGTCGCGCACCTGGCCGATCAGTTCCTGCACCACCGGATGATCCATGCACATGACGGCGAAACCATAGAAGGGAATGTTCTCGACGAAGGCGGCGAAAGCCTCCTTGGCCCGGTCGAAGGAACCGTAATGGTCGAGATGTTCGGGATCGATGTTGGTGACGATCACCACGTCCGCCGGCAGCTTGACGAAGGTTCCGTCCGATTCATCCGACTCGACCACCATCCAGTCGCCCTTGCCGAGCCTTGCATTGGTGCCATAGGCATTGATGATGCCGCCGTTGATGACCGTTGGATCGAAGCCGCCGGCATCGAGAAGTGCTGCAACCAGCGAGGTCGTGGTGGTTTTGCCATGGGTGCCGCCCACCGCAACGCAGGATTTGAAGCGCATCAGTTCGGCCAGCATTTCGGCCCGCCTTACGATCGGCAGATAGCGGGTTCGCGCCTCGGTGAGCTCCGGATTGTCGGGTTTGACCGCCGAGGAGACGACCACCACCTGCGCCTCGCCGAGATTTTCCGCTGCATGGCCGATGGCGACGGCAATGCCGTTCTCACGCAGCCGCGCCACGTTGTAATTGTCGGCGAGATCGGAGCCCTGCACCTTGTAGCCAAGCGTTGCCATCACTTCGGCGATGCCGCTCATGCCGATGCCGCCGATGCCGATGAAATGGATGGGACCCGTGTCGCGCGGCAATTTCATGTGGTCTGCTTTCCCGCAATCCGTTCGGTGAGATCGGCAAGCAGCTTAGCCGCATCGGGCCTGCCGTGGCTCAACGCCGCCTGCGCGGCCTGCTTGAGTTCGCTCTCCTGATACCTGAGCCGTGTCAGAAATGCGGCAAATTCCACGGGCTTGAGCCCCGCCTGCGGGCGGATCCACCCCGCCCCGGCGGCGGCGAAACTCTCGGCATTGCGCATCTGGTCGTTGTCGATGGCGTGTGGCAGCGGCACCATGATGGCGGGCCTGCCGATGACGCCGAGTTCGGCGATGGTCGAGGCGCCGGAGCGACAGATCGCCAGATGCGCCGCGGCGATGCGCTTCGGCATGTCGCTGAAGAAGGGCTGCACCTCGTAATCTAATTCCAGCGCCGCATAGGCGGCAGCGGCCACTTCGATGTCGCCCGCCCGGCATTGCTGCACGAGACGCAAGTTCCGGGTGACCGCCCGGGGCAGTTCCTTGATCACCTCCGGCAGGAAGCCGGCGAAGAAATGGGCCCCCTGACTGCCGCCGAAGACCAGGAGGTTGAAGGGCAAATCGGCGGCGAGTGGCGGATATGGCGCCGCCTTCTCGGCCAGCGCCAGATCGCGCACCGGATTGCCGGTGACGGTCACTTTCCGCGCCGCCCTGGGCGGCAGATTGGCCATCTTGGGAAACGACGCTGCAATCGCCGTGACGAAGCGTGCCAGCGCCCGGTTGGCACGGCCCATCACCGCATTCTGATCGTGGATCAGCGACGGAATCCCGAGCCGCGACGCCGCCACAATGGACGGGAAGGACGGATAGCCGCCGAAGCCCACGACGGCGGCTGGCTTCAGCCGTTTCAGCACGGCGCGCGCCTTGCGATAGCCGCGATAGAGCCGCACCAACTGCCCCGGCAAGGCCCAAGGCCTGCGCAAGGTGAGCGTGGCGGCGGGAACGATATGGGTTTCGAGCGCCGGAAAGGACTTGCCGTAATCGCCCACCCGCTCGTCGGTCATCAGATGGATGAGATAGCCGCGCCGCACCAGTTCCTCGGCCAGCGCCTGGGCCGGAAACAGATGGCCGCCGGTGCCGCCGGCGGCGAGCACCACGGTGTTCCGGGGAACGCTGGCGAGGACGTCGCTCATATCTTTCGACTCAGGCCGCAACCGTCTGCCAGCCGCCCGCCGGCATGGCGATGCCGGGCCGCCGCCGCGCGAAAGCCAGCGTCAGCCCCATCGCCAGCGCCATGCCGATGAGCGAGGAGCCGCCATAGGAGATGAAGGGCAGCGTCATGCCCTTGGCCGGCAAGAGCGAGACATTAACCGCCATGTTGATGACCGCCTGGAAGCCGAACACGGTGACCAGCCCCGCCATGGCGAGGGCCGGAAACGGATCGGGCTCGGCCTTGGCCCGCGCCAGCACGCGCAACACGACGAAGGCGAAGAGCAGCATCAGCGCCAGGCAGGCGATCAGTCCGAACTCCTCGCCCACCACCGCGAAGGTGAAATCGGAATGGGCATCGGGAATGATCCGCTTGGCATCGCCACCGCCTGGCCCGGTGCCCAACAGCCCGCCATTGCGGAAGGCCTGAGTGGCGGCATCGACCTGGAAGGTGTCGCCGGTGTCGGGATTGAGAAAGCGGTCGATGCGCGAGGCCACATGCGGCACTGTGAGATAGGCGGCGGTGGACGCCGCACCGGCGATACCGGCGAGCCCGAGAATCGCCGCCCATGAAATTCCGTAGACCAGCAGCATTGCGCCGAATGTGAGAATGATCAGCGCCGTCTGGCCATAATCCGGCTGCGCCACGAGCAGGCCCACGAGCAGGCAGAGCAGCGCGAAGCAGAGAACGACGCCCGGCATTTCCGGCCGCCGCGAGCGCTCCGCCAGAAGCCATGCGGCGATGACGACGAAGCCCGGCTTTGCCAGTTCCGAGGGCTGCAGGGTGAGCGAGCCGATAGCGATCCAGCGGTGCGCGCCCTTGACTTCCGGACCCCAGAACAGCGCCGCCGCCAGTAGCGCCAGCGAAACGGCGAGGATGACGAAGGCTGAGCGCCGGGCCTGCGCCGGAGTGAGGAATGACATGCCGATGAACAGAGGCACGGCCGGCACCAGATAGAGAAGCTGGTTCTTCACGAAATGGAAGGACTCTAGCCCGATGCGCTCGGCCACCGGCGGACTGGCCGCCATGGCGATGAGCACCCCCATGGCCATCAACAGGAGTACCGCGGTCATCAGCGCCCGGTCGATAGTGAACCACCATTGGGCGAGAAGCCCGCGATCGCTACGGCTTAACAGCATCGTCCGCTCCTTGTGTTTTCATGATGGCGCCGGGAAGCCGCGCCACCGCCGCGACGAAGGCATCGCCCCTCACTTCGAAATTCGGATAATGATCGAAGGAGGCGCAAGCCGGAGACAGCAGCACCACCGCCCCCTTCCTGCGACCGGCGATCGCATCGCGCGCCGCGGCGGCGACCGCGCGGTCCAGCGTACCGCAGTGCTCGACGGGAGTCTTTCCCCGCAACGTGCGGGCAAATTCCTCGGCTGCCTCGCCGATGAGATAGGCTTTCGCGACTCTTGGAAACAGGGCCCTCAGCGGCTCGATGCCGCCCGCCTTGGCGATGCCGCCGGCGATCCAGTAAATCGTCTCGAAGGATGAGAGCGCCTTTTCCGCCGCATCGGCATTGGTGGCCTTCGAGTCGTTGACGAAGGCAACGCCACCGGCGCGCGCCACTTCCTGCATGCGGTGAGCAAGTCCTGGGAAGCTTTTGAATCCGCTGCGAATTTCAGCCGCGTGGAGGCCGAGCGCCCGGGCCGCCCCATAGGCCATGCAGGCATTCTGCCAGTTGTGGGCTCCTTTGAGGGCCGGCATGGGGGTGAGATCGATGCGCGCCTTTTCCTGGCCGTTTCGCGTATCGCGCAGGACCCCGTCGGGTGCGGAAATGCCGTTAGCCAGATAGCGGAGAACCGACACCCGCCGCAGCGTTGCGCCGGAATGAATGCCATCGGCGATCGCCGCGCACCATCGATCGTCGACGCCGCACATCGCCCAATCGCCGGCGCTCTGTCTGGCGAAGATGCGGGCCTTCACCGCGGCGTAGTTTTCCATGGTGCCGTGGCGGTCGAGATGGTCGGGTGTCACGTTGATGAGAATGCCGGCATCGGGCTTGAGGCCGGGCATCAGATCGATCTGGAAAGAGGAAAGCTCGAGCACATAGACGCGGGTCTCGACCGGCGGCCGCATCAGGAAGACGGCGGTGCCGATATTGCCGCCCACATCGGCATCGCGGCCCGCGGCGCGGAAGAGATGGCCAATCAGCGCCGCCGTCGTCGATTTGCCGTTGGTTCCGGTGATCGCCACCAGGCGGGCGCCGCTGCCGGAAAGCTCGCGCTGGAACACTTCCGTATCGCCGATCGCTTCGATCCCGGCGGCGTGCGCCTTGACGACCGCCCAGTGCGGCTCAGGATGAGTGAGCGGCACGCCGGGGCTGAGCACCAGCGCATCGAACCCGGCGAAATCGAGATTGCGCAGATCGGCAACCGGCAGGCCCGCCGCCTGGGCCTTCGCCACCGCCTCGGGAGAATCGTCCCAGGCATGAACGCTGGCGCCGCCAATCCGCAGCGCCTCGATGCAAGCCGTGCCCGAGCGGGCCAGCCCGAAGACCGCAACTTTCTTGCCGCGAAATGAGGTCGCTGGAAACAAACCCGCCTCACCTGAGCTTGAGGGTTGAGAGGCCGATGAGCGCCAGCACGAAGGCGATGATCCAGAAGCGGATCACGATGGTGGCCTCCTTCCAGCCTTTCTGTTCGAAATGATGGTGCAGCGGCGCCATGGCGAAGACGCGCCTGCCGGTCAGCTTGAACGACACGACCTGGACGATCACCGAGGCGGTCTCCAACACGAACAGCCCGCCGATGATAACGAGAACGATTTCGTGCTTCACCGCCACCGCGATGGCGCCGAGCGCGCCGCCGAGCGACAGCGAGCCCGTATCGCCCATGAAGATCATGGCGGGCGGAGCGTTGAACCACAGGAATCCAAGACCGGCGCCGACCAGCGCGCCGCAGACAATCGCCAGCTCGCCGGTGCCCTTGACGAAGTGAAGTTGCAGATAGTCGGAGAACACGGCATTGCCGACCAGGTAGACGATGAGGCCGTAACTCGCCGCCGCCGTCATTACCGGCACGATGGCGAGCCCGTCGAGGCCGTCGGTGATGTTGACGGCATTGCCGGCGCCGACGATCACCAGGACGCCGACGAAAATGAAAAAACCGCCGAAGGGAATGAGATAGTCCTTGAAGAAGGGAATGGCGAGCGAACTCGATAGCGGTTTCTCCCCGATCCACATGAAGCAGGCGACCGCCACGCCGGCGATGGCGAATTCGACGGCAAGCCGCACCTTGCCGGAAAAGCCCCGCGTCGAGGAACTCGTCACCTTGAGGAAATCGTCGTAGAAGCCGATGGCGCCGAAGCCAAGCGTCACGAACAGCACGGCCCAGACATAGAGGTTGCGCAGGTCCGCCCACAGCAGCGTGGAGACGAAAATGCCCGACAGCATCATCAGCCCGCCCATGGTCGGCGTGCCCTGCTTCTCGACGATATGGCGCTGCGGTCCGTCCGAGCGGATCGGCTGGCCCCTGCCTTGCTTCAATTTCAGCAGCGAAATGATGCCGGGACCGAACAAGAACACAAACAGGAGCGCCGTCAGGATGGCGCCGCCGGTCCGCGTCGTCAGATAGCGGAACACGTTGAGAGCGGAAAACTCGTCGGTCAGGCTGGTGAGCAGATAGAACAGCATGGATCAGGCGTCCTTGTTGGCCGGCGCGGTACGCGCCCTGATGGCCTCGGCCAGGAGACCCATGCGACTGCCGAGCGACCCCTTGATCATCACCACGTCGCCGGCCCTGAGACCGGACAGAAGCGCATCGCGAAGACCTTCGGATGTTTCGGCATAGGCTCCGCGGCGCGCTGCCGGAGTCCCGGCCCACAGGTGAGCCATGAGAGGTCCGCTGGCGTATAGGATATCGACCTGGGCCTCGTCCACCGGCTCGACGAGATCGGCATGAAGCCCGGCGCCGAAGTCGCCGAGTTCCAGCATGTCGCCCAGAACCGCGACGCGCCGTCCGCCCTTGCCCGGTTTCGCCCGGGCGAGCAGCGCGAGCGCTGCGCGCATCGAGGCGGGATTGGCATTGTAACTCTCGTCGATCAGCAGCATTTCGCCGCCTTCGATGCTCAGCCGCTGCCGCGCCCCCCTGCCCTTGGCCGGCTCGACCGTGGCAAGCGCCAGGGCGGCGCGCGCCAGATCGGCGCCGGCGAGCTTGACCGCCGCCAGTACGCCAAGGCTGTTGAGCGCCATGTGCTCGCCCGGCACGCCGAGCTTGTAGATCAACGTCTCGTCGAGAATGTCCGCCGTGATGCAGCAGCAATCGCCATGCAGTGCCGCCCGTTCGAGCCGCACCTCGGCCTGCCGATGACGCCCGAAGCCGACGACATGTGCCACCCCCGCCGTCCGCGCCGCCGCGGCCAGCCGGTCGTAATAGGGACTGTCGCGGTTGATCACCGCGTGGCCGCCGGGTTCGACGCCGAGAAAGATTTCCGCTTTGGCGTCGGCGATCTCGTCGAGCGATTTGAAATGGCCGAGGTGACTGGCGGCAATCGCCGTGATGACGGCGATGTGCGGGCGCACCATGCGGGTGAGCGGCGCGATCTCGCCCGCATGGTTCATGCCGATCTCGAATACGCCGTAAGCGGTCTGGCGCGGCATGCGGGCGAGCGTCAGGGGCACGCCCCAGTGATTGTTGAAGGAGTGAGCCGAGGCATGGGTGAGGCCCGATTGCGCCAGGGCCGCGCGCAGCATATCCTTGCTGCTGGTCTTGCCGACGCTGCCGGTCACGCCGATGATCCGCGCATGACTGCGGGCCCGCCCGGCGCGGCCGATATTCTCGAGCCCGCGCAACGCATCCTCCGCCACGACGAGCAGCGGCCCCGCGGCGCGCATCTCATCCGTTGCCCGCGAGACGACGGCGAGCCCGGCTCCGGCCTTGAGTGCGGTCGCGGCGAAATCGTGGCCGTCGTGCCTCTCGCCTTTGATGGCCACGAAAATGTCGCCCGGCGCCACGCTGCGCGAGTCGATCGAGACGCCGGTGAGCGCTGCCGTCGCCGCGCCGGTCAATTCGCCGCCGGTCGCCGCGACGAGTTCCGCCGCCGTCCACAGGGCGCCGTCAGCCATCGTAGTCCTTGCCCACGAGTGCCGCGCGCACCGCCTCATGGTCGCTGAACGGGATCTCGGTCTTGCCGATGATCTGCCCCTCCTCATGGCCCTTGCCCGCCACCAACAGCACATCGCCCGCCGCAAGTGCGTCCACCGCAGCGCGGATCGCCGCGGCGCGGCCGCCGATTTCGATGCCGCCCGGACAGGCGGCAAGAATCTCCTTGCGGATTTGCGATGGCTCTTCGCCACGCGGATTGTCGTCGGTCACATAGGCGATGTCGGCGAGTTTTGCAGTAATGGCTCCCATCAGCGGCCGCTTGCCGCGGTCGCGGTCGCCGCCGCAGCCGAAGACCACGGCGAGCCGTCCCGTCGCATAGGGCCGGAGCGCCGCGATGGCATTTTCCAGCGCATCGGGGGTGTGCGCGTAATCTACGAATACCGGCGCGCCTTTGGCGCTGCGTCCCACAAGATCGAGGCGGCCCTTGGCGCCTTTCAAGGATTCAAGGGCGTGCATGGCGAGTGTCTCTTCGCCGCCTGTGGCGATGACGAGTCCCGCCGCGACCAGGGCATTCGACACCTGGAAGGCGCCCGCCAGCGGCAGAAATACTGCATGCCGCCGCGACGGCCCTTCGACTTCGAGCCTCTGGCCGAAGCCTTCGCGCTCGGCGGCGATGAGCTTCAGACCACCCCCGGAGCGGCCGACGGTGAAGGGCTTGAGCCCCCGCGCCGCGGCGCGGCGGGCAACCTCGCCGCCCTGCGGAGAATCAGCATTGATCACCGCCGGCGCGCCGGCCGGCAGCAGTTCCTCGAACAGCCGCATCTTGGCGGCGAAATAATCCTCGAGGCCCGCATGATAATCGAGATGGTCGCGGGTAATGTTGGTGAAGGCCCCGGCAGCCAGCCGCAAGCCGTCAAGGCGATATTGCGCCAGACCGTGGCTCGACGCCTCGATCGACAGGTGGTCGACATGATCCTCGGCCAGGCCCGCGGCAATCTCATGCAGCTTTACCGGGTCGGGCGTGGTGTGCCGCAGATAGGTGGAGCCGGCGGGCCCGGCAAGGCCGGTTGTGCCGAGGCTCGCGGCGCGGAAACCCATGCCCGCCCAGATTTCGCGAACAAAGACGGCAACCGAAGTCTTGCCGTTGGTGCCCGTCACCGCGACCACGAGATCGGGCTGGCGGCCGAAGAAGCGCGCCGCCATCAGCGCGAAGAGGCGGCGCGGATTTGGCGTGGCGATGACCGGCACATTGGCGCCACCCATGCCGCCGGCACAGACGATAGCCGCGGCACCGTTGCCGATCGCCTGTGGAATGAACCTGGCGCCGTCGACGCGGGTACCGGCAAGGGCCGCGAAGACGAAGCCCGGCTTCACCTCGCGGCTGTCGGCGGTCAGCCCCGAGATGGCAAGCGACTCCGCCCCCCTGGGCGGCGCGGCGTCATTGCCGATCAATTTGGCAAGCGTCACGGCCACCGCCTCAACCCTCCTTCTTCCCGGCCTGTGCCTGCTTGGCGAGTTTCTCGATATCTTCCGGAGTCAATATGGGGGCCACGCCGAGAAGCGGGGCGATGCGCTCGATGATCGTGCCCGCCGTGGGCACGGCATTCCAGCCGGCGGTGGCAAAGCCATGGGTCTCGGGCAGCGCCTGGGGTTCGTCGAGCATGACGAGCAAGAGGTAGCGCGGTGCCTCCATCGGGAAGGCGCCGATGAAGGAATTGAGCCGGTGCTCGCTGGAATAGCGGCCGTTGATCACTTTCTCCGCCGTGCCGGTCTTGCCGCCGACGCGGTAGCCGGTGGCATCGGCCTTCGCCGCCGTGCCCTGGGTCGCATTGAGCCGGAACAAATACCGCAACTTCTCGCTGGTTTCGGGCTTGACGATGCGCGTGGCCAGCACCTGGGCTTCCTCCTTGCCGCGCCTGATAAAGGTGGGCGTGATCAGCATGCCGCCATTGAGCAGGCCCGCCACCACCGAGGCACCCTGCAGGGGCTGCACGGCAAAACCGTGGCCGAAAGCCGCCGTGGCGGTGGCAAGCTTGCTCCAGTGCCGCGGCAGGAGGGGCTTGGCGCTTTCCGGCAATTCGGTGGTGAGCCGGTCGAACAGTCCGACCCGGCGCAGAAATTCCTGATGCCGCTCGGTGCCGACCTGTAGCGCCATCCTGGCGGTGCCGATGTTGGAGGAATAGGTGAAAACCTCCGGCACCGTCAGCACCCGATGTTCGGGATGGAAGTCGTCGATCCGCGCGTTGCCGATGATCAGCGGAAACCGGGCATCGAAGCGATCCTCGAGACCGACGACGCCATAGTCGAACGCCATGGCGAAGGTCACCGCCTTGATGACCGAACCCAGCTCATAGACGCCGCTGGTCATCTTGTTCGTCTGGTCGCTGGTGAAGTTCTTGTCTTCCGTGTTCGGATCGAAGTCCGGCAGCGACACGAGCGCCACCACTTCGCCGGTCTCGATGTCGAGGACGATACCGCCGCCGGCCTTGGCCCTGAACTTGGCGACCGCCCTGGCGATCTCGCCGGCGAGCGCATGCTGCACCCTGATGTCGATGGACATCTGCGCCGGCTGCGGCGCCCCCTCGCCCGAATCGGCGAGCGAGGCGGTGTAGATGGCGCCCTGGTCGTCGAGATATTTCTCGATTCCCGCAATGCCCCTGGTATCGAGGTCGACATAACCCACCACATGGCCGGTGAGCCGTCCCTGCGGATAGACGCGGCGGCGCTCATTGACGAAACCCACGCCGGGAATGCCGAGATTGTAGACGGCGTCGCGCTCCTCCGGGCTCACCTGGCGCTTCAGCCAGACGAAGGCGCGGCCCGGTTGCATGAGCCGCGCCCGCAGCCATTTGACGTCGAGATCGGGCACCGTGGCGGTGAGCAGTTCCACCGCTTCGTCGATGTCGATGATCTTGCGCGGGTCGGCATAGAGCGAGGCGACCGCGACATCGGTCGCCAGCAGCACGCCATTGCGATCGACGATATCGGGCCGTGGCAGATGATCCTCATGCACCGCCGCTTCGCCCTCGCCGGCCAGCCGGCCTTGCAGCGTGAGATTGCCGAGTTGCACGGCGATGGCAAGAAAGCCGGCGCAGAAACAGATGCCGATCAGCCGGATGCGGTGGTGGCCGGCGAGAAGCGGCGCTCCCCCGGCTGCGGTCTTGGCTTTGTCGTCAGGGGCGGCCGTCATGGGTCACTGCACCTGTTCGAGAATGCCGGCAATCGGGTCCTTGCCCTCTTCCACCAACCGGACGGGCGGCTCGGCTGGAACTTTCTGGCCCAGCTCATCGAGCCGGACGATCTGCGATGCACGGAGGCTTTCGAGGCCGAGATGCTGGCGCGCCAGCCGCTCGAGATCGGCGGGCCGCGTCAGGCTGCTCCATTCGGCGTTCAACAGTTTGATCGACTCGCGCTCAGCGGCGATGGCGCGATGGGTTGCGGCAATCTCCCGTTCGATACCGCGGGTGGCATGTTCGAGCGAATAGAGCACAAAGCCCGAGACCAGAACCGTGAGGACGAGAAGCGCGTTGACGAACTTGTACATCAGTGCCGTCTCGCATCGATAGTGGGGACGCCGAGGTCTTCCGCGTCGAATGCCATGGGTTGGGCTGCGCTGCGGATGGCGGCCCGCAGCTTGGCCGAGCGCGCCCGCGGATTTCGCCGGGCTTCCGCCTCGCTCGCCGCGCGGTGGCCCTTGAAGAGAAGTTCGAAGCTCGGCGCCGGGACCGCCTTGCGCGGCGGCAGGTGGCGCGAGGCCGCGGGCAGCTTGCCGGCACGCGACACCAGGAAGCGCTTGACGATCCGGTCCTCCAGCGAATGGAAAGTGACGACGGCGAGACGGCCGCCGGGAACCAGTAGACGTTCGGCCGCAACGAGTGCCGCTGCCAGCTCTTCGAGCTCGCCGTTCACATAAATGCGCAGCGCCTGGAAGGTGCGGGTGGCCGGATGAATGCGGTCTTGCGGCCGCTGCGGCCCGACCGCGGTTTCGACGGCCCGTGCCAGCACCGCGGTGGTGGTGATCGGCGCTGCCGCGCGCATCTTGACGATTGCCCGGGCGATGGCGCGGGCCCGCAGCTCTTCGCCGTAGATATGGATGATGCGGCCGAGCGTGTCCTGGGAGAGCGTATTGACCGCATACGCCGCCGTGGGCCCCGCCTTGGCCATGCGCATGTCGAGCGGCCCGTCGCGCAGAAACGAGAAACCTCGCGCCGCTTCGTCGAGCTGCATCGACGAGACCCCCACATCGAGCACCACGCCATCGGCCGAGGTGACGCCCGCCGCCGCGAGCAGCGCTTCCATGTCGCCGAACCGGCCTTCGATCAGCGTGAGGCGTCCTTTGCTTTGCGCCGCCCACTCCCGACCCGCGGCGATCGCATCGGGGTCGCGATCGATGGCATGGACGCGGCAGGCGGCGGCGGCGAGAATGGCGCGCGTATAACCGCCCGCCCCAAAGGTTCCGTCGACATAGATGCCGCCATCGCGCGGTGCCAGCGCTTCCAGCACCTCGTCCAGCAGCACCGGCACATGCGGCGTATCGGAGCTTGGCGGTTCGGCAATCATCGGCGAGGGGCTGGGTCAGGGTGAACAAGGCGTTAATTTCGCAGCCGACATTGCTCCGCCGGGCCTTAACAAATGGTTTCAAATTTGATTCACGCCCGGACAGAATTGCCAGCCGGCCTGTAAGCCGGGTTCTGTCCACGCAGGTCTCCCCGCGCTGGATGACCATTCATCTGGAACGTCCGTTACCGGACGCTTCGCGCGACCTACCCGGGTGGTGGGCCGGAGACTGCCCTGGACCCGAAGGTCCGTACCACCCCTATTCGGTCTTGCTCCCGGTGGGGTTTACCGTCGCCGCCGCCGTTGCCGGAGGCGCGGTGCGCTCTTACCGCACCGTTTCACCCTTGCTGCGGGATCGCTCCCGCGAGCGGTTTAATCTCTGTGGCACTGTCCCTGGGGTTACCCCCGCCGGGCGTTACCCGGCACCGTATTTCCATGGAGCCCGGACTTTCCTCCCCCGCGCCCTTTCGGGCATTGCGGCGGCGGTCATCCGGCCGGCTGGCAGGCTTCAAGTAGGGCTTGCGGCCCTCGCCGTCAACCTTGATAGGTCACGTGGCCGTCGCAAATCGTGACGATCGGCTTTACATGGTGGCGTGCCTGCGGATCGGTGGCCTCGAGATCGCCGGAGAGTATCGCGACATCGGCAAGCATGCCGGGCCTCAGCATGCCCTTGCGGGCCTCCATGAATTCGGCAAAGGCGCCGTCGCGCGTATAGGAGCTAAGCGCCTGCGCCAGCGATTGCCGGTGATCGGGCAAGCCGTCTTTCCACAATTTGCGCGTCATCGCCGATTGCACCGAGCGGATCGGATCGATGGCCGAGACCGGCCAGTCGCTGGCGAAGACCAGCCTGGCGCCTGCCGCGCGCAATGTATTCCAAGCATAGGCATAGGGCCATTTCGCCTCGCCGATGCGCGAAATCGTCGGCTCGAGCGGCAATCCAAGCGAGCCCGGCGGATGCAGCGGCTGCATCGATGCAATGACACCGAGCGCCTTGAAGCGGGGAATGTCGGCGGGATGCACGACTTCGATATGCTCGATGCGGTGGCGCGCGTCGCGCTTGCCATTGGCCTTGCGCGCCGCCTCATAGCCGTCGAGCACTATCCGCACCGCGCCGTCGCCGATGGCATGGACGGCGATCTGCAGCCCGCGCCGGTCGGCCTCCACCGCCACTTGGGCAAAATGTTCCGGCTTGAACAGCGGCTCGCCACGCCAGCCCGGCCGGTCGGCATAATCGTCGAGCATGACGGCGGTCCAGCTGTCGAGCACGCCGTCCACGAAAACCTTGACGAAGCCCGAGGCGAGTTTCTCCGAATGGTGGCGCTGGTGCATGGCGCTGGCCTTTTCCAGTGCGCCAAGGGCCATGAAATTCTTCATGTGGAACGGCACCCGCACGCGGGCTAGAAGTTCGCCGCGCCGGTCCAGCTCCTCGAGCAGTTCGAGAGTGTAGAGATTGCCGTCCATGTTGTGGATCGAGGTGATGCCATGGCGCGCGCAATGGGCGAGGCCGCGCTTCATCACCGAGAGATCGTGCTCGAATTCCGCCGCCGTGGGCCGCGGCTCCGGCTCGCCGCCGGTCACCAGGCCGAGGCGGTCGCGGATTCCCGACTTCGACAGCGAGCGCACCGGATCGATGGCCTCGCCCTCGCGCAACTCGCCATTGGCGAGCCCGTCCGGCCCCATGACGATTTCATTGCCGGGACCGAGCTTCCGCCCCTCGAATATGCCCGCCCGCTTGAGGGCGATGCTATTGGCCCAGGCCGTGTGATGATCGGGCGCGAACATCATGAAGGGCCGGTCCGCCACGATCCGGTCGAGGTGCTGCCGGGTGACCGGTTCGTCCTTTGACAGGATGGTGTAGTCGGCCTGTTCTCCGATCAGCAGATCGCTGCCCGGATGATCTCCGAGATAGGCCACAACCGTGGCCTTGAGCGCGTCGAAACCCTGGACCCCGAAAAGCTGCAGGTGATCGAGTTCGCCCGCGCCTGCGAATAGATGCATGTGGCCTTCGATGAAGCCCGGCAACACCGTGCCGCCCCCGGCATCGATCAGCCGCGTTCCATTTGACTTGAGGGCCAGTGCCTGGCGGGCGTCTCCCACATAGGCGATCTCACGCCCGCGCAGCACCAGGGCTTCGGCGCGCGGTGCCGCTTCATCCATGGTGAGCACGCGGCCGTTGGTAATGATGACGGTGGCGGTCATGCGCGAGTTGGTTCGTTTCACGGATCTGAATCAATCTATGAGAGTATTGCACCAAGCATCGGTACTGCAATGATTTTCATGTCATGACGCGAGACAATCAAGATCGCCGAGTCGTTCGGCGTGCCATGGCTGCGGTTCCCGTAGAGCCTATACAAGCTGCCAAACTCGGCTATTCTTCGCCGCCATGATCTTCCGCATTGTTGCCGTCCTTTGGCTCGTCGCCGCGCTTGGCGCAAGTGCCCGGGCGCAGGAACGGCAATGGATTTTCGATAGCGGCGCCGACGATGCCTATCTGATTTTCGGCGTGCCGGAAACCGACGATGTCGGCATCAGCTTCTGGTGCAGCGCGCGCAGCGGCGAAATCCGCATCTTCATTCCCGAGGCCGATCCGGCAATGAAACCGGACACCGATGTTTCCCTCCTCGTGTCCGCCGGCGATGAGACGTTCAGGATCGGCGGCAAGACCGCCGCCAACGAAATGTATGATGCGATCAGCATTGAAGCCACCGTCTCCGCCGCCGATCCGCTGTTCGCCGGCTTTCAGAAATCCGATCGTTTCAAGGTGGTGATCGGCGCCGTCGAGCATGTCTATCCGCTCATCGACGCCGATGTGGCCGGCCTCGTCGCCCTATGCCGGAAGCCCTGACGCCGCGATCAGGCGGTCGAGCGTTTCGACGGTTGAAGGATCGGCGATGCCATCGATGCGGGCCGGGCGAAAATGCCGCTGGAAAGCCTGGATGACCGCCCTGGTCGGCGCATCGTAACGGGCCGTCACCTCGATGCCGTAGCCGTAACGGGCGAGTTTCGCCTGCAAAGCGGCGACCCTGTCTCCGGCACCGCCAACTTGCAGGTCCGGGCCGTCGCGCAACGGCGACGGCGCCACCCAGTGGCCGATGCCGGCCGCGTGCAGCCGCTGCCAGTCGAATTTTTCGCCGGGGTCGATCTTGCGCGACGGCGCCACATCGGAGTGCGCCAGAACATGGCGGGGTTCGACGTCGTGGCGGCCCGCGATGTCGCGGCACAGCGCGATCACCGCCTCCATTTGCGCGGCCGGAAAATCGCGGTAGCCTAGCAGATGGCCGGGATTGTGGATTTCGATTCCGATCGAGCGGGAGTTGATGTCGGTGTCACCTTCCCAGACGGAGACACCCGCATGCCAGGCGCGCATCTCTTCACCGACCATCTGGGCAATCTCGCCATCTTCGTCCACGAGATAGTGACAGGAAACATTCGAGCGCGCATCGCATAGCCAGTCGCGGGCGGCTGCCGCATTGTCCATGCCGGTGTAATGCAGGACGATCATGTCGGGCCGGACATTGCCGCGCCGTGGTTCGATATTGGGCGACAGCACGAAGCGGTGGGCGAGCGGCGAACGGATCAAACGGCGTGCTCCTTCATGATCCGCCCATAGGCTTGGTTGATGTGCTGCAGGCGTTCGTTGGCGATTTTCACCAATTCCACAGGCATGCCGGCGGCGATATGCCTGTCCGGATGATTCTCGCGCACCAGTTTCCGGTAACGCCGCTTGACGTCGCCGATATGGGCGGCGGAGTCGAGGCCCAGAACCAGATAGGGATCGTCATGCCCCGGCGCCACGTGCCGCGCCTTGATGCGGGCAAACTTGGTCTCCGCAAATCCGAAGATCGCCGCCACGCGCCTGAGATATTCAAGTTCGGCTGGATGCACGGCATCGTCGGCCTTGGCGATGTGGAAGAGCCCGTCGAGAACGTCCTCGAGGATCGGCGCCCTGGAATTGAACAATTTGGCGATTTGGCGGGCATAGGAATCGTAGCCCGCGACATCCCGCTTGGCGAGATTGAACACCCGGGCGACGGCGGCAAGTTCCTTCTCCGGCACTTGGAAAACCTGCTTGAACGCCATGATCTCGTCCTGGGTCACGGCGCCATCGGCCTTCGCCATTTTGGCGCCAAGCGCAATCATGCCGATGGTGAAGCCGATCGACTTCTCAGGCGCGGCTGCGCCCGGCCGGGCCAGCTTCGCGAGGAAGCTGCCGACTGAATCGCCAATTGCGGAGAGGCTATCCGCGATGCGGGTCCAGATCGACATGGGAAAGACAGAATAGCGGATTCGCTGGCCCGCTTAAGGCGCCCATCAGCCGCGCTTGAAATAATGCATGAGCTTGAACACCGGCGTGTCGATGTCGAGATGCTGCGCCAGGCGGCGCTCCACATGCCAGGCGCGCCCCGCCGTCCACACCGTCGCCCACAGCACCGGGATCGCGCCCAGCGCCATCAACGCATACATCATGAGGTCGGGGAAACCGAAGAGCCGCGACACCGCCCACACGGTCGCAACCATCGCAGCACCGAGCTTGCAAAGGGCCAGCAATGTCATGCCGGACGCGGCAAGAAAGCAGCCCAATGGGCTGAAAGCCTGGGATGATGCCTTGGGCGGATGTTCCGGGTTCACGATGTCCTGATCCATGGCCGAGATATGCCAACAGCGCCGCGCAATTGCAACCGGGATCACGGGCCGGCTTGAATCGAAAACTGAGCAATAACCCGTGAGCCATTGATATAACTCGCCATTCTCAATGACAGAAGACCAGTCTGCTCTTTCGCGCCTGAATGTCGAGATGAATGTGGTTGCGGTGATAACGATCGGCGGCGGGGCCGAGAACGGTGGAGAACCGGCCGCAGGCCTTCTTGTGCACCTCGCGCAAGAAGGCGCGTTCGGCGGGGCTGCCATACCAGCCCGCAGCGACAGTCACCTTGCGGCCGCTCGTCAGCGTGAAGGCGGAAATATCGATGGCATTGCCCAGGCCGTGTTCACTCATCTTGGCGGCGCGGTTGCTGTTGCGCGGCCGGCAGGCAAAGGAGGCGGCCACATCGACGCCCGCCACCCGTTCGCCGAAAGCCCGGCCGGCGGCGGGCTGCACGATGTCCGTGAGCCAGCCGTGCAGCGGCGAGATGACGCCACAATTGACGGTGGCAGGAACACTAAGGCGGACATTGGATACGGTATGGAGGCGCCAGGGATCGGATATTCTGCAGCTATTGGCGCCGGTAACCGGGCCAAGATGTTCGGCGCCGGGCACGACCGCCGGATTGAACGTGCAGGTGCCGGCCGGGATGATAATTCCCTCATCGCCCGGATCATATGAGCCGGTGGAGCCGGAACAGCCGGCGAGTGCCATGGCCAGGGCCGCCGCCTGGAATGACCGGCGCATACGAACGCGCTTCCCCGAAACGCGGCGTCAGCGGTTCAGCGCCGCCACCAATTGGCCGACATCGCCGTTGCGTTTGGATAAATAGGAGGTGAACAGATTGCGCTGCAGATAGACCAGCGAGAAGCCGAGCACCTTGGTATCGACGATCTTGTATTTGCCGCCGCGCTTGGCAAGCCGCCAGTTCACCGTATAGGTCTGGCCCGACATGAGATGGACCTTGCTGGGAATGAGCACTTCGCCATCGCCGGCGTCGGCTGCCTCGCCAAGTGTGTATTTCGCCACCCGGTATTTGCGCGACTGGTCGGCGAAATAGCGGGCCATGAAAGTTGCAACGCCGCCATAGTAGCGGTGGCGCTGGGTCTCCGGCAGCTTGCCCTTGTAAGGGCCGAGCGAATAGATGGCGATGTCGCCGACGTCGGCATGACGCTGGATCGCCCGCCGGAAACTCGCGACCGTTCCCAGCCGGTTGGCGTTGAGCAGATCCTTGGCCACCTGCTTCATGTAGACAAGCGAAGACTGATCCGCGGTGGCAAGTGCCGGCGAAACTGCGCAAGCCGCGATCATGCCAAGAACGGCACGCCGCGTTACGCTGCGTACGGAGGTCGTCATGAATCGGTATCCCACCCCTTGTTTTATTTGCGCAGGTTTAGTTGACGTCCCCTTAACGCGTCAACCCTTTCCGGCATCTACCAGGTTTCGGCGGCCCGCAATTCCGCGAACAAGACCTCGAAATTGCCCTTCGATTTGCTCAGCACATCGCCGAAACGCTTTTTCATCGAAATCGTCAGCCACACGCCCTTGACATTGACGTCGCTGATCTGCAGGCCGCCGCCCGCATTCTGCACCACCCGCCAGCGCACCTGCTCGCGGCCACCGCCCTGCAGCTTGATGGCACTGTGGATGGTAATGAACTTGCCCTGCTTGGTGGTCGACATGATTTCCAGTTCCGAGCCCCGGAAATCCTCGACATAAAAGACAAAAAGGGCCGCGGCATAGTTGCCGACGAGGCCGTAGAACTCGTCTTTCTTGCTGTTTGGCAGCTTCGAGCGGTACGGGCCCAAGGCGAAATTGGCGATGCCGCGCAGGTTGATATGGCGCTCCAGCAAAGTTGCGAACTTATCGCGCAGCCGAATGCCCTGCTGGCCGCTGTTGGCAAGCTGCATCACGTCGCCGGCAATGCGGTTCACATAGTCCTCGGCCGGCGTCAGCGCCGCCCGCGCCGCAACCGGATAGGATGTGGTCGCCGCAACTATTCCGGCAAGCATCATTCCGGCCAGTTCACGCCGTGTGAACCTGCGGGTCCGGACGTCACTCATATAGCCTCCAAAAACTCCCACGCTTCTGCATATGCCTTGGTTTGATCACTACGCCGCGAAATGTCGGAAAATGCAAGTGCGTCGCGTTAAAGTTTCTCATACCATTGATATCTCGCGATAAATCGCTCAGAGCACGCATTGATTGCTGAACCTAAAATCTTAGGTTGTGCATGAGTCAATGTAGCGACCCCGCGTGACGATAATATGATTGAGATACACATAAGGATATGTATATGTGATTATGACAGCGTAGGGAAGCCATGATGGACCAACTCCTCGTCGGATTGCGTGCCGCGGCCGAGACGACCCGCATCCGCATCCTATTTGTGCTCTCCCACGGCGAATTCAATGTCAGCGAACTCACGCAAATTCTGGGCCAAAGCCAGCCCCGCGTATCGCGCCATCTCAAGCTGATGGCCGAGGCGGGCTTGCTCTCTCGGCACAAGGAAGGCAACTGGGTCCTGTTCCGGCTGCGCGAAGAAGATTTGGGCGGGGCCCTGGCACGCGCCATCGTCGATCTCCTCCCCGGCGCCGACGCCCTGCTTACCCGCGATCTGGCGCGGCTTGAGGACATTCGCGCGCGGCGGGCCGAGACCGCCGCCCGCTATTTCCGCAACAATGCGGCAAATTGGGAGAAGCTTCGCTCGTTGCATGTGCGCGAGGAGGACGTGGAAAGCGCCATGCGGGCCATTGCCGGACAGGCGCCGGTTCGTCTTCATGTGGATCTCGGTACCGGCACCGGCAGCGTGCTGCGAACCTTCGCCCATCTCGCCCGGCAATCGGTCGGCATCGATTCGAGCCGCGAGATGCTGGCCATCGCCCGTGCCAATCTGGAGCGCGAAGGCCCGCGCAGCATCCAGATCCGGCACGGCGACATTTATGCCCTGCCCTTTGCCAACGGAGCCGCCGATTTCGTTACCATCCACCAGGTGCTGCATTATCTCGACGATCCGGGCCGGGCGCTGATCGAGGCGGTTCGCATTCTCAAACAGGGCGGACGCCTGCTCATCGCCGACTTCGCTCCCCATGAACTGGAAATGTTGCGCGACGATCACGCCCACCGGCGCCTCGGCATCGCCGCCGAACACATGACCGCCTGGCTGCAGCGGGCGGGCGCCAGACTCGCCCATCACGAAATTCTTCCGCCACCCTGGCGCAAGGATGAGACCGGCCTCACGGTCTCGATTTGGCTGGCCGAAAAACTGCCGGAAACCGCCGCCGCGAGCCGGCCGCTGGCGAAGTCGGAGCGTAACCCATGATGGCGGCCCTTCCCCCGGACGACCGGCCGGAGCCGATTACCGTCTCCTTCGAGTTCTTCCCGCCCAAGCCGGGCGAACCCGAAAACTCGTTCTGGCGCACCATCGCCAAGCTTGAGCCGATCCACCCGCGTTTCGTGTCCGTCACCTATGGCGCCGGCGGCACCACCCGTGACCGCACCGTCGAGACGGTCCGGCGCATGTGCCGCGACACCACTTTGAAGCCGGCCGCGCATTTGACCTGCGTGGACGCCTCGAAGGACGAGGTCGATGCTGTGGTAGGCGACTACTGGAACGCAGGCGTGCGCCACATCGTGGCGCTGCGCGGCGATCAGCCGGGCAACATGGGCGGCAAATTCGCGCCCCATCCGCACGGCTACCGCAATGCCGCCGACTTGGTGCGCGGCATTCGCGGCATCGGCGATTTTGAAATCTCGGTCACCGCCTATCCCGAGAAGCATCCCGAATCGGTGTCGATCGAGGAAGACCTGGCCTTCATGGCCGATAAGGCCGAGCATGGCGCCACTCGTGCCATCTCGCAGTTTTTCTTCCACAACGCCTTCTTCTTGCGGCTGCGCGACCGCGTCTTCGCCCGCGGCATCGATATCGATCTGGTGCCGGGCATCCTGCCGATCACCAGCTTCGCGCGGGTGAGCGAATTCGCGGCCAAGTGCGGCGCCC
>JBQTKG010000017.1:0-45960 GCA_052386315.1 Hyphomicrobiales bacterium
CATCGCGGCTCACGGTGACGGCCAGGGTCTTCTGTTTATTCATGGGCGAACCTCTGTGCGATGCAGACATCTATCACGGGTCGATACTCGCGCACAAACTGATGCCGCTCAGGCTTAACCGCCCCACGTCCGCTCCAGCACGGCGAGCCAGTTTTCGAAACACAGCTTGCGCATCATCGCCTCGTCATAGCCGTGCTCCCGCATCGCCTGCAGCAAGACGGGCAAGCCGGTGACATCGCCGATTGCGGCGGGGATGCGGGCGCCTTCGAAGTCGGACCCCAGCCCCACATGATCGGGGCCAGCGAGATCGAGCATCCGGTCGAGATGGCGCAGCATGACATCGAGGCCGGTATCGCCCCGCCACTGCCCGTCGGGTCTCAGAAATCCATTGGCGAAATTGAGCCCGATCATGCCGCCGGAGGCGCCGATCGCTTGGATCTGCCTGTCGCTCAGATTGCGCGACGAGGGACAGATGCCGTGAACATTGGAATGGCTGGCGATAAGCGGCGCCTTGCTGATCTTCGCCACATCCCGGAAGCCCCGCTCATTGAGGTGCGAAAGGTCGATGGCGATGCGAAGCTCATTGCAGCGGCGGATCAGGGCCTTCCCGGCTTCGGTCAGCCCCGGTCCGGTATCGGGGGATGACGGAAAGCGGAACGGCACGCCATGGCCGAAAGCATTGGGCCTGCTCCACACCGGTCCCAGCGACCGCAGCCCGCTTGCATAAAGGACATCGAGATTGCGCAGCCCAGAGTCGATTGCTTCGGCGCCCTCGATGTGCAGGACGGCGGCAATCGTTCTTGCGGCCATGGCCTGGCTTATATCCGCCGCCGAACGGCAAATCCTCAAACGCCCCGCCGCCTCGCGCTCGATGCGGAACAATAAGGCCGCCATCGAAAGCGCCTTTGAAAGTGCGTCCGTGCACTTCACTTCCCCGGCAAGTGGCGGATTGAGGTCGTCGTCGTCGGCATGATCTTCGTCCGAGTTCGGAACGAAGACGGCGAACATGCCGCCGGCAAAGCCGCCCGCGGCCATGCGCGGCAGATCGAGATGGCCCTTGCCGTCGCCGGCGATGAAGTCCGCAACCGGATCGCCGGTCTTCTTCAGCCACAGGCGAAGCAGAACGTCATTGTGTCCGTCAAAAATCGGAATGGAGCTCATGTCGCGACGGGCGCCAACACGGTTTCCGCCAGCCGCACCCAATTGCTGACACCGATGGGAATTGCTTCGTCCGCGAAGTCGAAAGCCGGGTGGTGGCAATAGGCCGTATCACCGTTACCCATGAAGATGAAGGCGCCGGGCCGCGCTTCGAGCATAAAGGCGAAGTCCTCGCCCCCCATGATCGGCAGGACATCGGGCTCGACATTCTGGGCGCCAACCACATCGCGCGCCACGGCTGCGGCAATCTCGGTTTCGCGGGCATGGTTGCAGGTCACCGGATAGCCCATCTGGTATTCGTAGTTGATCTCGGTTTCACCGCCCAACGACCGGGCGATGCCCTGTGCCGTCTCGCGGACGCGCCGCTCGGCGAAAGCACGAGTCTCCGGCTTCAGCGCGCGGGTGGTACCGATAAGGGCGGCCTCCTGCGCGATCACGTTGACGGCACTGCCGCAATGGAACTGTGTCACCGTGACCACCAAAGAATCGAGTGGATCGATATTGCGTCCTACGATGCCCTGCAGCGCGGTGACAATCTGCGCCCCGATGAACAGGGGATCGATGGTCAGGTGCGGCATCGCCGCGTGCCCACCCTTGCCGCGCACGGTGATCTCGAACGTATCCACCGACGCCAGCAGCGCGCCTTTGCGGATCGCGAATTGACCGACCGGAAGGCCTGGCTCGTTGTGCAGGCCGTAAACGCTTTCGATACCGAAGCGCTCCGTCAAGCCGTCCTTGACCATCGCGTCACCGCCGCCGCCGCCTTCTTCGGCGGGCTGGAAGATGACGGCCACCTGACCGTGGAAATTCCGTGTTTCGGCCAGATGCCGTGCCGCACCCAGCAGCATGGCCGTGTGCCCGTCATGGCCGCAGACATGCATGCGGTCGGGCACTTTCGAGGCATAGGGGAGTCCGGTTTCCTCGTGGATGGGCAGCGCATCCATGTTGGCCCTGAGCCCGACGGCAGGCCCCGCTCCATGGCGGCCCTTGATGATGCCGACGACGCCGGTTCGCCCGATACCGGTCACCACCTCGTCGCAGCCGAATGCTTTCGGTTTCTCCTCGACGAATGCCGACGTCCAATACGTATCGAACGTGAGTTCCGGATTCGTGTGCAGTTCCCGCCGCCACCCGGCGATCTCCGGCTGCATTTCGACGGCACTGTTGAGGAGCGGCATCTGCGAAGCCCTTGCAGAAATGGCCGGGAATAGTCCCGGCCAGCGGAAATTTCAGTTGGAGGAGTGCATCACGCCTTGCCGTGCATGGATTCGACATGTTCCCAGTTGACGAGATTGTCGACAAAGGCCTCGAGATATTTCTGGCGGGCGTTGCGGTAGTCGATGTAATAGGCGTGCTCCCACACGTCGCAGCCGAGAACGGGCTTGGCCCCGTGCATCAGCGGGTTCTCGCCGTTCGGCGTCTTCATGATGACGAGCTTGCCGGCCTTGACCGCGATCCAGCACCAGCCGGAGCCGAACTGGGTGAGGCCCGCCTGCACGAAATCGCTGCGCATCTTGTCATAGCCGCCGAGATCGCTGTCGACCGCCTTGGCGAGCCTGGCTGGTAGCTTCTTGCCGCCGCCGCCCTTCTTCATCCAGTTCCAGAAGTGATTGTGGTTGTAGTGCTGGCCGGCATTGTTGACGAGGCCCGCATTCTTTTCGGCGAATGCCGCCTTGCAAATCTCCTCGATGGATTTCGAAGCGAGCGGCGAATCTTTCAAGAGATTGTTGCCGTTGGTCACATAGGCCATGTGATGCTTGTCGTGATGAAATTCCAGCGTCTCCTTCGACATGTAGGGGGCGAGAGCGTCATAAGCGTAAGGCAGGGCGGGCAGTTCGAGAGCCATGTTCGTTCCTCCTGGTAGACCGGTCCCGGTCTTTCTAATCGCTCGCGCCGCCGCCCGCAACTATAGCCGCTTTTCCATGAAAACGCTCATCGGATCGTCGGCGGGATAGTCGCCGAAAGGGCCGCGATCGGCATAGCCAAGCGCCCGGTAGAGGCCGAGCGCCTCGGGCTGGTAGATGCCGGTTTCGAGCCTGGCGATGCTCATGCCCGCCGCCCGCGCCTCGTCCTCGAGCCGTGCCATGATTTTCTTGGCGAGCCCCAGGCCCCGCGTCTTGGGACTGACATAGACGCGCTTCACCTCCGCATAATCCTCATGCAGCCACACGCCCCCGCAGCCGACAATCCTGCCGTCCACTGCGGCGGCGAAGAACCGCATCTGCGGCTGGACCAACGTCTCGATGTCGAGAAGATGATTGCTCTCCGCCGGATAAAGCGACAACTGGAGGGCGTCGAGTTCCTCGATCAGCCGCCGCAGCTGCGGCTCGGGCGGGTCGGCGCGCGCAATGACGACATTCACTGGAACGCCTGAATCCCCGTTTGCGCCCGTCCCAGGATCAGCGCATGGACGTCATGGGTGCCCTCATAGGTGTTGACCGTCTCGAGATTGACCATGTGGCGGATCACGTGGAACTCGTCGGAGATGCCGTTACCGCCATGCATGTCGCGGGCCATGCGGGCGATGTCCAATGCCTTGCCGCAATTGTTGCGCTTCATCAGCGAAATGGCGGGCGGCGCCGCCGTGCCGCGCTCGAGAGCCCGGCCGAGCGCCAGACAGCCATGCAAGCCAAGCGCGATTTCCGTCTGCATGTCGGCGAGCTTCTTCTGGATCAGCTGGTTCGCCGCGAGCGGCCGGCCGAACTGCTTGCGGTCGAGCGTGTACCGGCGGGCGCGATGCCAGCAATCCTCCGCCGCCCCCATGACGCCCCAGGCGATGCCGTAGCGTGCCTTGTTGAGGCAGCCGAAGGGCCCGGCGAGACCGCGGGCATTGGGCAGCACCGCCCCGGCCGGCACTTCCACATTGTTCATGACGATCTCGCCGGTGATCGAGGCGCGAAGCGAGACCTTGCCCTCGATGGCGGGTGTCGAGAAGCCTTTGGTTCCGCGCTCGATGACAAATCCGTGGATGCCTTCGTCCTCGAGCTTCGCCCACACCACCGCCACATCGGCGATCGGCGAATTGGAAATCCACGTCTTGGAGCCGTTGAGCACGAAGCCGCCATTGCTGCGTTTGGCCCTGGTCTTCATGCCGCCGGGATCGGAGCCGGCATCGGGCTCGGTAAGGCCGAAGCAGCCGACCATCTCGCCGGTTGCCAGTTTCGGCAGATATTTCTTGCGCTGGGCCTCCGAGCCATAGGCCTCGATCGGGTGCATGACGAGGGAATTCTGCACGCTCATCGCCGAGCGGTAGCCGGAATCGACCCGCTCCACCTCGCGCGCCACCAGCCCATAGGCCACATAGCCCAGCCCCGAGCCGCCATAGGCCTCCGCCGTCATCACCCCGAGAAAGCCCATTTGCCCCAGCTCGTTCATGATCTCGCGGTCGAATCGCTCCTCGCGGAAGGCTTTGAGCACCCGCGGCATGAGCTTGTCCTGGCAGAAGGCGCGGGCCGAATCGCGGATCATGCGCTCGTCCTCGCTAAGCCAGCTTTCGAGGTCGAGCGGATCTTCCCAGTTGAACTCGGCCGCGGCCGCGGGCCCCGCGCTCTTGCGGGCGGTCTGAGCGGACATCATCGCAACTCCTGAATTTGGCCCCTTAGAACGCCTTCCCGGTGCGCTTGTCAATTCGGCCGGGTGCACCGGAAATTAGCGTTCAGCGAACCAGCATCGACAACTCCCTGAACTCCGCCGTGCCCGCCTTGCCCAGCAGCTCGAACACCGCCATTTCCGTGTTTACCATTACAACGCCCGCCTGCCGCATGCGCTCCTGGGCGAGGGCCACGGAAGCCGGCGTCCGCGAGGCGATCGCATCGGCCACGGCAAAGACGGCGAAACCCGCCTGGGCGAGATCGATCGCAGTTTGCAGCACGCAGACATGGGCCTCGACACCGGCGACCACGACTTGCGGCCGTCCGGCTTCGTGAAGGGCGATCAGGTGTGTCTTCAGGGCCTCGTTGCGCCACCCGGAAAACTCGGTCTTGGCGAACACCGGTGCATTGCCGATGTGCTCGCGGAGCGGCGCAACCGTATGCCCAAGTCCTTTGGGATACTGCTCCGACAAGGCAATAGGTACCTCGAGCCGCTTCGCCGCCTTAAGAAGGATGAGGCAACGCCGCTCAAGCTCCTGCGCGCCCGTCATCGCCGGAAGCAGCCGTTCCTGCATGTCGATAAGCAGCAGAGTTGACTTTTCGGCGGAGATCAACATGAGCGCTGATCTAGCCAAAGCCCGCTACGAATGAAACGGCGAAATGCTGCCGGGACCGCAGCGTTTGGCGGCGACCCCGGCATGGCTGCTTCAGGTCCGCGTCCAGCTATGTGGGGGAACGCGTCGCGTGGACATATCATGGCTGCCTTTTGGCGCGCCATGACACTTGGAGGGGGTGTTCCAATTGCTCGGACCCTACGCAGTCCTCCTCCCTGATATAAAACTCATCAATTGGGCACGCCACTCACAACGTTCTCGAACCGTGCCGGTTCCGCGTCCTTAATCTTCGGAAACCAGTGCTGCGGAACCAAAGCCGGCGTGGCGCATGTCCTTCCGCAATTTGGTGGTCAGGATGGTGATCAGGATGTTTGAAGAAATTTCCTCAAAGGCATCCTCGGACGCTTTAAGAAAAACCCGTTTAGTGCCGCGACCTGCGACAGAAAACTGAACTGATCGGTTGTCTGGCGATGTTGGCACGGCATCTTGCGCGCATTTGGAAAACGCGACGGCAAACTGCCGCACGGATTGACGGTAGTTCATAGGAATCACCTGGAGATTGAGCCGTGGAAAACTGAATGCAAAGTCGACCGACTGGCCTTTTGCTGTTACCGAACAGTCCAAATAGCACAACAATTGAAGCGCAAATATTCACTTGTCGGTTTACATAGTCAGGGGGCTGATTAATAAATGTTGCCGCCCGTTAACACAACTTTAAGGGATTGACTAATTATAAAAGCAATTTCAAGTAGCATGGAGACAGGTGATTCGGGAGGCCTCCTTGGCACACAACGGTTCGGCGACCAGACTGAAAATCTTGGATGCGGCTTCAGGCATGCTGTCGAGCGAGAGCGTCGGCAATGTCAATCTGGACAAGATTAGCGAATTGGCGGGTCTGACCAAAAAGAGCATCTACTATCACTTTCCCAGCAAGGATCATCTGCTCAGCGCCGCCGTCGATCATCTGCGCCCCACCTATCTGGAGCAATATCGGGTCTGGGCGGAAAGGGCCGGCGAAAATGCGCGGATGCACGACCGTGTCCTGATGATTCTCAGAGGCCTTACCCAGGCCGCCGAGGATCCGCATTGGAAGGGATGCTGCTTTGTGCGCGTTGCGGTCGAGCTTGTAAGCCTTCCCGGCCATCCGGCACGCAAGATTGTGGCGCGCGCCATCAGGGAAATGGAGTCATGGTTCGAAGTGGAACTGGCCGCCGAAGGATGCACCAATCCGATTGGCGTCGCCCGCCTGCTGGTGATTTTACTGAACGGAGTTGTAGTGACGCTTCTGGTGCATCGCAACGGGCCTTACGGGTCCGAGGCAATCGAACTACTCGACACTATCTTGCCTGCCAAGCATTGAGCTGCTTCAGGCGATCTCCGCCACTTTGAGCCCGAAAGCATAGACGAAGGCCACTTCCTTGAGCCGGTCGAAACGGCCCGAGGCGCCGCCATGGCCGGCGCCCATATGGGTCTTGAGCAACAATAGATTTTGATCGGTCTTGAGTTCGCGCAGCCGCGCCACCCATTTCGCCGGTTCCCAATAGGTAACCCGCGGATCGGTAAGGCCGCCCAGCGCCAGAACATGCGGATAGGCTTTGGCCTCGACGCGCTCATAGGGCGAATAGCTCGCGATCGCCTCGTAGGCCTGCTTGTCCTTGATCGGATTGCCCCATTCCGGCCATTCCGGCGGCGTGAGCGGCAGTGTTTCGTCGAGCATCGTGGTCAGCACATCGACGAAGGGCACCTCCGCCACGATGGCCCTGAACAGATCGGGCGCCATGTTGGCCGCCGTCCCCATCAGCATGCCTCCGGCGCTGCCGCCCTGCGCCACGATGGCGCCTTTGCGCGTGAAGCCTGCGGCGATCAGATGTCCGGCGCAGGCAATGAAATCCCGGAACGTATTGGTCTTTTTGTCGAGCTTGCCGGACTTGTACCAGCGCCGGCCCTTCTCCTGCCCGCCGCGGATGTGAGCGATGGCATAAATGAAGCCGCGATCGGCGAGCGACAGGATATTGGTGTCGAACCCCGCCGGAATCGAAATGCCATACGCGCCATAGCCATAGAGCCATAGGGGTGCGCTGCCGTCGAGCGGCGTGGTCCTTCGGTAGAGAAGCGTCACCGGAACCTGCTCGCCGTCGTGGGCCTTGGCATGGATGCGCCGGGTCACGTAATCAGCCGGATCGTGCCCGCTCGGCACTTCCTGCATCTTGCGCAAGCTCCGGCTTCGCTTGCGCATGTCGTAGTCGAAAACTTGGCCGGGCGTCGTCATCGACGAATAGGTGAAACGCAGGATGTCGGTATCGTATTCGCGCATTCCGCCGAAACCCAGCGAATAGGCTTCCTCGTCGAAGGCGATGGCATGTTCTTCGCCGCTGTCCATGTCGCGCACCACGATGCGCGGCAGCGCATTCTCGCGTTCGAGACGGACCAGCCAGTTCTTCAGGACGATAAAGCCGGCGATGAAACAGCCCGGCCGGTGCGGCACGAGCTCGCGCCAGTTGACCGGGCTCGGATCGGCCAGCGGCGCGGTGACGATCTTATAGTCCTCCGCGTCGCCGAGATTGGTCTTGATGATGAAACTGTCGTTCCAGTGCTCGATCTCGTATTCGACGCCCCGCACCCGCGGCGAGACGAGCCTCGGTATTTCGCCCGGCTTGTCCGCATCGACGATCCAGTTCTCCGACGTGTCGTGATCATGGATGTCGATGACGATGAAGCGCCTGGAATTGGTCCTGCCCACGCCGGTGAACATGCCGGCGTCGTTTTCCTCGCGAACGAGAAGGTCGGCCGATTGCGGCTCGCCGAGAACGTGGCGATAGGTCTTGAGTGGCCGGTGATTGTCGTCCTGCAGCGTATAGAAGAAGCTGTTGCCGTCCGCCGCCCAAACGGCACCGCCGGCCGTATTTTGCAGCACGTGCGTCTGATCGAGGCCGGAGGCGAGGTCGCGAACCCGCAGTTCGTAGAATTCCGAACCGTTGCCGTCGAAGGACCAGGCCGCAAACCGGTGATCGGGCGAAATCGCCACGGCGCCGAAGCGGAAATAGTCGCGGGCCCGGCCCAGCTCATTGCCGTCCAGCAGCAATTGCTCGGGTCCCGACATGTCGCGCGGGCGGCGGCAGAAGAGCGGATGCTGGCCGCCGGTCACATAGGAGGAATAATAAGCGAAGGGGCCGTCTGGTGCTGGGACCGACGAGTCGTCTTCCTTGATACGACCCTTCATTTCGGCGAACAGCTTCTCCTGCAAGCCGGCCGTGTCCGCCATCACCGCTTCATGATAAGTGTTCTCGGCTTCGAGATAGGCGCGGATATCGGAGGGCAGCAGTGATGGATCCTGCATCGCCTCCCGCCAGTTGGCGGCTTTCAGCCAATGATAGTCGTCGCGTTTCTCGTATCCGTGCCAGATTTCGAGCTGCGGCCGTCTCTCCGCCCGCGGTGGCTTTACCTTCGCAATCGTCATCTGTCAGGTTTCGTCCGGTTTGAAATCGAGGGCGCATCCGTTGATGCAGTAGCGCAGACCCGTGGGCTTCGGCCCATCGGGGAAGACATGGCCGAGATGGGCATTGCAGTCCTCGCAGTGCACTTCGGTGCGCCGCGTGAACCAGGAGCGGTCCTCCTGCTCGCCAATCGAATCGCCTGAAACCGGCGCATAGAAACTTGGCCAGCCGGTGCCGGACTCGAATTTTGTCGACGACGGAAACAGCGCCTTGCCGCAGCCCGCGCAGGTGAACATGCCCTCGCGCTTTTCGTCGTTGAGCGGACTGGTGAAAGCCCGCTCCGTGCCGTGTTCGCGGGTAACCCGATAGGCCTCGGGCGAAAGCTGGGCCCGCCACTCGGCCTCGGTCTTGGTGATCTTGGCTGCCATCTTGCCGCTTCCCGCTTGCTGTGGCCCCAAGATGGGGCCTTGAGGCGTCGAAGTGAAGTCTCTGCTGTATCATGCTCGCGTGTGCGGTTTACCGGCCATTAACCATAACCGCATCGGAACAGCCCTCCTCAATCGTAAATCCGGGCAATTTAAGCAACTTTACAGCGTTGCCGGTCTCTTCTGGCAAGGTTGGAGGAGAAGTTTGCAGGACGCCATGTTCAAGCAGACCGTGGAGGCGATGGATAATCCGGCTGCGGCCGGATTTCCGTCGCGTCATCGCGGCGAAAGCAAGGGTACGCCAGCCCCGAACCGCCGCATCACGGCGGATTCCTTCCGCATGCTCACTGCCCGGCTGAGCAAGATGCCTGAGCCGCCCGCAGCGGCCGCAGTCTCTAATATCGTTCCGGAGTATCCGCCGGCTCCGGCACCCGAGCCGGTGCCGCATGAAGCCGCCTTTTATACTCCACCTCCACCCGAGCCGGTATTCGAGGAGCCGCCGCCGCCAGGTATCTTTGCGCCGCCTCCCGTGACAGACGTCACTCCGTTGCCGTTACCGCCACTGCCGGATTTCGAGCTTCCCGCCTTCCAGCCGCTCGGGCCGGTGAGTGCAACCGAGATCTTGCAAATCGATTTGTCCGAATCCGTTGCGATCGACGAGGTTGAAGTCCTCGATCCTGCGCAGGAATGGTCGGTGCCGGCCGAACAGGAAATGCCGGCTGCCCCCTTGGCCGAGGATCTGCAAGCCTTCACCTCCATGCCGGAGCAGCCGCCGGCTCAACCTGAGCCTGAAGCATTTGTCCCAGCCTTTTCGGATGAGGAACCAGTCTTCGGAATTTTTCCGGAGCCGCCGCCGCCGGCTCAGGCAGAAGCCGACGGCCCGCCCCCCGAATCATCGCTCGCTGCGCTACTGCAACAGCCCATGGTGTCGCCTGAGGCCGCCGCCGTACCGGAACAATCGGTCCATATCCGCCCGGCTGAAGTTGCCTTCGCCGCCGCCGCGCCGGTTGAGCCGCAGCCGGCGGCATTTGCCGATCCCTTCAAGGTCACGCAGCCTTTTGCGGAGCGCATCGTCGACACGATCCTTAAGAACGTCGCCGATGCGGTCTTTGCCAAGCCCTCCGACAGCGACCGGGCCACCTATCTTGCGGAGGTGGCGGCGATGCTCGAAGAACTGCGGGCTGCCGCCGATGTGGAAAACGCGAAGATGCCGGAGCCGGCGCCTGCTCCAGAGACTCCTCAGCCCGCCTGGCCGCTGCCGCGGGCAAGCTTTGGTTCCGCCCGTCCGGCCGAGCCCTCGGCCGAGGAGTTGGCATTGCCGGTGGAGTTGCCACGGGAACCGCCAAGGGACCCTTCCGCCGAGGCGCGGCCCGCAAGTCTGCGAGAGATCGTGGCCGCCAAGTCGAGGCGCAGCCGGCCGCCGAAAAAGGAACCCAGCCCGCCGGATATTTTTGCCGACGCCGCAGAACCCGAGACGGCACTCGCGGCCAAGCAGGCCCTGGCCACCGAAACCGATGAGGATGCGGGCGAATTGGCGCGTTCGCTGCTCGACATGATGTCGTCGGGCGGATCGGTCTTGCCGCAGGAGCGGGCGCTCGCCGCCGACACGCTCCTGCGTCTTACGCCGCGCATCCCGACCAAGACGCTGGTGGCGGTGGTAGAGCGCCTGGCGGTGATGGACAATCCGCCGCAACTGCTTCTGGCCAAGCTCATCCGCGATCCGTGCGCCGAGGTAGCGGCGGCGCTGCTCGAACGCTGCATGCATATAACCGACCATGATCTGATGAATGCCATATCCGATGGCGATCCGGTGAAATTGCGCATGATCGCCAGGCGCCGCAGCCTCTCGCCGGCCTTGACCGACAAGTTGATCGCCCATGGCGATCCTTCGGTTCTGCTGACGCTGGCCCGCAATCCGGGTGCACTGCTCTCGCATGACGCTTATTACCGCTTGGCCGAATACGCCGAGCATCACCACGGCCTGCTCGCGCCGCTCGCCACCCGCGCCGACCTGCCGGCTCCCGTGGCCTTCGAATTGTTCTGGCTGGTTCCGGCCGAACTGCGGCGCTTTATCTTTTCGCGCTTCCTCACCGACTCCGAGAACCTCAACAAGATTCTCAAGATCACGCTGGCAATGCAAAACGACGCATCGACGCTGCCGGAGGAATCCGAAGTGCAATTCCCCGACAAGGAACTGGTCGAAATGGCGATCGATCTCGCTGTCGAGGGCAAACTGGAGGAAGCGGCCGAACGGTTGGCGGAAATCGGCGGCATATGCAAGAAAAATGCCGAGCGCATTCTCTCCGATGCCGATGGCGAGCCCCTTGCCGTGCTCTTCAAGGCGCTCGGCTATCCGCGTGGCCGCCTGGCCATGACGCTCGGCCGCCTGAAGCAGCCGGACTGCGGCCTCCTCAGAGAGGATCGCAACACCGAGGATTTACAGAACATCTTCGATACGCTCTCCTTCAACAAGGCGCGCATCCTTCTGACCTATTGGGATTGGTATGCGCAGAAATCCGGCCCCTACGCGCCGCGCTAATGAGTATTTCCAAGTAATTCATGTGGAGCGTGGCGATTAGACTTGTTGCATTGCTGGCGATAGCATATCCTATACATTGGACGCGCGCACATGGGGTAATGATTCGTGCGCCCGGGAGCGACCTATGGAAAAGACCGACAATCTGGCAGGTCTTGGCGCGCAGATCGTCGCCGCCTATGTGTCCAACAATCAAGTGCTGCAACCGGACTTGCTGCGGTTGATCGGTGACGTGCATCGCGCCTTGGCCGCCGCCGTAGCCGGACAAGCACCGCGCGAAGAAGCCTCGGAACTGAAACCCGCGGTCGCAGTGCGCAAATCGCTGACGCCCGATTACATCGTCTGCCTGGAGAACGGCAAGAAGTTCAAGTCGCTGAAGCGGCATTTGCGTACCCACTACAATCTCTCGCCCGAACAGTATCGCGAGAAGTGGAACCTCCCGGCCGACTATCCGATGGTTGCGCCCAACTATGCCAAGGCCCGCTCGAGCCTCGCCAAGCGCATGGGGCTTGGTCAACGCCGCGGCAGCTAGGGCCAGACAAATTTCCCGCTGTCGACTCTTGCGCATTAGCCAAGGCCGATTCATAAACCTCCGAGGCGGACTACAACGGCGATTCGCAGCGACGGCGGGGGCGGATGTGATCGGGGGATCGGCAAACATCGCTTTCAGGGCTCAGCTCGTGGTGCCCGAGCAGCGACAACTCTACGATTACTGGCTGGAGAGAGCGTCAGGCCGGTCGATGCCGGAACGCCGCGACATCAGCCCCGCCCATATTCCGCGCCTTCTGCCCTTCATCAGCCTCATCGAAGTGGGCCGCGACGATGAGCGTTGCCGCATCCGCCTGGCCGGCACACGGCTACGCGACATTTATGACCGCGAGATCACCGGGCTCCACATCGAAGATCTCGATTGGGGCGACAAGCGTGACTATTGGCTGACCGCCCACCGCCGCATCGTCGAAGAGCGAAAACCGGCCCAGGGCGTGGTGCGCGGGCCCCGCCTGCACAAGGAACATCTGGTGCAATACTGGCTCAAGCTGCCGCTCAGCCTCGATGCCTCCGGCCGGGTCGGCATGATCCTGTGTTTCGATCACTTCCAGCCCTCCGTCGAGGAGGGGCTGACGCAGGCTGTCGCCACGAACGGAAAGAAAATTTATTAGAGGTATTGATTCCTGTAGGAATATTTGCTAGGGCTGTCTCCCACAAGGAGAACGAGCCATGCAACAACCCCTGCCTGAAAACGCCTTCCTCCGCGAAAGCCAGCAACTCATCCGCCGCCTCAGCCTGAGCGGCGGCTATGTTCTCAAGGCCGGAGCCATCTGGTCCGTCTACAGCCGCAGGAACGATTTCCGGCGCGCCGTCGCGACGGCGGAGGACCGGCTGGTGACGGCGATGCTGGCCAGGGGATTGCTCGCGGGGCGGCCCGGAGGCGGGCTCATGCTCACCGCGGCAAGCGGTAACGGGCAAGACCTTCGCCCGGCCCACATGCTGGTCGATCCAGGTGGCGCACCTTCGGCGCCGGCGATCAACCGCACCGAAAACCCGCTTGCCTGGCTACGCAGCCGCAAGGATGGCAAGGGCCGTCCGCTCATCGGCGACGAACAATTCATGGCCGGCGAAAGACTGCGGGCGGATTATGAGCGCGCCCGCTTGGAACGGCGCATCACGTCATCCTGGGAATTACCGATCGATTCCGGCGCGGGCGGCGGCTCAATCAGCGACAACCGCATTGCCGCCTTGACCGCCAACGCCTTGGCGGCGCGTCAAAATGTCAACCGGGCGCTGCAGGCGGTCGGGCCGGAATTGGCCGGTATCCTGGTCGAGGTCTGTTGCCTCGCCGCCGGCATCGAACAGGCCGAGCGCCTGCTCAACCTGCCGCAGCGCAGCGGCAAGGCGGTGCTGACGCTGGCGCTCACCAGCCTGGCCCGCCATTACGGCATGTTAAAGGGAAAGGTCGGCGGCGTGCGGCCTGCGGCGCTGCATTGGGCGATGGAGGATTACCGGCCGACGATGGCGGCGGCGGAATCGTCCTGAAGCGCCCGCCGCGCGTCGGACTTGATGCGCTCGACCATCGAGGCAAGCCCGTTGGAGCGTTGCTGCGTCAGGTGGCCCTTGAGGCCGAGATCGTTGAGCAGAGTGCCGGCGTCGGTGGCGAGGATGGCGCCGGCCGGTTGATTGGAGAAGATCATGAAGATTATGGCGATGAGCCCCTTGACGATCAGCGCGTCACTGTCGCCGATAAAGACCAGAACCGGCCCCTTGGCCGTCTCGACGGTTCGGGACACGATCCACACCTGGCTGGCGCAGCCGCGCACCTTGCTGGCGGCGGTGCGATCGGCTTCGGCCAGCGGCGGCAACAGCTTGCCCAGTTCGATCACGTGGCGGTAGCGATCTTCCCAATCGTCGAGAACCTCGAAATCCGCTTTCAGTTCCTGGAATGCCGCCAAGCTCAAAACCCGTCCTCCACCGGACTGTCACGGCAGAGAGATAGGCCGTGGCGCGGGCGATCTCAACCTTTCTTCGGCGGCAGGTGTCCGCGCCATTCCGGCAGCAGATCCTCGATTGTCAGCGTCGACTGCGATTGCCCGCCCGCCGCCATGGCAGCCAGCGTCGATCCCGTTTCGAGCGGATCGGCGGCATCGGCCTGATGGGCGTAAGGCGACACGGTAGGCTCGCCATTGGCTTCGTTCGCCCATTCATAGAGGAACCTTACACCATATTTGGCCTTGGCCTCGAGCTTGGCCGCCACATAACCGGCAGTCTGGCACACGCCCGGCCGGCGTGTGCAGAAGGAGGCGACGTCGGAAACCGCCTGCGAGGCGGCCGTCGCCAGACCCGCGGTCTCCGCAGCATGGCCCGCCAGCGCCACGGCGCTGGAATTTTCAAGCTCCGGCGGCGACGGCATCAGCACCGCGATCCCGGTGAGAAGTATGATTGTTCGAAAGACGCGCATCCCCGCACCTTTTTTCAGTGCTTTGTACATACAGGGAAGACGTTTCGTTCACTTAAAGCGGTGAACGGGCAATTAAATCGAATATATCCCGAATTCGAACTTGATTTGCTTCAAATTTTAGTCTTGCGATCAACCTGCGATTAACCAATTTCCGCGATGTTGCTGCCGGGCCGCCGCGGGGAGCGCCAAGAAACGGAAAGCAGCCGTTAACCGCCCCGCTGCAATTTGGCCCATGGGAGACTGCGTAGGCCGTGCGTGGAAAACGTGACATCGGTGAATCTGGCGGCGTAGTGCGTGGCGTGGTGGACGAGGACGGGCGCGGGCCCGGACTTGCCGCGGTGTTGGCGCTGTCCACCGTGGCCGTCATCGGCACCGCGGTTCTTTACAATGCGGTCTTCGCGCAGCAAGGCGGCCCGCGACGCATGGCCGCGGCCGGGATCGAGGCTCCCGCGAACGCTACGACACGCATCGTCGTCGATGCTGCGAAAGACGATCGCACCACCGTCCGCCTGAAATACGATCCGGTCGTCGAAGCGGTGCAGCGCGAGCTGCTGGCCGCCGGCTATTACAAGGGCCTGGTTGACGGTGTGGCGGGCCATCGCACCCGCCGGGCGATTGAAACTTATCAAAAAGCCACCGGGCTTGCCGTGGACGGCACGCCATCGGCCGAGTTGTCCGAGCATATCCGTTTCGCCCGTGAGGTGGCCGAGGCTTCGCTGTTCACCGGCAGCACCGGGCCGGACGCCGGTGCCGCAGAGAAGGCCCGCATCCGCCGCGTCCAGACCGGATTGGCCGAACTTGCCTACGAACCGGGTCAGATCGACGGCGAGCTGACCCTGCAGACCCGCGATGCGATAAAGCGCTTCGAGCACGACCGCGGCCTTCCCGAGACCGGCGCGATCAACGCAGCGCTGCTCTCCGAGCTGGAAAAGTTGAGTGGCCAGTCGGAGATTGTGGCCGAGCAGTAGCCGGGCCAGCCGATGCGATTGAAATCCGAAATCTGGGTAAGTGCGTTTCTGCGCCGCTGTCAGACGCAGGGCATCTATGGCGTCGTCGTCAGGAAAGGTGCGCCGGAAGCGGGCGCCATCTATGTGATCGTCGATCATCGCGATGGAACGCTGCACCTGTTCGGTCCGGCCCCCGGACCTGCCTACGATGAAACGGGCGAGCGGCGCTGGATCGAAGAGATCGCTTTTCCCGTGCCATCCGACGCAGCCGGCAAACTCCTGGCACGGCGGCAGGCTGCCGATCCCGATATCTGGATCGTCGAAGTCGAAGACCGGCACGGCACCGCCGGACTGGTTGTAACGGTCTGACCGGATTGGCGCAGATATTTAGCCCTTTGTTAACTCGAAGCGGCCTTATATCCGAACCGGTCCCCCGCAGAATAGGGGCCGGAAAACGAGGACGGAGACAATGGGTACGGTCGTCGAGTTTCCCGCGGATCGGGTGATGCCGGTGGACGGTGGCAGACTTCAATCGCAGGCCGAGGTCGTGATCTTTCCGGGTGTCAGGATCGAGCGCTGCGAATTTAGCCTCGCCGACCGAGTTGTGGCGCGCGGCAAGCGTTCCTCGCCGGCCGTGCAGCAGGCCGAGGCCGATCCCGCCTGAAGACGACGTTCAGGACGCAACCGTCCGGCACGAACTTTGGCGCAGGATCGCCTCCCATGCCGGACGCAGTTCCGGTTCCCCGATCGAGACCCACAATACCGCGATGCCTTTGGGCTTGGCCGTCTGAACATCCCAGCCGGTCGTTCCCCCGGTATCTTCGCTGCCGGCCTGTTGCAGCATCTCGACCAGGCTGGGTGCCAGCGAGAACGTGACGGTGAAGCTGTCGGCACCCGATTGCCGGTCGTTCAACACATAGACGACGTCGCCCGCGCCGGAGTAAACCGTGAGCGTCCACAAGCCCTTCGGCATCTGTGCGGCGAGTGCCACCTTTGCCGTCGAGACGTCGAAGGCGCAGGCGCCGAACAGATCCGCGGAAGGAAAGGCCGGAAACAACCTGTTCTGTTCATCCGGCGGGATCACGAAAAACGCATTGCGTCCCGCCTCACCCGCGATCCGCTCCACATTCCGCTCGAAGGCACGGGCTGGCGCCAGCAGCATATAGGCGGCGTGAACGGCGACGGCGAGCACGATAGCAGTGATGATCCAGTAGAGCCGGGCCACGATCAGCACTCCGTCCGGGTGACAGTAAAGGGCGGCGGGGTAGCTATCCCGGAAGCCGCTTCTGTTTCCGTAACGGCATAGATCAGGCTGTAGTCGTCACCCGAGGCCGGCCTGAGCCAATTGCCGGGTGCCGCATGACGCGAGATCGTGACCGTCAGCAGGCCGTTGGCATCGAGGACGGCTGTTTCGGCGGTGACTACGGGATTGGCGGCTGCTCCGGATTCCGGAATGGCGATGCTCCACCAGCGCGCCGCAGGCGGCTTGCCGGTGACGCTGTAGACGCAATCGCCATCGATCGCATTGCCGTCTTTGTCGCGATCGGTCACGAATTCCAAGATTTGTCCTGATGGTGGCGGAAACCGGCCTGCCAGCAGGTAATGGGCAATCGCGTAGGGGTGTGCGGTCGAGGCGGGCGCAATGTCCCAATACTGCCACTGGCCACCGGCGCCGGCGCCGGCGGGCGAAGCGCCGATACTGCCGATTGTCGCCGTGGCGCTGAGGTAGCCGCCAAGCGCGCCGAGAAGCAGATAGAAGATGCCGCGGAGGAATTCCTGCATTCTTTGATCTAGAAGCTGAACAACGGTTTTTTCTTCTTCTTTTTCTTCCGCGGCCGGTCGCCATTGTCGGGGGAACCGAAGATCTCGTCGAGGAACGACTTGGACTCTTGGTCGCCGGTATTGGCCTGGGGCAGGATCAGGGACTGCTGGCTGGCCGCGCGCCGTTTGGATTTCTTCGCTTTGGGCTCTTCGTTGAACAGGCTGAACATGTCGTTGAGGACCAAGGTCACTCCATCCTGGCCGGGATCGGGCAGCGCACCCTCGACGGTAATGGAGGCGTTCTCATCGGCGGCCGGCCTCAGTTCCTGTTCGGTTGCCGCGGCGACCCGCACATAACTGTCATCGAGCGGAATGCCGGCCAGGCCTTCAGGGTTCTGATCCGCTTCCGCCACCAGCATGATCTTCTTCCATGCCGGCGCGGGTATCAGGCCCCCGGTCACCCGGTTCATTTCGGAGAAGTCGTCGTTGCCGACCCACACACCAGTGACATTGTGGGCGGTAAAGCCGATGTACCAGGCGTCGCGGTAGCTCTGATTGGTTCCGGTCTTGCCGCCCTGCGGCGCGAAGCCGAGATCGGCGCGGCGGCCCGTGCCGCTCTTGACCACCGCGCTGAGCATGGAATTGAGCTCGGCAATCGTGTTCTCATCGACCGCTTGCGGCGCCGGCCCCTCGCCGTTCACGTCGCGGCTGTAGATGACATCGCCATTGGCACGCCGCATCTCGATGACCGTGTAGGGCCGCGCCAGCTTGCCGTTCGCGGCGAAGGTGGCATAACCGGTGGTGAGATCGAGAAGCGTCAGCGCGCTGGTTCCCAGTACCATGGGCGGCCAGGTCTCGAGTTCGCCCTGGATGCCTACCTTGTGCGCCGTATCGATGATCGACCGCCTGCCGATGTCGATCATCAGGCGGACCGGCACGGAATTGTAGGAATGCGCCAGGGCATTGATCAGCGTGGTGCGGCCGGCATACTTTTCGGAATAGTTGCGCGGCGACCAGCCGCCGACCGAGACCGGTCCATCGACCACGATATCGCTAGGCTTGTAGCCGTTGAGCAGTGCCGCGAGATAGACGAAGGGCTTGAAAGACGAGCCCGGCTGCCGCTCGGCGTCGGTCGCCCGGTTGAACTGGCTGTTCTCGTAATCGCGGCCGCCGACGATCGCCTTGACGGCGCCGTAGGGCGTCATGGTGACGGCGGCGCCTTGGGTAATGTGGTATTGTGGCCCCTCCGTGTCGATCGTTTCGTTGATGATCTGCTGCGCCACCGTCTGCAGTTTCATGTCGATGGTGGTCTTCACCTCGATGACGAAGTCGCCGCTGATGTGCTGCTTCTCGAGCAGGGCGATCGTGTCCTTGTAGGCCCAGTCGAGGAACCAGTCGGGGCTGTTGGGATTGTTCTGCGGCACGAACACGGCGGGCTCGCGCCGCGCCTGCAGGAGTTCGCCCTGGGTGATGAAGCCGGTATCCAGCATGCGGTACAGCACCACATTGGCGCGCGCCCGCGCCGCTTCCGGATTGGCGTGCGGGGCATATTTCGACGGCGCCTTGAACAGGCCCGCCAGCATCGCGGCTTCCGGCAAATTCACGTCACGGATCGATTTGCCGAAATAGTACTGCGCCGCAGCTTCGACGCCGTAGGTGCCGCCGCCGAGATAGGAGCGGTCGAGATAGAGCTTGAGGATTTCCGCCTTGCTGAGCCGCGCTTCGATCCACAGGGAGAGGAAAGCCTCGTGCACCTTGCGGCGGATGGTTCGCTCCGGCGACAGGAATAGGTTCTTGGCGACCTGCTGGGTGAGCGACGAGCCGCCCTGGATCACATCGTTGGCGCGCGCGTTCTGGATGATGGCGCGCGTGGTGCCGATCATATCGACGCCGAAATGATCGAAGAAGCGGGCATCCTCGGTGGCCAGCACCGCCTTGATCACATGCGGCGGAATTTCTTCCAGCGGAATGGCGTCGTCCTGGCGGATGCCGCGGCGGCCGATGATTTCGCCGTTCACGTCGGTGAAGGTGACCGCATATTCGCGGCCCTTGTTCCACACATCGCCGGTGCCCGAGAAGGGCGGCAGCGCATAGGCGAGAAGCCCGAAAGCGAAGACCGTCCCGAAGGTGGCCCCGTCGTCGACGAGATCGACCGCCGCCCGTTTGAGCCCGCTGATGCGGAAGCGGTGCAGGAAGGAAGAATAGGCGGAGCCCGCCCGCTTGAGGGCATCCCAGGTCTCGAACAGGCTCGAACTGACGAGCGAATCGCACTTCCAGAAGAAGCGGTAGACCGGATTGCGGGTGGGCGGTTTCGGCACGAGTTTCACCGGGCAGGGGATGTGACGCCATGTAGGAATAGAATGTGACCAAAACGCGTTGGTTCCCGCCGGGCGGTCATTTCTTTCATTTAGACTGAATTATAGTAAATTGCACGGGCCCCGGCCAGATGCCGGCTTGCCGCCTTTGACGCTGCCGGCCCGCCTGTTGACATTGCTGCCATGCTCCCTTTTCTTAGCTTCGCCATGCCGGGCGATACCCCATTCTGGAAGACCAAGTCGCTCGCCGAGATGACCCGCGAGGAGTGGGAATCGCTGTGCGACGGCTGCGGCCGCTGCTGCCTCAACAAGCTCGAGGACGAGGACACCGGCAGGTTTCTCTATACCAAGGCGGCCTGCAAGTTGCTCGACCTCGGCGCCTGCCGCTGCACCGACTATGCCAACCGGACCTCGCGGGTGCCCGACTGCGTGACGCTGACCCCTGAGAATGTCGGCTCGCTCGGCTGGCTGCCCGGGACCTGCGCCTACCGCCTGCTCGACGAGGGCAAGCCCCTGGCCTGGTGGCATCCCTTGGTCTCCGGCCGTGCCGCAACCGTGCGCGAGGCGGGCATCTCGGTGGCCGGCGAGGCCTATTCCGAGGACGGCCTGACCGTCGACGATCTCGTCGACCACATCTGGAAACTGCCGAAAGCCCGGCACCGGATGCCGGACAGTTAATCAGGCCGCCTCGGGCGCGGGCTTCCTGATCTTTGCTGCCGCATCCTTGACCAGCGGATCGAGGCCCTCGCCGCCCTCCTCGAGATGGGCGAGCAGCAGCTTGCGCATGCGCGGTTCCCAGAAGGCGTTGATGTGATAGGCCGTCTCCTTCACCGCCTCGTCGTGGCCGTAGCCCTTGAAGAATGCGGCGATCTGGTTGGCCATGCGCACCATGTCGCGGATTTCCATGGTTATTCCTTGTCGAAGATCATGACGCCGCTGTGGGCCAGGGCGGCGAGCTTGAGATGCGCCTGCTTGGCGAGCGCCAAGGCGAGTGCGGTGGGGGCAGAGACGGTCGCCAGCGCGCCCACCCCGGCGATGGCGCATTTCTGGACCAGCTCGAAGCTGCAGCGGCTCGACATCAGCACGAAGCCGTTCGAGAGGTCGGTCCCGGCCCGGGCCAGCGCGCCGATCAGCTTGTCGAGCGCATTGTGGCGGCCGACATCCTCGCGCGCCAGGAGGATCGTTCCGTCCACGGAGCACCAGGCGGCGGCGTGCACCGTGCGGTTGACGGCGTTCATCGGCTGGTGCGCCGGCAGCGCCAGATAGGCCCGGGCCACCGCCGCGGGCGCCAGTGCCGCATCGGGAACCCGGCGCCCCGGCATGCGGATTGCGTCCTTGATATCCTCGATGCCGCAAAGCCCGCAGCCGACGCGCCCCTCCAGGCTGCGCTTGGCCATGTGGGCGCGATTGAGTTTCGCCTCGTCGACGGAGAGGTCGAGGGCCAGGCCCTGTTCGGCTGGCAACGTGAGGATGGCGCGGATGTCCTCAGCCTGGGCAACGATGCCTTCGGCGAGCGCGAAGCCGGTGGCGAAGTCCTCGAGATCGGCGGGCGTTGCCATCATCACGGCGTAGTTTTCCGAGTTGAAGAGAATGGCGATCGGCACTTCCTCGGGCACCTGCCAGGTGACGCGCGACGGCCCCTCCAGCCCATGCAACGAGCCCGTCACCGGTCGCGATGTTTGAACACCTTGCGTCATCCCGGCGGAAGCCGGGACCCCCTGAGCCTTATCTTGCGGCAAACTGCCGGTGACACGTGCCGAATGGGTCCCGGCTTTCGCCGGGATGACGGGATTAGTGGTTTTCACTCGGCGGCCACGAGGATTCGCTTGTTTTCCTCCTCGCGCTCCTCCCACTCCTTCTGCCAATCGGATTGCCGGTTGGCGAGGGTCACCTGCACCGCCGTCACCTTGTATTCGGGGCAGTTGGTGGCCCAGTCGGAATATTCCGTGGTGATGACGTTGGCGCCGGTCACCGGATGGTGGAAGGTGGTGTAGACCACGCCCTGCGGCATGCGGCCGACGATCCGTGCACGGAGCGTCGTGGCGCCGACGCGGCTGGCGAGCGAAACCATCTGCCCGTCATGGATGCCGCGCACTTCGGCGTCGTGCGGATGGATTTCGAGAACGTCCTCCTTGTGCCAGGCGATGTTGGCGGTGCGCCGCGTCTGCGACCCCACATTGTAATGCGACAGGATGCGCCCCGTCGTCAGGATCAGCGGGAATTCACGGTTGGCGCGCTCCGGCGTGGCCACGAATTCGGTGATCATGAAGCGGCCCTTGCCGCGCACGAAGCCGCCCACATGCATGATGGGCGTGCCTTCCGGCGCCTTGTCGTTGCACGGCCACTGCACCGAGCCCAGCCGGTCGAGCTTGTCGAAGGAGACGCCGGCGAACGTCGGCGTCACCGCGGCGATCTCGTCCATGATCTCGGCTCCCGAATTGTAGCTCATCGGATAGCCCATGGCGGTGGCGAGTTCGCAGACCGTCTGCCACTCCTGCTTGCCCTGCATCGGCGCCTTGACGGGCCGCACCCGGTTGATGCGGCGCTCGGCATTGGTGAAGGTGCCGTCCTTCTCGAGGAAGGAGGTGCCGGGCAGAAACACATGCGCGAAGGCGGCGGTCTCGTTGAGGAAGAGGTCCTGCACCACCACCAACTCCATGCTCTCCAGCGCCTCTGTCACATGCTTGGTGTTGGGATCGGACTGGGCGAAGTCCTCGCCCTGAATGTAGAGAGCCTTGAAACTACCCTCGATCGCGGCATTGAACATGTTGGGAATGCGCAGTCCCGGCTCGGCGTCGAGGACGGAATTCCACACCTTCTCGAAGAGTTCGCGCACCGTGTTGTCGGAGACGTGGCGGTAGCCCGAGTATTCATGCGGGAAGGAGCCCATGTCGCAGGCGCCCTGCACATTGTTCTGGCCGCGCAGCGGATTGACGCCGGCGCCGTTGTGCCCGACGTTGCCGGTCGCCATGGCGAGATTGGCCATCGCCATCACCATGGTCGATCCCTGGCTGTGTTCGGTGACACCAAGACCGTAATAGATGGCGCCGTTGCCGCCGGTGGCATAAAGCCGCGCCGCGGCGCGCATGTCCGCGGCGGGAACGCCGGTCACGCTTTCCAGCGCCTCCGGCGAATTCTTCGGATCACGGATGAAGGCTTCCCAGCGCGCGAACTCGATGGGGTCGCAGCGCTCTTCGATAAAGGCGCGGTTCTCCAGCCCCTCGGTCATGATCACATGGCTGAAGGCGTTGACCACCGCCACATTGGTGCCGGGCATCAGCGGCAGGTGATACTGTGCTTCGACATGCGGCGAGCGCACGATGTCGGTGCGGCGCGGATCGACGACGATGAGCTTGGCGCCCTGGCGCAGCCGCCGCTTCATGCGCGAGGCGAAGACCGGATGCCCGTCGGTGGGGTTGGCGCCGATGATGATGATGACATCGGCCTCGTCAACCGACTTGAAATCCTGGGTGCCCGCCGAGGTGCCGAAGGTCTGCTTGAGGCCGTAGCCGGTGGGCGAGTGGCAGACTCTGGCGCAGGTATCGACATTGTTGTTGTGGAAGGCGGTGCGCACCATCTTCTGGATCACATAGACTTCCTCGTTGGTGCAGCGCGACGAGGTGATGCCGCCGATCGAGCCGCGCCCGTATTTGGTCTGGATCTCCTTGAAGCGTTTGGCGGTGAAGGAAATGGCCTCGTCCCAGGCGACTTCCTTCCACGGATTGGTGATCCGTTCACGGATCATCGGCTTGAGGACGCGATCCTTGTGGGTGGCATAGCCCCAGGCGAAACGGCCCTTGACGCAGGAATGGCCTTCATTGGCGCCGCCGTGCTTGTACGGCATCATGCGGACGAGTTCATCTCCTTTCATTTCGGCCTTGAACGAGCAGCCCACTCCGCAATAGGCGCAAGTGGTGATGACCGAATGTTCGGGCCGGCCGAGTTCAATGACCGATTTTTCGAGGAGCGAGCCGGTCGGGCAGGCCTGCACGCAGGCGCCGCAGGAGACGCATTCGGAATCGAGGAAATCCTCGTCCATGCCGGCCGCAACGTGGGAAGCAAAACCGCGCCCGTCGATGGTCAGCGCGAATGTTCCTTGAACCTCTTCACAGGCGCGCACGCAACGCGAGCACACGATGCATTTGGCCGGATCGAAGGCGAAATAGGGATTGCTCTCGTCCTTCGCCTTGTAGCGGAGATTGGCGGATCCGTCCGCCCGCATGGGCGCAACGTGATTGTCGCCGTCATAGCCGTAGCGCACATGGTTCACTCCGATCGCATCGGCCATGTCCAGCATTTCGCCTTGGGCCGCCGGCGTGTGATCGGAGAGGTAGAGTTCCATCACCCCCTTGCGCAATTTGGCCAGGCGGTCCGTCTGGGTACGGACTTTGATTCCCTCCGCGACCCAAGTGGTGCAGGAGGCGGGCGTGCCCTTGCGGCCTTCGATTTCGACGAGACACAGGCGGCAGGACCCGAAGGAGGCAAGCGAATCGGTGGCGCAGAGCTTGGGGATCTGGGTGCCGAGCTGCATCGCCGCGCGCATGATCGAAGTGCCTTCCGGCACCGTCACCTGCAAGCCGTCGATCTCCAGGCTCACCATGCGACCCGCTTTGACTTGCGGCGTGCCGTAGTCGGTTTCCTTGATGAGCGTCATCGGCTTCATGGGGTTACCTCAAATTCTCTCTCCCCCGCGCAGCGCGGGGAGGGTGGCGCGTAGCGCCGGGTGGGGGTCATCTGTTGCAGGCATACCCCCACCCCCGCCGTTTCACGGCGGACCCTCCCCGCAGAGGGGGAGGGATAAGTGCGGCATGGGCGTTGACTGTCCATTTGCTACTCCGCCGCCTGCATCCTGGCAGGCCGGTCGAAATCCTCGGGAAAATATTTGATGGCGCTCTGAACGGGCATCGGAGTCAATCCGCCCATGGCGCAAAGCGAGCCGTCGACCATGGTCTGGCAGAGATCGTCGAGAAGTTCGAGATTGGCGTCGCGGTCGATGCCGGCCACGATCTTGTCGATTACCTCAACACCGCGGATCGAGCCCACCCGGCAGGGCGTGCACTTACCGCAGGATTCGATGGCGCAGAACTCCATGGCAAAGCGGGCCTGCGCCGCCATGTCGACGCTGTCGTCGAAAACCACGATGCCGCCGTGGCCGATCATGGCGCCCTCGGCGGCGAAGGCCTCGTAGTCCATCGGCAGGTCGAGCTTCGCGGCCGGAAGATAGGCACCGAGCGGCCCGCCCACCTGCACGGCGCGCAGCGGCCGGCCGGTGTAGGTGCCGCCGCCGAAATCCTCGATGAGTTGGCGGAGTGTCACGCCGAAGGCCTTCTCGATGAGACCGCCCCGCTTGATGTTGCCGGCAAGCTGGAAGGGCTGCGTGCCGCGCGACCGACCCATGCCGTAATTCCTATAGGCCGCTCCGCCATGGGCGAGGATGTAGGGGACGGCGGCGAAGGTCAGCACATTGTTGATAACCGTGGGCTTGCCGAAGAGACCGGCGATCGCCGGGATCGGCGGTTTCGGCCTGACCATGCCGCGCTTGCCTTCGAGGCTTTCCAGCATCGACGTTTCCTCGCCGCAGATATAGGCGCCGGCCCCGCGGCGGACTTCGATGGTGAAGCTTTTATCCGTACCCTGAATATGGCTGCCCAGCCACTTCGCCTCAGAGGCGATGCGGATTGCATCCTTCATGACGGCGATGGCGTCGGGATATTCCGAGCGGATATAGACGAAGCCGTGGGTAGCCCCGGTGGCGATGCCGGCGATCGCCATGCCCTCGATGAGCATGAAGGGATCGCCTTCCATCACCATGCGGTCGGCGAAGGTGCCGCTGTCGCCCTCGTCGGCGTTGCAGCAGACGTATTTCTGGGAAGCCTCGGTGTCGAGCACCGTCTTCCACTTGATGCCGGCGGGAAAGCCGGCGCCGCCGCGCCCGCGCAGGCCCGATTCGGTGACCTCTGCCACTACATCGGCGCCGCTGATCGCCAGCGCCTTCCGCAGGCCGGCAAAGCCGCCATGGGCCATGTAATCGGCAATCGACAAAGGATCGATGATGCCGCAGCGCGCGAAGGTGAGGCGTTCCTGATTCCTGAGCCAGGGATGATCCTCGATGCGGCCGAGCGCCAGCTTGTGTTTGCCGCCCTCATGGAACTTCGACTTGAACAGGGAGGCGACGTCGGCGGGCTTCACCGGACCATAGGAAAGGCGGCCCTGGGCGGATTCGACCTCGATCAGCGGCTCCAGCCAGAACAGGCCGCGCGAACCGTTACGGATTATCTCGACGCCGATGTTCTTCGCCTTGGCTTCCGCTGCCATTACCACGGCCACCTCATCGGATCCGACCGAGCGGGCGGCGGAATCGCGGGGCACATAGACCTTGATCATGCGGCGAGCTCCACGGCGATCTTCTTGAACGCCTTTGCATCGACGCGGCCCTTGAGCCGGCCATCGACCATGATGGCGGGAGAGAGGGCGCAATTGCCGAGACAGTATACCGCTTCCAGGGTCACCGCGCCATCGGGGGTGGTTTCGCCGAACTTGATCTTGAGGATCTTCTGCGCCGCCGCGGCCAGCTCGTTGCCCTGCATCGACTGGCAGGATTCGGCCCGGCAGACCTTGATCACATGGCGCCCGGCCGGGGCGCGGCGGAAATCGTGATAGAAGCTCATGACGCCATGCACTTCGGCCCGCGACAGGTTCAATGCCTTGGCCAGCACCGGCAGGGCCGCCTCGGGGATCGAGCCCAGCTCGTGCTGCAGGTCATGGAGGATTTCGAGCAGCGCCTCGGGCCTGTTGCCGTAACCGGCGGCGATGGCTCTCGCCAAGTCAAGCTCGCGCGGCAAGGTGTTAATGAGGCTGTGCTTTCCGGACATGGCGCATTATGGCCGAAGTACCGGGCAAACGCCAATTGCCGCCTTCTATGGGATCATAGAGACGGTTGATAACAGCGATCAAGGCCGTCGACCCTTCGGCGTCGTCCACAAACTGCCGATGCCGGCGCTCAAAGCTGCGAGGGAGCGGGCAAACCGGTCGTCCCGGAACTCATGTTCCAGCGGGCAGGCACCCGGCCCGCAATCATGCTTGCCGCGGCACTTGCCTTCGGTTTGATCCAGTGAAACGGGGTATTTCACGGTGGGGCAGTACATAAAGCCGGGGTTAACATCCTGAGTCATGGCCGCTACTCCTTTGACGGCATCAAAGGCGGCCGACGGCCGCGCCGCCTTGATCCCGGTCAAGTCTTGAACCGCCGGGCGACGGAGAGCCAAAGCAAATTTGACACTGCTACCATCTCGCCCTAAGAATTTATAAAGCGGTTTACTAAATCGCTTTACTTGGCAATTTTATCAAATTATTCCTGCGATGCAGTGGATTGCAAACCGGAAACGCGCAACAATGCGGGATGTGGCGGCTCAGGCCGGTGTCTCGTCCGCGACCGTATCGCGCTGGCTGAATGGCTCGATCGTCCTGCCCGATGTGACCGTCTCGCGCATTCGCCAGGCAATCGATGATCTGGGATACCAGCCCAATCCGCATGCGCGGCGGCTCAGTCTCGGGCGCAGCGACACGATCGCTCTTGTGGTGCCGGACATTGCCGATCCATTCTTTGCCGCTCTCGCAGGGGCGGTGGAAGCGACGGCGGAGGCGCGCGGACTTGGTGTCGTCCTCTGCGCGACGCTCAATCGCACCGAACGCGAGGTCGAGTATCTCGACCGGCTCCGCCGCAACCATGTTGACGGCTTGCTGTTCGCCACCAACCATGCTGACGACGGCAGGCTGAGAGCGCGAATCGAGGATCAGCCGGGTGTCGTTCTTCTCGACGAGGACGTCCAGGGTGCAAGCGTTCCGAAGGTCTTTTGCGACAACGAGGCGGGCGGGCGGTTGGCCACCCGTCATCTGATCGAGGCCGGCCATCGGCGGATCGCCTTCGTCGGCGGCGCGCGCGGCGTCATGAGCACCATCGAGCGCGAGCGCGGTTATAGCCGGACGCTCAACGAGTCGGGAACCGCTCCCGATCCCGAGCTCGTCCAATTCGGCGGCTACACGCGCGAGCACGGCGCGCGATCCGCCGAGCATCTCCTGGCGCTCGACGTGCCGCCGACGGCGATCTTCGCCTCGAGCGACCAAATTGCCATCGGCGTGCTCGAAGTGCTTGCCCGCCGCGGCCTGTCGGTACCGGACGATGTCTCGCTCGTTGCCTATGATGACGTCGCGCCGTTCCCGCTGTTCGCGCCGGCGATCACCGCGGTACGCCAGCCGGTCAACGCGATGGGCGCTCTCGGTGTCGAGCGGCTCGCCGCACATCTCAAGGATCCGGCGTCGGAGCCGCGCATCGAACGGCTCTCCGTCGAACTCATGCCGCGGGCCTCAGTGGCGTCTCCCGCGCGTGACAGTAGCCGACGCCACCTCAAACAAGCCAGAGGAACAGGAAGATGATCAGCAGACGGACATTACTCGGGACAGCGGGCGCGATCGCTCTCGGTCTCGGCCTATCGGCGGCCATCGCCGGGGACAAGCCGACTTTCGCGCTCGTCCAGATCAACCAGCAGGCCCTCTTCTTCACCCAGATGAATGAAGGCGCAACCGCCGCCGCCGACAAGGCCGGCGTCAACCTCGTGATCTTCAACGCCAACAACGATCCCGCCGCCCAGAACAACGCCATCGAAACCTATATCCAGCAAAAAGTCGACGGCATCATCGCCGTGGCGATCGACACCAATGGCATCATGGCCGCGGTCAAGGCCGCCGACACCGCCGGCATTGCGGCCGTCGCGGTTGACGCGGTACTGCCGGAGGGACCGCAGAAGGCGCAGATCGGCGTCGACAACGAGGGTGCCGGAAAATTGATTGGCGAGCATTTCGTCAAGTACGTCAAGGAGTCCATGGGCGGCAAGACCAAGCTCGGCATCGTCGGAGCGCTCAATTCGACGATCCAGAACATCCGTCAGAAGGGCTTCGAGGATGTGGTCAAGGGCGAATCCGGCATAACCATTGTTGGCGTCGTCGATGGCCGCAACATCCAAGACAACGCGCTTGCCGCCGCCGAAAACCTCATCACCGCCAATCCCGACCTCGATTCCATCTACGCCACCGGTGAACCCGCGCTTCTCGGCGCGGTGGCGGCCGTCGAAAGCCAGGGCAAGCAGGGTCAGATCAAGATTGTCGGCTGGGACCTAACGGCCCAGGCGATCAAGGGCATCGACGCCGGCTATGTCGTCGGCGTCGTCCAGCAGGACCCGGCCGCCATGGGTGCAGCGGCCGTCGAGGCTCTGGCCAAGATCAAGGCCGGCGAAACCGTCGACAAGCACATCGCCGTTCCGGTGACAATCGTGACGAAGGACAATGTCGAGCCCTATCGCGCCGTCTTCCAGTGAGCCTGGGAACTCGAACGGAGGCGGCTCCGGCCGCCTCCGCAGCCGGTGCGATGCCCCGCGTTGCAATGCGCGGCATCCGCAAGCGTTTCGGCTCGATCGAGGCGCTGCGCGAAGTCGATCTCGATCTCTTTGCCGGCGAATGTCTCGGCCTGGTCGGCGACAACGCCGCCGGCAAGTCGACGCTCACCAAGATTCTGTCCGGCGCGTACATTGCGGATCGCGGCACCATCGCACTTGACGGCGCGCCGGTCTCCTTCGCCAACCCGGCGGAAGCGCGCGCCCGCGGAATTGAGATGGTTTATCAGGACCTGTCGCTCTGCGACACGATCGACGTCAGCGGCAATCTCTTTCTCGGACGGGAGAAATCCTACCTCGGCTTTCTCGACAAGAAGGCGATGGCGCGCGAGGCGCGGACCATGCTCGACGCCCTCGAAATCCGCATCCCCAATCTCGGCGCCATGGTGGCGCAACTCTCGGGCGGCCAGCGCCAGTCGATCGCCATCGCCCGCGCCGCCGCCTTCAGTCCGCGGGTCCTGATCATGGACGAGCCGACTTCGGCGCTCGCCGTCGCCGAGGTCGAAGCCGTATTGGCGCTCATCGGCCGCGTTAAGGCCAAGGGCGTGGCGGTCGTGCTCATCACCCATCGCCTGCAGGACCTGTTCCGCGTTTGCGACCGTATCGCCGTCATGTACGAGGGCCTGAAAGTGGCCGAACGCCGCATCGAAGATACCGATCTCAAGGATCTAATTCGTCTCATCGTCGGGGAGGGCCGGCACCGATGAGCGTCTATGCCACACGCCCAGCCGGTTTGCAGCGTGCCGACTTCCTTGCCGCCAACGCTCAGGTGCTGTCGATCGCCGCGTTCTTCTTGCTGTGCGTGATCGTCTTCTCGCTCACCAGCGACGCCTTCCTGTCGCCGGGCAACATCCTCAATCTATTACGCCAGTCCGCGCCGATGCTGATCGTCGCGGTCGCCATGACCTTTGTCGTCACCACCGGCGGCATCGATCTGTCGGTGGGCTCCACCGTCGCTCTGGTGAATGCCCTGGCCGCGATTATGATGCAGGCGGACATTTCCTGGCCTGCCGTGATTCTGGCGCTTCTGCTCATCGGCGGGGTCATCGGTACGATCCAGGGCTGGTACATCGCCTATGAAGGGATTCCCGCCTTCATCGTAACCCTCGCCGGTCTGTCGATCCTGCGCGGCGTAGCGCTTCTGATGACCGAGGGATACTCGATCCCCATCCCGACCGAGGGACTTTTCACCCAGATCGGACGCGGCTGGATATTCGGTATTCCATTCCCGGCGGTGCTCGCCATACTGGCCGCGGTGCTCGGTTTCGTGGCGCTGACCGCCATGCGATTCGGCCGGCACGTCGTGGCGATCGGCGCCAACATGGAGGCCGCGCGGCGGGCCGGCATCGCCACCCGCCGGACCCTGGTGAAGGTCTATGTGCTGACCGGCCTTGCTTCCGCGGTCGCCGGTATCATCATTGCCGCGCGTCTCGGTTCCGGCTCGTCAAACGCCGCCGTCGGTTTCGAACTCGAGGTGATCGCCGCTGTCGTTCTCGGAGGCACCTCGCTGATGGGCGGCAAGGGCACCATCGTCGGAACCGTGCTCGGCGCCCTGACCATCGCCGTCATCGGCAACGGGCTTATCCTTTCGCATGTCTCTCCCTTCTTTACCCAGATCGTCACCGGCCTCATTATTCTCGTGGCGATTTGGCTGAATACGCGGATCTTCGCGAAGCTCGCCGCGCCCGCCCGCAAAACGTGAGGAAGTAAGCCGTGTCCCAGCCCGCTCCCGCCCATGTCGGCTCCGGCCAGGTGATGACGGTCACCGGACCCATAGCCGCCGGCGCAATGGGCATTACCTTGCCGCACGAGCACATCCTCAATGATTGCCGTTGCTGGTGGAACCGGCCAAAGGAACCGCAGCGTCTCCATCTCGCGACCGAACCTGTGCATGCCGGCATTCTCGGTGAACTCCGGATGGATCCCTTCGTCAATCTCGACAACTGCACCCTCGATGATGAGCCGCTGGCGATCGCCGAGCTGATGCAGTTCGCCGCCGCCGGGGGCCGCACCGTTGTCGATCCGACCTGCCGCGGCATCGGCCGCAACCCGGAAGCGCTGGTGCGGATTTCCAGAGCTACCGGGCTCAATATCGTCATGGGTTCCGGCTATTATCTGCAGACTTCGCATCCGCCGGAACTTGCCCGCATGTCGGCCGGCGATGTGGCCGATGAGATCGTCGCCGAAGCGCAGGCCGGCACCGGCACGACCGGAGTAAGGATCGGGCTCATCGGCGAGATCGGCGTCTCGGGCGATTTCACGGCCGAGGAGGAGAAATCGCTGCGCGGCGCGGCGCGCGCCCAAGGGCGCACGCAATTGCCGCTGATGGTGCATTTGCCGGCCTGGTATCGCCATGGCAGTCGCGTGCTTGACATCGTCGGCGAAGAAGGCGGCGACATCCGGCACACGGTGCTGTGCCACATGAACCCGTCCGGCTTCGATGTGGATTACCAGGTGTCGCTGGCCGCGCGCGGGGCGTTCCTGGAATACGATATGCTGGGAATGGACTACTGGTACGCCGATCAGCAAGTGCAATGTCCATCGGATGAGGAAAATGCCCGCGCCATCAAGGGTCTGATCGATGCAGGATACCTGGAAAGAGTTCTGCTGTCGCAGGACGTCTTTTTGAAGATGATGCTCACCCGCTATGGCGGCTTCGGCTATGCCTATGTGCTGAGGCATTTTGTGCCGCGATTGCGCCGGCGTGGCGTCGGCGAAGCCGCGATAGAAACGATGCTGGTTGCCAATCCGCGGCGCGTCTTTCACGCCGGTTGAAGCGATCGGAAAGGAGGCCGGTTCATGGCAAAGACGAAAGTTCTGCTGGCCGGTGAAAGCTGGATGAGTGTCGCCACACATTTCAAGGGTTTCGACCAGTTTGGCAGCGTGACCTTCCATCTTGGCGCCGAGCCATTGGTGAAGGCGCTTGCCGGCAGCGACTATGAACTGACCTATATGCCGGCGCACGAAGCGGCAAACGACTTTCCTTTCGCCATGCAGGGCCTGGCGGCCTTTGACGCGCTGATCCTTTCCGACATCGGATCCAACACCCTCCTCCTGCCCCAGGAGGTGTGGTTGCACGGCCGGACGATGCCGAACCGTCTCAAGCTCATCCGCGACTGGACCGCGGCGGGTGGCGGCCTGGTGATGATCGGCGGATACTTCTCATTCCAGGGCATCGACGGCAAGGCGCGCTGGGGCCGCACGCCGGTGGAAGAGGCGCTGCCGGTGACGTGCCTGCCCTACGACGACCGCATCGAAGCTCCCGAAGGTATCACGGCGGAAATCGTGGGGCCGGCGGATCATCCGGTACTTGCGGGCCTTGGCAGGAATTGGCCTCCACTGCTCGGCGTCAACGAGGTCAAGGTCAAGTCCGGGCCCAACGTCGAAGTTCTGGCGCGGCTGCCGGCCGGGCAGGGCGGCCATCCGCTGCTCGTCACCGGAACCCATGGCAAGGGCCGTTCGCTCGCCTGGATGTCGGATATCGGCCCACACTGGCTGCCGGCCGGTTTCTCGGAGTGGCCGGGCTATGCAAAGCTCTGGAAGAATGTGCTTGGTTGGGTCACTGGCCGGACTGGCTGATCTGGGCCGGGGAAGACGCCCGGCGGTGCTTGGCGAAGAGTCGGGCGAGTTCGTTGCGGCTCGGGATCGCCGAGAGCGCCCCTTTGCGTCCGACGGCGAGACCGGCCGCTGCCAGGGCAAGCACAAGCCCGCCGGGGCGCAGCCTGCCGTCAATGGCCAATATCGCGCCGACGACGCCGCAAACCGTATCGCCGGCAGCGACCGTATCGACGACCCTGGCGGCCGCTGCCGCCGCACGGTGGAACCCAGCCGGACCGGCGAGGATCGCGCCCTCGCTGCCGAGCGTCACCACGACCTGTCCCGCGCCCTTCGCCAGCAGTCGTTTCGCCGCCGCCCCGGCATCGGATGTGCCGCTCAATTCGGCGGCCTCGAGCCGGTTGACGACAAGACAATCCGTGTACGGAAGAAGGCGGTCCGGTTTGAACGTCAGCGGCGCCGGATTGAGCAGGGTTTGCATGCCGCGCGCCTTGGCCTGGCGAAGGGCCGCCTTCGTCGTCTCAAGCTTGAGATTGCCCTGCATCACCAGAACGTCGCCGCGACGGCCGCCGGCGAGAGCGGACGGGATGCCGGCGGGCCCTATCGACTGCGCCGCGGCGGCGGACGACACGATCACGTTCTCGCCGCCGGCATCGACCAGGATAAACGACCGGTCACTGGCAACCGGCCGCCGCAGCAGGAATTTGCCGTCCAATCCCTCGGCAGTCAGAAGCCGGGCGATCTCGTCTCCGTCGGAATCCTCCCCGAGGGCCGCAACAAGCCGGGTGGCGATGCCGCACCGGTGGAGCACGACAGCCTGGTTCGCTCCCTTGCCGCCGAGATCGAGGCTGGCGGCCCTGGCGATGATCGTCTCGCCGGGGCGCGGAAACGCCTCCACTTCGAATGTGACGTCGAGCGTCGCATTGCCGATTATGAAAGCGCGCGGGCCCTTGCTACGGTATGGCATCGTGCCAGGATAGAACGCCCGGCCCCCTTGATGGAAGGTTGATGACCCAGATGGCCCATTTCGCGGCCCAAACCGGCGGACATGCGATTCGCGAGCTTTTCGGCCGCGACAAAGTGGTGATCGGTGTCGTGCATTGCCCGGCGCTGCCCGGCACACCGCAGTATCGGGGCGGTCCGGTCGAGGCGATCTACGACCGCGCATTGGCCGACGCCGACGCCTATGTCAGCGGCGGAGTCCACGGTCTCATCATCGAGAACCACGGCGACATTCCCTTTCTCAAGCCATCGGATATCGGTCACGAGACGGCGGCGCATCTTGCCGTCATCACCGACCGCATCCGGCGCGCCGCCGGCGTGCCGCTCGGTATCAATGTCCTGGCCAATGCGGCGATACCGGCCTTCGCCGTCGCCAGTGCCGGCGGCGCCGGTTTCATCCGGGTCAATCAATGGGCGAACGCCTATGTCGCCAATGAAGGGATCATCGAAGGCGAGGCGGCCAAGGCCCTGCGCTACCGCGCGGCGATAAGGGCCGATCACATCCGTGTCTTCGCCGACAGCCATGTGAAGCATGGCGCCCATGCCATCGTCGCCGATCGCTCGATCGCGGAATTGACGCGCGATATCGCCTTCTTCCATGCCGATGCGGTCATTGCGACGGGCCAACGCACCGGTGACGCGGCAACGGTGGACGAGATCGAGACGATCAGGCAGGCGACCGGATTGCCGCTGCTCGTCGGCAGCGGTGTGACACCCGACAACGTCGGCTGGATTCTGGAACGGAGCGACGGCGTCATCGTCGCGAGCTCGCTGAAGCGGGATGGAGTCTGGTGGAATCCGGTGGACGTCGCGCGGGTCCGGGCCCTCATGGCGGCGGCGCGGATATAGCCCAGCGCCGCCGCCGCGATCCAGGTCAAGCCTTGAATTGGCGGGCGGCGGCGAAGAGTGCGGAGATCAAGGGCGACAGCGGTTCGCGGGCGGCCGCCACGAGGCCGACCGAATGTTCGACCTTGGGGTCGGTGAGGGGCACCGCCTTGATCCCCTGCATGGGGCCCAGGATATTGAGGAAATATTCGGGCATTATGCTGGCAAGCCCCATGGCGCGCACCGAGGCGAAGAGATTCATGATCGAATTGGTCTCGAGCCGCGGCGAGGGATGGGCATTGGCGGCGAGGAAGGCGCGGTCGACGATGCGGCGGTTCTGCATGTTGGGGGTCAAGAGGCAGAGCGGCTCCTGGGCGGCCTCCAGCCAGGTGACGGAGGCGCGCTGCGCCAGGAGATGGGTCTCGGCCACGAACAGGCAATAGCGCTCCTGGTAGAGCGGCGCCCGCTTGAGGCCTTCGACCGGCTCGTTGTCGAGATAGGTGACGCCGGCGTCGATCGAGAAATCGGTCAGCGCACGGAGGATTTCCTCGGAACTGTGGGAGAGCACGGCGAATTCGACCGAAGCATGGCCGGCCTGCATCGCTTTGGTGAGCAGCGACACCATGGGCAGCGCCGAGGGAATGACGCCGAGGACGAGGCGGCCCACCAGCTTGCCCGTCTTGTTCCTGATCTGGCCGAGCTCCTGCTGCAGCGATTGCCAGTTGTCGAGGATGAGCTGGGCCCATTTGAGGACGCGATCGCCCTCCGGCGTCAAGCCGATATAACGCTGGCCGCGCTCCACGATGGGAACGCCCAGCTCCTGCTCGAGCTGGCGGATGCGGCCCGACAGCGTCGGCTGGGTGACGTTGCAGGCCTGGGCGGCGCGGGTGAAATGCTTCTCGCGGGCCAGTGCGGCGAGATATTGCAGTTGGCGAATGTCCATGGCCGACAATAGCTTGCTGCCGGCCGCAGCGGCATTTCAAAATGAAAATGCATAATAAATGACAATAATCCCTGCCAGCGGCCGGTAGCTGGGCCAGATAAGTCAGTCTCCACAATTGGATTCAAGCAGGCATGGATGAGCCGCCGCCACAGAATTCATGCCCGAACGCACGCCGCCGATAAGGCGGCACGAAACCATGCGGAGTAAGCATTTCAACTTGGGGGTACGCTCCTGTGAGATTGACGCCAGAAGAGATCGGGGCCGATCCATCATTGCCCGAATCATCGTCGAGAGAATCCGAGTGCCGGCCTTGCCAACCGATGGATGGCGGATTTTGCTCAAGTGATCGAATTTTTTCCAAGCCCCTTGCTTTGCCGTCCTCAGCATCCGAACGGATAGTCCATCGTATGGCGGTTGGTGCCAATAGGCATGTCGTAGAGCCCCAGGAGCCGCCCTTCGCCGCTCGCCAGGCTATGCGCAAGTTGTCGGACGAAGCCGGTGCGTCCCGACCGCAACAAGCCCGCGATACCTCCCCCCGGCCCCGATGCCGCAACCTGCTGCAGCTGCAATGGCGAGACGAGGAAGTGGCAAGCCAAAGCGCGAGCGATCTTCGACGGCCCGTCGTGCCAAGGTGCCTCCCGGCTCTGCGGCAAATGCGGGCTGCCGTCCACCAGAACATAGCCAGTGGCCTTCAACAGTTCGTGGTACTTGAGCATTCCTTCCAAGAGGACTTCGCCGGCCTCCACAATACTTTCCAGCGTATCATACCTGTCCAGGCTCATGACAATCAGTCCCGATCCGCTGTCGGCAAAGGCCGCCAACGGATCGCCGATCTCGCCGCCCTCGGACGGCGCGGCGTAGCGGAGTGCTGCAATCGCCGCCTCGCGCTCCGGCGTTCCGGGCGCGGACCGCAGCATGCCAATGCTCACGTAGTGAATGCCGAAGCGCCGCCAGAAGAGTTCGGCGATTTGCTCGCGGCAGTCGCGCTCTACAAGGAAATCGAGGAGCATAACACCGTCGAGGCGTTTTCGCACCCCCGGCTGACGCTCCACCGGCAGGCGGCGGCAGATGATCTCCGACGCCCCGCTCTTCGTCTTCGCCGGAACCGTCAGGAATCGATCCGATTCGAGGTGGATGCCGTAGGCAAGAGTCTCGTGTCCGATTGACTGCAACATCGCAATGAGCGCGGCCTTGTCGGTGGCGAAGACAACCTTTTCAAAGAGCCAGCGCAGGACCACGTGGTCGGCCATCGGTCGCTGGACCGTAAGCGGAGCACGGGAAGTTTCTCCGGTCTTGGCACGGTGCAGCGCTGCGGCCTCGCCAAGGTCCGCGATGCGGCGAGCATAGGCCTCATTGCTGAATAGCCCGTCGTGGTCACGCGTTGCAGCCTTCAGGCGCGTCCCACGAGGTTGAGCACCGGGGCCGAACAGAGTTTCACTGATGGTCTCCGCCGCCTTGGTCGTGTCACGATAGGCGACAACCTTCACCAGTGGCGTCTTGACCGCCATTTCGGCAAAACCAGTGGCCCTGTCAAAGCACACAACCGGTACCTGTTCGCACAGTGCATCTATGGCGACATTCGGGAAAGGATCGAGCGTCGATGACAGGAAGAAGAGATCGCACTCGGGCCAGACGCTGTCGAGACCCATCAGCTCTCCGATGAAGAACAGCTTGCCGTCAAGGTCGTGGCTCGTCACCTGATCCTCCAAATAGGAGGAGAAGAACTTATCGCGGTCCGGATCGTATCCGCCGCCAATCCACACGAAAATGGCTTTGCCGGAATGGCCTGCAGTCACCCGCGCGGCCACATCGATGAACATATCGACGCCCTTGCGAGGCTGCACGGAGCCCGCACCGACGACGATTTTCAAGCCATCCACGTCGATCCCGCGCTCTTCGAGCACGTGCCTGAATATGTCTTTCGTCTCACGCGTGCCCCTTTCTAAATCGGGCATCAAGGGCCGACCCTGATGGAAGAAGTGCACATCGCGCGCCGACAGTTCGATGCCACGCTTGGCCGCGTCCGCCTGGGCGCTTTCGAAGACGACGCGCGCGGGGAAAACACTGGCGTCGCTATAGATCACTCGTCTGGCAATATTGCCCAGGTAAGGCATGTAGCTTGCGAACTCATGAATGAGGGAGACGACCGGAACGCCTATGCTGCTCAATTGTTCCGATAGGTCGAAGAACGCAGCCGAGTTGACGATGGCGAACCGCGGCGAGAAGGTCGCCTTGATGGCACCGACCATAACGGCCAGTGACGCGGCGTCGACCGGCGCCATGATTACTGCATCGGCGAGCGCGCGGAACGATTGCTCCAATGCACCGCCTCGCATGAGCAAGACGATGACGGCATAATCGCGGCGTAGCCATCGGCAAAGCTCGATCCCCACCGCCGGCGCACCCGAAAGGCTTGCCTCGTGGCAGCAAATGAGAACGACGGGCTTGTCTTCCGGGACCTGCAAGTTGTCCACAATGCTCGCCGCGTCGGAACCGGCGAAACTATGACGCTCTTCAGCGCGGCCGGCGAGTTCGAAGTGAAGCAGCGGAGGCATTTCCCCCTTGAAGATATCGGGGTTGCCTGCGAGATAGGCGCCGTCTGAGAATTTCTCGGGCGCCATTTTGCGCCGCCAGCCTTCGCAAAAGTAGTAGAGTGCGGGATCCGCCTCTGCGGGCATTCGATCGTGGTAGTTACGCGCGTAGAACGAAGCGGAGAACAACTTCGATGCCCGCACTATATCTGCATGCTGTCGCGCGCTTTCCTCGTTCAAATGAAACCACCACTTCATGCTCCACCGCGCAATGGCCACAGTGATGTGGCGAACTGACTTCAGGCTCTCGAAGTAATATTTGTGGATGAAATCGTAATCGACGTCCTTGAGTTCCGGCGGCTCGGCCCACTTCAGCAGGCATGACCGGACGACGGTGGCGCTCTCGCGGAATTCCTGCCATCCTTCGATCCGGTCGAGATGCTTTGCCGACACGATCTCGGCGTAGTCCGCCGCAAGCGCTCGCTTGCTCGGATAGCGGCCTTCCATGGCTCCATAGGCGAGGAAGTGCAGATAAGCGTTGCAGCCGGCGGAATCCACGTCCCTATAGGTCTTGAGATAGAAATCCGCATCGAAATAGGGATAGGCGGATATCGTCCGGCTGGACTTGCAAGCCTCCATGAAGGCGCCCGCAAGCTCCTGTACGTCGTCGCCCTCAATCCCCAGGCTTCTCACAAATTCCATACAAAAGAAGGGAGAGCTCGCAACTTGCGAGGCGAAGGCTGGCCCCCACAGATTGACGGCACGCTGGGTATGCGCAGCACCCGCCTTACGGCTCGGGGCATCGGCATCAAGGTGCCGGGTTTCGGCGTCGTCGTTCTTCTTACGTTTCACCATGCGGCGGACCGTGTCGCGGATTTCCATTGGTTATTCCTCGTCGAAGATCATCACGCTTCCATGTTTCGAAGGGCTTTCTGAGTCCCTTCAGGATTTCGCTGAACCAACCGTATATCGTCATATCGATTGGATTTGCAGCCTCTATCTGCGGCCGGTATGACAGCAGTTCCTCGCGTTTGCCCTCCTGGCTGCTGTGGAGGGCATTATCGTGTTCGTCCGTTACACAGTTCACACCCGTCGCGAGCTGCAGCAGTTCCATGGAGAGTTTGAACTCTTCTTGGATGCCGACAAGTACAAAGTTGGCCTCCAGAAAAGCGATCGTCTCGTCGACGGAGGCCTTAAGCGAAGGCCGCAAGAACTCGAAAAATTGCTCCTGTGCGCTTGGATGCTTGAGGTAATCGGTGAATGAAGGGAACTGGGCCCTGAACTGTTCATGCGGCGGATGACGTGACGAGCAGCAGTATTGATATTCGGAAATTATCCGGGTCACCGGGTCGCGAAGCATGGTAAAGAGAAGACGTCCATCCAAACTACCGATAGCGGTGAGAAGGTTCTGCGTGAAATAGTGGCCGGTCAAGAACTGGCCATTCTGACCCACGGGTTTAGCCACAGCATCGGAAAGCCGGTGTTGCATCGCACCGTGATAGTCCGCAACTTCAGCCGGATTCGAGTAGTCGATTTCGACGCGCAAGAGTTCAATTCCGCTGGATTCAAACGTGCTGACGATGGTCGAACCGGCCGTCTTGGGCACGTGGACGAACACCACACTCAACGGCTTGCCGGCCTGCCGCCGCCGATAGGCGTCAAAGTCTCCGGCCTTAAGGGAAGTCATGCGCGGTAGATTTTGCTCGCTCATGTCGCGACTCCTCTGTAACGGGCCATATCGCTGCGCAAGTTCTTCGAGGTCTTCGGGCAAACAATCGGGCCGGCAGTGCTGGTAAATCTCATCGACGTTTTCGACGATGACCCGTGGCATGCGCTTCAAGTCTCCGGGTTTCGGCGAAACCGCTTCCGGGGCTGCGCCGAGGACTCTTGCACAAGCTGCGGCAGCTCCATCGGGCAGGATGTCGGACTCATAAACTATTTCGATGGGCCGGAAAGGCGACAGCAGCCGCATCGCAGCCGCCTCCTCGGTCACCGCCTGTTGCAAGCGTTGGGAGCATTCCACCGGAGAAATCTGAATTCGCGGCGCTAACGTGCCCGGTTCAACGTCATTGGACTGATGCCAGCGGCCGGTGCGAAAGGCAACGATCTCCGATACGACGCTGGCCAGCTTGTTGCGCCGCCGCAGATGCACGATCCTATAGCCATTCCGCGCGAGACCATCGAGGATCTCCGAGCTCAGCTCGCCACAGCGCCGCCAGCCGGTGTTGAAGGCCATCAGGCTGTTGTATTTGACCAGGATTGTATGGTCGTGGCCATAAGCGGAAACGAGCTGGCCAAAATAATGGTCAAGTACGCTGCCGGGAGCCTCGATCATCTTAGGCACCACCGCTGGATTTGACCGTGCCTCTGTTTCCAGGAACGCCGAAAATAGCGCTCCTTGGGCCAGATGCAGTTGTCCGGGATCGACTGCCGGCAAGCCGCAATGGAAGACTTCGCCGAGGGCCGCCCCGCCCAGACCTTGCGCCAGCATGGCGCCCAACTTGGTCGATCCTGTCCTCTGTGTACTGATTATCGCAAACATGCTGAATTCCCGGGAAGCGTCCTCAACCGAACAATTTGTAGCTCTGTACATACGACCGCAGGGACCGTTCGAATTCAACGCGCGGTCGCCAGCCGAGCACCTGATTGATACGGGCGATGTCGAGCACATTGTGGCGGATCATGTCGGAGGGCGCCGGAATATGCGAAACGGCTGGTTCACGGCCGCAGATCGCCGCGAGCGCCGAAATGACGTCGTTGGTGGACCGGCCCACGCCCGATCCGAGATTGAGCACCGTGCGGCCAGGCCGCGCCAGGGCGGCAAGCACGATGGCGTCCGCAATGTCCGCAACATCGATGTAATCGCGGAGTGCGGTGCCGTCGCCGGCGACTGTGATGGTGCCGCCGGTCATGAGACTCTGCGTGACCGTCGGGATGAGCCCGAAGCCGCCCACCGATCTCTGGCCGGCTCCGCAGGCGTTGGCGACGCGAAAGACGCACGCCGTGTCGAGCCCATGCACTTCCGCGAGGCGGAAAACACCGTTCTCGTAGGCCAGCTTGCTCTTGCCGTATTGCGAAATGGGATTTGCGGGGTGGGTTTCGGGAATAGGCAGGACGCTGGCGTTTCCATAGACCGTTCCGCCCGAGGAGAGCCCGATGACAGCGGAACATCCGCGCCGGCAAAAATGTTCGATGCGGCGCAGCTGGTTCGCGACGGACTCCTGGAAGCGGGCCGCCGCCCCGGCGTCGCGCACATTCACCATGCCGGAGCAGTCGACAAGGACGTCAAAGGAATCAAGCCCTTGCATCTCGCAATCGTCCCATATGAGGTCCAGGGTGGCCCATGTCACGCTGGAGGAAGGCAGGCGCAAACTGTGCCTGGCCGCAGGCAACTCGCGCGTAAAGGCTGTGACGTTCACGTTACCCTCGGACGCCAGCCGGCTGACCACCGAATTCCCGATGAATCCGGATGCGCCGAGTACGGCAAATCTCATCAATCAAAGACCCCGATCACGATAGCAAGTCCCCTGGAAGCGCGCGGCTGATTGCTTACTTTTGTTGCGGTCAAAAGTCATGCCAAATCTTTCTCTCCGCATATTCGTCAAGTTGAAACGCGGAATCGTTAGATGAGAGCTTTCAATACGTTGTCCATCCAAGTGAAGAATTGCAGCGGGGTACACCGGCAGCTTCCCAATAGCCGGGGTTGCATTTCATGAAGCAGGTGAATTATACCTTTGCCGGGATTTGTTTTGGGAACCAGATGAACGCTCCGACCGCAATTGCCGCCGATTCTCCGGAAAGTAAAAAGCTCGACGACAATGATTTCGGCAACTTGGCGGGAATTGCCGACAAGCTGAAGAGCTATCAATCGTCTGTGGCGTTCGAGAGCTTTGTCGCCCAGCTGGGGCCTTCGGTTACGGATAATCCCAATATCCAATTTCAGGTCGCAGTGCTGCCAGGACGCTGGAGCGATTACAAAACAGCGAAGACACGTCTCCACGCAGGGCTGTCCAAATGGCCGTCGCTCACGGATCCAATATGGGAATCCGGGCTCGTCTATATTTCCTGACCCAGTCGTTTCACGCAGCGGAATATGACGGTGTCGAGACCGTCATTGCCGAAATCGGCGCCTCGATCGAGACCTTGCATAGCCGCTGGGCGAGACATGTATTCCTCGGCATTCAGCCCTATTTTCAAAGTTATGGACTACGTGAAATCCTTTGCTGGTGCCTGAAGCACCTCGAAGTCGCAAAGGACAGCTGTTTTCTTTCGGCGAACTGGCTTGGAGAAAACTACGCCGAACATTGCAATTTGACTCAAAGCGTTTTCCTTATTCCGCTTGGCGAGGGGTGTTATGGGTGGCAGCAGTCCAGTCGCTATGGCCTGATCGGGAGTGTGGCGGAGGAGCGCTATCAACTTCCTCTGAACAACGTGGTTTCGAGGATTTCCGGGACTGCACGCGCGATCGACGAGGGCTTTTCAAGACTCGCCGACCCCAATTCATACTCGGTAATGAAGAGCCATAACGGCAGTCCAATTCCGGGTGTTCACGACTACAATATGATTTTCAATCATGAAGGGGGTAGCGAATATATCGAGAATGACTTCGAGCGCTTGAGGCAACGCAACGAAAGCAGGGCAAGGCTTTTCATGGAATCGTGCTTTCGTGGCCGCCGTTGTTACTTTGTGATCAGCGGGCGGACTGCCGAATTTCCGGCCCTCGAAAAGAGCATCTCCAACCGCGCAGAAGACAGCAATTATCGACTTGTAATGGCATATACTGGAAGAACGCCTGCCGGCTGGAAGCCGGCACAAGGCACCACGCGGCTGGTTCATGTACCATTGCCGCATTCGCAATATTTTTGGGTGCATGATTATTGTACCGAACAGGGTATTTCCCACGATCTCGAGGCAATGAGTCACGTCAAGCACGCTATGCGCGAAGTCGCGGAAGGAAGAGCGGCCTGAGAAGCGGTGCCGACACACACAATTCCTATTTGTCGCGAGTCACCGAACACAGCGGACAGCGGAACGGTGCTTAGGACGAGGGAAGCCCGGTGGAGCTAGGTTTTCTGCAGGACGGCGACCGCCTGTACACCGGAAAATTTGGGAATGATCTCTTTCAATCTGAAGAAGCGCCCCCACTGATGTTCAATGTAGCTATTCGAGTGAAACACATTGCAGCGATAGGGATCATCTGTCCGCCACGTTGACACATGGCGGCCCTCGGGCATCTTCTCATGGCCCTGCAAATCGGGCCTGAATTTGAAGAATGGTTCCCTGAGCCTTTCATGCATGTTCCCCCAAGTGTCCTCGTTGTGGAATGTCAGAAGCGCCAAGCCTCCGGGCCTCAGCACGCGCCGCAGCTCCAGCAGCCAGCCGGTCTCTGTCTCATCGATATGGGTGAAGACGGACATGGCAATGATCAGATCGAGGGAATTGTCCTCAATTGGCAGGACGGGGTGGTAGGAACCCTGGAAGGCAAACAGTTTCGGCGAGTCGAAATTCTGGGAATTCCACTCGACGGAGGTCCGCTTGAAATCGCAGGTCCAAACTTCCCAATCCGAAGACTGATAGAGAAAGTGCCGGAATATGCGGCCCGTTGAACCCCCGAAGTCAAAAACGCGTCCGCCGCTCACACCGTGTTTTGCCGCGAGCGATACAATCCGGCGGTACTCGGCGAGACCATTCAGCCAATAGACGAAATGCTCATTTATGTTGTAATTTTCGCGATTGCTATTTGCCGGAATCGGGGCCGGATCTTTTGCAAGAGCCGATGCGATTGCGGCAATGTCCAGATCCCAACCGGGACGATTCGTGATGTCCGGATACTTCGCCGCGGCCTCGGCTTTGAAGTCGGACGGATGGGCCGGTGGCGGCTCCAGCGGCTTCGACTGGGCGTAGGGATTTGCATAGGCGAGAAGATTGCGACACATTTGAAGCAGAAGTTTTTCAGATTCTGTCATCATAAGAATTCATATCCTCATCCTGCGCGCGACGGCAAGTGCCGATCAAGCGATCCGATACCGCGCAGGGCTTCTAGGTCTTGCCGCGCCGCTGGGTCGTCGAGCGCACCTTCGCATGGCTTAACCGCTGCCGCCGACCAGCCAAGGATTTCGAAAATCTATCCCGCAATGCCCTGGTGTTTCTCCGCCTCGTTCGCGCACTACCGGCGATCGCAGCGGTACTCGACAGCCCCTCTAGGGACGAGTCGGCAGCGGACGCGCCTGCCAGGACGCTGGACCGGCCGTGCCTTCATTCGCGGCGGCAGGGCCAGTGTCCGGCAAGCACTCTACGCCATCACCGCGATCATGCGAAAGCTCGTCGTCCTCGCTAACGCCCTCCTCAAGGCAGGGCGCAACTGGAAACCAGAAATGGCTTGATCAACACGGATACTCTAGCTGAATTCATTGAGAAAAGATGGTGCCCAGGGGCGGAATTGAACCACCGACACGCGGATTTTCAGTCCGCTGCTCTACCAACTGAGCTACCTGGGCACATTTGCAAACCGGCGCTGTATAGGAGATCGCCCAAACCCGTGCAACAAGAAGAACCCCGCCGCGAGACAGGATTTCGCCGGTCAGCGCCTGTCTTAACTCCTCATGCGATGAGCTCCGAGGGCTCCGTCATCCACGAATGGTAGACCGGGTAGCCCGCCCCCTGGAGAAGATGCACGGTTTCAAAAAGCGGCAGGCCGATCACGCCGGAATAGGAGCCCGCCAGATAGCGCACGAAGGCCTCGGCCCGGCCCTGGACGGCATAGCCGCCGGCCTTGCCGCGCCATTCGTCGGACTTGAGATAGGAGTCGATATCCTCCCGCGACAGGCGCTTGAAGCGCACCTTGGTTTCCGAGCAGCGGGTGGTCTTGCGCCCGCCCGGCGCCACGAGGCAGATGGCCGAATAGACCCAATGCGAACGCCCCGACAAGAGCAGCAGGCAGTCCGCCGCCTCCTCGCGGCTCTCGGCTTTCGGCATGATGCGGCGGCCCAGCCCCACGACCGTATCGGCGGCGAGCACGAAAACCTGGGGCCCCAGCGCTTTCACCTGCGGCATGTGGCGGGCGGCTTCGGCCTTTTCCGCCGCCAGCCTGATCGCCAGCCGCCGCGGCGTTTCGCGCTTCAAGGGCGTTTCGTCGACGTCGGCCGGATTGAGCAGGTCGGGGGTGAGCCCGGCGCGTTCGAGCAGCGCCAGCCGTCGCGGCGAAGCGCTTGCCAGCACCAGCTTGACTCGCGAGTCCGCCATCGGCGGCTACTTGAACCGGTAGTTGATGCGGCCCTTGCTCAGATCGTAGGGCGTCATCTCGACCATCACGCGGTCGCCGGCCAGTACCCGGATGCGGTTCTTGCGCATCTTGCCGGCCGTGTGGGCGATGATTTCATGGTTGTTGTCGAGCTTCACGCGGAAGGTCGCGTTGGGCAGGAGCTCGATGACCGTGCCTTCGAATTCGAGCAGTTCTTCCTTTGCCATGCATTTCCTTGGAGGGGATTCAAAGCCGCGCGGAAAATGGACCGGATGCGGGGCAAAAGCAAGGCATTCGCCGTCCATGTTCCTCATGCTGAGGCTCGAGCGCGAAGCATTCTCCATTTATGTCATCGCCGGATTTATTCCGGCGACCCATTCATCCGATTGGGAGGTGTCCGAGTGTGGGTTTGCCATGGGTCCCCGGAACAAGTCCGGGGATGACAAATTGGGGATGGCTTGCCCGGTGAGGGGTGGTGGAGATTCACAATTGTCAAACAGCGTTGGGGTTCGGGCATAGCTCCGCCCTTGCTGGCCCGGGAGCATCTCCGGACCGGGGGAAGAAAACTCCCTCCGCCAGGCGGAGGGGCGTGGGGCACTACCTCACGCGATGGCCGGCCGTCTGAGACCGGCGGGAGAGCGCTCGGCAGCGCCCCACGTGACGGGCTCTTCGGCTAGGATCGCTC
>JBQTKG010000018.1:0-48500 GCA_052386315.1 Hyphomicrobiales bacterium
AATATCGGCGGCGGCGCCGAAGCCGAGGCGCCGCAAGCCCCAGCCCGGCGACGGCGCAAGGCGGCGAATCACCACCTTGTCGCCGAATTTCAGCCGCAGCACTTCATGGGCGTGGCCGATGCCGTCGATCAGTCCGAGAGCGAGGGCCCGCCTGCCGGACCAGAAGGCGCCGGAAAACAGTTCCTTGTCGTCGCCCTTGAGCTTGTTCTGGCGGCGGGCGCGGACCAGCGACTTGAAGGCCTCGTGCACATCGGTCTGGAGGGAGGTCAGGCGTGTCACGTCTTCCTTCTTCTCGGGCTGGAAGGGATCGAGGATGGATTTGCTTTCGCCCGCCGTGTGGACGCGGCGCTCGATGCCGAGCTTGGCGAGCGCTCCGACGAAGCCGAAACCCGCGGCGATGACGCCGATCGAACCTATGATCGAGCTTTCATCGGCGAAGATCTCATCGCCGGCGCAGGCGAGCCAATAGCCGCCGGAGGCCGCCACATCCTCGCAGAAGACGAGGACCGGAACCTTGTGCTCGTCGGCAAGCGCGCGGATGCGGCGGTGGATCAAAGCCGACTGCACCGCCGAACCGCCCGGCGAATTGATCGACAGCGCCACGGCGGCCAATCCCTTGCGGGCGAAGGCGCGCTCCAGAAGATCGTCGAGATCCTTGGCGGTGAGCGGCGGCCTGAGCGGCGTGCCGACGCCGATCGCGCCATGCAGCCGCACCAAATGGACGAGGGGAACCGACTTGCGGAAACGCAGCGGAATGAGGCGGGAGAGAAAGCTTCGCTTGGCCATGGCGCCACAGATAGGCAGGCGCCGGCCTCAGGGCAAGGGAATGCCAGCCGCCCCGGTAGAGCGTCCGGACCGGTTCGTTCTGGTCAAGCCGCCGGACATCCACTATATTCGCAAGCCAAAGGAGACCATCGGAATGAGCGGAAAAAGTCAGCATGTCGTCGCAAACCCGAGCGGGGGCTGGGCGGTGCGTCAGTCCGGCGCTTCGAGGGCTTCGCGAACGTTTTCGACCCAAACCGCCGCCGAGAAGTTTGCCCGACAGGCAGCGAAGCGGGCCGGTTCCGAAGTCTTCATTCACCGACGGGACGGTACCGTCAGAGACAGGGATAGTTATGGCGACGGTCCGTTTCCGCCGAAATCGCTTTGACGGGCTTCGATGCCTTTCGGGCGCAACGTTTTCATTAATTGCCCCTTTGACGACGACTATCTATCGCTTCTCAGGCCGCTGCTGTTTTCGGTGATCTATCTGGGGCTCGAACCCTGCATTGCATCGGCAGACACGAACTCGGCTCGGCCGCGATTCCAGAAAATCATCGAACTCATCGGCAAGTCGAAGTACGCGATCCACGATCTCTCCCGCATTCAGGCGCGGAAGAAAGGCGAATACTTCTGCCTCAACATGCCGTTCGAACTCGGCCTCGACATCGGCTGCCAGTCGTTCAAAGGCGGGAGATGGAATGGAAAGAAATGCCTGATCCTCGAAGTCGAGCGTTACCGGTACCAGGCGGCAATATCCGATCTGTCGAATTCCGACATCGCCTCGCACAAGGGCGACCCGGCGACACTTGTGACCGAGGTGCGAAACTGGCTGGATGCGCAGGCGGGACTGAGTGCTCCCGGACCCACAAAGGTATGAGCCAGCTTCAACGATTTCATGGCGTGGAATTACGAGAAGCTCAAGGAACGCCACTATTCCGATCTGGATATCGAGCGTCTACCGGTACCGGACTTGATCAATTGCGCCAAGGAATGGTGCCAACACCGCGGCTGGAAGTTGCACTCCACCTAAACTCGAAGACGAGGCCGCACTTCAGTCCGTCAGCGCAGGCGCCAGGCCATGCCGTCGCGAAGGATCGCTTCGGCTTCCGGAGTGTACTGCGACTGGGCATTGTGCAGGATGAGGCCCGACAGCAACTGCATGGGCGCCTTCGAGCCCTTGACCCCCTGAACGATGACGCGCGAGGCGGCGGTGCCCTCGCGGGCATAGAGGGGCGCCACGCAGATATCGCCGAAGCGGCCTTCCATGGCGGCAAGCAGCTTGCCCAGGCTTTCCGGGCGGTGAACGATCGTCACCGTGCCGCGAAGCGTCACCATGGTGTGCAACACCTTGATCCACAATTCGAGATCGTCGGGGCTGAAGGCATGGGCCTGGGCCTTGAGCAGATGCGGCGAAGGCGTCCCCCTGCCTTCCTCGAAATAGGGCGGATTGGCAAAGCCGTGACTGAAGGAGCCCTGCGAGGGCATGCTTGCCAAATCCTTGCGCAACGCATCCTTCACATCGGCGTGAATCACCCGCACGTTCTGGCCGAAGCCGTTGCGCCTGGCGTTTTCCTCGCACAGCATGGCATAGCGCGAGGCAACCTCGATGCCGGTGACATGAACCTCGGGGTTGCGGGCGATGGCGCAAAGGGCGGCGATGCCGGTGCCGATGCCCGCCTCATACATCGATTCGCCGGCCGCGCAGGGAACGGCGGCGGCCAGAAAAACCGCATCGATTCCCGCCCTATAGCCCTTCTCGGGCTGGAGCACCTTAAGACGCCCGCCGAGAAAGCCATCCTCGGTCAGCGAGGTCGGCACATTGCCGCCCGGCGGCGGAGGCGGGGGCGGCGGGGTGGCCGAATAGGCTTGCGCGGTCATCTGCATCGCGGCCCAGTTCTAACCATGTTTGGTTAGCGAGGCGTTACCAAGAAGCCGCCGCGCCTCTGCAAAACTGCTTTCGGGAACTGCCAGGCGGCGTGGAATGGCGCCGATCGAGCCCTCCATGGCGCTCATATGACCGTCGAGCACCAAATAATCGATGCCCGCCTCCTCGAGAACATGGCTCACGAAGGACAGGTAGACCAGGTCGTTGCTGCGCAACAGTTCCATCATGGCGGCCGCCAGAATGGCCCTTATTCCGGATGAAGTCCAATGCCGCAATTAACTATGCTTGATGAATGCTTGGAACGTGCCCCGTATCGGGCATGTTCCGCCGAAGTGCGCGCACTTTGGCGACAAGAACGTGCTCCAAGCAGTTAATCTGGCGCGATTTCTTTTCGGCGAAGTGAAGTCCACTTCGGGGGACAAGCGCGCTAGCGTCAACCGGTCGCTCTGTCCAAGCGGGGCTGGGGCCCCTATCCTACCGGCCGCCGGGGTTGAAAGGTGGAAAGATGGGTGTGGTCATTGCCTTCGAGGGCGGGGCGGAAAAAGCCAAGGCAAGCCTCGATCCGCTGGTCCGGCTGGTCGCCTCCGACATGGACAGAGTCAATGAAGCGATCCTGGCCAGGGCACACAGCCATGTCGATCTCATTCCCGAACTCGCCGGCCACCTGATCAATTCAGGCGGCAAACGCATAAGGCCGATGCTGACGCTGGCGGCGGCGAGGCTGTGCGGCTATCGCGGCGAACATCACGTAAAGCTCGCCACCGCGGTCGAGTTCATGCACACGGCGACGCTCTTGCACGACGATGTCGTCGATGAAAGCGATCTCCGGCGCGGCAAGCAGGCGGCGCGTGTCATCTGGGGCAATCAGGCGAGCGTCCTGGTCGGCGATTATCTGCTCGGCCAGGCCTTCAAAATGATGGTCGAGACCGGTTCGCTCGAGGCACTGCGCATTCTCGCCAATGCCGCGGCGGTGATCGCCGAGGGCGAAGTGCTACAGCTCTCGGTTTCCCAGGATACGTCGACGACGGAAGACGCCTATCTGCGGGTGATCGGCGCCAAGACCGCGGCGCTGTTCGCGGCGGCGGCGGAAGTGGGGGGCGTGGTGGCGGCGAGGCCACGCGAGGAACAGGCGGCACTCGAATCCTACGGCCGCAACCTCGGCATCGCCTTCCAGCTCATCGACGACGCGCTCGATTATTCGGGCTCCGAGGCAGTCCTCGGCAAGGGCGTGGGCGACGATTTCCGCGAGCGCAAGATCACCCTGCCAGTGGTGCTCTCCTATCGGCGCGGCTCGAAGGAAGAGCGCAAATTCTGGAAACGCACGCTGGAGGACGGCAACCAGACGGCCGACGATCTCGGCTATGCCCGGAAGCTGATGGAGCGGCACGGCGCCATCGCCGACACGATCGAGCGGGCCGGCCACTACGGCGACATCGCCCGCGATGCGCTGGCGATCTTCCCGGACGGCGACTGGAAGGCGGCGCTGCTGGAGGCCGTCGATTTCTGCGTGGCGAGGGCGTATTGAGGGCGCCGCGGCGGCCAGTTGCGGTGGTCCTCCGACCCAGGGCCGCCAGATTTTGACAGCGTTTACTTCCGGCGCGTATGGTACGAGTGGGCCGCCGCGATGAAACGCGCGCCCGATGAGGCTGAACATGACGGCTTACCGGATTACGGTCGATTTCGATGCCGAGGCGGGCGTCTGGTATGTCTGCGACAGCACCTTGCCGGGGCTGCGCACCGAAGCCGAATCTCTTGACGCTCTCGTCGGCAAGCTGCGGGACTTGGTACCCGATCTCCTTGCCGCAATCGATGAACCGGGCGGCACGGCGGATGCCGCCGGCGAAATTCCGTTCGAAGTGATCCTGCATACGAACACCCAGGCGCGGCACCCCGCCGCATGACGGATTATTGTCCCGATTTGAAGAAGGTGCTCAATGAGGCCGGCTGCTATTGGCTCCGCAACGGCAAGGGCGATCATGAAATCTGGTTTTCGCCCATCACCAATCGTCCGTTCACGGTCGACTCCAAGATCAAGTCGCGCCACACCGCGAACGGCATTCTGAAAGACGCCGGACTCAAGAAGACTTTTTGAGATCGGCATTCTCGTTCTTACGCCGATGCTTACGCAATGCAGCGGCGACATCGCCCGCGATGCGCTGGCGATCTTCCCGGACGGCGACTGGAAGGCGGCGCTGCTGGAGGCCGTCGATTTCTGCGTGGCGAGGGCCTACTGAAGAAGGCGGAGGCCGGCGCCATAGACGGCGCCGGCCTCAAAAAAGCGGATCAGTACGAGTACGGGCTGATGCATTGACGCACCTGCCCGCTGTAAGACACCCAGGTGTTGGTCCGGGGACGATAAGACCGATAGTTGTCGAAGCACCAGTTGACATGCCGGCTGCTCATTCGGCCATAATACCTGGGAGCGGCATACCTGGGGGCGGCCACGACGATGGTCGTGCCCAGCCACCACGGGTTGTCATAGAAGTACCCGCCATGGAAGTGGACAAAGTTGCGATGGCGATGCCGGTGACGATGGCCGCGTCCGTCCCAGCGTCCGTTCCAGCGGTGGTTCCCGCAACGGTAACCGAGCCGGCAGGCATGGGTAACATCGACCAGGAGGGGATTATTGCCGTTAGTCATGCCGTCCGGCGCAATTTGCTTGACGGCGGGGATGGCTGCGGCATTGGCGCTGCTCACGGGCACGGCGAACGCGCCCATGCCCAGCAGGGCCGCCAGCGCCAAGGGGTAGTATTTATTGAACATTGTCGTGTCTCCAATTCATTGAGGTAAGACAAGCAAGGATCGTTTGGGTGAACCCGTCGGATCCATCCATAAGAGGTTAATGCGTCAGCCGTCCGAAGGTTCCAAATCCGCCAGGCGATGCCGACAGTGCATCCGATGCCGCCGCGCAGCCACCGCCACCCACCTCAGCTCAGAGCCACGTGCCTAACCCACCATCGCGGATATGAGGCTGAAACAACCTGCGCGGCATAGAATGCCGCATCCGCAGTCTCAAACACTCCAAAACACGTCGCCCCCGATCCGGACATGCGGGCGAAGCGAAGGCCCTTCTGGTTTTCCAGCGCTGCAATCACATCGGCGATGGCGGGGGCAAGGGTGACGGCGGGCGGCATAAGGTCATTGCGCCAGTTGGCGGCGTCGGTGAGATCGGCGAGCGGGAGTCCATGGCTTGCGCCTCTCGCAAGTCCGAGCTTCCGGAACACGGCGGCGGTCCGAACCTCGATCCCTGGGTAGATCAGCACGGCCGGTCGGGCTTCGAAATTTTCGAGCGGTGTGATGCGCTCGCCCACCCCCTGCATGCGGCAGGCCCGGCCACCGAGGCAGACGGGGACATCGGCGCCAAGCGACAGGGCCGCCTTGGCGATTTCCGCGTCGATTGCCGCAATGCCGGCCAGGCGCAGGAAGCCGCGCATGGCGGCGGCGGCATCGGCGGAGCCGCCGCCAATTCCGGCGGCGACGGGAAGATTCTTGGTGAGGCCGACCGACACGGGCGGCAGATGCTTGCCATGCACCGCAGCTATTTCAGTCACGGCCTTGTACGCGGCGAGGATGATGTTGTTCTCAGGCGTCAGCAGTAAGCCTGCGAATGGACCCGATGCGGAAATGACGAATTCCGATGCGGGCGCGAATTGCAGTTCGTCCGCCACATCGGCGAAGGCGACGATGGAGTCGATCTCGTGATAGCCGTCCTGCCGGCGGCCGAGCACGTGCAGCGCGAGGTTGATCTTGGCGCGGGCAAATTCGGTGATGCCGGTCATAGCTTACCGCGTAATCGGACGGAAACGGCCGCACGAGCCCTTCGAGGCTCCCCCGGCTCAAGGCCGGGGTCGCACCTCAGGGTGAGGTAAGTCCTTGTTTTTCCCTCATGCTGAGGTGCTCACGGCGAAGCCGTGAGCCTCGAAGCATGGCCGCGAGAATGGTTTTTCAACATCCTGTTAGCCGTTGTTCTGGCCCGATTTGGTTTCGGCAGGAGTCACCGGCGCTTCGGTGGGCATGCCGTTTTTCAGCTTGCCCTCGATGCGCTTCAGATCGTCGGGCTCCGGCCGGTTGTCCTTGGCGTGCTGCCACTGGAAGCGCGCCTCCAGCCTGCGCCCCACCCGCCAATAGACGTCGCCGAGATGTTCGCCGATGATCGGATCGGCGGGATTGAGCTCGACGGCGCGTTCGAGATGGGAAACCGCCTCCTCGTAATCGCCGAGCTGATAGTGGGCCCAGCCGAGGCTGTCGACGATGTAGCCGTCATTGGGCCTGAGCTCGACGGCCTTCTTGACCATCGCCAGCGCCTCCTGCAGGCCGATCTTCTTTTCGATCATCGAATAGCCGAGATAGTTGAGCACCAGGGGCTCGTCGGGAGAAAGCTCGAGCGCCCGGCGGAACTGCGCCTCGGCCTTGTCCCAGATCTTCTGGCGCTCCCAGGAAATGCCGCTGTAATAGAACACCCGCCAATGGTCGCGCTCGAAGCTGCCGACCAAAGCGATGGCGCGATCATAAGCTGCGGCGGCCTTGGCATACTCCTCGTTGTTGCGGTGAATGTTGCCAAGCGTCACCAGCGCCTCGTAATTGCCGGGATCGCGGGCGATCACCGCGTCGAGACGGGCCTGAGCGTCGTCCTTGCGGTCGAGGCGCTGCAGATTGACGGCGATCTCGATATCGGCGTTGTTGCGCAGCACCGAGGCGTCCGGCATCTGCTCATAGACGTCGATGGCCTTCAAGGGCCGCTGAGTGTCCTCATAGATGTCGCCGAGGAGCGTCAAGGCAACCGGCCGGTCGGCGTTGAAGGACAGCGCGAGCTGGGCATAGAGCAAAGCCACATCGATGCTCTGGTCGTCGGTCATGGCGCTCGCCAGCGAGAACAGCGCCTCGCCCACCCCCGCCGAAGGCGTTGCGATGAACGGCGCCACCCTCTTGCCCGCCGCAAGCCCGGCGCGGGCTTCGGCGATCAGCGGATTGCGCTCGCCGCCTTCGAGGAAGCCATCGTAAAGCTTGCGGGCTTCCCCGATGCGGCCGCTGCGGGCAAGAAAATTGCCGTAGGCCTGAACGATGCGCAGCGACGCCGGCGACTGCTCGTTGGCCTTCTCGTAGAAGGCCTCGGCGCGGATGGCATTGCCGAGATGATCGGCGATAAGGGCGGCGTGGAAAGCCTTGAAATTGGCGAAGGACTCATTGGCATCGAGCTTGTCGAGCGCCTTCAGCGCCGGATTGAGTTCGCCCTCCCCGGCATAGGACCAGGCGGTGAGCAGGGCCGAGGTCAATTCGCCCACCGGCGTGTAGGAGGCTTCGGCGAAATGCTTGCGCGCCGCCTCATAACGGCCCAGCCGGCAGTCCCTGAGGCCGAGAATGATGCGGGCCATGCGCTGCTGGCTGTTGAAGGACAGGACGCGCTCGGCATAGTCCTCGGCGATGTCGATATTGCCTTCCGACAGCTCGAGCAGGAACAGCCGCTCGACCAGCACCGGATTGCCGGGATCGTCGCGCAGCGCCCGGGCGAAATAGCCCGAGGCGATGTCGTTGTCGCGCAGCTTGCTGGCCGAGCGGCCGGCCAGATAGCTGCCGGAGAGCGAGGCATCGGGGGGCACCTCATAGCCCGCGGCGGCGGGCAAGGTTACGACGGCAAGAGCGAGGGCGGCGGCGCTGATTGCGCGAAGCAGGTATTGCGGCATTGGGCCCCATCTCGTGAAACGGCGGGCCCTGGGCCCGCGGTGGTCGCGATTCATCGCCATAAAATGAGGTTTTTTCGCGATGTCCGCAACAGAAAACGGCGCGCGGGGTTCAATCCGCGCGCCGCCCTTATTGCAGGGGCTACAAGATTACTGGGTGAGCAAAATTTTGCCTTCCGTCTTGAGGGCGGTGGGCTCCGGGTAACCGGCGGCCGTATAGTCGAGCTTGACATAGAGGGTCGCGGTCCCGTTCATCTGGAACTTGCTGGCGATGACCGGGAAATAGGACGAGGTGCCGTTCATGATGCCGTTGGCCCAGACCGTCAGGTTGGCGTTCGGCGCGTAGAAGGCGCCGTTGATGTTCACGTAGCCGCCGCTCGAGATATAATTGATGTTGCCGATGCCGGTGGTGCGGTCCTGCATGAAGGCGAAGCCAGCATAGTTTTCCGCGCCGTTGACGCCCAAGCCGGTCTTCGGCGCGTTGATCGTGACGGTGGCGCCGGAGGTGATATCGACATTGGTCAGGTTGCCGGTCAGATAGAAGACCACGCCGACGGGGGCGTTCAGGGTCGACTGCGAATCGACGCTCAGGTCGCCGTCCTTGATGATGTAGAGGCCCGGCTGCAGATTGGCGACCCCATGAGTGCGCAAAGAGAGGCCGCCGCAATAGACACCCGGATTGAGGGTTGCGGTCGTGTTCTTGACGACCTTGTTGTTGAAGTCGCAGGCCCCGACCGTCGGCAGCACGAGGTTGGCATAGGGATCGAGCTTGGTGGTGCAGCCCGATTCCGGAGCCGGTACAAAGGCGCTACCGGACCAGCCACCGACGGCGCAGAAACCCTCAGCCTCCGCATAGGCATTGCCCCAGGTACGCATGGCGATGGCATGGTTGGAGTTGGCCTGCACCGTGCAGACGCTCGCCGTGAATACCGAGTTGCCTTGGAAATAGATCGATTCCGGCTCGCTCATGTTGGTCGACAGCAGGCAGAGATAGCTGTCTTTCGAGAAGGCAGCCTTGGAATGGACCGAGACGGTCATGGTCTTGCCGGCAGCGTCTGGGGCGTTCAGCACATTAACCAAACTGCCATCGACATTGGCGTTGATGGCTACGTCGACGGTGTTGGGCCCGATGGTAATCGCCGGGCTGCCGACGATTATGGCATCGCCGAGACTGGCAAGATGCGCGTTGAGATAGCTCTGGGCGATGGCCGTGCGCTGCGACTGCTTCTGGGCGATGGTGCCCGAAATATTCTGGCCGGCGGCGGCGGCAAGGGCGGCGGCGTCGGCGATCTGCTGCAATTCGCTTTCGACGCGGGTGCCGCGCGAATAGTCGATGGCGATGCCCGCCGCAGCGATGACGGGAATGGCCGCCAGGCCGGTGATGATGGTGACGTTGCCGGCGCAATCCTTGGCGAAACGGGTGAAGGTCGCGAAGATCGAGTTTTTGATGGCAAGCGATTTCATAGTGCCGGGTCCATTCGGTAGACTGAATCCAGGCCACGAACTTGCCAGTTACTTATTGCCGGAAGCTTTCGGAAATCGCTCAAATTTTAACAGCGGGCCGCAATCGCGCTCCCCCCAAGTGAAAGTTCCAGGCTGAGTCAAAGGAGAGTTAAACCGCCGGCGATTCGGTTACAGGCGATCCGCCGCGAAAAACAATCCGCCCGACCGGCAGCCACGGCCAGGCGCGCCGGGATGGGTGCCCGGGGGTCGCCCGAAAGTTAATTAAAATTGCAACTAATTTGTTAGTCCGTAGCTAGTGCGCCTGCGGTAGCTTCGCATTCGAACAATCTGAAAAATTCCGAAATGCGGTGGGCATCACAAAACATAAGGCGGAGAACTTCCCGTGGTATTTGGCACAGGATCGCCAAGGATTGCCGGGGTGCCGTGGCGATTGAGTTCGCCCTGACGATACCGATTTTCTTTCTGGTGCTGGTGGCCATCGTGATGTTCGCCATCGTGATGAATCACGACATGATGCTCACCGACTCGGTGCGCACGGCCAGCCGGAATCTGTCCATCAGCCGCGGCGCGACGACGACCCCAATGACCGACGTGATGAACCAGATCTATGCGTCGGCACCGGGCCTTACCCAAACCTCGCTGTCGGTTACCCTGACCGTCAATGGAATCTCGTGCACCACAGACGCTACGTGTTTGACTGCCTTGGCCGCCGCGCAAGGGAAACCCGCGCAAGTCGCGGCGACCTATCCCTGCAACCTTACGATGCTGGGCATAAACTACCAAGTCGGCTGCACATTAATCGCCAAAACCACGGAGCTTATACAATGATCTCCCATTGCAAACGATTGATTCCGCGGTGGAAATCCAGTGAGAAAGGCGCCGCCGGGGTGGTGGCGGCCTTGTCGATTTTCGCAACCGTTGCCTGCGCCGCTTTCGCGATCGATTTGGGTTTTTTCTATAGTGCCCGGCGAACTCTGCAGGCTTCCTCCGATGCGGCCGCCGTGGCCGGTGCACAATACATCTATGCCGGACAAGCGATCGCCATCGCAACGTCCTATAGTTCCGTGGCCGGCGGCAAGAACGACACCGCCCCGAATTTCACGACCACGATGGCCACCGGCTTCCCGCAACTGAAGTGCCTGACCAGCATTGGCCTGACCTGTGGCGGCCCCAGCAACGCCAACGCCATTGTCGTTCGGCAGCATGCCGATGTTCCGCTGTTTTTCGCCAGAATCTTCGGGATCAAAACGCTTCCGGCCGAAGCGACTTCCACAGCGGCGGCCAGCGGGGGCAGGACGCCGCCGATGGATATCATGATCATCGTCGATACAACCGGGTCGATGAACACCTCCAACCCCAGCTGCTCCGTCCCCGGATCAACGCGGATAGTCTGCGCACTTAAAGGCGTTGTCGCACTTCTGTCGGGGTTTTCGCCGTGCGCTGCAAGCTCCACGGGCTGCGGCACCGCGGTAAACGGCAACTATCCGAGCCCCATGCACCGGGTCGGATTGATGATATTCCCCGGCACCAGCTCCGCAACCCAGGCTGCATTGGGTTACGATTGCAGCAGCGCTACGAAGCCGGCAGTCGTCAAGTACTCGGCAACGACCGTTTACAAGATTTTGCCGCTCACCAGCGACTTCAAGACATCCAATGCGGCGACAGCATTGAACACCGCTTCGAATCTCGTCCGCGCCGCTCGCGCCGGCGCCGCGGGCTGTACCGCCGGTCTTCCCGCGACCGGTGGTGTTGGAACCTTCTACGCCGATGTGCTTTCCGCCGCCCAGGCTGAACTCGTGGCCACTGGCCGCCCCGGTGTCCAGAGGGTGATCATCATCTTGAGCGACGGCGACGCGACTGCCAGCAGCACCAACATGCCGCCGGGCCGGGCGACCAATCAATGCCGTCAGGCGATCACAGCGGCACAGACTGCGAAAACCGCGGGAAGCTGGGTCTATTCGATTGCCTACGGCGCCACCGTTTCGGCGGCCTCAAGCTGCCCCATGGATTCGCCTACCATTTCCGCATGCGAGACAATGCGGCAGCTCGCCTCGGATCCCTCGAAGTTCTACTCCGATCAACTGGGCGGGATAAACACCTGCTCATCGGCCAGCAATCCGAGCACCGACCTGGTCGGCATCTTCAAGAGTATCGGGGGCTCTTTGGCGACGGCCCGGCTAGTGCCCAACAAAACAATCTGACGGGCCGGCCGATCCAGGCTCTTGCCCGCGAGCTTGCAGCCTACATGTTCGGGTAGTTCGGCCCGTCGCCGCCCTGCGGGACCACCCAGTCGATGTTCTGCGACGGATCCTTGATATCGCAGGTCTTGCAGTGGACGCAGTTCTGGTGGTTGATCTGGAAGCGCGGGCCCCTGCCCGCCTCGTCGACGATTTCATAGACGGCGGCCGGGCAATAGCGCTGGGCAGGCTCGGCCCAGGTCGGTAAGTTTACCTTTACGGGAACATCAAGATTTTTCAGAACCAGGTGAACTTTCTGGTCTTCCTCATGATTGGTGGCGGAAAAGGCCACATTGGTCAGGCGATCAAAGGAAATGACGCCGTCCGGCTTGGGATAGTCGATGGGCTTCGACTCGGCGGCAGTCTTCAGGGTGGCGTGATCGGGTTTGCCATGTTTCCAGGTGCCCAGCCCGACGCCGAAAAGCTGGTTGAGCCACATGTCCAGGCCGCCCAGGGCGAGACCGCCCACCAGGCCGAGCTTCGACCACATGGGTTTGACATTCCTGACCTGCTTCAGGTCCCGATAGACCCAGGAGGCGCGGTAGGCCGCTTCGTAGCCGGCGAGCTCGTCGCCCGACCTTCCCGCCGACAAGGCGGCGAAGGCCGCTTCCGCCGCCAGCATGCCGGTCTTCATGGCATTGTGCGAGCCCTTGATACGCGGCACGTTGACGAAGCCGGCCGAGCAGCCGATCAGCGCGCCGCCGGGGAAATGGAGCTTCGGCACCGACTGGAAACCGCCCTCGGTAATGGCCCTGGCGCCATAGGCCACGCGCCTGCCGCCGCGCAGCACCGGCTCGATCAGCGGGTGATGCTTGAAGCGCTGGAACTCCATATAGGGGAAGAGATAGGGGTTGGTGTAATTGAGATGCACCACGAAGCCCACCGAGACCAGATTGTCCTCGAGATGATACATGAAGCTGCCGCCGCCGGTCTTGAGCCCCAGCGGCCAGCCCATGGTGTGGGTAACCTGGCCGGGCTTGTGATTTTCCGGCAAGACTTCCCATAGCTCCTTCATGCCGAGGCCGAATTTCTGCGGCTCGCGGCCTTGCGAGAGATTGAACCTGGCGATGATCTCCTTGGCGAGCGAGCCGTGCACGCCTTCGGCGATCAAGACATATTTGCCGAGCAGCTCCATGCCGGGCTGATAATCGGGCTTGTGCGATCCGTCCTTGGCAATTCCCATGACGCCGGCGACGACTCCCTTTACCGATCCGTCCGCGCGGTAGAGAACTTCCGAGCCGGCGAAGCCCGGATAGATTTCGACACCGAGCGCCTCTGCTTCCTTCGCCAGCCAGCGGCAGACATTGCCGAGCGAGACGGCGTAGTTGCCGTGGTTGCTCATGAGCGGCGGCATCAGCATATTGGGAAGCCTGAGCGCCCCCGCCTTGCCCAGCACATAGAAGCGGTCCTCGGTGACGGGCGTGTTGAGGGGAGCGGCCTTTTCCTTCCACTCCGGAATCAGCTCGTTGAGGGCGATGGGATCGATGACGGCGCCCGACAGAATATGGGCCCCGACCTCGGAGCCCTTTTCGAGAATACAGACGGAAATTCCGGAGGAGAGCTGCTTGAGGCGGATGGCGGCGGCGAGGCCGGCAGGGCCGGCACCCACGATCACCACATCATAGTCCATCGCCTCGCGCTCAACCTGTTCCACCGACCGTTCTCCTGCCTATGCCTGCCCGGCGGCGCCCGTTATAGTGCCGGCAAGAACCCAGACAAGCCGCCAGTTGGGACATGCCGCAGAAGCAAAACGACATGACAGAAGCAGAGGCCGCCGCAGCGCTCGCCTGGCTTGCCGAGATGGGAGCCGGCGAGGCGATCGGCGAGACGGCGGTCGACCGGTTCGCGGCATCCGTGCCGAAGCCGGTAGCGGCGCCTGAGCCGCGACCGGCGCCGCTCAAACCGCAGGCGGCCTCGGGCGATGCGGTTGCCGATGCGCGGGCAATCGCCGCAGCTTGCCGGAGTCTCGCCGAACTCGCCGCGGCACTCACCGCCTTCGATGCCTGCCCCCTGAAGCGCACCGCGACGCAATTGTGTTTTGCCGACGGCAACCCCAATGCAAGGGCGATGCTGATCGGCGAGGCGCCGGGGCGCGACGAAGACATTCAGGGCAAGCCCTTCGTCGGGCGCTCGGGACAACTGCTTGACCGGATGCTGGCGGCGGCCGGCCTGTCGCGGCTGGCCCAGGACCGCCAATCGTCGGTCTACATCACCAATGCGATTTTCTGGCGCCCGCCCGGCAACCGCACACCGACCGAGGCGGAGACCGCCATGTGCCTGCCCTTCCTCATGCGCGCCATCGAATTGCAGCGGCCGGATTTCATCGTCTGCCTGGGCGCCACGCCGACGCAGCGCCTCACCGGGCGCAGCGACGGCATCCTGAAATTGCGCGGCAAGTGGTTCGACTGCGAGGCGGCGGGCCGCAGAGTGCCGCTGCTGGCGACGCTGCATCCCGCCTATCTGCTGCGCCAGCCGGCCCAGAAGCGGCTGGCCTGGCGCGATCTCCTCAGCCTGCGGCAAGCACTCGATGCCCGGTGAAACCGAACACGCGCATTGGGTGCGATAGCGTCGCATTCGCCCGAGCGTCACCTTTCAGGTCTTTTTTTTGCCACCTCGGATTCCTATTTTAAATGCATGTCACGCATCGATGAGTCCCGCGCCTTCGTGCCGGTCCGGATCGCCGTCCTGACAATTTCGGATACGCGCACGCTGGAGGACGATACTTCGGGACAGGCGCTTGCCGACCGCATCGTCGAGGCGGGCCACGCCCTGTCGGCCCGCAAGATCGTCAAGGACGATATCCGCGCCATCCGCGCGGTGATCCGCGACTGGACCAATCGCGACGACATCGATGCGATCGTCTCGACCGGCGGCACCGGGCTCACCGGCCATGATGTGACGGTAGAAGCGATGCGGCCGCTGTTCGAAAAAGAGATCGAGGGCTTCGCCACGTTGTTCCAGATGATCTCGTTTCAGAAAGTCGGCACCTCGACCATCCAGTCGCGCGCCACCGCCGGCATCATGAAGGGCAAATATATCTTCTGCCTGCCCGGCTCGCCCGGCGCCTGCAAGGACGGCTGGGACGAAATCCTCAAGCCGCAACTCGATTACCGCCACCGCCCGTGCAATTTCGTCGAGATCATGGCGCGGCTCGAGGAACATCTGCAACGCAAAAAGATGTGACGCGGATCACCGGCTCACCGCCATGTGAGAATGAATTTTCCAACGTGAACAACATTTGAACTGAACATCTGGAACCAATTTTAACTTATTGATTTTACTGCATTAAATTCTCTCGCTCCTGTCATGCGGCTTGATTCGATTTCGCCGCCGCCATGCTTAAATTGGGATCATCGGAAGCGCGATGAACGCGGTTCCAAGCCAAGCAAACCCAATGGAGACTTACCATGAAGAAGATCGTTCTTTCCCTCGCCGCCATCGCCGCCTTGTCGACGGCGGCTATTGCCAGAGACGACCGCTCTGACCTGCGCGACCTGCATCCCGAATACTTCGCCAGCACGTCCACGGTCACGGTTCAGACCGCGCCAATGGCGATCGAACCCGGCGCTCTGACCGCCTTTGAGCGCACAAAGCTGACCACGGAACGCGATGAAGGCGGCCCCCGCTAATCGTCCAGCGCAGGCACATTCAAGGCCGGGCTTATGGCCCGGCCTTAATGTTTGTTCTTGCTTCGTTCCAGAAATTGTGGCAGCCTGCCGGCATGACCACTCTCATCGACAAGCGCCAATCGACCGGTTTCGATCCCGCACTCCTCGGTGCCGGGCGTTACAGCGCGCTGGCGCCGCAGACGCGCGGGCGGGGCGCGCGCAACAACCAGTCGGGCCGCTACGAAAGGCACATGCGGGCGCTGTTCGACGACGGCTGGCAAGCGCTGGACGATCTGCCGCCGCTCAAGACCACGGTGTTCCTCGAAACGCCGAAATCGATCGTCACCCGCAACCAGTCGCCCGACATTTCCTTCGACCGCTCGATCAATCCCTACCGCGGCTGCGAGCACGGCTGTTCCTACTGCTATGCCAGGCCCACCCACGCCTATATGGGCCTCTCCCCCGGCCTCGATTTCGAAAGCAAGCTGTTCGCCAAGACCAATGCCGCCGAACTGCTGCGGTCGGAACTTTCAGCGCCCTTCTATGTGCCGCGCGTCATCGCCCTCGGCGCCAATACCGACCCCTATCAGCCGATCGAGCGCAGCTACCGGATCACCCGCCAGGTGCTGGAGGTTCTGGGCGAGTTCAATCATCCGGTGGGCATCGTCACCAAGTCGGCGCTGGTTGTGCGCGATCTCGACATTCTGAAACCGATGGCGGAGCGCGGCCTGGTCAAGGTGGCGATCTCGATCACCACCCTCGATGCAAAACTGGCGCGGGCCATGGAGCCGCGCGCCGCAACACCGGCCAAGCGGCTTGCCACCGTGGAAGCGCTCTCCGCCGCCGGCATTCCCACCGTCGCCATGGTGGCGCCGGTCATTCCGGCGGTGAACGACAGCGAGATCGAGGCGATCCTGACGCGCGCCCAGGCCGCCGGCGCCCGCGAAGCCGGCTATGTAATGCTGCGCCTGCCCCTGGAAGTGAAAGAGATTTTCCGCGAATGGCTGGCAAGCGAAATGCCGGAGCGCGCCGCCAGGGTGATGTCGCTGGTGAAATCGGTCCGCAACGGCAAGGAGAACGATGCCAGTTTCGGCCGCCGCATGACCGGCACCGGCCCCTATGCCTGGAGCATCGGCCGCCGCTTCGAGATGACCTGCCGGAGGCTCGGCCTCAATCAAACGCGGGTCAAGCTGGCGACCGGGCTTTTCCGCCGCCCGCCGCAGCCGGGCGAGCAGTTGACGCTGATCTAGAAACGATCATCACGGGAGTTTTCCGCCCAATGAATCAAAGACAAAAAGCCATTTCCTTCAGCGCGCTTCACGCCGGACCGGGGGCTTTCGTCATTCCCAACCCGTGGGATGCCGGCAGTGCGCGGCTGCTTGAGCATTGGGGATTTTCCGCACTTGCCACGACCAGCGCCGGCCTCGCCGTTGCCAAGGCGAGGCCCGACGGCGCAAACACCGTATCGCGGGATGAAGCTCTGGCCAATGCGGCGGAGATCGTCGGCGCCACAAGCCTTCCGGTTTCGGCCGATCTCGAGGGCGGCTTTGGCGTTTCGCCCGAGACCTGCGCCGAAACCATCAGGCTTGCCGCGCAGACCGGACTGGTGGGCGGATCCATCGAAGACGCGACGGGTTTCTCCGGCAATCCGATTTTTGCCATTGAACCGGCAACGGAGCGGGTGCGGGCCGCAGCCGAAGCGGCAAAGGCATTGGATTTTCCATTCATGCTGACGGCCCGGGCGGAAAATTTTCTCCACGGGCGGCCCGATCTCAAAGACACGATTCGCCGGCTTCAGGCGTTTCAGGAGGCGGGAGCGGACGTGCTCTATGCGCCGGGGCTCAGAACGGCGGACGATATCCGCGCCGTCACCGCTTCCGTCGATCGCCCGGTCAATGTCGTGATGGGCCTCCAGGGTGTCCGGCTTTCGGTTGCGGAACTTTCGGTCCTCGGTGTCAGGCGCGTCAGTGTCGGCGGCGCCCTGGCGCGTGCGGCACTCGGCGCACTGCTGCGCGCCGCGACTGAAATTCGCGACTGTGGAACATTCGAATTCGCCGCTGAAGCCGTGCCTCACGCCGAGATCGACGGTATATTCTCGCGCCGCGGTTGACGCCGATCCGGGCCCGTGGCCCTATCGGGTCATGGGCGTCACCGATTCCTTCACACCCGATTTCACCTTTGAGCGCGCCGCCCTGGAGCGCGGCCTTTTGCCGGTGTGCGGCATCGACGAAGCGGGCCGGGGCCCGTGGGCCGGGCCGGTGGTGGCGGCCGCCGTCATTCTCGATCCGGACAATATCCCCGAAGGAATCGACGATTCCAAGAAACTCACGGCGGCGCGGCGTGAGGAGATCTTCGCCGTCATCGGCCAGAACGCCGGCATCGGCATCGGCATCGCCGATGTCGCGCGCATCGACCGCGACAATATTCTCGCCGCCACGCTGTGGGCGATGGGCGAAGCGGTGCGCGGCCTGCCAATCCGTCCGGCGCTGGCGCTGATCGACGGCAACCGTGCGCCCTGCCTTGCGTGCAACGGTGAAACCATCGTGGCCGGCGATCAACGCTCGCTCTCCATCGCCGCGGCGTCGATCGTCGCCAAGGTAACCCGCGATAGGATCATGGCAGCACTCGATCGCGAATTTCCCGGCTATTGTTTCGCCCGCCACAAGGGCTATGGCACGGAATTGCACAGGCACGCGCTGGCACGGCTCGGTCCCTCGCCGCAGCACCGCCGGAGTTTCGCGCCCGTTCGAGAGATGCTCCCCCGTTAACCAATCTTAACGAATTCGATTCCCGCGGACTCGCGCACGATTCATGATGGCGATTCAGAGTCGATGATTGGTTGGAGCATGTTCTTATCGCCAAAGCGCACGCATTTTGGCGGAACATGCTCCGGTGAGTTGCGTTCGGGGTTGGCGACATGGGGTATGAGACCCGGCCGGATATAAGGCCGCTGCATAATCGCATCCTGGTTGGCGATTGCCTCCAGGAGCTGCGGAAAATCCCGGCGGGCTCCGTCGATCTCGTGTTCGCCGATCCGCCCTATAATCTGCAGCTCGCCGGCGATCTGACGCGTCCCGACCAGAGCAAGGTCGATGCCGTCGACGACCACTGGGACAAGTTCGGCAGCTTCGCCGACTACGACGCCTTCAGCCGCTCCTGGCTGGCCGAGTGCCGCCGCGCGCTCAAGCCCGATGGCGCGCTGTGGGTCGTCGGTTCCTATCACAACATCTTCCGGGTCGGCGCGATCCTGCAGGATCTCGGCTTCTGGATTCTCAACGACGTTATTTGGCGCAAGACCAATCCGATGCCGAATTTCCGCGGCCGCCGCTTCACCAATGCCCATGAGACGCTGATCTGGGCGGCGAAGAGCGCGGCGAGCCGCTGCACCTTTCACTACGAGGCGATGAAGATTTTCAACGACGATCTGCAGATGCGCTCGGACTGGATTTTGCCGTTGTGCACCGGCGCAGAGCGGCTCAAGAACGCCGCGGGGGACAAATTGCATCCGACGCAGAAGCCGGAAGCGCTCCTGCATCGCGTGCTGCTCTCCTCCTCCCATGCGGGCGATGTTGTGCTCGATCCCTTCTTCGGCACGGGTACTACGGGGGCCGCCGCCAAGCAGCTCGGCCGCGTCTTCATCGGCATCGAGCGCGAGGCGGCTTACGCCGAAGCGGCGCGGGCCCGCATCGATGCAACCGAACAACTTCCCGCCGAGGCGCTGAAAGTCGCTACCCCCAAGCGCGCCGAGCCGCGCATTCCCTTCGGCTCGCTGATCGAACGCGGCCTGGTCAAGCCGGGCGATACCCTCTACGGCCCGGCCGAGCGGGTGGCGGCACGGGTGCGCGCCGACGGCTCGATCGCCTGCCGCGACGCGAGCGGATCGATCCACAAGATCGGCGCCCATGTGCAGGGTGCGGAAGCCTGCAACGGCTGGACCTTCTGGCACGTGCGCAAGGGTTCCAATCTGGTGCCGATCGATGTATTGCGTCAGCAGTTGCGCGCGGAGATGGCCGCCGCCTGACAGGGAGGCTTTGCGTGGACGCCCGGCAGCAGACATCCTTTCTCTTCGATCTCGACGGCACCCTGGTCGACAGCGTCTATGACCACGTGCTGGCTTGGCACAATGCCCTGCAGGAAGAAGGCATCGAGGTTTCGGTGTGGCGGCTGCACCGCAAGATCGGCATGTCGGGCGGGCTCTTCACCAAGGCCTTGGCGCGGGAAACCGGGCTCGATCTCTCCGACGAGCGGATCGCGCATCTGCGGAAGCTCCACGCCAAGCATTATGGCAGCCGGTCGATGCAAACCCGGCCCCTGCCCGGCGCACAAGAACTGCTGGTGTACCTTACGGCCAACGACATTCCATGGGCCATCGCCACCTCGGGGCGCATGGAGACGGCGGCGCCGGTGCTCAAGAATCTCGGCGTCGATCCGGCCAAGGTGCCGGTGGTGACCCGCGATCTGGTGCGCTATGCCAAGCCCGATCCCGATCTCTTCCTCGCCGCCGCCGAGAAGCTGGGGGTTGCCATCGAGACCGCCTGCGTGGTCGGCGATTCGATCTGGGACATGCTGGCCGCACGCCGCGCCCGGGCGCTCGGCATCGGACTGCTCTCCGGCGGCTACGGCACGGAGGAACTGGAACGCGCCGGCGCCTACCGCGTCTATGAAGACCCGGCCGATCTCCTCGCCCATATCGACGAGGTGGGGGGAAGGCGTTAGAGCCCGATTGTCTGCGATTGAAACACTTGCGAGAAACTTTCCCTCGCCTCATGGGGGCTAGAGAAAATATGAGCGAACCGATTCAACAAAGAACCCAATCGCTCCAGAATCGGTTGCGCGCGGGTTGACGCGATCTTCCAATCATCGTCATCCCGGCGAAAGCCGGGACCCATTGAACACTAACATGCGGCAGAACGCCAACCGCAATAGCCCAGTGGGTCCCGGCTTTCGCCGGGATGACGGAATTTGGGAGATTGATTCTTCTCGCCTGCAAAGCGCTCTAGCCTAAAGCCAGGGCCACCACCTTGCGCATCACCGTGGGGAGCGCTTCGCCCGCCAGATCGGCGCGCGGCACCCAGCGGTAGCCGGCGTCAGTGCGCGGCTCGCCCGGTTCGATCGTCGCGGATTTCAGCACCGAGAGTTCCAAATGAAAATGTGTGAATGTGTGCTCGACCCTGCCGGAGAGCTTGCGCCAGGCGGCGGCGAGCGGGGCCGCGGTTTCGGGATGGCGCGGCAGGCGCGCCGTCCACGGCGTCGAGGGAATTTCCATCATGCCGCCGAGCAGGCCCTTGTCCGGGCGGCGGCGCAACAGCACCGCGCCGTCGCCGCGCTCGATCCAGAAGGCGACGCCCTTGCGCGTGGGGATCGGCGGTCTGGCGGATTTGCGCGGCAGCATCCCGGCCAGGCCTTTCCGGCGGCCGGCGCAATCCTCCGTCCACGGACAAAGATGGCAAGAGGGCTGCCGCGGCGTGCAGATTGTGGCGCCCAGATCCATCAGCGCCTGGGCGAAATCGCCGGGCCGTGCGCTTGGCACCAGCGCCTGGGCCAGCCTAAGGATTTCCGGCTTGGCCCCGGGCAGGGGCGTCTCGATCGCATAGAGCCTGGCGATCACCCGCTCGGCATTGCCATCGACCGCCGCATGGGGCTTGCCGAAGGCAATGGCGGCGATCGCCGCCGCCGTATAGGGGCCGATGCCGGGAAGGGCGCGCAGGCCCGCTTCTGTATCGGGAAAGCGCCCGGCCGGTTGCGCCGCAAGCTGGCGGGCGCAGGCGTGGAGATTGCGGGCGCGGGCATAGTAGCCGAGCCCCGCCCAGGCCCGGAGCACGTCGTCGAGAGGAGCGGCGGCCAGCGATTGGACGTCCGGCCAGGCCGCGAGGAATTTCTCGTAGTAGCCGCGCACGGCGGCAACCGTCGTCTGCTGCAGCATGATTTCCGAAAGCCAGACGCGGTAAGGATCGGCGCTCTCGCCGGATGTTGCCCGCCACGGCAGGTCGCGGGCCTCGCTGGCGTACCAGGCCAAGAGGCTTGCAATCAGCTTTTCACGGCGCCCTTGTTTGGCCATGGTGGGTCGGCAATCATCGATTCGCGGCCATTTGGACGGCCATTAGACCCGCCATGCACACAATCGACAAGCATTTCCGCGACCTGACCAAGGCGGCCTTCGCGCGCCACGGTTTCGCCCATGCCGAACTCATGGCGCAATGGCCGGAGATCGCCGGCGAACGCTTGGGCGGCCAGTGCCGGCCGGAGCGAATCAGATGGCCGCGCGGCGAAGGCGAAGGCAGACAGAAGTCGGGCGGCACCCTGGTCATCCGGGCGGCGGCTGGACGCGGCCTCGATCTGCAGCATGAAACCCCGCAGATCATCGAGCGCATCAACCGCTTTTATGGCTATGGCGCTATTGCCGCCGTCAGGATCGTGCAGGAGGCAAGGCCGGCGGAGCGCGAAAAACCGCAGCCGGTCCGGCCCCTGGACGCGGCGGCGGAGCGGGCCCTCCTGGCCAAGCTTGAAGCCGTCGCCGATCCGCAGCTCAAGGCAGCGCTCGTCCGGCTCGGGGCAGGCGCACTGCGCCGCCGGCCGGGTTCTCCACAGAACGAATAATCCATTGGTTTCAACCCCCAACATCTAGTAGGTAGTTTCCATGATGAGACTAAATCGACGCAATTTTATGCTGGGCGCGAGCGCCTTCGCCGGGCTCGGCCTGATCGCCACCCCGGCTCTGGGGCTCGATGTTGAGGCGCTCAACAAGGCGCCGGCACTGGGCGAAATGGCCCTGGGACCGGCCGACGCCAAGGTCACCGTGATCGAATATGCCTCGGCCACCTGCCCGCATTGCGCGTCGTTCCACAAGGATACTTTCGGCAAGCTGAAGGCCGAATACATCGACACCGGCAAGATCCGTTTCGTGTTCCGCGAATTTCCGCTCAACGACGCAGCCCTTGCAGCTTTCATGATCGCGCGCGCGGCGCCCAAGGAATCGTACTTTCCGCTCATCGACATATTCTTCCAGACGCTGGAGAGCTGGGCCGCGAACCCGGCCGAGGGCCTCTTCGACATCGCCAAGCAGGCGGGATTCACCAGGGAAAAATTCGATGCCACGCTCAAGGACGAGGGGCTGGCGGCGAAGATCCTGGCAATGCGCGATGACGGCGCCAAATTCGGCGTGCAGGGCACGCCGACATTCTTCATCAACGGCGAAATTTTCGACGGCGAGCGTACCATCGAGGGATTCAGAGCGAAGATCGATCCGCTGCTTCAGTGAGCGGACGACTGCGGCAAGGGGCCAGGTTCCTATGAAGTTTACGCGGCTCAGGCTTTCGGGATTCAAGTCCTTCGTCGAGCCCGTCGACCTGCACATCGAGGCGGGCCTCACCGGCGTGGTCGGCCCCAACGGCTGCGGCAAGTCGAATCTCCTGGAGGCGCTGCGCTGGGCGATGGGGGAGAGCTCATACAAGTCGATGCGCGGCTCCGGCATGGACGACGTGATCTTCTCCGGCACCACGCAGCGCCCGTCGCGCAACATGGCGGAAGTTGTGGTGACGCTCGCCAACGACGACCGCTCGGCGCCCGCCCAATACAACGACGGCGAGGTTCTCGAAATTTCCCGGCGCATCGAGCGCGAGGCGGGTTCGGCCTACCGCATCAACGGCCGCGATGTCCGGGCCCGCGACGTGCAATTGCTGTTCGCCGATGTCTCGACGGGGGCGCGGTCGCCCGCCCTGGTGCGCCAGGGCCAGATCGCCGAGATTATCAACGCCAAGCCGCAGGCGCGCCGGCTCATTCTCGAAGAGGCGGCCGGCATCACCGGCCTGCATACGCGCCGCCACGAGGCGGAGCTCAAGCTCAAGGCGGCCGAACAGAATCTGGCGCGGCTCGACGATGTGACGGCCCAGCTCGAGACCCAGCACAACAGTCTGAAGCGCCAGGCGCGGCAGGCCCAGAAATACAAGCAGATTTCCGCCGAGATTCGCAAGCTCGAAGCGGCCGGCCTCTATGTGGCCTGGAAGGACGCGGCGGAAGCGGCGGCGCAGGACCAGGCCAGGCTCGACGAAGCGACCCGCCGTCTCGCCGAGCACACAAGGCTTGCCTCGGAGGCGCTGCGCCATCGCGACGAATTGGGCGAGAAACTGCCGGCCTTGCGCGAGCGGGAGACGGTGCGCGCCGCGGTGCTGCAGCGGATGAATGTGGAGCGCAATGGGCTCGACGAGGAGGAGCGCCGCGCCGAAGCCCGTACCAAGGAACTCGACCAGCGCAACACCCAGATCGGCGCCGACCTGGCGCGCGAGCGGGAACAGCTTGCCGACACGGAACAGGCGATGGCGCGGCTGGCCGAAGAAGACGCAAGCCTCATGGCGGCCGAGACGCGCGAGGCCGAGCAGCGCAGTGAAGCCGCCCTGCTGCTGCAGCAGGCGGCGGAAGCCTTGGGGGGCTCGCAGGAAGCGGCCGATCAAGCGAATTCAAGGCTCTCGGAACTGACCGCGCGGCGCAATGCGCTGCTGCGCGGCATCGAGGAGCAGAGGGACCGCATCACCAAATTGCAGCGCGAGGCGGAGGAGACCGAGGCGAAGCACAAGGCGCTTCTCGCCGCAAGCGGGCCGAGCGAGGATGGGGCAAGGCTGGCGGCAGCCGTCGAGGCCGCCGTGGCGGTGGCGAGTGCCAACGAGACCGCGTCGAACGAGGCGGAAGCGGCGGTGCGCGGCCTCCGCCAGAGCGAAGCGGACGCCCGCCAGATCCATGACGAGGTACTGCGCCGGGCCGACCGGCTGCAGACGGAAGTCCGTACGCTGACGAATTTGCTGAAGAGCGGCGGCGGCGAGTTGTGGCCGGCGCTGATCGATGCGGTGAAGGTGGCCCAGGGCTATGAGGCGGCGCTGGGGGCGGCGCTGGGCGAGGATATCGACGCCTCGGCCGACGAAGCGGCGCCGGTGCATTGGCGGGGGCTGCCGCCGCTCGATCATAGCGCTCCGCTGCCAGGAGGCGCCGAAGCGCTCAGCAATTTTGTCGAATCTCCGCCGGCACTTAGCCGCAAGCTTTCACACATTGGTGTAGTTGCGCGGGGGCTTGGCCAGACGCTTCAGCCGCAGCTTCAGCCGGGCCAGAGGCTGGTTTCGCGCCAAGGCGATCTGTGGCGCTGGGACGGGTTCACCGCCGCCGCCGATGCGCCGAGCGCCGCCGCCAAGCGGCTCTCCGAACGCAACCGTCTGGCCTCGCTCGAAATCGAATTGCGGGAGGCCTTGGCCGCCGCGGAGGCGGCGCGGCAGACGTTCGAAGCGGCGCGGCAGGCGCTCGAAGCGGGCTCGCGCGAGGAGCGCGACCGTCGCGAAGCCTGGCGGACGGCCACTTCGGCCGCCGAATTGGCGCGCCGCGCGCTGAGCGGCCATGAACGCCAGACGGCGGAAGGCCTGGCCCGGACGAGCGCGCTAGACGAGGCGCGGCGGCGCATCGCGCAGAGCCTGGCGGATACAAACGCACAGCAGGAGTCTCTCATGGTCGAGGCCGCGGCGCTCCCCGCGCTCGACGGGCTTCACATCGAACTCGGACGCCTGCGCGGTTCGGTCGAACGCGACCGCGCCGCCTATGGCGAGGCGCGGGCCCGGCATGACGGGCTGGAGCGCGAAGCCCGCGCCCGGGCCGAACGCTTGCGGGCGATCGCCGCCGAACATGACCAATGGCGCGAGCGCCGAAGGCGGGCCCGCGAACAGGTGGCGGCGCTCACGGCGCGCGGCGAAGAAACCCGCGCGGCGATCGCCGAACTGGCGGTTCTGCCGCGGCAGCTGGCGGAGCGCCGTTCCAAGCTGATGACTCTCCTCGGCGAGGCGGAGGCCCTGCGCAAGGCCGCCGCCGATGCGCTGGCTACGGCCGAGAACGAGGTGCGCGCCGCCGACCAGCAACTGCGCGGCCTGCAGGAGCGGCTGGTGTCCGCCCGCGAGGACCATGCGAGGCTCGGCGCCAGACTCGAGGCGGCGCGGGCCCGGCACGAGGCCTGCGAAAGGCGGATCGCCGAAACCCTGCAATGCGCGCCTGCCGAGATCGTGAGCGTGGCCGGACTCGATCGGGCGAAAATTCCGCCGGCCGACGAGATCGAACGCAAGCTTTTGACCCTCCGCGACGACCGCGAGCGTCTCGGCGGCGTCAATCTCCGCGCCGAGGAAGAGGCCGAGGCGGTCGCCAGGCAGCTCGACGGGCTGATCAGGGAGCGCGACGATCTTGCCCAGGCGATCGCCAAACTGCGCGGCGCAATTTCCAGCCTCAACCGCGAAGGCCGCCAGCGCCTGCTCGACGCCTTCGGCACGGTGAACGAGAAGTTCGGCGAGCTGTTCACCACCCTGTTCGGCGGCGGGAGAGCCGAACTGCAACTGATCGAATCCGACGATCCCTTGGAAGCCGGCCTCGAAATTCTCGCCCATCCGCCGGGCAAGAAGCCCACCGTGCTGTCGCTCTTGTCGGGCGGCGAACAGACGCTCACCGCGCTCTCCCTGATCTTCGCCGTGTTTCTCACCAACCCCTCGCCCATCTGCGTGCTCGACGAAGTGGACGCGCCCCTCGACGATCACAATGTCGAGCGCTTCTGCAATCTCCTGGATGCGATGCTGGAGCGCACCGAGACGCGCTTCCTGATCATCACCCACCATGCGCTGACCATGGCGCGCATGCACCGGCTGTTCGGCGTCACCATGATGGAGCGCGGCGTGTCGCAGCTCGTCTCGGTCGATCTGCAGGAAGCCGAAGCGATGCGCGAGGCGGGGTGATCCTCCGGCGACTTCCGTGAACATCGTCTTCGACATCGGCAATGTGCTGCTGCGCTGGGATCCGCGCTTTCTCTATCGCAGGATTTTCGCCGACGAGGAGCGCATGGAATGGTTCCTCACCCATGTCTGCGGCGATGAATGGAACCTGGAGCAGGATCGGGGGCGGAGCTTCGCCGAGGCGGTCAGGCAAGCGGCGCTGCGCCATCCCGAATATGCCGCGGAGATCGCCGCCTACGATGAGCGCTGGCAGGAAACGCTCCCCCATGCCATCGACGGCAGCGTCGCCATTCTCGAAAGCCTCAAGGCGCAGGGCGCGCCCCTCTATGCGATCACCAACTGGAACGGCGAAAAATTCCGCGAAACGCGCAGCCGCTTTGCCTTCCTCGACCATTTCCGCGACATCGTCGTCTCCGGCGATGCGCGTCTGGTGAAGCCGGACCTCGCAATCTACCGCCTGCTGCTCGACCGCAACGGGCTGGCGGCGGCGGACTGCCTGTTCATCGACGACAGCGCCGCCAATGTGGCGGGAGCGGAAGCCGCCGGCATGACGGCCCATCACTTCCGCTCGCCGGAGCTACTGGCCGAGGCCCTGCGCCAGGCCGGGCTCCTGTAGAATCGGCAGGTGCCGGGCCTATACTTCTTGCTTTGTGAGGCAAACTACCGTACATTGTGGACATGGCGCAGACCCGCACCAAGGCCCATCGTCTCGAAGCCCGAATTACAGCTTCTTCGCTGGCGGCGATCCGGCGCGCGGCGGAAATTCAGGGTCGGTCGGTCAGCGATTTCGTGGTGCAGGCCGCCCATGAGGCGGCCAGCCGTACCATTGCCGAGGCGCAGATTCTGCGGCTGTCGGCCGGCGATCAGTTGGCGCTGGTGAAGGCGCTTCTCGAGCCGCCGCCCGCGGCACCAGCCATGCGCCGCGCCAGCAAGCGGCGGGCGCGGCTACTGGGCGCGGCATGACGGCGCGCTTCACGGTTGAAGCGCTGGCACCCCATCACGATCGAAACTCATTCTCATGCGGCGTTGCCGCCCTCGACCGCTATCTGCGCGAGATCGCGGGCCAGGACGTCAAACGCCGCATGGCAGGCTGCTTCGTGGCGGTTGAAAGCGCCTCGCGGCGTCTTGCAGGCTTCTACACCCTCGCCTCGGCAAGCCTGCCCGTTGCCGAAATTCCGGCGGCTCTGGCCTCCAAATTGCCGCGCTATCCGTTGGTGCCCGGCGTACGCCTCGGGCGCCTTGCTGTCGGGCTCGATCATCGCGGGCTCGGTCTCGGCGGCGCCTTGCTCGCCGATGCGATGGCCCGCGCCGCAGGCTCGGAAATCGCCGCCTATGCCATGATCGTCGATGCCAAGGATGCGGCGGCCCGGTCCTTCTACATGCACCATGGGTTCATTGCGCTTGCATCGGTGCCGTTCAGCCTGTTTCTGCCGCTCGGCAAGCCGGCCCAAGACTGATCGCCGAACAAACGATTTCATTTGCTTGCGGCGGCGATCCATTTCTTGACACAAAATAGCCCCGCAACTATGGTGCGCGCGATTTTCGGGGGCGTTTGCCGCTGCCCGCGGGCCCAATTTCCTGAGCGCGATCATGAGTGAACCCGGCCAGAGGCCGCCGCCGGACCGGTTTGAGGATTTTGAGCGGCGGCTCGACAAGACGCTTGCGGCGCGGCGCGGCGCCGCCGGACCCGACACCACGGAGGGTTCGGCCGCGGGGCTGGCGCTGCGGGCGGTGAGCGAGCTGGCCGTCGGGCTTCTCGTAAGCATGGGTCTCGGATGGATGGCCGACAAGTATCTCGGCACCACGCCGTGGATCATGCTGGCCTTGATGCCGGTGGGCCTGGCGGCCGGCGTGTTCAACGTCATGCGCCTGTCGCGCTCCAAACAGGCCGAAGAAATTCTCGGCGGCAAGGGCCCCACGGCGCCTGCCGTCAAAGACGACGATGAGGATTGACCGTGACGACGACCACGACCGAAGCCGCCGCCGCAGGTTCCGCCGAACATGGCGGGAAGATCATCGATCCGATCCACCAGTTCGTGATCACGCCGCTGTTCGGCGATGGCCCGCTCGGCAACTTCACCTTCACCAATTCGGCGCTGTGGGCGGTGATCGCCGTCACTTGCGCTTCGCTGCTCTTTATGCTGGCGCCCACCAATCCGGTGCCGACACGGCTGCAATCGGTGGCCGAGGGCATTTACGAATTCATCGACAACATGACGCACGAGGTGCTGCATGAAAACGCCCGCACCTATTTCCCCTTCGTGCTGACGCTGTTCACCTTCATCCTCTTCGCCAACGTTCTGGGCCTGATCCCCTATTCCTTCACGGTGACGAGCCACTACGTCGTCACGTTGGCGCTGGCGCTGGTCGTGTTCATCGGCGCCACCGTCATCGGCTTCATCCGCCACGGCTTCGGTTATCTGAAGCTGTTCGCGCCTTCGGGAGTGCCGGTGCTTCTGCTGCCGCTGGTGGTGGTGATCGAGATCGTGTCCTATTTCATCCGGCCGATGAGCCTGTCGATCCGTCTCTTCGCCAACATGATGGCGGGCCACATGATGCTCAAGGTCATGGCGGGCTTCGTCGTCATGCTCGGCCTGGCCGCCGGCTGGCTGCCGCTCGCCGCCATGGTCGGGCTCATGGGCCTCGAGCTTCTGGTGGCGGCGCTGCAGGCTTATGTCTTTGCCCTTCTCACGTGCCTGTATCTCGCGGATGCCATGCATGTGGACCACTAGCGCACGTTCCGCCAAAGTGTACACACTTTGGCGACAAGAACATGCGCCAAATTATTGACTAGGCGCGTTTTCTTGTCCGAAAAGCGATTCCACTTTTCGGGAAAACGCGCTAATTCCAATCGCAACCCATCCATACGACAGGAGAACCAAGATGGACGTTGAAGCAGCAAAGATGATCGGCGCGGGTATCGCCGCGGTGGCGCTCGGCGGAGCCGGTGTCGGTATCGGCCATATCTTCGGCAATTACCTGGCGGGTGCCTTGCGCAATCCGGCGGCCGCCGCCGGCCAGCGCGGCACGCTGTTCTTGGGCTTCGCCTTCGCCGAAGCGACGGGCCTCATCGGCTTCGCCGTCGCCATGCTGATTCTTTTCGGTTAATCGCGGCGGAATTGCCGGCATAGCGGCCGGCAACACTCGCCACAGGTAACGGAAAAACCGATGGCCGAAAAACAAGTGTTACCGCAGCTCGATCCCGCGGCCTGGCCGACACAGCTGTTCTGGCTGGCGGTGACATTCATCGCGCTCTACATCGTCGTTTCGCGCGTGGCGATCCCGCGCACCGGCGGCGCCATCGCCAAACGCAAGGCAACCGTCGAGGGCGATCTCGCCCAGGCGCAGAAGTTCAAGGCGGACACCGACAAGGCGATCCAGGCCTATGAGGCCACGCTGGCGGAAGCCCGCGTCAAGGCCCATGCCATCGCCCAGGCCAACCGCGACAAGCTCGCCGCCGAAACCGACGCCGAGCGGGCCAAACTCGATCGGGCGCTTGGCGGCAGGATCGCGGAAGCCGAGAAGAAGATCGCCGCCGCCAAGACGAAGGCTCTTGCGGAAGTGCGCGAAATTGCCGCCGACATCGCTGCGCGTATCGTCGCCGAGCTGATCGGCGCCAAGGTCACCAAGGCCGCCGCGGCGGATGCCGTGGCCAAGGCGGCAAGGTAAGGAGGGAGCCCCATGGAATTCTTCCGCGAACCCGAAAGCTGGGTCGCCATTTCCTTCCTGCTGTTCGTGGGCCTGCTTGTCTATCTCAAGGTGCCGGCGATGCTCGCCCGCATGCTCGACGAGCGTTCGGCGAAGATCGCCCGCGAGCTCGCCGAGGCGCGCAAGCTGCGCGAGGAAGCCCAGAGCCTTCTTGCCTCCTACCAGAAGAAGCGCGTGGAGGCCGAGAAGGACGCCGCCGATATCATCGATCAGGCGCGGAAGGAGGCCGAGGCCTATTCGGCCGAGGCCGGCCGCAAGCTTGCCGAGACGCTCGAGCGCCGCACCAGGCAGGCCGAGCAGAAGATCGCCCAGGCGGAAGCCCAGGCGATCAAGGAAGTTCGCACCGTCGCCACCGACATCGCGGTTGCCGCCGCCGGGCGGCTGTTGGGCGAGGCCGTTAAGGGTGGCAAAGGCGACGGCCTGATCGCCGAATCGATCGCCGCGGTGAAGCGCCGGCCGAACTGACGGCAATACTCGAATTGAAGCCCGGCCGCCGCGCCGGCTTGTTGCCTTCAGGCGCCGTTGCAGCGCTCGCCGGTCCAGGGATTGAGAATACGCGCGCCCGTGCCGACCATGTCTTTCACATTCCGCGTCACCACGACGACGCCGTGATGGAGGGCCGTCGCGGCAATCCATGCGTCAACCTGGGAAAGCCCGCTTCTTGACCTCCCTGCCCGGTCCAGGAGATCCAGTGCCACAAGTATTATGTCCTCGGTCAGTTCAAGCACCTGATTGCCAAAGTACGGCCGCAACACCCCATCGATCCAGGCATTCAATATCCTTCGGCTCTCCGCATGCTTCGTCAGCTGAGCACCGCGCCGCAGTTCGGCAAAGCATACGGAGCTTGTAAAAATCTGTTCTCGCGGAAGCGATTCAACGAAAGCCACCACTTGCCGTTTCGGACTGGGTCTGCGCCACTCCGAAATGACGTTGGTATCCAGCAGCCAGCCGGTCACAGGTCAATCGGCCGGTTTCTCGCCGTAGCCTTGACCCGCCCGATATTTTTCCCCGAAAGCAGCCGCAGCGGAGACTTGTTCAGAATTTCCACCAGGCCCGCGCCGGTTTCGGCCGGATGGCCAGCAGCACCAGCCGCCGTAATCGTCACCGCCGCCTTGCCATGAACCGTTACCGTCTGCGGGCCTTCGGCTTGCGCCCGGCGCACCACTTCGCTGAATTTGGCCTTGGCCTCCTGGAGGGACCAGACGCGGCTGTGCTTGTTCATGCATGGCTCCAATTCTGACTAGTCAGACTAGTCAGACTAGTCAGACTAGTCAGAATTGCCGCAACTGTCAAACCGCCCTACTCCGCCGCGTCCATGTAATCGGCCATCGGCGGGCAGGTGCAGACAAGGTTGCGGTCGCCATAGACATTGTCGACGCGGCCGACGGGCGGCCAGTATTTGCCGTTCGGATAGCCCTTCAGCGGGAAGAAGGCCTTTTCCTTGGAATAGGGATGCTTCCAGTCGCCGAGCAGCAGGCGATGGGTGTGCGGCGCGTTCCTCAGCACATTGTCGGTGCGGGAGGCCGCGCCTTCTTCCACCTCGGCGATTTCCTTGCGGATTTCGATCATGGCGTCGCAGAAGCGGTCGAGCTCGCGTTTGTTCTCGCTCTCGGTGGGTTCGATCATCAGCGTGTCCGCCACCGGGAAGGACATGGTGGGGGCGTGGAAGCCGTAGTCGACGAGGCGCTTGGCCACGTCCTCGACGGTCAATCCGCTGCGCTCCTTGAGCCAGCGCAGGTCGATGATGCATTCATGCGCCACGAAGCCGCCGGGGCCCGTATACAGAACCGGGAAATGCGGAGCGAGGCGCCTGGCCATGTAATTGGCGTTGAGGATCGCCATGATCGTCGCTTTTCTCAGGCCCTCGCCGCCCATCATGGCGATATAGGTCCAGGAAATGGGAAGGATCGAGGCCGAGCCCCAGGGGGCGGCCGAAACCGCGCCATGCGACTGGTCGCGGCCCGCCGCCGGATTGACGCCATTCACCACCGCGTGGCCCGGCAGGAAGGGCGCGAGATGGGCCGCAACACCGATAGGTCCCATGCCCGGCCCGCCGCCGCCATGGGGGATGCAGAAGGTCTTGTGCAGGTTCATGTGGCAGACGTCGGCGCCGAGTTCGGCCGGGCGCACCAGTCCAACTTGGGCATTGAGATTGGCGCCGTCGAGATAGACCTGGCCACCGTGCTCATGGACGATGGCGCAGATATCCACAACTTCCTCCTCGAAGACGCCGTGGGTCGAGGGATAAGTGATCATCAGGGCGGCGAGATCGGCGGCATGTTCCTTGGCCTTGGCGCGCAAGTCGCCCAAATCGACATTGCCGCGCTCGTCGCAGGCGACCACCACCACTTTCATGCCGGCCATGACGGCGGAGGCGGGATTAGTGCCGTGTGCCGAAACCGGAATGAGGCAGACATTGCGCTTCGCCTGGCCGCGCGAGCGGTGATAGCCGCGGATGGCAAGGAGGCCCGCATATTCGCCCTGGCTGCCGGCATTGGGTTGCAGCGAGACGGCATCGAAGCCGGTGATTTCGGCCAGCATGGCTTCGAGCTCCTCGAAGAGCTGGCTGTAGCCTTGCGCCTGTTCCAGCGGCGCGAAGGGGTGCAGCATGGCGAAGCTCCGCCAGGTGACCGGGATCATCTCGGTCGTGGCATTGAGCTTCATGGTGCAGGAGCCCAGGGGAATCATCGACTGGTCGAGGGCGATGTCCTTCATCTGCAGATGGCGCAGATAGCGCAGCATCTCGGTCTCCGAATGATACATCTCGAAGACCGGGTGGGTGAGATAGCTCGAAGTGCGGCGCAAGGGTTCCGGGATCGTATCCTTCAGGGTCTTGTCGATCTCGTCGATATTCACGCGCTCCAGCGCATCGGTCTTGAAGACGGTGAGCAGGCGCTCGAGTTCGGCGCGGCGCGTCGACTGATCGAAGGAAACGCCGAGATGATCGGCATCGACGTAGCGCAGGTTGATGCGCCTTTCCTTGGCGCGCGCCCACAGCGCATAAGCGCGGCCCGGCGCGTGAATCGTCACCGTGTCGAAGAAGGCCCTGGTCTTCACCTCGTAACCGAAGCCGCGCAAGGCGGCGGCGAAGATTTCAGCGAAGCGGTGGGTGCGCTCGGCCGTCTTGCGGATGCCCTTGGGGCCGTTATAGACCGCGAACATCGAGGCGATGACGGCAAGCAGCACCTGCGCGGTGCAGATGTTGCTGTTCGCCTTCTCGCGGCGGATGTGCTGCTCGCGAGTCTGCATCGCCATGCGCAGCGCCCGGTGGCCCTGTGAATCGATCGACACGCCGATAATGCGGCCGGGCATGGCGCGCTTGTACTCATCCTTCGTGGCAAGGAAGGCGGCATGGGGTCCGCCATAACCCATGGGCACGCCGAAGCGCTGGGCCGAGCCCACCGCGATGTCGGCGCCGAGTTCGCCCGGAGGCGTCAGCAGTGCCAGCGCCAGTAGATCGGTCGCCATGATGGCGAGCGCCCCCGCCGCATGGAGTTTGGCCGTCACGGCGCGAAAGTCGCGCGCATCGCCGGAGGAGGCGGGATAGGAGAGGAGCGCGGCGAAGACGGTTTCGGGTTTCAAATCCTTCAGCGGATCGCCGATCGCCACGTCATAGCCGAAGGCGCGGGCCCGGGTTTCGATGACGCCGATCGTCTGGGGATGGGTATCGGCATCGACGAAGAATGAATTGGCCGAGGTTTTCACCACGCGCCTGGCCATGGCCATGGCTTCGGCGGCGGCGGTGGCTTCATCGAGCAGCGAGGCGCCGGCGATCTCGAGCCCGGTCAAATCGATCACCATCTGCTGAAAATTGAGCAGCGCCTCAAGGCGTCCCTGGCTCACTTCCGCCTGATAGGGCGTGTAGGCCGTGTACCAGCCGGGGTTCTCCAAGACGTTGCGCAGGATCACCTTGGGCGTCACCGTGCCGTAGTAGCCCATGCCGATCATCGAGACGAAGACCTCGTTGCGATCGGCCATCTTGCGCAAGTAGGAGAGTGCGGTGCGCTCGGCCATGGCATCGGGCAGGTCGAGGGGCCGTTTGCTGCGGATTTTTTCCGGCACCACTTTGGCGATGAAGTCGTCGAGCGACTTGGCGCCGACGGTTCGCAACATCTCGGCGGTTTCGGCATCGCCCGGGCCGATATGGCGGGGAATGAAATTGGCGCCAGGCTCAAGCTCGGCGAGGGTGGGGCGATCGGGCATGACCATCTCCAGTGTCCAATTTACGTCATCCCGGCGAAAGCCGGGACCTCCTGAGTCCTGTCAGCTTGCAGTGTGCAACAGGAGAGAGATCAATGGGTCCCGGCTTTCGCCGGGATGACGAAACAAATTATGCATCACAGTGAACCGACAAACTTGTCATAGGCGGCCTTGTCCATGAGGCCGTCGAGCTCGTGGCTGTCCTTGAACTTGACCTTCATGAACCAGCCGTCGCCCTCGGCGCCGCGGTTGACCAAAGCGGGATCGCCCTCGAGCTCCTTGTTGACGGCGGTGACTTCGCCGGAGACGGGGGCATAGACCTCGCTCGCCGCCTTGACGCTTTCGACCACCGCCGCCTCGCCGCCCTTGGTCACCTTCTTGCCGAGGGCGGGAAGTTCGACGAAGACCACATCGCCCAATTGCTCCTGGGCGTGGTTGGTAATGCCGATGGTGGCGGTGTCGCCCTCGACTTCGATCCACTCGTGGTCCCTGGTGTATTTGACGCTCATCGAAGGCTCTCCTCAGCGTTTGTAATGGTGGGGAACGAAAGGAAGCGGCGCGACCTTAGCCGGCATGGGCTTGTCGCGGACGATCAATTGCAGCGGCGTTCCGGGCGCGGCGAAAGCCGTCTCGACATAGCCCATGGCGACGGGGCCGTTGGCGGTGGGGCCGAAGCCGCCTGAGGTGACGGTGCCGATCTTGCGGCCGCCCGCATCGGTGATGATTGTGCCGTCGCGGGCCGGCGCCCGGCCTTCCGGCCTGATGCCGACACGCTTGCGTAATGGGCGTTGTGCAATCTCGCGCAGGACTCGTTCCGATCCGATGAAGCTGCCTGCGCTGCGGCGATGCTTGCCGATCGACCAGACGAGATCGGCCTCGACGGGTGAGGTCGTTTCGTTGATGTCGTGGCCATAGAGGCAGAGGCCCGCTTCGAGGCGGAGCGAATCGCGCGCCCCCAGTCCGATGGGTTTGACCTCCGGCTCGGCCAGGAGCAGTTGCCACAGGCGCACGACATCCTTGCTGGCGGCGGAGATTTCAAATCCGTCCTCGCCGGTATAGCCGGAACGCGACACATGGGCCTGGATGCCGTCGATCGAAACGGCGCCATAATGCATGAACTTGATATCGCGCGCGGCGGGCGCCAGTTTCGCGAGCGCCGCCTCGGCCTTCGGTCCCTGCAAGGCGATGAGCGCCATGTCGCCGCCACGCTTCAGGCTAACGCCTTCGGGCAGATGCCTGGCGATCCAGGCAAAGTCATGCTCCTTGCGCGAGGCATTGACCACGACATGGAGCCAGCCCTCATAGCCCTCGTAGCTGGAGCGAGTGATCATCAAATCGTCGAGGATGCCGCCGTCCTCGTTGAGGAGCTGCGAATAGCGCTGCTGGTGGGGGGCGAGCCCCGCGATATCGGCGGGAACGATCTTCTCCATGGCGGCGGCGGTTGCGGCGAAATCGGGACCGACGATGAAACACTGGCCCATGTGCGAGACGTCAAAGAGGCCGGCCGAGGTCCTGGTCCAGTTGTGCTCTGCCAGGATTCCGGTTGGATACTGTACCGGCATTTCATAGCCGGCGAAGGGCACCATGCGGGCGCCGAGCGCCACATGAAGATCGTGAAGGGGGGTGCGGAGTAGATCGGCGTCGCTCATGCAAGGCTCCCGACAAGGATTGGCAAAGCCCGGCACTCCTGCCGCATGTCCTTGCCCGCGAAGCGGCATCCACTTCGCGGGGACATGCGCGTGCCAAACCCGCCCCCTCTGTCAGAGAACCTGAGAGATTTCATCCGAACCGTCGCTCCGACACGGCCGGACTTCGCTCCTTCGGTGAGAGGCCGCAAGGGCCCCTGCTCTCCAGAGTTCAGATACGCTGCGGTCCTTTTGCCTGAGAGTTTCCGGGGCGGTTGCTCCTTCGGCGCCGGATCGAACCGGCCTCTTCCGCGTCGCGTTTACGCTGAACTGGGCGCCAACCTAGTGAGGCCGAGCCGGAAAAGCAAGACGTCGCATGCCGGCAATAGCGCAACGGCAGGGTTGTTGCAGATGCACGGTTTTTGCTGTTGAATCGTATTTGTCGAATGCCAAAGCCGCAGGGGAGCAACGCCACACAGGAGGCCCCGCATGAACATCCGTCCCGATCCGACTTTTCACCCATCGCCCAAACTCGCGATGGAAGCACCGGTTGAGAATTTCGCCTATGTCGTGATGCTCAGTCCCGACCGCTCCAAGCCCGACGCCCTGGGCGTGGTGGACGTCAAGGCGGGCTCGCCTTCCTATGGCAAGATCGTCCACACCGTCACCATGCCCAACAAGGGCGACGAGTTCCATCATTTCGGCTGGAATGTCTGCAGTTCCGCCCTGTCGCCGCTCTCGGGCCATGCCTTCCTCGAACGGCGCTATCTGATCGTCCCCGGCATGCGTTCGTCGCGCATCTATGTGATCGACACCAAGCCGCACCCAACCAAAGCCAAAATCCACAAGATCATCGAGCCCGAGGAAGTGTTCCGCAAGACGGGATACTCGCGCCCGCACACCATTCATTGCGGTCCCGAAGGCGTCTATGTGAGCACCCTGGGCGGCGCCGGACCGGACGGCACCGCCGGGCCGCCGGGCATCTTCATCATGGATTGCGAGAGCTTCGACATTCTCGGCAAATGGGAAATCGACCGCGGGCCGCAGCAGCTGCATTACGATTTCTGGTGGAACCTGCCGCGCGACTACATGGTGTCCAGCGAATGGGCGCTGCCGCCGCAATTCGAGAACGGCATCGTCCCGGAAGACCTGCTCGGCAACCGCTATGGCCATCGCGTGCATTTCTGGGACTTGCGCGCCAGGCGCAATGTCCAGACGATCGACCTCGGCGCCAACCATCAGATGGCGCTGGAGATCCGCCCGGCCCACGATCCGGTGAAGGAATATGGTTTTCTCGGCGTGGTGGTGGATACCACTAATCTCGAAGGCTCGATCTGGACCTGGTGGCGGGAGAACGGCAAGTTCCAAATCGAGAAGACGGCGACCATCCCGGCGGAGCCCGCCGACAAGAGCCTGCTGCCGCCGCTGCTGCAAGGTTTCGGCGCGGTTCCTCCGCTGGTCAGCGACATCGACCTGTCGCTCGACGACCGCTATCTCTATGTGTCGTGCTGGGGCACCGGCGAAGAGCGCCAATATGACGTGAGCGATCCGCGCAAGCCGAAGCTCAACAGTTCCGTTCATCTGGGCGGCATAGCGCGGCGCAGCAAACACCCGAATGGCAAGCCGTTTCAGGGCGGGCCGCAAATGGTCGAAATCAGCCGCGACGGCAGCCGCGTCTATTTCACCAATTCGCTGTATTCGAGCTGGGACACGCAGTTCTATCCCGAAGGTGTTGCGGGCGCGATGGTCATGGCCAATATCGGCGCCGACGGGAAAATGGAACTGGCCAAGGATTTTTGGGTCGAGTTCCCCAAGGGCTACAGCGCGCATCAGGTGCGGCTGGAAGGCGGCGACTGCTCGACCGATTCCTTCTGCTATGCCAATGCCTGACGCGGAATGCGCGGCAGGTGGATGACGGCTGGCAGGCCGGGCTGTGGCTCGCCGTCATCGCGAGCGGCCTCTATCATGGCTTGAGCCCCGGCATGGGCTGGCCGCTCGCCGTCGCGGCGGGACTATCGGAGAAGCGCGGCGCGGGTGTATTCGCTGCCCTCCTGCCTCTGGCGGCCGGCCATTTCGCCGCCATGGCGGCGGTGCTGCTGCCCTTCGCGCTGCTCGCGATGCTCACCCAGCACGGCAGCGGCATCCGCATCGGCGCCGGACTCCTGGTGGCGGGATTCGGCCTCTACCGCCTGTTCGACCGCCGCCATCCGCGCGCCCTGGCGCGGATCAAGCCGACGCAACTTGCCTTATGGTCCTTTCTGGTGGCGATCGCCCATGGCGCGGGTTTTCTGCTGGTTCCGGTCTATCTCGGCCTCGGCGCGGCGGCAGGCGAGACCGCGCATGGCGGCATGCATCCGCCAGCCGATAACAGTCTTGTCTCGGCGCTCGTGGTTTCCGCCGTCCATACATTCGCCATGATCGCCGCGGGAGGCGCCATTGCCTGGCTTGTCTACAAATATCTGGGACTTCAATTCCTGAAGAAGAGCTGGTTCAATCTGGAAACTGTCTGGGCATTCAGCCTGATCGCCGCCGGAGCCGCCGGCCTGGGGACGGCGCTTTCTTGACAAGGCCTGAAACTGCCCGCATTTAGCCCCCATGAGCAAGCCGCCTCTCAAGATACTCCTCGTAGCACCCCGCGGCTTCTGCGCCGGGGTGGTGCGGGCCATCGACATCGTCGAGCGGGCGCTGGCGCTTTATGGGGCGCCGGTCTATGTGCGCCACGAGATCGTGCACAACAAATTCGTGGTCGACGGGCTCAAGGCCAAGGGCGCGGTGTTCGTCGACGAGCTGGACGAGATTCCCGATGGCGACCGCCCGGTGATCTTCTCGGCCCATGGCGTGCCCAAGTCGGTGCCCGCCGCCGCCGACGCCCGCAGGCTGTTCCGCATCGATGCCACCTGCCCGCTGGTCAGCAAGGTGCACATGGAAGCGCAGCGGCATTTCGCCGGGGGCCTTGAAATCATTCTCATCGGCCATCGCGGGCACCCGGAAGTGATCGGCACCATGGGGCAATTGCCGCCCGGCGCCATTACGCTCATCGAAACCGCCGCGGATGCCGAAGCGCTGCAGGTGCGCGATGCGGCCAAGCTCGCCTATGTCACCCAGACGACGCTGTCGGTCGACGATACGAAGGACGTGATCGCGGTGCTGCAGCGGCGCTTTCCGGCGATCCGCGGGCCCACCAGGGAAGATGTCTGCTACGCCACCACCAACCGCCAGGAGGCGGTCAAATCGATCGCCGGTGCAATCGATCTTCTCCTCGTGGTGGGGGCGCCCAATTCATCCAATTCCAGGCGGCTGGTCGAAGTGGGCGAGAGGAACGGCTGCCGGCGCGGCCTTCTGGTGCAGCGGGCGGCGGATCTCGACTGGGCAACGCTTGGCGGCCTGCGCACCGTCGGCCTGACGGCGGGCGCCTCGGCGCCGGAAGTGCTGGTCAATGAGATGATCGATGCCTTCCGCTCACACTACGATGTCAGTGTCGAGACGGTGACACTGCGCGAAGAGAATGTCTCCTTCAAGCTGCCGCGCGAATTGCGCGAAAGCCAGCCCGCCGCATGACCAAGCCGGTCGTCGTCCACACCGATGGCGCCTGTTCCGGCAATCCGGGCCCGGGCGGCTGGGGCGTCATTCTCGACTATGGCGGCACCCGCAAGGAACTCTCCGGCGGCGAGGCGGCGACCACCAACAACCGCATGGAGCTGATGGCGGCGATCATGGCGCTGGAATCGCTCAATCGTCCGTGCACGGTCGAAATGCATGTCGATTCACAATATGTGAAGGACGGCATCGGCAAATGGATTCACGGCTGGAAGCGCAATGGCTGGAAGACGGCGGACCGTAAGCCCGTGAAAAACGCCGAACTCTGGCAGCGCCTCGATGCCGCACTCGCCCGCCACAAGATTTCCTGGCGCTGGGTCAAAAGCCATGCCGGCCACGGCGGCAACGAACGCGCCGACGAACTGGCCCGCCAGGGCATGGCGCCTTACAAGAAGCGCGGGCGGTCTAGAGCTGAGTGAGAATCGTCTCGGCGCCGGAGACGTTGACGCCGGGCTTGTCCTCGACATTGAGCGTCTTGACCACGCCGTTGTCGACGATCATCGAATAGCGGCGCGAGCGTTCGCCCATGCCGGACTTGGTGCGATCGACGTTGAGGCCCAGCGCTCTGGCGAATTCGCCGTTGCCGTCGGCCAGCATCACAATCTTGCCGTCGGCGCCGGAGGCCTTGGCCCAGGCATTCATCACATGGACGTCGTTGACGGCGGTGCAGGCAACCATATCGGCCCCCTTGGCCTTGAGCGCATCGAGCTCCTGCAAGAAGCCGGGCAGGTGATTCATGCTGCAGGTGGGTGTGAAGGCGCCGGGAACGCCGAAAAGCACCACCTTGCGGCCGGCGAAGACTATATCTGTCGCAAGTTTCTGCTCGCCGTCGGCCGTCATGGTTTCGAATTCGGCATGGGGAATGCGGTCGCCCGGCTTGATCGTCATGTCTTCTCCTCGCGGTCAGTGATTGGGCTCAGTTAGATGACGATGACCGCTTGTTCAAGGCCGGTGGCGCCGCGCGCCAAGGTGAGATCGAGACGCGCCCCCTTGAGGGCCGCCGCTTCCTTGAGGCCGTCGACCGGGAGGCGCGCGCCGCTGCCGTCTGGCGAGAATTCGGGCTTGCGGAAATAGGCGGTGATGGCGGATTCGACGAAGATATCGTCGAAGCGCTGGGCGAGTTCGAGAAGCAGGACCGGCTTGCCGGCCTCGGTGGCGGCGATCGCCTGAATGACCGGTTGCGCGGCGCCGGCGGCGACCGGCCGAGGTACACGTTGGCGCCATTCGGCAATCAGTGCAGCCGCGGCGGGATCGGCACTTGCCAAGCCGAGATCGACGCCCGCGGCGGCCTTGGCGGGAATGCAGATCACGTCGCAGACGGCGAAGAAGAGATCGAGATGCAGGCGCACCGGCTCCGCCTTGTCCAGCGGCGTGACGAGAGCCGGAAACACGACGCGGTCCTTGTAGCCCACGGTTTCGCCGGCGGCGTCGCGGTAGCGGCGGGGCAACGGATAGGAAAGCTCGATGGCGGCCAGATTCTGCGAGCCGCTCCAATCGAACCGCGGCGGAATGCCGGCATCGCCCGGCATGCGCCAATAGGTTTTCCACAGCCTGTCGAGCCCGACCTGAACGCCCGCCAGATGGCGGCCGCCGGTGTAACCCCCGGCAATGAGGGAGACACGGTAGTGGCTCTTAAGCCCGGCCCCGGCGGCTCCCGCAATGAGCGGCAGGGCCAGGCAGGACAATATTGCGCTGCGCCGGTTCATGGCGCCTATATGGACCGGAAAATTTCCGCCGCCAATCACGATCCCGTCAGAATGCCGTTCTATACGGGAGGGCGGATTCGCGTTATCCTTAACGCCCATGAAGCCCACGACCTATCTCGACGGCCAGATGCTCATCGCCATGCCGGGGATGAACGATCCGCGCTTCGACCGTTCGGTCATTTATCTGTGCGCCCATTCGGCCAGCGGGGCGATGGGCATCATCGTCAACAAGGCCGCACCGATGCTCAACTTCGGCGATCTGGTCGCCAGGCTCGACATCGCGCTCGAAGAGGACGGCATCCACATCCCCGAGGATGTCATGCGCATGGGGGTGCAGTTCGGCGGGCCGGTGGAGCCGGGGCGCGGCTTCGTGCTGCACACTTCGGATTATTTCTCCGCCGACTCCAGCCTGCCGGTCAGCGAGCGCATCGCGCTGACCGCCAGTCTCGACATCCTCCGCGCCATGGCGAGCGGCCAGGGGCCGCAGCGGGCGATGCTGGCGCTCGGCTATTCGGGCTGGGCGCCGGGCCAGCTCGAGCATGAAATCCAGCTCAATGGCTGGCTGCATTGCGCCGCCGACGAGGAGCTGCTGTTCGGCACCGACCACGACGAGAAATATGCCATGGCGCTCAAAAAGATCGGTGTCGATCCGGCGATGCTGTCGGGTGAGGCGGGCCACGCCTGACCCGGCCGGTTTTCGCTCAACTGATGAGTTGCGGCTTGGCCGGCGCCGGCCGGCGTTTCCGCCGCGCGGCGCGCTTCTGCTTAACGGTCAATTTCGCTTTCGGCCGCGGTGCGGCGGGGGGCGGATTTGCGATGCGCGGGGCCATGGGGGCGGAGCCCATGGGCGGCGGCGGCTGCGCCATTTCGCCGGCTTCCTGCTGCGCCCTCGTCCCGGTAATCGCCGCCGTGGTGATCTCAAGGGCAACGGGCGGCGGGCCCGGATCCTTGGCGGCGCGTTCCCACAGCGAGGCGAGCGCCGTCTTGTCGGCACCCGGCACGTAGGGAAGGCCCGCGAGGGCATCGCCGATCTGTTTTGCCGTCATCGGCGGCGCGATGAAATAGCCCTGGCCGAAATCGCAGCCGAGTTCCGCCAGGCGATCGACCTGCGCCTGATTCTCGATGCCCTCGGCGACAATGGCGAGGCTTAGCCCATGGGCCATGGCGACGACTGCCTCGAGAATGACCGCGGCGCGTTCGCCGCCGGCGCCCGTGGCGATAAAGCTCTTGTCGAGCTTCAGCGTATCGAAGGGCAGGAGGCGCAGGCTCGACAAAGAGGAATAGCCGGTGCCGAAATCGTCGCAGGCCAGGCCGATGCCGAATTGCTTGAGGCGTTCGAGAATCTGCCCGGCCCGTTCGGGCGATTGCATGACGATCGACTCGGTGATTTCGAGCTTGAGGGTTCCGCGTTTGATGCCTTCGCGATGCAGGACCGCCTTGACATCGTCGACAAGGCCGGCGTCGATCAGTTGCAGCGAGGAAATATTGACGGCGGCGAAGACGGGATCGGCCGGCCGGAAGGCGCGCTGCCAGATGCCGAGCTGGCGGGCCGCCTCGCCGAGCACGACGCGGCCGATGTCGCGGATCATGCCGGTCTGTTCGGCGAGGCCGATGAAGCTTTCGGGAAGCAGCAGTCCAAGAACCGGATGGCGCCAGCGGGCGAGCGCCTCGAAGCCCGCCAGATTCATGTCGGCGAGCCTGGCGATCGGCTGATAATGGACTTCAATTTCGTTGCGCTCGATGGCGCGGCGCAATTCCTGCTCGAGGGTTACCAATTCGCCGCGGGCGTCGCGCATCGCGGTAGTGAAGATTTCGATGGTGCCGGCGCCGCGGCGCTTGGCTTCATAGAGGGCGATGGCGGCATCCTTCAGCATCTGCGCGGCCGAATTGTCCGACTCGCGCGCGGCGGCGACGCCGATGCTGGCGGTGAGAAAGATTTCCCCGTCGGCCAGCGCGACCGGCCCGGCCACGGCTTCGCCCAGGCTTTCGGCAAAAGCCTTAGCATCGCGCGGCGGATCGGACGGCGCCAACAGGAACGCGAATTGATCGCCGGGATGGCGCGCCACCGTATCGGCGGCGGCGGCGGCGGAAACCAGTCTGCGGCCTACGATCGCCAGCAGGCTGTCGCCCACGTCATGACCGAGACCGTCATTAACGCTGGCGAAGCGGTCGATATCGATGAGCAGCACATGGGCTCCTGCGCCCCTTTGTTCCGCCAGCATCCGTTCCAGACGGTCGATGAATAGGGCGCGATTGGGCAATCCGGTCACCCGGTCGTAGACGGCATCGTCGAGGAGGCGTTCCGCGGCGCGCTTGGCGCCGGTCACATCGGTGAGAGTGCCGATGCAGCGGATGGCGCGGCGGCCGTGACCCGCCATGGCGCGGCCGCGCAACTGGAACCAGCGATAATGGCCGTCGCCGCCGCGCAGGCGGAATTCGGTCTCGATGACGCCGCGGCCCTGCTCTTCGGCGGCATCGACGGCGGCGCGATAGGCGCCGCGGTCGGCGGGGTGCATGAGTTCGAAAAACGCCTCGATGCCGGCATCGCCCAGCAAGCCCGGCGGCAAGTCCAGGGCCCTCTCGATTTCTTCGCCGATATAGACCTCGTTGTCCTCGGGCTGCCAGTCCCAAACGTAATGTTGCGCGCCAGCCAGCGCCAGGGCGCGGCGCCCCGATTCCTGAAAGAAGTGCCGCGACAGGAAACCCTGGCTGAAGGCAACCTGCACCAGGGTGAAAGCCATGATGACGAGTACGGCGCCAAGTCCGGCCAGGACGAGCGGCGCGAACAGGCCATCGCGGCCCGGCGTCAGGACGGCGGCGGCGGCGAGAAAGGTCCACAGAACCAGCACCGACCAGGTGAGAACAACGGTATCGGCCGGCGCTTCGTCGCGCCGCCACAGGATGAACACGGCAACGAAGCCCAAGACTGCGGTGGCCGCGAAGACCATGCGCGCGATGGCCGCGGCCTGGGCCGGCTCGGCAAGGCCGTAAACCGGGAGTGCGAAGGCGAGGCCCCCCGCCAGCAGGATGAGATTGCCGGTGACCGGCATGGCCCGGCGCAGGTCCGCGAAGCTTACGAGGCACAGGATGAGAAAGGCCGCCATGAGGCCTTCCACCACGGCGCGGGCTTCCAGCAGTGTGAAACCCGGAACTTGCATCACACCGGCAAAGGCCGGGAAATGACCGGCTTCAATCGCGATGAAGCCGACGCCGGAAAAAGCGAAGCCTGCCGCGGCGAGGAAGACGGCGCGCGAGCGGATGCCATAGAGGATGACCATGGCGGCCGCCAGCAGCATGGCGATGCCGAGCAGCGCTCCACGGAAGAAGGAGTAGGAATCCTTCTGTGCTTCATAAGGTTCGCGCTGCCACAGGGTCATGACCGGCTGGCCGGGGTTGCCGATCTCAAAGGCGATGGCGGCGGTCTGGCCAGGCGCAAGGTTCAGGCCATAGACATCGTGGCCCGCCGACGGCAGGGCCTGCAAGGCGATTTCTCCGGCGGTGACGATGCCGACGACGCGGCCGCCCGGCGGCTTCGGCCAGAGAATGCCGGAACCGGCAAAGCCCTGATGCGGCACGTCGATCACCAGATCCTGTGGCGCCTCGCCGCCATTGACCAGTCCGAATACCGCCCAGCGGTGCAGCGGCCCCGCGCCCCTGGCCTCGAGCTTCATCAACTCCTTGGTCTGGGCACCGGTCGAGGGCCGTTCAACGGCAACGGCAGCCTTGTGGGTCTCGACCCAGCTCAGATACGGCATGAGATCGAGGCTGGGCCCCTTGAGCGCGGCATTGATCGCCTCGGCAGCGAAGCTCACACTTACCGGCAACAGCATGACCAGCGCCAACAGCACCAAACGCCACCACATCGCGCAGCGACTCCTTACTCGCTTTCGTCTCATTGCCGCCTAGCTAGCCCTGCAACGCCCCACCAGGCAAGTTGCGTTACGTCAGTCTGTAACCGCGTCAGCGATTGGAAAGGCGGGCGAAGAGAAGATGGTCCTGCCAAAGGCCGGCGATCTTGAGATAGCGGCGCGCCAGTCCTTCCCGTTCGAAACCGCAGCGGGCGAGCAGCGCAAGCGACGCCGCGTTGTCGGGCAGGCAGGCCGCCTCGATCCGGTGAAGCTGCAGGTGATCGAAGGCAAAGCCCATGGCGAGGCCGACCGCCGAAGTCATCAGGCCGCGCCGCGCGAAAGGCGCGCCGATCCAATAGCCGAGAGACGCCGTCTGGGCGACGCCGCGGCGCACATTGGAAAAAGTGAGCGCGCCCCGAAACTGCCGCTCGCCGGCGGAAAAGATGAAGAATGGGTAGGCCGTGTCGTCCTCGATATCGCGCCAATAGCGCTTGATGCGGCTGCGGAAGGCGGCCCGGGTCAGATCGTTGGAAGGCCAGACGGGCTCCCATGGCGCGAGGAATTCGCGGCTGCGCAACCGGAGATCGGCCCAGGCCTCATAGTCGGAGGTTTCGGGCGAGCGCATTTCGACGGTGCCATTGCGCAGAACCGGCGGAAGATCGGGAGCGAAGGGAGACCTGAGGAAAACCACGGTTCGCTCCCGTTCAGGCGAATTGGCCGGCGATCTCGCCGTAGCTCGACAGAGTCGACAACTGGCCGACGGCGCTGAAGGCGGGCGGGTGCGATTTGAACAGCTTCTCCGCCAGTTCGCGCACCTGCTCGGCCGTCACCGCCTCGATCTTGGCGACCAGCGTGGCGATCGACGGCACCATGCCGAAGGCGAGGAACTGCCGGGCGATCTGGTCGCAGCGCGCCGAAGCGCTTTCGAGATTCATGACCAGGCTCGCCTTGAGCTGCGACTTGGCGCGGGCAATCTCGGCCCCGGTGACGTTGCGGGCGACCGACAGCATGATGTCCGACGTTAGGTTGAGCAGTTCCGGCGCATGTTCCGGCGAGGTTGCGGCATAGACGCCGATCTGCCCGCCATCCTCGTAGGCCGAGCCGAAGGAGAAGACGCTGTAACAGAGACCGCGCTTCTCGCGCACCTCCTGGAAAAGCCGCGAAGACATGCCGCCGCCGAGAATGCTGGAGAGGACCTGCAGCACATAGATGTCGGGATCGCGATAGCCGGGGGCGGCGAAGGAGAGCACCAGATGGGCCTGATCGAGGGGCTTCGGCGCGGTCTCGGACTTGGGCAGGAAGACGGGCGGCTCGCGCTGCGGCTGCCGGCCCATTTCGATCTTGCCGAAGAGCCGTCCGGTTTCGGCGGCAAAGGCGCGATGGCCGATTTTGCCGGCGGCGGCGACGACGATGCGCGAGGCCCAGTAATTGCGGCCGCGCCAGGCCAGCATCTGCTCGCGGGTGACGCCGCCGATCACATCCGCGGTGCCGAGGATGGAGCGGCCGAGCGGATGATCGCCGTAGCTGGCGGCCTGGGCGAGATCGAACACCAGATCGTCGGGCTGGTCGTGGGCGGCGGCGATTTCCTGGAGGATCACGTCGCGCTCGCGCTCGAGCTCCTCGGGGTCGAGCACCGACTCGGTGAAGATGTCGGCCAGAATGTCGAGGGCGAGCTTCCAGTCGTTCTTGAGGACGCGGGAGAAGTAGGTGGTCGTCTCCATGCCGGTGGCGGCGTTGATTTCGCCGCCGGCCGATTCGATTTCCTCGGCGATGGCCCGGGCCGAGCGGCGCCTGGTGCCCTTGAAGGCCATATGCTCGAGGAAATGGGCGATGCCATTTTCCTCCGGCCGTTCGTCGCGCGCCCCCGCCTTGACCCAGATGCCGAGCGCCACCGTCTCGAGATGCGGCAGATTGTGGGTCACCACATAAAGGCCGTTGGGGAGACAGGTGATCTCGACGCTCATGACTTACTCTTGGCTCAGGCCTGCCGCCTTGCGAGGATGAATTCCCGGACGGCTGCTGCATCGTTGGGCAGCACTGTGAAGCGTTCCTCGGCGGTCAGCAAGTGGGCGAAGCGCTGTGGCAAACCGGGTCTCACGCCTGAGGCCTTTTGCACCGCATCGGGGAATTTGGCCGGATGGGCGGTGGCCAGGGTCACCATGGGGCTCGCCGAAGGCTGTTGCCTGCGGGCCACGGCATAGCCCACCGCCGTATGGGGATCGAGAAGTTCGCCCGTTGCGGCAAGTGTCTCGCGGATCGTGGCGGCGGTTTGGGCCTCATCGGCGGCATCGGCATCGAATTCATTGCGGATCGCCTGCAGTTCCCGATCGGCGATGGCGAAGGCGCCCGCTTGCGCCAGGCCCGCCATCAGCCGGCGCACCATGTTGACGTTGCGGCCATGCACCTCGAAAAGCAGGCGCTCAAAATTGCTCGATAGCTGAATGTCCATGGACGGGCTCGACGACGGCCTGACCCCCTTCGTCTCATAGCGCCCGGTGGCGAGCGCGCGGACGAGGATGTCGTTGATATTGGTGGCGATCACCAGGCGGTCGATGGGCACACCCATGCGTTTGGCCACGAAGCCGGCGAATATGTCGCCGAAATTGCCGGTGGGCACGCAGAAGCTCACCTCCCGGCCGGGACTGCCGAGGGAGAGGGCCGCCGTCGCATAATAGACGATCTGGGCCATGATGCGGCCCCAGTTGATGGAATTGATGCCGGCCAGCCCGACGCGGTCGCGGAATCCGTGATCGTTGAACAGGGCCTTCACCACCGCCTGGCAGTCGTCGAAATTGCCGTCGAGCGCGATGTTGTGGACCGAAGGCGAGGCGACCGTGGTCATCTGGCGGCGCTGTACCTCGCTCACCCGGCCATGCGGGTGGAGGATGAAGATCGCCGCATGGCGGCTCGCCTTGAAAGCCTCGATTGCCGCCCCGCCGGTATCGCCCGAGGTGGCGCCCACGATGGTGGCGCGGGTGCGGCGCTTGGCCAGCGCCCAATCCATCAGCCGGATCAGGAGCTGCATGGCAATATCCTTGAAGGCCAGCGTGGGGCCGTGGAACAGTTCGAGCAGCCAGCGATTGTCGTCGAGCTGCTTCAAGGGCGCCACGGCGGGATGGCCGAAATTGCCATAGGCCTCGGCGATCATGCGCTTGAGATCCGCCTCGGGAACGGCGCCACCGATATAGGGCGCCATCACCGCAAGGGCCACCTCCTCATAGCTTTTGCCGCGTAGGAGCCGCAAAGCATGGGCGGAAAGCTGAGGCCAGTGGGCCGGCACATAAAGGCCGCCGTCGCGGGCAAGGCCGGTCAGCAGCACATCCTCGAAGCCGAGCTCGGGGGCCTCGCCGCGGGTCGAAACATAGCGCAAAGGGATTCGTCCTTCCAAAGGGCGGGGCAAACTAGCGGGCGGGACCGGCCGCTTCAAGCGCCGGTTTTTT
>JBQTKG010000019.1:0-20533 GCA_052386315.1 Hyphomicrobiales bacterium
GTTAATCCCTTTCATATTACGGTGCCGCATCGGCTTCGGGAGCCAGCCGGGTCAGCACCAAGTCCCGGCATTGATGTCAGGCTAACACTGCGGCAATGACAGGTACCTGATGGGAAGTGTCAGCGAAATGTCATAAAGGGTTGATTCGCGGTCTTAACCTTACCGCGCGGCCGCCCCGGTTTCGCCGCAAGGCAGGGGCTTGATTGCAGTTCAGTCGGCCGGGGGGCCAATCGGAGGAACCCGCCCATGCGCCTGCGTCTCGCTACCGTCATTCTCCTCACTACCGCCCTCACCCCGGCCCTTGCCGCCGAAATTCCGGTGATTTCTCGCATAGATGCCGTAACCGTGTTTCCGTCCGGCGCCGAAGTTACACGCCTGGCCGAGGCCAGGATCGAGGCCGGCGAGCACAGTCTGATCTTCGACAGTCTGCCGGGCGAGTTGCAGCCCGAGACCATCCGGGTGGAGGGAACGGCCGCCGGCATGATCGAAATCGGCTCGGTCGACTCCAAACTCGTTTACCTTCCATCAACCACACGCGACGAAAGCCGCCGCCGCATCGAGCGCGACATGGAAGCCCTGCAGGACGAACGCGGCGCCCTCGACCAGGCGATCGCCGATGCCGAACACCAGAAGAGCCTGATGCAGCAGCTTGCATCCGGCGCCTTCGCCGCGCCAGTGAAGGAGGGCTACCCGTGCATTGCCGTGTCCGAGGAAATCGGCCGCCTGCTCAATCTGGTCGGCGGCAAGATGCAGGAGCTATCCAAGACGGTGCTCGACGCGAGGCTCAGGCAACGCGCCATCGACAAGCAGGTGAACGATCTGGCAACCGAACTTGCCGGGCTCGCGCCGCGGGAACAGGCGCAGATGCGGGTCACCGTGCATCTGGCCGCGCCGGCGAAGTCCTCCGGCAGGTTCCGGCTCAAATACCGCATCGCCAATGCCGGCTGGCACCCCATTTACGACGCGCGGCTCACCACCCCGGTGACCGATGCGAAGGCGAAGATCGAACTCGTCCGCCGCGCCGAAGTGATGCAATCGACAACCGAAGACTGGGCCGATGTGGCGCTGACGCTGTCGACCGCAAGGCCCGTTGGCGACACAGCAGCGCCCGATCTGTGGCCCGATGAAATAGTGCCTTTTGCCGATGTGCGCACCGGCAATCTCGGCGGCTCCGCCGATGCGCTGCAAAGGCTGGAAGCGCCCGAGGCGGTTGCGGAATCGGCCGCACCTCCGGATAGCGAAGGAAAATACAAGAATGACGCCTCCGTCGTGCAGCGTCAGGCGGTAGTCGGGATTGCGGGCTTCCAGGCCCTCTATGCCATCGCCGGCCGGGTTTCCGTGGACAATACGGGCACGGCCAAGAAGGTGCGCATCGGCACCGATGCCATCGATGCGAAACTTTCGGCCGAGGCGGTGCCGAAGCTCGATCCCAACGCCTATTTGACGGCGGCCTTCGCGCTTGCCGGCGAGACGCCCCTCCTGCCCGGCCCGGTCATGCTGTATCGCGACGGCGTGTTCATGGGGCAGGGCGGCTTGCCGATGCTGTCGCCCGGCGAGGAGACCCGGCTCGGCTTCGGTGCCGACGACCTGATCAAGGTCAAGCGCATCGAGGTGAAGCGCAATCGCGGCGAGGAGGGCCTGCTCACCAGTTCCAACATCGACGAGCGTGCCTATGACATCACGGTAAAGAACCTGCACGATTTCGCCGTGCCGGTGACCGTCCTCGACCAGATGCCGGTTTCCAATGTCGAGGCGATCACCGTGGAGACTCTCCCCGGCATGACGCCGCCTACAGCCAAGGATTACGAAAAGAAGCGCGGTGTGCTGGCCTGGCAGTTCGACCTCGCGCCGAAGGCGGAAAAGGCGCTGAAGCACGGCTTCAAGATCGCCTGGCCGAAGGACATGAATGTGGGGATGAACATCAATTGATGGCGAGATAAATCGTCCCGAGGCCCCATACGACGAGGATCATCCCCGCGAAACGCGCAATCTGTGTTTTCGCGGGGATGAGCTTTTCGGCGGCGACATAGGCCGCGATCCCGGCGATCCAAAGCAGTTCCATCACGCCGCCATAGAAGAGCAGGCCCATCAGTACCCAGCAGCAGCCGAGACAATAGAGTCCGTGCGAAATTCCCATGCGGAACGCACCTGTCAATCCCGTCCGCCAGTTACGGGCGAGGAACATGAGCGGGCTCTGGCACTTGCGGAGGCAGGCAAACTTAAGCGGGGTCATCTGGTAGATACCGGCCGCGATCAATAGCGCTCCGCCAATCGATGTACTGGCCACCGCCATCATGCCGGTCAGCGGAACAAGGCCGCGAAAAAGCAATTGCAGTGCGACAACGCCCAGGCTGAAGGCCGTCCAGATCGCCGCATAGCCCGATGCGAAAACCGCGACGGGCGCACCAGCAATATCTCTTCCGGCGAACCTGCGGCTCATGGCGCCATAGATGAGGATGGCCGGTGCGGCAGAGGGCAGCATCATCGCCATCATCATGGTCCACCACATGATGAAGATGAGTACTGTATGCGCCGCACTGCCCGCGGAAGGCGCGGCGGGCAGCATCAGCATGCCGCCCACCTTGAGCGTTGCGACAAAACCGATGGCGGCCACAATGGCCAGCCCTGCGATTACGATCCAGCGCTCATTCCGCGCGGCGCGCTCGGATGCGGTGTCCGGGCGCACCTCTCCAGAGGAGGTCAACGCACGACGCCTTTGCCGGTCAGGTGCAGCATGGCCAAATGCGCGTGATTGCCTTTGGTATCAAGAGCGATGGGACCGCCGGATTTCGCCGACCCGCTGGCGTATTCCGCCTCGCTGTATTCAAATCCCGCCCGCAATGAAACCTTGGCATGATGGGGATTACCGGTGACCGGATTCTTGATCGCCTCGGTGCGCGCTTCAACCACGCCCGGTACGCTGAAGTGGCCTTCGCAGGTCTTCATATCGGATCTGAATTCGATCTTCTTGAACATCGGCGTATGCACCTTGTCGCACATGGAGACGAAAACATTGAAAAAGGTGGCGCCAGGTTCGGTGTCCTGACCGGACATGATCTTGAGCAGGGCTTCGCGCTGGGCTTCGTCGGCGCGTTCGTCGACGATCGGCAGGATTTCTCCATGACCCATGTGAATGGGTCCAGGCCAGGCGGCGGTGGCGGCCCAGTTGAGACCGTCCAGTTTAACCTTGCCGTAATTGCCCTTCTCAATGTGCATGCCCACGGCGGCGCGGCAGTCGCCATTAGTCGGCAAGGCGTTGAACTGGCAGGGGCATCCATAGGAGCAATTGCAAGTCGCAATTTCCGGTCCGCGTATCATCCAGTCGGTATGGGCCATGTGCTTCTCCCCGCGCGGTATTGCTTCATTTCTGGTGGACCACCCCACTACCAGAATGCTTCAGGCGATTGAACTGGCCATAGCTGTCCTTGAGTTCCAACGCGATCTTGCCCGCCGATGTGGTGCTGGCATTGCCGATCTCGGCTATCTCGAATTCGATGCCATTGGGGATGTCGATGCGGACACGGTGGTCCTGGCCCGTCGCCGGGCTCTTGATCGGCCGTCCCGTCGAGTGCAGTACGCCGGGAATTTCCACCCGCGCAATGCGGGCGGCGATATCCATCTCCAGATCGATGGGCTTGAACAGGGGTGGGTGCCTTGTTTCCGTCATGGCATGATAAACCCACCAGTGGGTTGCCGCCTCATCGGTTTCGCCGCCATGAAGGACGGTGACCAGGGCGGCGCGTTGGGCTGGATCGGCGCGCTCGTCAATGATCGCCTGCATCGCTCCCTTGCCCTCGAATACGGGTCCGGGCCAGGCGTAAACGAGTGCCGCGCACAGGCCATCCAGTTTCACCTCGCCGAAATGGCCCTTGTCGATTCGGAAAACCTCGAAACCATGGCAGCCGCCATGGGTGGGAAGGCTCTCAAACTGGCAGGGACAACCATAATCGCAATTGCAGTTGCCGAAGGATTCGCCCTCGATCAGCCAATCGATCCGCGCCATGCCGCTCTCCTCTGTATGGCTCTCGATGAATTATGCTAACCGAAATTCCGTCACCTGTCATTTTCGGTTTTGCTCCGGCCGCACCTAGTGTATGTCATCGCAACGGCTCCGGCGCAAACTCCGCCGGAGCCGTTCGCCTGTCTGAAAGGGATCGGCAATGGCCAATGTGGCGGTGGTCGGCGCCCAATGGGGCGACGAGGGCAAGGGCAAGCTGGTGGACTGGCTGTCGGAGCGGGCCGACGTGGTGGTGCGCTTCCAGGGCGGCCACAATGCCGGCCATACGCTGGTGATCGACGGAGTCACCTACAAGCTGTCACTGCTGCCTTCCGGCATCGTGCGGCCGGGAAAACTCTCGGTCATCGGCAATGGCGTGGTCATCGATCCCTGGGCGCTGGCCGCCGAGATCGGGAAACTTTCCTCGCAGGGCGTTGCAGTATCGCGCGACAATTTGCGGATCGCCGGCAATGCTACGCTGATCCTGCCGCTGCACCGCGAACTCGACCAGATGCGCGAGGCCGCCGCCGGGGCGGGCAAGATCGGCACCACGGGACGCGGCATCGGTCCGGCTTATGAGGACAAGGTCGGGCGCCGCGCCATCCGGGTCAACGATCTCAACGATCTCGCGACGCTGGGCCCCAAGATCGACCGGCTGCTTGCACACCACAATGCGCTGCGCCGGGGCTTGCGCCAGCCGGAGGTCAAGGCTGACGAAGTGCTGGCGCAGCTTGCGGAGATCGCACCCAGGATCCTCACCTATTCGGATGCGGTCTGGGCCCTCCTCGACGACCTGCGCCGAGAGGGCAAACGCATCCTGTTTGAAGGCGCACAAGGAATCCTGCTCGATATCGACCACGGCACTTATCCCTATGTGACCTCGTCGAACACCGTGGCGGGACAGGCGGCATCGGGTTCGGGGCTGGGGCCGTCGGCTATCGGCTATGTGCTGGGCATCGCCAAGGCTTATACGACACGGGTGGGCTCCGGACCCTTTCCGACCGAACAGGACAATGAAACCGGCGAATATATCGGCCAGCGCGGCCGGGAATTCGGCACGGTGACGGGGCGCAAACGGCGCTGCGGCTGGTTCGATGCGGTGCTGGTGCGCCAGGCGATCAAGACCTCCGGCATCCACGGCATCGCGCTCACCAAGCTCGACGTGCTGGACGGTCTCGAGGAGATCAAGGTCGGCGTGGCCTACATGCTTGACGGCAAGCGCATGAGCCGTTTTCCGGCGGCGGAAGAAGCCCAGAAACGAGTCGAACCCGTCTATGAGAGCTTCGAGGGCTGGCGGGACACTACGGCGGGCGCACGGTCCTGGGCGCAACTCCCCGCCCAGGCGATCAAATATGTCAGGTACCTCGAAGAACTGGTCGAGTGTCCGGTGGCGCTGCTCTCGACCAGCCCCGAGCGCGACGACACCATCCTGATGAAAGATCCATTCGAGGACTGAGACCGCTTAAAAATTGCGGCCTTCGACGAAATAGCCGTATAGCGAGTTCAACACGCTGGCGCTGAACAGGATAATGAACAGGTTCACGGCCGCGCTCGCCGCCAGGCCGATGATGGCGGCCGCCATGCGCGGCAGGTAACTCAGCAACGCGGCAAGAACGATAAGCAACACGGCGGCCACGAAAACGATCAGCGCACTGAGCAGTAATACACCCATGACTTGCCAGAAATTGCCCTCCGCCGCCTTCATCGCATCGGCGAATCTGAAATCTGTGCGTCCGAGCGCGATGGCGGGGAGCTTGAGCGAGAGCATGAAGGTGGCGGTGCCCGCCACGGCCACGGCCGGAAATACCAGTACGACCGCCGCGGGAATGAGCGTGGAGAGAATTGCGGCGAGAACCGCCACCGGCAAAAAGGTCATCAGAGCGATCAGCAGCGCATTGCCCGTATAGCGCCAGACCAAGCCATCGAGACGCAAGGCTCCCTGTGCGTTGGGCATCTCGTCGCGCAGGACGAAGCGGTGCCAGTTCACCGCAATCGAATAGAAGGCGATAAGGCCGAGGACAATCTGAACAATGTCGAATAGCCCAATGCGGCCCGGCTGCGGCTGACCGGGTTGGTCGATCAGAAACAGGCCGGCAAGGTTGAATGCCAGCAGTATGATGATCCACAACAAGCCAATGCGGATGCCGGCGCCGCGGTAGGTGACCACGGAATTCAAGGCGTGCTTGACCGTGGCCAAGATGGGGAGTTTGCGCATTTTGTCCGGCTCTTTGCGAGGTCTGTTCACTAGCCGGGAATGCCCCCCGCGGCAAGAAAGGGAGCGGATTCATCGTCAGCGGCCGGGTCGCGCCCGCGGCGCGGCAGGGACTGGGCGAAGTTGCGCAAGACGATGGCGGCGACATCCTCGACGCGGGCAGGCCGGCCGAGCAGATAGCCCTGGGCGAATTCACAGCCCAATTCGCGCAGCGCCGTCAGCTGCTTTGAGGTTTCGATGCCCTCCGCCGTCACCGACAGGCCGAGGGCGCGGCCCATTCTGACGATCGAACGCATGATGCCGCGGGCGCTGGCCGTGGTATCGAGTGCCGCCACGAAAGCGCGATCGATCTTGATTTTCGAAAATGGAAATTTCCACAAATAGCTGAGGCTCGAATAGCCGGTGCCGAAATCGTCCATCACCACGGCCACGCCCATTTCGCGGAGGATGCGCAATTGCTCCATGACGACATCGGATTCGCGCAGCAGGGTGCCCTCGGTGATCTCCACCTCAAGCCGGTATGCCGGGAACTTGGCAAGGTCGAGAGCGCGGTGGACATTGGCGATCAGGGTTCCCGAATAGAACTGGGCGGGCGACAGGTTGACGGCGACGACCAGATGAGCGGGCCACCCGGCCGCAATCCGGCAGGCTTCCTCGAGGCACCAGGCGCCGAGCTGCGAAATAAGTCCGGACCGCTCGGCAGCGGGGATGAATTCGGTGGGCGAGATCGGGCCAAGCTGCGGATCCTCGAGACGCATGAGGGCTTCGAAACCGGAGAGCTCGCCATCCTTGATCTTGAAGACCGGCTGGAATTCGAGGCGGAAGGATTGCGCGGCCACGGCATCGTTGAGGGCCCGCTCAACCTCCAATCGCCGCCCCGAGGCCTGGACGATTTGCGGATTGAAGAAACCGTAGCCGGGCGAGCCCGGCTCCCTGCAGTGGTCAAGGGCAAGCCTGGCGCTGCGCGATAATTCTTCGGCCGAGGCGCCGTCGACCGGCGCCAGAGCGATGCCTGCCAAGGCCCGCACCGAAAGCCGCTGCCCTTGCCAGTCGACCGGTTCGCCAAGCTCGCCGGTGATTTCCTTGGCAAGGCGCAGGATGTCAAACGGATCGGCGATGCCGGTGACCAGGACGGCCAGCCGCCAGTGATCGAGACGGGCCGCCGTGCTGTTCTCCGGCAGCATGGTCACCAGGCGGCGGGCAAGCGTTGCGACCGCATGATTGGCCGCTTCGTGGCCAAGACTCTGGTCGATGGCCTCGAGACCGGACAGTTCGAACTTGATCACGGCCGATGACCCCCCCTCGTTCTTTATCGCCGCCAGGCGTTCCCCTATCTGCTTCAGGAAGGCGACCCGGTTGGCGAGGCCGGTGACGGGATCGCGCCGTTCTAGGTGTTCGATGCGGCGTACGGCGCGGTTTATCTGGCGAGTGCGGTACCAGAAGCCCAAGAGCGGAGCGATGGACAGCAATATGCCCATTGCCAATGACACCTTTGCCGCCGTGGCGAGGAAAAGGGCGCGCCGTTCGCTCTGGTCAACATGAATGGCGAGCCAACCGGCAATGCGCGGGCCGTCCTTCACCGGCAAGATAGTGGAGGCGAAATACTCCGGATCGCCCACCACTTCGCCTCCATACAGGAAAGTCGCAGCCTCGCCATGGCGCAGCGCCGCTGCCAATCGTCGGTCGATTCTTTCGATCGGCTGGTTGAAACTGAGGCGGTTGTAGAAGTCGCCGGAACTGAGTTTCAGCCGTCCCTCGGGATCGTAAATGCGGAACAGGTAAAGACCTCCCATCTGCCCCGCCTGCTCAAGAATGGAGATGGAGTGGAGCGATGGGGTCTCGCCGCGGGCGATGGCCGGTAGGTCGCGCAGATTGCGTGCAAGGTAACCCGACCAATCACGCGCATCGAGGTGGGCGTCCTCCTCAAGCAATTGTTCAGTGGCGCTCTGGACATAGAGCCAGCCGGAAAGGCCGATCACGGCGCATAGGGCGGCGAAGGCGGCAATCCACAAGAGCCGCCAATGTCCCGGTTTGTGAATCTTCCCTTCCATGCCCGTCCCGAAGTGCCCGTTGCGTCCCCAAGCCTGGCAACTTGCCGTGACTTCGCCAAATAAGCGTAAAGTTTGCCTCGTCGAAGCTTTCGCACGGGGACTTGGTTTATGAATCATGACTGAACGCATGTTCCGCCAAAGTGCATACACTTTGGCGACGAGAACATGCTCCAAGCAGTTAATCTGGCGCGATTTCTTTTCGGCGAAGTGATTCCACTTCACCGGAAAGCGCGCTAGGGGTGAGGCGGAGAATTGAAATGGCGGCCATTTGCCAGAAGTTGTACATCGTTGCGGTCTTCGCCGTATTACTGGTGGCCCTGCCGCCGGCATCGCGAGCCGAGACCTATTCCAAGTTCGCCGCAGAACTGTTGCAGAATCCGCCTGCCGGCGCCCGGTTCCGGCCCGATCTGGAAGCGGTCATTGCGGGCCTCGCCAACCGTTACCGGGCGGGCGAGGGCAAGGCACCGTTGACGCCCGACCCGCTTTTCCGCGATGCGGCGCGCGCCCATGCTGCCGACATGATGGTAAATGGCTTCCTCGGTCACCAGGCTAGCACCGGGCACAATTTCGACAGCCGCATGCGGGTCTTTGCCGGCGATGTCACACGCTTCCCGGCCATGGCGGAAAATGCCGCGCGTGCTACCGGCAAGGGTTCCGCCGGCGCCGCCAAGGCACGGGGCCTGTTCCAGCAATGGATCGAGAGCGCCGCGCACCGGCGCACACTGCTCAAGCGAGATTACCATTACGTTGCCAGCGGCGTGGTCGAGCGCGACGGGCAGCTCTGGGCGGTTCAGATATTCTGGGCGAAGCCGCGCAAGAAGGGCATGTTCCAGTAATCAGAAATTATACTGCGGCGGCCTCTCCGCTTGCGCCTGCTGGGCGAAGAAGGAAGCACCGGAAGGCTTCTGCGGCAGTTCGATTTCGTAGGCGACGGAGCGGACGCGATTGGTCGTGACGCCGCGCACCACGAGGCCCTCGTGACGGCTCGGTACCGGATTGGGAGCATAGGGTGAGGCATCCTCCGCCGAATAGACGGTGATGAACAAGGTGCGCGGCTGCCGCGACATGTTGGGAGCGGAACCGTGCAGGAGCCGGGTGTGCATGAAGCAGGCGCCGCCGGCGGGCCCGAGACAGCGCACGGCTTTCTTCTGCGCATCGGCGGCAACCGCATCGCCGACCGCGGCGGTGAATTTTCCGCCATGCCAGAGAGAATGGATTTCGCCCTTGTGGGTGCCGGCCACCACTTCGAGAGGGCCATTCTCCGGCGTTACCTCATCGACGAACAACAGCGCGGTCACGACGTCGTCGTTCGAATGCGGCGTGAAGGGGAAATCCTGATGCCACTTCACCGCGGTCGCGGCGCCGGGCAGCTTCGAATTGATTTTGGAGTGATGATACTTGACATTGGGACCGATGAGGCAGGCGACGATGTCGGTCATTTTTGAATCCGACATGGCCATGAAATAGGAATCCGAGACCTCCACCGGCGAATTTACCCGGCGCAGCGCCGGCTTTTCCGCCGAATGCGCGGGCTCGACATCGAAACGCGGTCTGCCGTCGATGGTCTCGCCCCAGGGCTTCTTGTGCTTGCGGCTTTCCTCCACCCAGCCGTTGAAATCATGCTGCAGGGCCGCGAGAAGACCGGCCTCGACGACGCTGTCGACGAAGCAATAGCCGTCGCGCCAGAAGGCGGATTTCTGATCGTGGGTGAGGACAGCCATAGGTGCCTCCTGTAGACTGGCGGCTATGCTCGCATGGACGCAGTCATGCGGCAAACGTAAGAAAGTCATGCCGGGCATGACAAAAATTCTTGCCGGGACGGCCGGCAAAAAGGGGCGAAGCCGATGGAGAAAGTCCTGCCGGGCACGTCGCATGCGGTTCTGACCTTCATCCGGCAGCGCTGGGCCGATCTTCTGCAGGTGTCGCTCCTGCCGGTTCTGATCGTGCTGGCGCTCGCAGTGACGCTATATCTCGCAGTGCAGCCGCTGATTTCGAGTCTCTTCGGCATGCAGGCCGGCGGACAGACAAATCCGCAGATTATCGGCAGGCTCATGCAATTCTACGGATTCATGGCGCTTGCCGGACTGCTTTGCTTGCTGGTCTTCGTCTGGCTCTATGTCCGCATTGTCCGGCTCTACGCGCTCGATGAAAAATACTGGGTGGGCCTCAACGGAACGGTCATCAAGGCCACGCTGATGACCGTGGTCTACGGCACCGGCATCTATCTGCTGACCTTTCTCGCCTATGTGGTTGCCGTGGTAGCGGTGTTGGTTCCGGCCGCCATCCTCGGTGCCCTTGCAACCGCTGCTGCCGGCGACAGCGGCTGGGTGGCGGGGCCGACGGCAATTGGGACGATTGCGCTGGTTGCGGCCTTGCCCCTGTTTCTCGCCTGGTTCTTCTGCCGCTTCATGGTGGGCTTGCCTGGCGTGGCCCTTGGCCGCTCTCCGGCTTTCTTCCGCGAAATGTGGTCACTATCGAAGGGCGAGAGCTGGGGCGTGCCGCTGCGGCTCCTGTTCGGCGCGCTGGTTTATTTCGCCATCGCCATTCCGGTCTTGGTGCTGGCGATGTGGCCGATGATTTCGGACATTTCCGAACTGGCGGGCACGGCGGAGAGCGGACGCATCTCCCCGGAAACGATCCAGACGATGATGTCCCGCATGGTGCCGGGGCAGATCGTCATGGGCCTCATCCAGATTCCGTGGACGTGGTTTTCAGTGCTGGTTTTCGCCGAGGCCTACCGGCGCTTCACGGCGCGCTAGGCGAAGTGCCCGCCGTCACCATCTTCGGCGCCTGCGCCTTCTGGGCGGCGTTCTTTACCGCCTTCTGCACCTTCTCGAAGGCGCGCACCTCGATCTGGCGGATGCGTTCGCGCGACACGCCGAATTCCTGCGACAGGTCCTCGAGCGTCGCCGGCTCGTCCTGCAGGCGGCGGGCCTCGAAGACGCGGCGTTCACGCCCGGTGAGCTTGCTCATGGCCTCGGTCAGCAGCCCCATGCGCATTTTCGATTCGTCGCTCTCGACCAGGGCATCTTCCTGATTTTCACTCTCGTCGACGAGCCAGTCCTGCCATTCGCCGTCGCTGTCGGCGCGGATTTGGGAATTGAGCGAGGCATCGCCCGAGAGCCTGCGGTTCATCGACACGACATCGTCTTCAGCCACACCCAGGCGCTTGGCGATCTTCTTCACCTGGTCGGGCCGCAGGTCGCCCTCCTCAAGCGCCTGAATTTGGCCCTTCACCTTGCGCAGGTTGAAGAACAACTTCTTTTGGCTGGCGGTGGTGCCCATCTTGACCAGCGACCACGAGCGCAGCACGAATTCCTGGATCGAAGCCCTGATCCACCACATGGCATAAGTGGCAAGCCGGAAGCCCTTGTCGGGCTCGAACTTCTTCACCGCCTGCATGAGGCCGACATTGCCTTCCGAGATGATTTCGCCGATCGGCAAACCGTAGCCGCGATAGCCCATGGCGAGCTTGGCGACGAGACGCAGATGGCTGGTGATCAGCTGGTGGGCGGCGGCGCGGTCGCCGTGCTCCTTCCAACGCTTGGCCAGCATGAATTCCTCTTCCGGCTGCAGCATCGGGAACTGCCGGATTTGCTGCAGGTAACGGTTGAGGCCGCCTTCGCCGGCGGCGATGGCGGGAAGCGATGCGGTCTTGCTCATGTCCATCCCTTCTGGGCGCTCTCCGGAAAGACCCCGCTTACCGGTGCGCCACGACAATATAGTATAGTGGCGATTGCGGAGAAAATAAGACACTTTTGTTGTTACAGATAGTCACTTCGTCTCACTTAAGTGTTACGGGAAAGGGCTGCGATCAGATTGGCAAGGTCGGCCGGCGCGGGGCTTTCGAAAAGCAGGGGCTTGCCGGTAACCGGGTGCTCGAAGCCCAGGAGCGTTGCGTGAAGCGCCTGTCTATTCAATAACTTAAGCGCGTCTCTTGCGGCTTCAGGTAAAGTGTTGCGCGAGGCCTTGAAACCGGCGCCATAAGTTTGATCGCCCAACAACGGATGGCCGATATGCGCCAGATGCACGCGGATCTGGTGGGTGCGGCCGGTCTCCAGCTCGCAGCGAAGGAGGCTGGCCAAGGGGGGCGTACCGAAGCGCTTGAGCACTTCATAGCGGGTGACGGCTTGGCGGGCGCCTTGCGAGCCCGACACAGCCATTTTCTGCCGGTTGGCGCCGCTGCGACCGAGGCCCGCCGCAATGGTGCCGCGGTGGCGTTCCGGTGCCCCCCAGACGAGCCCCAGATAGGCGCGCTTCAACCGGCCATCGCGGCCATGGGCGGCGAATTGCTCCGACAGCCCGCGATGCGCCGCATCGGTCTTCGCCACCACGAGAAGGCCGCTGGTATCCTTGTCCAGCCGATGGACGATGCCGGGACGCCTGACGCCGCCAACGCCCGAGAGGCTCGCGCCGCAATGGGCGATCAGGGCATTGACCAGGGTTCCCGTCGCATGGCCGGCACCCGGATGGACGACGAGGCCAGCCGGCTTGTCGATGACGATCAAGGAGGCGTCCTCGTAGACGATGGCGAGCGGCATGGTTTCGGCTTGCGGTTCGGCGGGCGCTACTGGCGGAACGCTGACGCGCAAACGCTCGCCGCCCTTCAGCCGGCGGCCCGCATCGGTCACCGCTCGCCCCTCGACAGTCACCATGCCTTCCGCAATAAGGCTCTGGAAACGCGAGCGGCTCAATCGCGGGAAGGCCTGGGCCAAGGCGCGGTCGAGGCGGCCCGCCGGAGCGGCGGTCTCGAGGATTTGCGGAGCGGATGAATTCATGACGGACAGCGGAACCCCGGCCGAAACCCCGCCCGAGCCGCAGGCGCCGCAGCCGGGACTGAAGTTTCTGGAAGCGGCCGTATATATCATGGGCGGGGTGCTCGTCCTCATGTTCGTGGCACTGATCGGCGGCATCGCCTGGAAGATCGCAACCCGCGGCGAGACGCCGGTGCCGGAGACAAAGCTGATCGAACTCGGCCTGCCTCCGGAAACGAAAGTCAATCAGCTGGCGCTCGACGGCGACCGCATGGCGATCGGCACCGGCGAAGAGATCATCGTCGTCGACGTGCGCAAGGGAACGGTCATTTCGCGGATCAAATTGCGCTCGCCCTAGGGTTCTTCCGACTGACATGAGACGGCGCTGTTCCACTCCCTCCCCCACGGAGTGCGGGAAGGGTCCGCCGCGAAGCGGCGGGGGTGGGGGCTTGTCCGTCCGCCCCCACTCGGTTTCGCTTCGCTCAACCACCCTCCCCGCGCTCGCGCGGGGGAGGGACAAGAAGCAACATTTTCAGCTCGAAACGGAAAAACTCTAGGCAGCTTGCGCCGGGCGGAACGGCCCGATATAGGAGGGCGCCACGCTCCCTTCGTCTATCGGTCAGGACGGCAGCCTCTCACGTTGCAAAGGCGGGTTCGATTCCCGCAGGGAGCGCCAGTTACTCTCGCGGGGCAGCTCAATCGATCGAATCGAGAATCCCAACGCACGGCACGCGGGATAACATTTCTTCACCGTGAATCGATTCTTTGAGACGTCCTGTAAGATCCCGGCCAGCGCGAAGATCGCCCCAGTGGGAGCCCTTGGCCCATGGGTAACTCGCTGTGACGTCATAGATCTTGTTCTTGTGGGCGATGAGGACCGACAGACTTGGATCGCTACCATCGTGGTGCGCGAGTTGGGCCCGCGAGTAGCGTCTCAATAGGGGGGCCTGAAGCCCGTCCGACCCTTGCCCAGCCGGCTTATCGGGCTCCGAGGAACTTACCGACATAAGGCGAGTTCTCTCCCGATTTTCGGAGCGCGTGGCCGCTCGGTCCCTCACCGATGAACTCAGAGAACCACGCCTCATGCTCAATCTCCTCGTGCAGAATTGCGAGCGCCAGGTCGTAAGTGCGATGATCCTTGCCAAAAGTCATGTTGCAGACCTCGGTGTAGCCACGCACCGCGCACCGCTCGGCGTTGACCAATATCTGCAGCATATCGTTGATGTTGGTCGGGTCGGCCGGGAGGAAGGCTGGAGGGCAGGCGGAAACATTGTGAAAGTCGAGCATACTCCTGGGCAAACTGCCTCCTAGCTCATAGATTCGTGGAACAAGCGCTTCGAAGTGGTTGCGATCTTCGATGCGGGCATCTTCCGTGATCTCCTTCAGTCCCTCACCTTCGAGTCCAATCAGATTCACCCGCAAGATCGTATAGTAATAATACGTTGTCAGCTCTGCAGACGCATTGCGAACCAGCATGTCGAGCAGCTTGTCGACATTGACGCCTGCCTTCTCTACCATTTCTCTCGCGACTCTTGCCATTTAGTCCTCCCTTGTGGTGCATTTAGTTGGAGTCGTTCTTGCCCGAGTACCCCATATCACGGGACATGAGGAGGCCAGAACGCGCTTTGTCTTAAGCGCGATAAGTAACGCAATATTTTTTTGACGACGCCAGAGGTTTGCGCCATTCGATGTTCCTGCCGGCGTGCAAGGCCTTCCGAACCCGCAACGAGAGTATTAAACCATAAGTTTTTTGAGGACACCAGTGGGTTCTCCTCCCGGCTTCTTGGACCAGAGCGCCACTCTCCATCAAACATCCACGATTTCACCGCCCGCGCGCGGCGAAGTCCTTTTCCAGGCGCTCCTCCAGTTGCACGAGATCGGCGGGAAGCGGCATGCCCATGGCCTTGAACTGTTCGAGATGCTGGCGGATCAGATCGTGCAATTCATGGGCGTCCTCGGGCTTGTCCTCGAGGCCTTGTAGAAGCACGGCGATCTGGGCCTGCAATTGTTCGAGTGCCATGCTGTCTCCTGACCTGGTCTAACCCGCCACATCCTTTTGCAGCGCCTTGAGGCGCCGCGCCAGCGAGACGATATTGGTGGCCTTGCGGGTCTCGCCCGTGGCGTTGCCGTCTTCGGCCTTTTCGAGGTCGGTAAGTTTCTCCGACCAGTTGCGGTCGAGGCGGGCGAGTTCCTGTTCGAGATCGCCGGTCTGGCGCTGGACTTCGGCGGGCGGCAGACCGGCGGCGCGTTCGCCGGCGATGGCATCCGCCAGAAGCGCGAGTTTATCGATCTTGCGGGCGACCGGGTCCTCGGTTTCCTCGAGGCGCGGCGCCAGCGCTTCGGCGAGGCTCGTTGCGGCGGCCAGTTCGGTATTGAGGGCGGCAATCCTTGCGTCGCGCTCGCCGAGCGATATCCTGAGGCCGGCGATTTCGGAATTGAGCTGTCCGATCTCCTCGCCGAGCGCTGCATTGGCGCGGGTCATTTCCATAAGCCGGGCTTCGAGGCCGGCCGCCTGTTCGCGCCAGGTATCGAGTTCGGCGTCGCGCTTCTTCACTTCGCCGGTGAGCGTTTCGACGCGGTTGCGGTTGCGCGTCACTTCCGCCATCTGCTCGGCCATGCGCATCTTGATGTCGGAAAGCCGCAGGTCGAGCTTGCGCGACAGCATGGCATATTCGGCGCGCAGCCGGTCGCGCTCGGATTGCAGTTCGGAGACGGTAGAGGGCACCTGGCGCTGCATGCGCTTGGCCCCCAGCCGCAAAGCCAGGTGCCAGGCGAAGCGGCCGATGAACAGGGCGATCAGGGCCGCCAGCGCAAAGCCCAGAACCACCAGCATGAGCGTCTCGGTTTGAGACATAGGAACTCCCGGATTACGCTTTATTTACCAATAACTTGACCGCCTTGCAACGCGGCGGCCACGGCGCCGGCCAAGATTCGCAAGGGCAGGCGACGGAAATAAGGCGGGGGGCGGGCTCAGAACTCTTCCGTGAGTGTGCCTTCGGCATATTGATGCAGGACCGAGGCGATCAGCGTCTGGTAGGGCATGCCCTTCTGCAGCGCCCGGACCTTGAGCCTGGCTATGTCGCGCTCCTGAATGCGGACCGTGACCGGCTTCCTGCGCTGGGTATTGCGCGCGGCGGCCTGCCATTCGGCTTTGATTTTCGACAGCGGGCGGCCGGAAGACTTGAACTCGCCGCGTTTGACGGCTTCCATGATCTCGCGCTCCTCGTCGTCGAGGTATGGCGCGTCGTGTCCGGTATGCTTTGGTTTTTTCATTGCCGGCTCTCGCCCAGGTATCGCTTCTGCAATTCGCGGCTCCTGTAGATGGTTTTCAGGAACCAGATTTCGCCGTCGACCACGAAAGGCACCGCACAAGCATATCCTTCGATCTAGACAACGAGTAAGCGCTGATGTCCGAATCTATCTGTGTTCGGATGATCGAGCACATCGAGAATTCGTCCCTGATCAACCGCCTCGCAAACAGCTTCGAAAGACAGACCGCGCTCTTTTCGGAGCCAGCGATCTTTCTCTTCGCTCCATGCGAGCATCGCTGCGCTGGCCATGCCACGAGATAGGCGAGATGCCTCGTTATGTCAATCTATTGTACATACAATAGATGAGCACAGATGGACTTTCGCCGCTCCCTCAGAACGGGTTCCAGTTCGGCTTGCCGGAATATTTGAGGTAGCCGACATTGGCGCCGAGACGGAGGCCGACGCCGGTGCGGATGGGGGCGAGCACGATGCCGCGGTATTTCTGGAAATTCACGCCGACGCCGCCGACGAAATAGGCCGAGCCCTCGACGCCGCCGAAGCGGCGGTAGAGATCGCGCGGGCTCGTCGAGCTGTAGACCAGAACCAGGGCGCGCGAGCCGTTGCCGCCGAAATCCCAGCCGACCGAGGGACCTTGCCAATAAATGCGCTGCTTGATGCCGCTCTTGTAATAAATCGTGCCTTCGCCATAGCGCAGACCGCCGATCAAGGCGCCGGAGCCCTCCTCGCCGACGATATAGGCGGTGGGTTCGCCCTGGTTCTGAAAAACATATTCGACCGCCTCGGCGAGCCCCCGCGTGGTCTTGCCGAAGAAGCGGTGGCCGGTCGCAAGGATTTCTTGCGAAGTATAGGTCTGGTTCTCGCTGGCGTGAACCGGCATGGCGAGCATCAATGCAAGGACTACGCCCAGGGCGGCAAACAGCATTTTCAATGTCATGTCATCCCCTCGAATCTGCCAGATCCCGGGCCACTATCGGGAGCGGCTGTGGCGGCTGTGTGGCGATCCATGGTGGTAGCAGCAGCGGCTTGCCGGATAGTTAACACTTTGAAAATTCAGGCCGATGCGATGAAGCCGGGATTGTCGAAACCGCGCGCCCGCTTGCCGTAGGAGAGCGGCTGGCCGTCCTCGGTCAAGACCTTGCCGCCCGCCGCCAGGAGCACGGCGTGGCCCGCCGCCGTATCCCATTCCATGGTGCGGCCGAAGCGCGGGTAAAGATCGGCTTCGCCCGCCGCCACCAGGCAGAATTTGAGCGACGAGCCGGCCGAGGCGAGCGACTTGACCTTCACCGTCTTGAGAAAGCCGTCGGTTAAGGCATCGCGGTGCGAGCGGCTGGCGACGACGGTGGCGCCATCGGCGGGGCAGGAGCGGACATGCAGGTCCTTCCAGGCGATATCGCCGCCCGGGCCGATCTGGCCTTGGGCGGCGCCCACCTGTTTCTCGCCCCAGAAGATGCGGGAAAGGGCCGGGGCATGCACCACGCCAAGGGCCGGCGCGCCATCCTCGATGAGCGCGATATTGACCGTGAACTCGCCGTTGCGCGAGATGAATTCCTTAGTGCCGTCAAGGGGATCGACCAGCCAGAACCGGCCGGCCACCGGCGGGATGCGGCCCGCCGCCGCGGCCTCCTCGGCGATCACCGGGGTTGAGGGATCGAGCTTCGCCAGGCCTTCGAGGATCAGCCGTTCGGAGGCCTCGTCGGCCTCGGTCAAGGGCGTCAGATCGCTCTTGGCGAGGGCTGTGAAATCGCCGCGGTAGACGCTCATGATCTCGCGGCCGGCAGCGACGGCAAGCGCGATCAGGTCCCGCATGGTGCGGGAGGGGGTGAGGCTCATGGGGGTGGAATCTCGTGTTGTCGGCGGGTTCTATGGGCCCCTCGGGGCCGCTTCGTCAATGCGGAAACTTGCCGCCGTCTCCGCTAGGAGGGAGGACGCGAATCATTGCACAAGGATGCCATGAAGGACACCCGCATCTCCGATCTCGACCTGGCCTCGCTGTTATGCAGCCGGGTCTGCCACGATGTCATCTCGCCGGTGGGCGCCATCGCCAACGGCTTGGAATTGTTCGACGATCCGGAGATGGACAAGGAGACGAAGGAGACCGCGCTGGCCATGGTGCGGGCCTCCGCCAAGACCGCTTCCGCCAAGCTCAAGTTCTGCCGGGTCGCCTTTGGCGCGGCGGGCTCGGCGGGGGCCTACCTCGACATGGCGGAAGCCGGCGAGACGGCCAAGGCCTTCGTCGGCGACGACAAGGTGAAACTCGACTGGCAGGCGCCGCGCGAGAACCGGCCGAAGCAGCAGGTCAAACTGCTGCTCAACATGCTGCTGATCGGCATGGCGGCGATCCCGCGCGGCGGCATGGTGAAGGTCGAGGCGGCGGGAGAGAGCTTGACCGTCAGGGCGAGGGGCGAGCGCGCCAAGGTCCCCGAGGCGCTGGCCGAGGTGATCGACGGCCGGGCCGATCTGGCCCTCCTCGACGCCAGGCTGGTGCAGCCCTATTACGCCGGCCTGCTGGCGCGGTCGGCGGGGCTGGCCCTCAGCCTCGCCATGGAGGGCGACGAGGTGGTGGTCAGGGCGGCCTGAGAGGCGCTGAAACGGGCGCAAACGGCCAAGAAAAGGCGCGCAATTTGCGTGGTTTTCGATGCGGATTCGGTGCACTTGTCGCGCCTTCGCATGGCGCGCAAGCGAGGTAGGCCGAAGGAGCTGACATGCTAGCATGTCAGTTGCGCAGAGGCGGCGGCGGAGCGGGCCGATTGCGGCGCGATTGCGGCCGATCATGACGGGCGGCGCGGCGATTGCGGCTGCGGCCTTCTCCGCCCCAACCAAATCGCGTAGCGTCATTTGCCGGAGATTTGACAGAAATGAACCAAGGCGGTCTGTTCACCCGCGATTATCTGACCCACGGCGTGAAGCAGACCGCCGCGTGGGCTTCCGTCGATGACGCCCGGCTCGATAGCCTGGCGAAGGAACTCAAAGCCGTTCTTGCCGGTTTTCCCGTGGACGGAAAGCCGAGTGAGACGCGGACCGAGGACGATCTGATCTGGCCGGTTCTTCGCATTCTAGGCTGGACCCATCATGTCAGGCAGCAGGCACTTTCCGCCAAGGGCCGCGAGAACATTCCCGACGGACTGCTGTTCGCCGACGTCCAAGCGAAGTCTCGAGCCGACCGGCGCATCTCATACGAGAAGTATGAGGAGGGGCTGTGCATCGTCGAGTCGAAGAAGTGGAACCGCCTTCTCGACCGGCCGGGCAGGAGCAAGGATGAATCGGAAGTCCCTTCGTCGCAAATGCTGCGCTACCTGCGGCGCATCGAGGATTTGACCAGCGGAAAGCTGCGCTGGGGCATTCTCACCAATGGGCGCATCTGGCGGCTCTATTTTCAGGGCGCGAAGTCGGTGGCGGAGGATTTCTGCGAACTCGACCTTGCGGCCATTCTCGGCATCGAAGGCTATACCGATCTTGCAACACTTCCGGCGGAAGACAGGGCGCACTGGCTGAAAGTCTTTGTACTGATTTTCCGGCGCGAAAGTTTTCTGGCTGCGCCGGGCGAAACCCGCACTTTCCACGACATCTCGCTGGAGCAGGGCCGTTTTTACGAAGAGACGGTGGCGAAGAGCCTTGCCAACGTGGTGTTCGGAGAGGTGTTCCCGGAGCTCGCCAAGGGCATCGCGGCAAACGACCCGGAGGCGCCGTCCTCGCGCGACCGCGCCTATTTAATGCAGGTGAAGGAGGCGGCGCTCATCTTGCTCTACCGGTTGCTTTTCGTGCTTTATGCCGAGGACCGCAATCTGCTTCCGGTTCAGGACAAGCGTTACGACGACTACGGCCTGCGTGTGAAAGTGCGGAACGACATTGGACGGCGCATCGATGCCAACGATAGTTTCTCGGAAACCCGCGCGGCCTACTGGAACCACACCAAGGAACTTTTCGAAGGAATTGCCAATGGTGACAAATCCATCGGCCTGCCGCCCTACAACGGCGGGCTGTTCGACGCTTCTGAAACGCCGATTCTCGACCGGGTGAAACTGCCGGACTCGATCTTGGCACCCGTCATCGACAAGCTTTGCCGCGTCGAGCGCGAAGGCCGGCGCCGCTACATCAACTACCGCGATCTTTCGGTGCAGCAACTAGCACTACTTTGGCAGATTCATTCATGGCGTTGTCGGAACTGTATGCGACAGTGAGGGCATCGTTGAGGAAGTGGCGATTCGAATACTATGGCGATTGCGCGGCGCACGGCGGGCAGCGTTGGT
>JBQTKG010000020.1:0-22724 GCA_052386315.1 Hyphomicrobiales bacterium
TGCGGGCGATTTTTTGCGCAAGCCTGCGCCGCGGCGAATTGGCGGGCTCGCGGTCGACGGGCGCGATCCATGGCTTCTGCTCTTCACCGTCCTCGGGTTCGATCAGCGGCCAGAGATCGACCAGACCCGGTTCGCCGCGGCGACTGGATTCATGCAGCAGCGTCTTTTTCCGTTTGCCGTCCAGTCCCTGGCGCGCCTTGGCCTCGTCGTGAAACACCTTATCGACGGCGCTAAGGATTTCGGCGGTGGAGCGGAAGGAAATGGTGAAGTCGACATTGTTGAATGCCTGTCCGGCCGCTTCGATGCGGGCCTTGAATTCGTCGTGGACGATTTCGAATACGTCCGGATCAGCCCCCTGGAAGCTGTAGATCGACTGTTTGCGGTCGCCCACGGCGAAGAGGGTGCGATCCGGCTCGTGCCGCGCGCCCTTTCCGGCGAAGAACTCGGCGGTGAGCGAACGCACGATGTCCCATTGGGCGGGGCTCGTATCCTGCGCCTCGTCGATCAGCACATGTTCGATGCCGCCATCGAGCTTGTAGAGCACCCAGGCAGCGTCTGGCTTGGCGGCGACGAGAAGCCTGGTGCGGACGATGAGATCGTCGAAGTCATAGGCACCGGCGCGGCGCTTGACCCGCTCGAATTCGCCGACAATCTCGCCCGCCAGAACCAGCAGCGAGTGAGTTGCGGCAAGCCGTTCAAGGTCGGCGAGCCGGGCGATACCATCAACCAACTGCCTCTGCTCGGCTGTGATGAAGTCATTGATCCACGGATGTACACTTTGCACCGCTTTGGTGGCAATTCCGGACAATTTGCGGGGTTCGTTCTCCTGCGTCAGCAGCAGATCCATCAGGTCGAGAAGCGTGATCGTGTCGGTACGCAGATGGGCAGCGAATTTGGCCGCGCGCTTTCGATCCGCCTCGCTACCACCTGACAGGGCTTCGGCAAGGCTTGCATACTGGGCAGGCGATACGGTGAGCGCGGCAAGCACGCTCTCCCGGTCTTCTCGGGGCGCAAGACCCAGTGCCGCCCGCAATATGCCAATGGCGCCGTCGATGCCTTGCTCGCTCGACAAGACTTCCGGCAGATCGGTCCGCCGGGAGAGAATTTCGCTCATCAGTCCGTTGAAGGCATCGGCCTGGACATGGCGCACAACTTCGGCCAATGCCCATCCAAGCTCGCCCGCTTGATTGGTCTGCGCCTTGGCAAGTACCCTGTCGCGGGCGGCTTCGAGTGCTTCCCGCGCAGTGCGGTCGTCCATCACGGTAAAGCCCGGAACCACGCCGGCCTCGACCGGAAACAACTGCAGCACTCTCTCGCAGAAGGCGTGGATGGTCTGGATTTTGAGTCCGCCCGGCGTTTCCAGCGCGCGAGTGAAGAGACGGCGCGCCAGCCGCAAACTGTCGGGCGACTCCGGGGTTGCGCCGAGTTCCTCGAGCGTTGCCGTCAGGGCCCTGTCGTCCAGCGCAATCCAGGCGCTCAGACGCTCGAACAGGCGGCTGGCCATTTCGGCCGCGGCCGCCTTGGTGAAGGTGAGACACAGGATGCGGGCGGGCTCAGCACCCGCCAGCATCATGCGGATGACGCGTTCGACCAACACATGGGTCTTGCCCGATCCGGCATTTGCGGCGACCCAGGCGGAGGAGGCGGGATCCGATGCCAGTCTCTGCTTGGCCGTCGCCCTGGCGGCTTTCATGGCGCCGCCTTTCCCGACAGCGACCACTCGCGGTAGCGCGAGAGATGGTCGTAGTCGCGCACCTCGTCTTCCTTCTTCACGATGGCGCGCGGAATGTAGGGCTGCTGGAGCCTCGCGTAGGCGGTGAGAAGATCGACGAGCCCCGACAGATGACGTCTGGCAACATCCGCCGCCGGCTCTTTGAGGTTGACGGGCAGGATTTCGCCCGGCGGTTCGCCGCCTCCGAGCTTGATGTAGACGAGTTCGCTGGCCGGAGTCGCACCTGCGCCGGCAAAAGCCTCACTTTCCAGCAAGGCGGCTTCGAGAGTGAGTTGCGGCGCAAGGCCCGATTTGACTTGCGCGGCGCTCGGCACGCTGCCGGTCTTGAAATCGACAATCCGCGCGCCGCCGCCGGAAAAGAGATCGATGCGGTCGGCGCGGCCGGCGAGCATGAAGGGCCGGCCAGCGATATCGAGCGTCAGGGCACCGTCGATTTCGGCCAGAACCCGCGCAACGCCCGCCCGCAAATTTGGTTCATTGGCGGCAAGCCATTGGGCGATGCGCAGGAAGCGCGGCCACCAGAAGCCGGCAATCTGCGGGTCGTCCATCAGCGGTGCAAAATGCCGGCGTCCCGCCTCGATCAGGCGTTCGCCTGCATCGGCGGGAAGGGTGGCCGGATACCGCCTGAAGAAATCGCCGAGGGCGGCATGAAACAAGGTGCCGCGCAGGGCGAAATCCGGCGCCTTGGCGATTTCATCCAGCGGTTGGAGGCCGAGGACATGGCGGGCATAGATGGCATAGGGATCGCGGATCAGGGTTTCGATCCGCGTGATACTGAGCCGGTCTGGCCGCGCTTCGACCGGCGGTTTCGGCAGAGGCTTCGCGCATGGCGTTACCGATTTCGGTTCATCGAGCGCTGCCGCCCATTGCTGCCACGGGTTGTCGGTGCCCGGCTTCTCCGCGATTCCGGCGGACTTCATCAGCATCTGCAGGCGCAGGATCCAGCGCGAGGCGATCGCCGGTGAATCGCCGATGCGCCGCGACCATACCAGATAGGCCTGATCGCAGCCGAAGGCTTGGACGAAATCGTGGGCCGTCTGACCGATGTCGCGTTCCGGCTGCGGCATGGCCAGTCTCTCGCGCATCGGCCGGTTGAGCCATGGTCCAGAGTCGGGCCGCCGCGGCCAGATGCCCTCATTGAGACCGCCGAGAACGGCGATATCGGGCCGGACCAGGCGCGCTTCGAGAAGTCCCAATATCGCAAGCCGGGGATGGGTCGGCCGCCGCGGCCGCAGCGGTGTTGTCATCATGCGGTGGCGCAGGATCGCCGCGGCGCATGCGATGCTGCAGTCCGAAAGACGCGGCGCCGCGGCAAAAAGTTCATCGGCAAGCGATCCCAGTTCTTCGCCCGCCGCCCCCTGCCACAGGGCGGAACCCGCAACGGCCTCGCAAGTTTCGATGATCGCATGAAGGTGATCGAGGAGCGGCGCAGTCTGCCGGCGCGACAAGGGCCCGAGACAGGCGGCACCGCGGCTCGCGAAGTCCGCCATGCCGTTACAGTCCTCATCCGAAAGGTTCCGCACCAGCGGGTGAGCATGGCTATCGGCGGCACTCAGGCCGCGGCAACGCTGAACCGCGGCGGCGAAATCGGCGATGCCGCGTCCATTGTAGCCATTGCGGAACAGGGCGATCTCGATTGCTCGCGATGCCCGGCGCGCGGCATCCGGCTCCATGCCAAAGCGGCAAAGCGGGTGACTGAAGAGCGCGTTCAGGGCCTCGGCCGGAAAATCCGTTAGCGCCGCCTCGAGGACCAGATTGAGAAGGGCGGCACCGGAGAAGCGGATCAAGGGCTCGCCGGCGGAATCGTCGATCTCGATCGCCCAGCGCGCCAGTTCGGCTTTCACCCTGCGGGCGAGTTCGCGATCGGGCGTCACCAATGCCGCCGTCCTTTCCGGGCTCTCCAGCGCGTGGCGTAGAATGAGCGCGATGGCCAATGCCTCTTCCCGGCGCGAGCGGGTTTCGACAAGTTCGACGCCCGCAAGTGCGCCACGGATCGCTTCGCGCTTCACGGTGACGATTTCCCGCCAGCCTTCCGCGGTCTCCGCCGGCCGCATGATCTCGCTTGCCAGCCAGTCGCGCGATGCCGATGCGGCTTGCGGGAAGATCGTCACATCGGCGCGCGTCACACCAAGTTCGGCGAGCAGAAGCTTGAGGATATACTGCGGATGCTGCGGCCCAACACTCACCCAGTCCTCTTCGCTCATGTACATGTCGAGGCCCGGCAGGACCACGGCACCCATGGGCAGGCCGGCGATGGACTTGAGCAAGGCCCGGGTCGCCGGAATGGAGCCGGTCGAGCCTGCGGCAATCACCGGCCCGGCAGGCGGATGCTCGGCCAGCCGGCGCGCTTCCAGCCGGAGGAGCCGCGAACGCCGCTCCATGGGGCCGATCAGGTGCCATTGGTGAAGCAATGCAGGCAACTTAACGCGAGCGAGCGCCAAGAAGTCCAGTATGGCTTCGCGGTGCCCCGCGGATTCGAGTCCGAACAGCTCGGGTATCCTGTCGAAGCCGATCTCCTCGATTTCGAGCCCGTCGATGAAGTGGGCGAGCGACGTGGCGAGGGCCTGCAGCTGTTGCGCCGAATCCGCGATCTCCCGCGCCAGGCGGATCTGCGGGTTGGCCGCGGCCCATTCGCCGATCAGCGCCATCAGCGCCAGCTCTCTGCCCACCGGCGATATGGCATGCGGGAGATCGAGTTCGGCGGCGGAGAAGCCCGGCTCGGCACCGAAGAGATCCTCATCGACGTCGCCGAGCGGTCTTATGCGCGGCATGAGGCGGGCGACGCCGCCGCCTTCCTCATAGAATACACGCTCGAGCTCGCCGGCCGCACGTCGAGTGGGAACCAGGATCGTCCAGTTGGGAAGATCGCCGGGCCCGGGACGCAAACCCTCTGTTAAGGGAAAGCCGTCGAGGACGGCCCGCGCCAGGAGCTTGAGAAAAGGCCGGGCGGGCGGAATCGAATAGATCCGCATGGCCCACTACTCCCTCAGCGCCGCCTCGGCGCCGGCGATCGCCGCCGGCGTGCCCACATGAATCCATTTGCCGTCATGGGCCAAGCCAAAGAGCTTGCCCTTGGCGATGGCGCGATCCCACAACAGGTTCATCGAGAACTTGCCGGATGGCGCATCGCGGAACAGGCGCGGATCGACCAGATGGCAGCCGGCATAGACGAGAACCGTCCCGGCGTCTTCCGTGCGGCGAGCGAGCCTGCCGTTCGGCCCGATCACGAAATCGCCTTTGCCGTCATAGCCCACGGTGCGGTCCAACGGACAGAGCAGCAGGAGACAGTCCATGCGGGCGCCGTCCCAGGCGGCCCGCAGACGCCGCAAGGCGGGAACCGTGCCGTCAATCCAGAAACTGTCGCTGTTCAAAACGAAGAATGGGTTCGGCCCGAGCCGTGGCAGGGCCAGCGCGATGCCGCCGCCGGTATCGAGAATTTCCGCCTGCTCGTCGGAAATTTCGAGGGCCGGAGACGCCTGGCACTTCGACCAGGCGACGATCTGCCCGGCCAGATAATGGACATTGACCACGGCCTTCTTTACCCCCGCCTCGCGCAGCCGGTCAAAAGCGTAATCGATCAGCGCCTTGCCGTTCACCTGGATGAGCGGTTTGGGCCGCGCATCGCTTAACGGGCGCATGCGCATGCCGAGCCCCGCCGCAAGCACCATGGCGGCTTCGCCGATGCCGCTCATCTGCGGCCTTCGCGAATCGCCGCCGGCAAATGGCGGCCGAACCATGTCTTGAGGCCCGCCAGCGCCGGGTGCTGCAGATTGCGTTCGAGCGCCCGTGAGACGCGCGGTATGTGGTGCAAATAGCCGTGCTTGCCGTCGCGCTTCGACAGCCGCGCAAAAATGCCAAGGATCTTGTTCGCCCGCTGGGCGCCGAGGACTGCATAGGCGGTTTCGAAATCGCGGCGGGCGAAGGCGCCCTGTTTCGAGCGCAGCGTGCAATAGCGATCGAAGAGTTCGTCCGCCTGCTCAAAGGCGACGTCGACGCGCGCGTCCTGAAGCAACGATGCGAGATCGTAGGCGCAATGGCCGAGCAGGCAATCCTGAGTATCGATGAGACCGACGCGGGCGATGCCACGGCGCCCGGGCAACCACAAGAGATTGGGCGAATGGTAGTCTCGAAGCGTCCAGAAGGGGGCTGCCGGATCGGCGAGGGGCAGCACTTCAGCCCATTCATGCTCGAACTCTTCGCGGATGGCGGCAGGCACTTCGGCTCCGTGCAAATATGGCCAGAACCACATGGGCAGGAGGCCAACTTCAATTTCCTGGGCTTCGCGGTCGTAGCGGTGGATTAAATGATTGCCGCCGGCCGAGACAGGGATTTGATCCGGCCAGTCGCGTCGCGCCATGTCGGCCAAGAGCTCGACCGCCGCCGACAGGGGCTCGCGCATATCGGAGCCGTCCAGCATCATCCGCCCATACAACATCGATCCGAGATGCTCAATGATCGCCAGCCCCTGGTCGAGGCCGGAGTGGTAGACGCGCGGCGCGCTGTAGCCCATGCGGCACAGTTGCTCGTTCACGGCGACGGCTGCGCTTATGTTCTCGGCCAGATGCGCAATGCCGCTATAGGGCTTGCCGTTTTTTACCGGCGGTCCGTCGGGCCTCGCCGGCATGTCCATCAGGATGACCGCCGGGCCCTCGCCCTTGAGCGTTTCGTAACGGCGGAAGGAAGCATCGCCTTCAAGAAATTCGCGCCTGGCGCCGCGCCAGGGCGATGCGGCGATGAATCGTGATATGGCCTCGTTCCGCTGCAAGTCCCGCGACCAGGCGCCCTGCCCCTCGAGCCTCACGCTACGCGCCGCGCCATGTCCGCCGATCGTCACGCGCAGACTGCCTGCCGGCGCTGCGAGGGCAAGGCGCTCGGGCCACTCGACGAGAAGGATGTGACTTGACAGCAGATCCTCGAGACCGAGCTCGTCCAGTTCCGATGCAGATGTCAGGCGATAGAGATCGGCGTGGGCCACGGGAATGCGGGTTTCATCATAGGTCTGGATCAGGGTGAAGGTCGGGCTTGGGACATCAAAGGCGCTACCGGGCAATGCCAGCGCTTGGATGAAGGCTCGGGCAAAGGTGGATTTTCCGGCACCCAGCCCGCCCACAAGCAGAATGACCGTTCCGGCCCGGGCAAAGAGCGACAGCTCGGCGGCGAGCGCCTCCGTCTCCGCCTGCGACTGCAACTCGATCGTCGTCATGGCGCGAGCATCATGCGGTTTTGCGGGCGCCGTCGCGCGCGGCGGCGTTCTGGGTACGCAGGACGGAACGCGGACCCTCGATCGGGAACGAGCACAGAACCGTGGTGCCCTGGTTGATCTTGGACAGAAGCGAGACTTGGCCCTCGTGCAAATCGACGAAGCTCTTGACGATGGCGAGGCCGAGGCCCGGACCGCGATGCCCGCCGGGCACGGGCCGCGACTGGAAGCGGTCGAAGGCTTGTTTCTGGAATTCCGGATCGATGCCGCGGCCCGAATCCGCCACCCAGAGCTGAATGGCGGTGCCGGCGCGGCGGGCGCCGATCATGACGGTATTGCCCTGGGCCGAGAAACCGACGGCATTGGTCAGGAGGTTGGTCAGGATCTGTTCGATGCGCTTGGGATCGGCGATGAAGGAAGTGGCGTCGGCCGCCACATCGATATTGACGGTCAAGCCGCGGCGCTCGATGGCGGGCGAGAGTTTCTCCGCCATACGCTGCAAGAGGGCCGGCACGTCGACGGTCTCGAGCTGCAGTTCCATGGCACCGGCGTCGATAGCCGAAAGATCGATGATGGCGTCGATGATGGTCTTGAGCTCCTCCGACGACTTGCGGATGTCGAGGACATATTCCTTCTGCTTGGGCGAGAGTTCGCCGGCAATGCCCATATGCAGACTCTCGGCAAAACCGAGGACGCTGGTGAGGGGGGTGCGGATTTCATAGGAGACGTTGGAGAGGAACATGTTCTTCAGGCGGTCGGCGGCTTCCAGCGCATCGGCCCGCTCGCGCAGGGCCCGCTCCATGCGCGCCGAGGACGAAATATCGGAGAAGGTGAGCAGCGTGTTGCCGTCGGGCAGCGGCACCGTCGCATATTGCAGGGTGCGTTCGCCCGCAATCAGCTTGCCTTCCACCGGCTTGCGCGCGACATCGAGCCTGGTCACGCCGTACTTGATTTCATCCCACGACAGGCCGGCTCCGCCGGGCACCGGCCGCGCCCGCTCGGCCAGCGCCTCGACATGCGGCTCCTGCTCGAGGAAACTCACGTCGAAATTCCAGTGCTGGGCGAAGGCCGGATTGAACAGCTTGAGGCGTCCGTCGGAGCCGAACAGCGCGACACCCTCCTCGAGATTGTCGAGGGTTTCGCGCTGCACGCCGATCAGCTCGTTGTAGCGGCTTTCGAGCTGGATTTCCTTGGTGGCGTTCTGGAACAGATAGGTGACGCCGCCGAAGGGATGTTGCTCGCAGACGACATGTAGCGAGCGGCCGTCGGGCAGATACCACCAGCTCTCGCGCACTTCGAGCGTCGTATAAGCCGCCAGCTGGCGGGCCCGCCATTCGCGGTAATTCGCCTGTTCCGGAATGCAGCGCAGCACCCGCAAGCGGTCGAGGATTTCCCCGTCGGAGGGCTTGGTCTCGAGCCAGGCCGGATCGAGAGGCCACAGCGAGGCATAGGCCGCATTACAGTACCTGAGCCGCTGGTCGGGACCGAAAATGACGATGGCCGTCTCGAGCCGGTTCAAGGTCGAGGCGTGGGCCTTGATGTGGCGGTCGAGTTCCTTTTCCGACTCTTCGAGGGCCGACATGTCTATGGCGAAACCGGCCCTGCCCTCCGGCAGATCGACTTCATGGATGTTGAAGGCGCGCATGGCGCCGCCCGCCACCGCATGGACGCGGCCGATGCGGCCGGTGCGGTGGTCGGCCCGCGAGCGGTCGAGGCGCTCTTCCTTGGCGATCTCGACGCCCGCCTTGAGCACGGTGCCGCTGTCGCGGGCATCGACGGCGGCGACATAGGCGCGGTTGACCCAGACGATCCTGCCTTCGGGCGAACGCAGCCAGACCGGCATCGGCGAAGCATCGAGCACGGCGCTGAGCCGTTCGACTTGCTTGCCGAGAACCCGCGCGTCGTATTCGATTTCGGTGATCTGGCGGCGCTCGCCGGCCAGCGGACGGAAGCGCAGGGTGGCAAAGCCGCCGGCGGTGCGGCCATCGGCTTCGAGCAATTCATTGAGCGTGCTGCGCACGCCGATATTGAAGGGGGCACCCGCCTCGCGCAGGCCGCGGACCGCATCGGTCAAGGCCGCGGCCGAAGCGGGATCGAGCCAGCGGGCGAAGTCGACAAGCTCTTCGGCCTTGACCGGCACCTTGGCGGCGCCATGCATGCTGCCGGCGATCCGTTCCGGCATGGTTTGGCGGCCGCGCCAGATAACCAGCACATGGGCTTCGGCGGCGATCGCCGCTTCGGCCTCATTGAGACGGAGTTCGAGTTCGCCGATGCGGCCACGGGCGATGCTTGCCCCGCGGGCTTTCATGCGCACGGCGACCGCCGCCCATATGAGCAGGACGAGCGAGACGGCGGCCACGTACAGCACGGCGGGTTCGGTGCCAACTTCGGCGAAGACGGCGGCGCGGGCGGCGGATGGACAGGCGAGGCCCGCCGCCGCCACGACAACCGCATACGCGCAGATTTTGCCACGCCCGGCGCGCATTGTTTCTCCGGTCAAAATCGCAGAAAACGGCCCGAATCAGGCCGCATCCGCCCCACCGAAGATATAGCTGCATTCGTCAGTAGCGGTAATAGTCCGGCTTGAAGGGACCTTCTTTCGCGACGCCGATATAGGCGGCCTGATCGTCGCGCAGGGCCGTGAGCTTGACGCCGAGCTTGGCCAAATGAAGCCTCGCCACCTTCTCGTCGAGATGCTTGGGCAGCACATAGACCTCTCTGCCGTATTTGCCGGTCTTGGCATTGGTGAAAAGCTCGATCTGGGCCAGCGTCTGGTTGGTGAAGGAGGCCGACATCACGAAGCTCGGATGGCCCGTGGCGTTGCCGAGATTGACCAGGCGGCCTTGCGACAACAGCACGATGCGGTTGCCTTTCGGGAATTGCACCAGATCGACCTGCGGCTTGATGTTGGTCCACTTGAAATTGCGCAGTTCCGCGACCTGGATCTCGTTGTCGAAGTGGCCGATGTTGCAGACGATGGCCATGTCCTTCATGCGGCGCATGTGATCGACGGCGATCACGTCCTTGTTGCCGGTGGCGGTGACGAAAATGTCGGCGGTCTCGACCACGTCCTCGAGCGTCTGCACGGCGAAACCGTCCATCGCCGCCTGGAGGGCGCAGATGGGATCGATCTCGGTGACGGTGACGCGGGCGCCCGCGCCCTTAAGCGATTGCGCCGAGCCCTTGCCGACATCGCCATAGCCGCAGACCACGGCGACCTTGCCGGCCATCATCACGTCGGTGCCGCGGCGGATGGCGTCGACAAGCGATTCGCGGCAGCCGTATTTGTTGTCGAATTTCGATTTGGTCACGCTGTCGTTGACGTTGATCGCCGGGAAGGGCAGTTCGCCCTTCTTCTGCAGTTCATAGAGGCGGTGGACGCCGGTGGTGGTTTCCTCGGAGACGCCGACGATTTGATCGCGCACTTTCGAGAACCAGCCGGGGCTCGCCTTGAGCCGCCTGGCGATCTCGCCATAGAGGCATTCTTCCTCTTCGTTCCTGGGGTGGGCGATGAGGGCGGCATCCTTCTCGGCCCTGGCGCCCAAGAGAATATAGAGCGTGGCATCGCCGCCATCGTCGAGGATCATGTTGGAGGGCCTGCCGTCCGGCCAGTCGAAGATACGGGCGGTGAAGGCCCAATAGTCCTTGAGGCTCTCGCCCTTGAAGGCGAAGACCGGAATGCCGGCACGGGCGATCGCCGCGGCGGCGTGGTCCTGGCTGGAGAAAATGTTGCAGGAGGCCCAGCGCAGCTGGGCGCCGAGCGCCTGGAGGGTTTCGATCAGCACCGCCGTCTGGATGGTCATGTGGAGGGAGCCCGAGATGCGGGCGCCCTTGAGCGGCTGCTTTGCGGCATATTCGGCGCGGGTCGCCATCAGGCCCGGCATCTCGACCTCGGCCATCTCGATTTCCTTGCGGCCCCATTCGGCCAAGGCGATGTCGGCAACGTGATAGTCGTGGGGCGAAGCCATGGGGCGCGGGTCCTCGATCAAGTGGATTTTGCTGGCGGTTGATTAGCAGGGGCGCTCGCGCAAAGCAATAACGACATAAAGAAGTCTTTATGTGTTTTCCCCATTCTCTCCATGGCCGCCCTTGAGGCGGCCATCCAGCCCAGTTGAAAAAAGGCATAGCTCCGCCCTTGATGGCCCGGGTGCATTTCCGGACCGGGGGAGAGAAAGTTCCGCCGTTTGAGGCGGAGGGAAGGCGCAGGCAGCCCTTCACCACTGTGTTAGTTGGAGCGGGTGGTTCTTCAGGCCACCTGCGCCGCGGATTTTGACCTTTACCCACACCCGACTTCCAGACATCTCCTTCGCTAACTTCATCCCGGAGACATCCTTTATCCACCTAAGGAGAATCGACCGCAGCGGGCCGAATGGAAGTGTGGGCGGTGGTCCCTGGTTAAGTCCTGCCTCCGTGAAGACAGAACCATTTCAGGCCCCGCATCCCCTTCCCCGATCAACGACGGCTCGCGAACCGCCCTCCTTGGGAAGGAGACGGGAGAATATATGGCATACAATAGGAATGTTGTCAAGAACTTTTTATGGCTTCTCCCTTGCCTCGCGGATCGCCACCGCTAAAGCTCCCGCTCAATGAGTCTCCCCGAACGCTCCAAGGACCTTCTCCGGCATTTGGCATCGAAGCCGGGTCATGACGAGGTCAAGGCCGATTTCCGCGAACTCCTGGTCGAGGAATTCGGGATTGACAGGGCCTCTCTCGAATTCGAACGCCGCGTTCCCGAAATCAAGGGGCGCCTTGACGCCCTGATCGGGCGCACGGTTCTGGAAGCCAAGACCGACCTTCAGAAAGAATGGGGCGACGTCGAGCGCCGCATGCCGGATTACCTGAAGGACCGCGAGCGGGAGGAGAAGGAGCGCTTCACCGGGATTGCCACTGACGGCGCGCGCTGGGCGGTGTTCGAGCGGCTGGGCGATGCCATCGTCAAGATCAAGGACGCGGTTCTCGATCCCCAGAGACCGGAGGAATTTCTCGCCTGGCTCGACGGCGTCGTGGCGCTCAAATCGTCGCTGCCGCCCGATGTCATGAACATCAAGGCCGAACTCGGCCACAGTTCCGTCGCCTACCGGCGTGCCTCCGATGGCCTGCGGGCGCTGTGGGCCAGATTGAAGGACGACAGGGCCGTCATACTGAAGCGGCAGCTCTGGGCTTCGCTGCTCAGGCTGGTCTACGGCAAGGACATCGAAGGCGACGAGCTGTGGTTCCAGCACACCTATCTCGTCGTCGTCGCCAAGGCGATCGCGCTCGCCGTTCTCGATGTGCGCGAAGACGATCCCCGGCGCATGCTGTCGGGCGACAGCTTCCAGAAGGTCAATATTCTTGGCGCGGTCGAAAGCGATTTCTTCGACTGGGCCGTGGCCGATCCGGAAGGCGAAGACCTTGTCCGCCGCATCATGGTGCACGTGCGCCGCTTCCGCCTGCGCGAGGTGAAGAGCGACGTTCTGAAAATCCTCTACGAATCGCTGATCGACCGCGACGAGCGCCACGGGCTTGGAGAATATTATACACCCGACTGGCTGGCGGCGAAGATCGTCCGCCACGCCGTCGAGCGTCCCCTTGAACAAAGGGTTCTCGATCCCGCCTGCGGTTCCGGCACTTTCCTGTTCCATGCGGTGCGTAATTTCATCGCCGAGGCGGAAGAGGCGGGAATGAAACCCAACATGATCGCGGCGGAAGCGGCGGCCCATGTGGCGGGAATGGATATCCACCCCGTCGCCGTGATCATCGCCCGCGTCACCTACCTTCTTGCTATCGCGCCCGCCCTCAACCGGCGCGACGGGCCGGTGTCGATCCCCGTCTATCTCGGCGATGCCCTGCAGCTTTCGATCGGCGAGTGGATGGGCGGCAAGGAGCTGACCATCAAGGTGCCGCCGTCGCCCGCCGGGCAAAGCCGGAGCGGCGAGCCCAATGGCAACGGCCGCGAGCAACTGGATTTCCCCGACACCTTCTGCCGCGATCCCGCGCTGCTCGACAAGGCCATCGATCGCATGCGCTCGGGCTCTCTCGAAAGCCTGCGCCGCGAGCAGATCGAGGCGGCGCTGAAACGCATCGTCGAGCAGCACTACAAGCGCGACATTAACCAGGAAGAAGAATTCGCCATCAAGGACATGGGCAAGACCTATGTCGTCTTCGATAGGTTAAGGCGCGAGGGCCGCGACTCGGTCTGGGCCTATGTGGCGCGCAATCTGTCGCGGCCGCTTGCCTATTCGGCGGCGGGCGGCTGGGCCAATGTGGTGGTCGGCAATCCGCCTTGGGTCGCCTTCCGCCACATGAGCGCGGACCTGCAGAAGCGGTTCAAGGAAATGGCGAAGGGGGAGAGGGTCTATGTCGGCGGCAAGCTTGCCACGCAGAACGATCTTTGCGCCTTGTTCGTGGTGCGTGCTGCTGGACTCTATTTGAGGGCGGCGGGCAGGATCGCCTTCGTGCTGCCGCTCGCCGCCCTCACGCGCGGACAGTTCGAGGCCTTCCGCAAGGGCTCATTCAATATCACGCGTTTGGCCTTCGATGAGGCATGGACGATGGACGACAGTGTGCAGCCGCTGTTTCCGGTGCCGTCCTGCGTCGTGTTCGCACGGAAGCGCGCCACGGCCAAGGTCATGCCGGACACGGTACGCGCTTATGCCGGCGTCTTCCCTATCGCGATGCGCCGGAAAGCGTGGCGGACGAACATTTGCAGGTGCGTGAAAATGCGCCGAAGCCACAAGTGGCGGTGCTCAGCGGAGGATCGCCCTATCGCAATGCCTTCCGGCAGGGCGCGACACTCGTGCCGCGAATGCTGTGCCTTGTCGAACGCGGACAAAGCGGCGGCATCCTCGGCGCCGATCAGTCGGTTCCCTTTGTCGTCAGCCGTCGCACTACGCAGGAAAAAGAACCGTGGAAGTCCCTTCCAGGCATCGAAGGCCGGGTAGAAGCCGAATTCATCCGGCCCGTGCTGCTGGGCGAAAGCATCCTTCCCTATCGCATCTTCCGGCCCTTCGAAGGCGTCATCCCGGTGACGGAGCAGGGCGCGGTGCTCGATGCGCAGGCCGCCGCCACACGCGGCTATTCGGGCCTGCCCGCATGGATGCAGGTTGCAGAGCGGGTGTGGAATGAGAATGCAGAAAGCGGCAACATGACGCTTGTGCAGAGGTGGAACTATCATAATGAACTCGGTTCGCAGTTTCCGGTTCCGCCGCTTCGTGTTCTTTATGCCGCATCGGGTACAATACCTGCCGCGTGCCTTGTGAGAGACAATCAAGCGGTCGTCGAACATGTTCTATACTGGTCAAGAGTTCTGACCGAAAGCGAGGGGTACTATCTCTGTGCTCTGTTCAACGCCGAGGCCACACGCAAGCGGATCGAAACGCACCAAGCTCGCGGACAATGGGGCGCACGGCACTTCGACAAGGTAATGTTCACGCTGCCCATTCCGCTCTTCGACCCCAAGCTGCCGCTACACGTGGAACTCGCCGCCGCCGCCAAGAAGGCCGAAGCCATGGCCGCTCAGGTCGAAATCCGCGACGGCGTGAAATTCCAGCGCGCCCGCAAGCTCATCCGCGACGCGCTTGCCGAGGCGGGAATATCGCAGCGGATCGACGCACTGGTGGCGCGACTGCTGGACGGCGGATGACGCCGCGCCGGAAGGCGGCCGTGCTTCGAGGCTCGCGCTACGCGCTCGCACCTCAGCATGAAGTTTGATGATTGCTGCGCATGAGCAGCGCGCGTTTGGCGATCAGGAAGCCGCACCCCACCCGGCGCTTCGCGAAGAGGCCCTCACCCGGCCTCCGGCCACCCTCTCCCATGCTGCGCATGGGAGAGGGGTCACGCCAAGTCGGCCCGGCGCGTCAGGCGTTCAATTGAAATTCGCCAGCCATTTCGGCTTCTTCAGCTTGGGCAATTTGAATTCCGTATTTACCGAATCGAAAAAACCGCCCTTGACGACCACCCTGGTGTTGCGGAGGCCCGCCTCTTCCACCAGGGCATAGAGGATCGCGGCGTTCGCGGGCGCCAGCCGGACACAGCCATGCGAGACCCGCCGGCCCAGGCTCTTCACATGAAAGCTGCCATGGATGGCGTGGCCCTGCGGGGTAAAGAAGATCGAATGCGGCATCGGCGCGTCGTCCCATTCCTCGGAGAAATGATCGGGCTCCATGCGGAAAGGACGATAGGTGCCGCCCGGTGTCTCATAGCCCGGAGCGCCGGTGGATACGGGCCAGACATATTTGCGGCCGCCGTCGACCGTCACCGTCAGCTTCTGGCTCACCTTGTTGATGGTGATGACCAGGGAGGTTGCCGAGGCGGCGCCAGCGCCCAACGTCAGCACAACGGCCAACAAGGCGGCGGCGAAAGCCCGTCGCATCTCATTCTCCTCCCGCGCCCCGTCCGAACTTAAGTTTATTGCATCATTGGTTTGCAGTCGAGGACTCCTGTGGATATCCCGGCCTAATCTTCGTCGAATTTCGATGCGACGAGTGCCGCAAGCGCCGCCAGCGCGGCTTCGGCCTCGGGGCCGGTGGCGGTCACCGTGATCGAGGTGCCCTGCGAGGCGGTGAGCATCATCAGCCCCATGATCGAGGTGCCGGGGACCGTCTGGCCGTCGCGGCTCACCGCGATATCGGCGTCGAAGGCTTCGGCGCATTTGACGAATTTGGCCGAGGCGCGGGCGTGCAGGCCGCGCTCGTTGACGATCGCAAATTCCTTGACCAGCGCCGGCATGGGTCACTCCCCCAGGACCTGGCTGGCGATGTTGATGTATTTGCGCCCGGCATCCTGGGCCGCCGCCGCCGCCTTCTCGAGATTGGCTTCCTTGCGCACCCGGGTGAGCTTGACCAGCATCGGCAGATTGAGGCCCGCCACCACCTCGACCTTGCCGAGGACCAGAAGCGAGATCGCCAGATTGGAGGGCGTGCCGCCGAACATGTCGGTCAGGATGATGACGCCCTGGCCCTTGTCGGCGCGGGCCACCGCGGCGGCGATGTCGACGCGGCGCGCCTCCATGCGGTCGTTGGGGCCGATGCAGACCGCCTCCATCCCCTCCTGGCGGCCGACGATTTCTTCGAGTGCATGCACGAACTCCTCGGCCAGGCGGCCGTGGGTCACCAGAACCAGACCTATCATGGAATTCTTCTGTCTCCGCGCACTCGCAGTTCCCGGGGCAAATCAGGGGCAGCGGAGAATGCCCGGAACCGGCCGGTTTCGCAACCGGGAGGGGCGCGCGGAAATTGCGGCGCGGAGGCGGGCGGGGGCGGAAGCGGCGGCGGGATCGATGCGGATCAGGGGCAGGCTCACGCCGGCGATCTCGAAGCGGCTTTCCTCCAGGCCAGGCAGGCGTTCGATTTCCGCCGCGGGGACAAGCCGCACGGCGAGCGCCAGGGAGACGGATTTGCGATAGGGCAGACGCACGATGCCGTACCCACGGATTTCGAGGAGGCCGGCGATCGCCTTGGGCGGCGAGGCATGGAGCTTGCCGGCCCGGCGCTTCACCAGCACCTGGTCGTCGGAGACAAGCATTGCCTTGATCGGTCTTTGGCCGAGACCCGAGCCCGCCGCGTCGATGAGGCGGAGAGTCAAATCGGATTTGCCCGATCCGGGCTTGCCCAGGATCAGCACGCCCGAGCCGCCAATCGCCACGCAATTGGCATGGAGCAGGGTTTGCTCAAGGCGCTTGCGGCGGGATCCAGTCATCGCTCACGGCGGGAATGCGGACAATGAAGCGGGCGCCGAGCACCGGGCGGCCCCCTTGCGCGTCGGGCTTGCCGTAACGGTTCTCGGCCCAGATGCGGCCCTTGTGGGCGCCGACGATCTGCTTCGAGATCGACAGGCCGAGGCCGGAATTGGAACCGAAGGAGCCTTCCGGGCGGTCGGTGTAGAAGCGCTCGAAGATGCGTTCGAAATTGTCGGGCGCGATGCCCGGCCCGTGGTCTTCGACGCGCAATTCAATGTCCTGGCCGGCGCGGCGCAGACGGACATGGACACGGGTGCCGGCCTGGGTGAAGGAGCGGGCGTTGTCGAGAAGATTGCGCACCACCTGGCCCAGGCGCGACTCATTCCCCAGCACCATGAAGCCGCGCACCGGATCGGCGCCGGCCGGCAGCCTGGCCACGTCGAGAAGGATTTCGGCGGCGCCCTCCTTGCGGGTTTCATTGGCGAGGGCGGCGATGGCGGTCAAGAGCTTCGCCATGTCGAGGGGTGCGGCCTCGACGCGGGCCAGTTCGGCATCGAGCCGCGAGGCATCGGAAATATCGGTGATCAGTCGGTCGAGGCGCCGGACATCGTGCTTGACGATGGCGACAAGCCTGGCCCGCTGCTCGTCGGTCTTGACGAAAGCCAAGGTCTCGACCGCACTCCTGAGCGAGGTCAGCGGGTTCTTGAGCTCATGGCTGACATCGGCGGCGAAGGCCTCGATGGCATCGATGCGGTCGTAGAGGGCGTTTGTCATGTCGCGCAGCGAGCCGGAAAGATGGCCGATCTCGTCGCGCCGGGCGGTGAAATCGGGAATCTCGACGCGCTTGTTGATGCCGCGGCGCACCCGCTCGGCGGCGGCCGAGAGGCGGCGGATCGGCTCGGCGATGGTGCCGGCGAGCGATACCGAAAGCAGGATGGTCACCAGCGCCACGAAGCCGAAAGTGAAGAGCACGACGCGGCGCTCGGCGTTGAGCACGCCGTCGATCTCGCCGCCGGTGGTGGAGAGCACCAGCGCCCCCAGCACGGCGCGGAAGCGCTGCACCGGAACCGAGACGAGGACGATGATCTCGCGGTTCTCGTTGAGGCGCACGACGCTCACCGAGGCGCCGTTCAGCGCCGCGGCGACTTCGGGATAGTCCTTGCCGTCGTCGAGGCCGTATTCGACATGCAGGGGATAGTCGTAGGTGAAGAACCAGTCGGTCAACCGGTTCCACCAGCGCACCAGGATGTTGCGGGAGCCCGGCTCGAGCGGCGGCAGTTCGGTCTGGACGATATCGCCGCGGCCATAGAGAAAGCGGCTGTCGACCACCAGATTGCCGCCCGGATCGATGATGCGGGCGCGCACCGTGGTGTTGGCGAGAAGCCGCCTGAGCACCGGCCCGGCGGTCTCGGGATTGATGGGAAAGTCGAGACCGCTGAGCCGGTCGGCGTCCGGGGTGGCCGCGTCGCTGGCATCGTCGAGCGCGTCGGGATCGATGACGATCGAGCCGGTATCGACGGTGGCGGAACCGGCCACCGCCGCGGCGATGATGTGGGCCTGGGTCGTCAGACTCTGCACCCGGGCATCGATCAGGCCCTGGCGGAACTGGTTGAAATAGAGAATGCCAGCCACCAGGACGACGAGGCCCAAAAGATTGAGCAGCACGATGCGGCTGGTGAGCCGCTGCGGCGCGAAGCGGGTGAGCAGGCGGCCGCGTTGCGGCGGCGTTTCGGCTTCGGCCGCATCGAGGTTGTCCTCGCTCTCGGCGCGCTCCAGCGTGTCGTTGGCTTTGACCTTGTCCAGCATGGAGGCCCCCCGGAACGGGGACTATTGCTCCTTGAAGCGGTAGCCGACGCCGTACAACGTCTCGATGCCGTCGAAGGCGGCATCGACCTGGTTGAACTTCTTGCGCAGGCGCTTGATGTGGCTGTCGATGGTGCGGTCGTCGACATAGACCTGGTCGTCATAGGCGGCATCCATCAGGGCATCGCGGCTCTTGACGATGCCGGGACGCTGGGCGAGCGACTGCAGGATGAGGAATTCGGTGACGGTCAGCGTCACCGGCCTGCCGTCCCAGGTGCAGGAATGGCGGTCGGGGTCCATCGCCAGCTTGCCGCGCTCGATCACCTTGGCGGCTTCCTGGGGCGCTGCGGCAGCGTCGCGCGAGCCCGCCCGGCGCAGCACCGCCTTGACGCGCTCGACCAGGAGGCGCTGCGAGAACGGCTTCTTGATGAAATCGTCGGCGCCCATCTTGAGGCCGAAGAGCTCGTCGATCTCCTCGTCCTTGGAGGTGAGGAAGATGACCGGCAGATCGGTTTTCTGGCGGAGGCGGCGGAGCAGCTCCATGCCGTCCATGCGCGGCATCTTGATGTCGAAGATCGCCATGTCGGGGGGATGGTCCTGCAGGCCCTGCAGGGCGGTGGCGCCGTCATTGTATTTCTGCACGGTGTAGCCCTCGTTCTCGAGGGTCATGCCCACCGACGTCAGAATGTTGCGGTCGTCGTCGACAAGAGCGATGGTCGGCATTTTCTTGTTCATCCCCGGTTGATCCCTTCGCGCCTGTAAGGGTGGAACTGGAACAAAATGTGGCAGACATGATAGGGGTTCCCAAGCGGGAATGCGAGGTCCGATGATGGAAAGAGCCGGACGTTTCACCGGTCCGGAGGCGAGGCTCTTACTGCGGCGGGCTCTGACCGCCACGATTGCCAGCCTGGATCGCGGCGGCGGCGGCGCTTACGCCTCGCTCGCCAATGTGGCAAGCGACGTCGATGGGGCGCCCATCGTGCTGATTTCGAAGCTCGCCTGGCACACGCAAAATCTTATGGCCGACGGGCGCGGCAGCCTGATGGTGGCGGAGCTGCCGGAGGTGGGCGATGCGCTGACCGGCCAGCGGGTGACGGTGATGGGGCACTGGCGCGAGGCGGCCGAGCCCAGGCTGCGGCGGCGCTATCTGGCGCGCCATCCCGGAGCCGAGCTTTACGTGGATTTCGGCGATTTTTCCTTCTGGCGGCTGACGCCCCAGGTGATCCACGCGGTGGCGGGATTCGGGCGGATCGAAACCTTGAGCGGGGGCCAGGTGTTCCCGCCGGCCGCCGAGATCGAGGCGCTGGAGGAGAGCGCCATCGCCCATTTGAACGAGGATCACGCCGGCGCGCCGCGGCTCTATGCGACGAAGCTCCTGGACGCCTGCGACGGCGAGTGGAAAGCCGCCGCCGTCGATTGCGATGGCGCCGATCTGGTGCTTGGCGGCCGCAGCCTGCGCCTCGCCTTTCCCGAACCTGTCTATACAGCCGATGCGCTGCGCCAGAGTCTTGTTGCGCTGGCGGCAAAAGCCCGGACGCAGTAATGAGAACAATGATGGGGAGGTTGCCATGCGGGCGGCGGCGGTAGTTCTCGGGTTGCTCCTGATCGGTACGGCGTCGAATGGGGCGCTCGCCGGCCCCGATGCGGCTCGCGGCCAACAGGCGTTCGGCCGCGCCTGCGTCGCCTGCCACTCGCTGGAGCCGGACAAGAACATGACAGGGCCCAGCCTTGCCGATTTGTGGGGCAGGAAGGCCGGCTCTCTGCCAAGCTTCAACCGCTACTCGCCGGCCATCAAATCGGCTGAAGTCGTGTGGGACGATCAGACCCTCGATCGGTGGCTCGCCGACCCGAAGCGATTTATTCCCGGCAATCTTATGCTGTTTCCCGGCGTTCACGATGATGAGGGGCGCGCCGATCTGATGGCGTTCCTGAAGCAGGCCACTCAGCCCGGAGCCCAAACCGCACAGGGCACGCCCGGCATGGAAGGCATGGGCGCGGCCGTGCCCGATCTGAAGTCCGTTCCCGCCAGTTCCAAAGTGAGCGAAATCAAGTACTGTGGCGATACCTACAGCGTCACAACGGCGGACGGGCAGACGGTTCAGTTCTGGGAACGCAATTTGCGCTTCAAGACCGATACCAGCCCGGATGGCCCGAAGAAGGGTTCTCCAGCCATCGTGGGAACGGGCATGGCCGGCGACCGCGCCTCGGTGGTCTTCGCCGCGCCGGAAGAATTCGGCCAGTTCATAAAGCGGCAGTGCTGAAGTTCAGGCCCCCGATTTGACGGGCGGACAGCAAAGCCTGCGACCGGCGTTTACGGCCGGGAACGCCTTCCGCCAGGATTAAGAATTGACGTATACCCATCAATTAATGATGTTCGATACCGCATTTTTCTGATTAAATCTTTGCTTTCTTTCATCATATTGCTTGAGACGGCGGTGGCGCGATCATAAAAAGAATCGTCGCCATCGGCTGGAGAGATTCCCATGGATAGCGCCACCGACAATGTGATCCGCGCCGAGCTTGCTGGTATCGGCCTCACCTGGATCGATGGCATTTCCTGGAATGACGGCGCCGCCCTACTTTATGAGGCGGCGGTCAAGCGCGGCGAAGGCCTGGTGGCGGAAGGCGGCGCGCTGGTGGTTTCGACCGGACGCCACACGGGCCGCAGCCCCAATGACAAATTCGTGGTCCGCGATGCGACCACCGAACATTCGATCTGGTGGGACAACAACCGGGCGATGCCGCGGGCGCAATTCGAGGCGCTGAAGACCGATTTCCTTAGCCATGCACGGCTCAAGAACCTGTTCGTCCAGGATCTGGCGGCGGGCGCCGATCCCGCCTACCGCCTGCCCACGCGGGTCATCTGCGAATATGCCTGGCATGCCCTGTTCATCCGGCATCTGTTGATCGTGCCGCAGGACGCTTGCGGATTTGCGCCGAAGCTGACGGTGATCGATCTTCCTTCTTTCAAGGCCGACCCTTCGCGCCACGGCTGCTTGAGCCAAACGGTGATCGCGCTCGATCTGGCCCAGGGCCTGGTGCTCATCGGCGGCACGCAATATGCGGGCGAGATGAAGAAGGCGGTGTTCGCGGTGCTCAATTATCTCCTGCCCGAGCGGGGCGTCATGCCGATGCACTGCTCCGCCAATATGGGCGAGGCGAATGACAGCGCGGTGTTCTTCGGCCTCTCGGGAACCGGCAAGACCACGCTCTCCGCCGACGCCTCGCGCACCCTCATCGGCGACGACGAGCATGGCTGGTCGGAGCAGGGCATCTTCAATTTCGAGGGCGGCTGCTATGCCAAGGCGATCCGGCTGTCGCGGGAGGCCGAGCCCCAGATTTATGCCGCCACTCAAAAATGGGGCACGGTCCTGGAGAATGTGGCGATCGATCCGGTGAGCCGGGAGCTCGATCTCGATGACGCGTCGGCGACCGAGAACACGCGCGCGGCCTATCCGCTTTCCGCCATAGAAAATGCCAGCAAGACAGGTCTGGCGCCGATCCCGAAGGTGATCGTCATGCTGACGGCGGACGCCTTCGGCGTGTTGCCGCCGATTGCCAGGCTGACGCCGCAGCAGGCCATGTATCACTTCCAGTCGGGCTATACGGCCAAGGTTGCCGGAACCGAGTGCGGCGTCACGGAACCGCTGGCAACTTTCTCTACCTGCTTCGGCGCGCCCTTCATTCCGCGGCATCCGAGCGTCTATGGCAATCGCTTACGCGAGCTCATCGCCAGGCACAATGTCTCGTGCTTCCTGGTCAACACCGGCTGGACCGGCGGTGCCTATGGCACGGGTTCCCGCATGCCGATCGCGGCGACACGGGAGCTGCTCAATGCCGCGCTTGCCGGTTCGCTCGATCATGCGGAGATGCGGACGGATGCCAATTTCGGCTTTGCGGTTCCGCTTGATGTGCAAGGCGTCGATGCCAAAATCCTGAACCCGCGCGAGACCTGGACCGACAAGGCCGCCTATGACGCCCAGGCCAGGAAGCTGGTCGGCATGTTCGTCAGGAACTTCGCCAGGTTCGAGGCGCATGTGGGCGCCGATGTGAAGGCGGCAAGCCCGGCCACGCAGATGGCGGCGGAGTGATCCGTCACGCGGCCGCGCTTCGAGGCTCCCCCGGCTCAAGGCCGCTATCGTGTGCACACAACTTTGCACGTTTGCTATCGTTGATTTTGCAGTCAAAATACTGTCATCCCGGCTTGCGCCGCTATCGGATTCACACATCTTTGCACATTTGATATCCTTGATTTTGTTATCAAAATTCCGTCATCCCGGCGAAAGCCGGGACCCATCCATCAGCTTGACGCGATGCGCATCCGTTTTGATTTA
>JBQTKG010000021.1:0-2281 GCA_052386315.1 Hyphomicrobiales bacterium
GCCTCATCCAACTTCGTCTGCCAGTCCTGCGGGGCGGCCGCCTCCAAATGGTCCGGCCGCTGCGAGAACTGCGGCGAATGGAACACCATCGTCGAGGAACAGACGGGCGTGCCCGTCGCCGGCGCCAAGGGTGCGGCGATGCCCAAGGGCAAGCCCTCGCGGCTCGTCGGCCTCAGGGGCGAGAGCCCGGCGCCGCCACGCGTCATGACCGGCATTGGCGAACTCGACCGGGTGGCGGGCGGCGGCTTCGTGCCGGGCTCCGGCGTGCTGATCGGCGGCGATCCGGGCATCGGCAAATCGACCCTGCTGCTGCAGGCGCTTGCCGCCCTGGCGCGCCAGGGCGAACGCGTCGTCTATGTCTCGGGCGAAGAGTCGATCGCCCAGATGCGGCTCAGGGCACAGCGCCTCGGCCTCGACGATGCCCCGGTGCTGCTTGCCACCGAAACCAATGTTTCCGACATCCTCGCGACCCTCAATGAGGGCGCGGTGCCCACGGTGGCGGTTATCGATTCGATTCAGACCCTGTGGTCGCCGGTCATCGAGGCGGCCCCCGGCACCGTCTCGCAGCTCAAGGCGGGATCGGAGGCGTTGATCCGCTTCGCCAAGCGCCACGGCGCCGCCATGCTGCTGGTCGGCCACGTCACCAAGGACGGCCAGATCGCCGGCCCCAGGGTGATCGAGCACATGGTCGACACGGTGCTGTATTTCGAGGGCGACCGCGGCCACCAGTTCCGCATCCTGCGCGCCGTCAAGAACCGCTTCGGCCCCACCGACGAGATCGGCGTTTTTGAAATGTCGGACGCAGGCCTCGCCGAAGTCGCCAATCCGTCGCGCCTGTTCATGGGCTCGAACGAGCGCCCGGCGCCGGGCACCGCAGTCTTTGCCGGCATGGAAGGGACGAGGCCCCTGCTGATCGAAGTCCAGGCGCTAGTTTCGCCTTCGCCGCTCGGCACGCCGCGGCGCACCGCCGTGGGCTGGGATTCGAACCGGCTCGCCATGGTGCTGGCGGTGCTGGAAGCCCGCGCCGGCGTCTCGATCGGCGCCAACGACGTCTATCTCAATGTGGCGGGCGGCCTGAAGGTGCGCGAGCCCGCCGCCGACCTCGCGGTTGCCGCGGCACTCCTGTCCTCGCTGACCGGCACCGTCATTCCGCATGGCACGGCGATTTTCGGCGAGATCGCCTTGTCCGGCGCCATCCGCCCGGTCGGCCAGAGCGAGGCCCGCCTTAAGGAAGCCCAAAAGCTCGGGCTCAAGGAGGCCGTCATCGCCTCGGCAACCGAGTGGGCGGGATCGAGGGGAATGCGGATCAAGTCTCTCGAGACCATCATGGACCTCGTCGCCTGGACCGCCGCGCAGGACAAGGGCCAGCGGAGAATCGCCTAGAACAGGCGCAAGAAGCTGCCTATAAGGTTCACCTTCAAGCGGTCCAGGAACTGCGCATGCCTTTTCAGCTTTTCGATCTCATCCTTGCCGGCATCATGCTGGTGTCGGGCCTCCTCGCCCTGATGCGCGGCTTCACCCGCGAAGTCCTGTCGCTGGTGGCCTGGGCGGCGGCGGCCTTGGCGACCTATATCGCCGTCAAGCAGCCGGCCCTGATCGACCTGGCGATCCCCTATGTGGAAAAGCCGATCCTGGCGCAGATCGTCGTCGGCGCCGCCGTCTTCATCGTCGTGCTGATCGTGTTCTCGCTGGTTGGCGTCAAGATTTCCGACAAGGTGGTCGATAGTTCCGCCGGCGCCTTCGACCGCACCCTTGGCTTCATCTACGGCCTTGGCCGCGGCTTCGTGCTGATCGCAGTCGCCTATCTCTTCTATGGCTGGCTGGTGCCCTTCGAGCGCCAGGAGGACTGGGTGCGCAATGCCCGCTCGCTACCGGTGATCAAGTCGGCCGCCGAGATCATGCTCTCCTTCATGCCGCCCGACATCGCCGAGACGCTGAGCAATACCGCCTTGATGAAGAACCCGGGCCTCCCCGCCGCCAAGTCCGACAGTCCCCTGGGCGAATCGGGCTACCAGAACAACGAGACCCAGGGCCTCGACAATCTCATTCAGGGCACCGGCGAGATGCAACCGCCGGCCTTCGGCCAGAGCGGAGACCAATGACCGACGATTTCGATTTGGATGGCGACCGGCTGCGCGAGGAGTGCGGCGTCTTCGGCATCTACGGCCACCCGGATGCGGCAACCCTGACCGCGCTTGGGCTGCACGCCCTGCAGCACCGCGGCCAGGAAGCCGCCGGCATCGTCTCCTTCGATGGCGAGCGCTTCCAGACCGAGCGCCGC
>JBQTKG010000022.1:0-13308 GCA_052386315.1 Hyphomicrobiales bacterium
GACAGTTTCTGAGCTATCACCGCGACAAAATATTCAAGGGGTGACCGCAGAAGCTGCCGCTAACGCAGCCCTCATCCGCCCTTCGGGCACCTTCTCCCATGCTTCGCACGGGAGAAGGGGAAGTTGCTCGCTTCTCGCAAGTTGCCATTCCCCCGCCTTACCGCCATAAGGAGCGCCGGTTGAGCTTCGTTCATCCTTCTCTGGCGGATTTATCATGGCGAAAAGCTTGCGGCTCGGTGTGGCGGGCGTTGGTACGGTCGGCATTGGGGTGCTCGACCTACTCGCCAAGCATGCGGCCCTGATCGCGGCGCGGGCCGGCATGGCGGTCGAAGTCACAGCGGTAAGCGCCCGTGACGCCAAGAAGAAGCGGGGGCAGGATGTGTCGCGGTTCAGGTGGTACGGCGATCCCGTGAAGCTCGCCGCGGCTCCCGAAATCGATGTTTTCGTGGAATTGTTGGGCGGCGAGGGCGATCCGGCCAAGGCGGCGGTCGAAGCGGCGCTGAAAGCCGGCAAGCCGGTCGTCACCGCCAACAAGGCGCTGCTCGCCCATCACGGCGCGGGGCTGGCGCGGCTGGCGGAAGAGAAGGGCGTGGCGCTCAATTTCGAGGCCTCGGTGGCGGGCGGCATTCCGATCGTCAAGACGCTGCGCGAGGGGCTGGCCGGCAACCGCATCGCCAAGATCTTCGGCATCCTCAACGGCACCTGCAATTACATTCTGACCAAGATGGCCAACGAGGGCCGGAGCTTCGCCGAGGTGCTCAAGGAAGCCCAGGCGCTCGGCTATGCCGAGGCCGATCCCAGCTTCGATGTCGGCGGCTTCGATACCGCCCACAAGCTCGCGGTGCTCACCTCGCTCGCCTTCGGCACGGAGGTCAGTCTCAAGGCCATCGACATCGAGGGCATCGAAGCGATCACGCTCGCCGATATCCGCAACGCCTCCGACATGGGCTACAAGATCAAGCTGCTCGGCGTCGCCGTCGCCCATGAGGAGGGGATCGAGCAGCGGGTGCATCCGACGCTGGTGCCCAAGGGCTCGCCGGTTGCCGATACCGACGGCGTCTTCAACGCGGTGGTGGTCAAGGGCGATTTCGCCGGCGATCTGATGCTGGAAGGCCGCGGCGCCGGCGCCCATCCCACAGCCTCGGCGGTTGTCTCCGACATCGTCGATATCGCGCGCGGCAATTTGCGGCCCGCCTTCGGCGTGCCGGCGGCACAGCTCAGGGCCTACAAGGCGGCGCCCAAGAAAGCCCATGAGGGCGGCTACTATGTGGCGCTCGAACTGCACGACCGGCCGGGCGCGGTTGCGGCGGTCGCCCGCATCCTGGCGGACGAGAAGATTTCGATCGAAAGCATCGTGCAGCGGGGCAAGCAGGAAAAAGATGCGCCGCGCGCCACCGCACCCTTCATTCTCATCACCCATGACACGGTGGAGACCGCCATGCGCGCCGCGCTCACGCGCATCGAGAAGGACGGACACGTGGCCACGCCGCCGCGCATGATCCGCATCGAACGGCTCTGAGCGATTTCCTCAACGTCTCGCGTTCGGCGACGGGGCGGCGCTGGCGGCCCCGGCTCGATGATGCGCGGCTGGCGGAGGCGATCGCCCAGCGCCATGACCTGCCGGAAATTCTCGGCCGGGTGCTGGCGGCGCGCGGCGTCGGCGCCGACGAAGCGGAAGCGTTTCTCAACCCCACCCTGCGCGGGCTGATGCCGCAGCCGTCGGCACTGCGCGACATGGAGAAGGGGGCGGAGCGGCTGGCGGACGCCGTCATTGCGGGGGAGAAGATCGGCGTCATCGGCGATTACGACGTGGACGGCATTTGCGCCACCGCCATGCTGCAATCGTTCCTGCGCGCGGCGGGGAGCGAGGCGAGCGTGCATCTGCCCGACCGGCTGACCGAAGGCTATGGGCCGAGCCAGCAAGCCGTTTCGATGTTGAAGGACCAGGACTGCGATCTCTTGGTGACGCTCGATTGCGGGGTGGCGGCGCATGATCCTCTGGCCCATGCGGCGGAGCTGGGCTTCGTCACCATCATCGTCGATCATCATCTGGCCGGCGAAATTCTGCCCGCGGCCCATGCGGTCATCAATCCCAACCGGCAGGACGATCTCTCCGGCTTCGGCTATCTGTGCGCCGCCGGCGTCACCATGATCCTGATCGCCGCGGTCAATAAAATTCTGCGGGCCCGGCAGTGGTATTCGGACACGCGGCCGGAGCCCAACATGCTGCAGTGGCTGGAGCTGGTGGCGCTGGCGACGGTGTGCGACGTGGTGCCGCTCAAAGGCCTCAACCGCGCCTATGTCACGCAAGGGCTCAAGGTGATGGCGCGGCGCGAGAATATGGGGCTTGCGGCGCTCGCCGACGTGGCGCGGCTCAAACGCCGGCCCGATACCCATGCACTGGGATTTTTGCTGGGACCGCGCATCAACGCGGCAGGAAGGATCGGCGACGCGGGATTAGGTTTGCGGCTTCTCACCACAAGCGACCGCGGCGAGGCCGCCCAGATCGCCCAGGAGCTCGAACGCCTCAACCGCGAGCGTCAGGAAATCGAAATCGCGGTGGTCGATCGCGCCGCGCTCCAGGCCGAAGCGGCGCTGGGCAAGGAGCGGCGCCAGACGGTGCTGGTGGTTTCGGGGCAGGGCTGGCATCCGGGCGTCGTTGGGTTGGCGGCGGCGCGGCTCAAGGAACGCTTTGCACTTCCGAGCCTGGTTCTCGCCGAGGACAAGGCGACGGGCCTGGCCGGCGGATCCGGCCGCTCGATCTCCGGCGTCGATCTGGGCCGCGCGGTGCGCAATGCGCTGGAGGCGGGATTGATCGTCAAGGGCGGCGGCCACGCCATGGCGGCGGGACTGACGGTGGAGACGGCGCGGCTCGGCGAACTCCGCGCCTTTCTGGAAGAGATGCTCGGCGCCCAGGTGGCGGCGGCCTCCGATAGGGCGCTGGCCATCGACGGGGCGCTGACGGCGAGCGGCGCCACGCTTGAACTGATCGAGCTTCTGGAACAGGCGGGGCCCTATGGGGCGGGGCATCCGGCGCCGGTCTTCGCCTTTCCGGCGCACCGCGTCGTCTATGCCGACAGGGTGGGCAGCGATCACATCCGCTGCACCTTGGCCGCCGCCGACGGTGCCCGCATCAAGGCCGTGGCGTTCCGGGCGCTGGGCAGCGATCTCGGCGAACTGCTGCTCGGCGAGCGCCAGTTTCCGCTGCATGTCGCCGGGCGGCTGACGGTTGATGACTGGGGTTCGCGCCGCGAAGCTTCGATCCACATCGAGGACGTGGCGCGGGTTGCGTAAAACTTGCCAGTGGTGGCGAAGCCCCCTATAGAGCGCCGGTTCGCGCGCCCTTCGTCTATCGGTTAGGACGACAGCCTTTCACGTTGTAAAGACGGGTTCGACTCCCGTAGGGCGCGCCAATTCTTTCACGATCCCCGCAGCCGCGCATCGAGCGAAAAACCGCCCGCGCCATTGGCGAGGAGCACGAGGAAGCCGCCGGCGAGCGCCAGGTCTTTCCAGAAATGGATCGCCTCGTTGGGATCGCCAGACTGGCTGTGAAAGATGAGCGCTGTCGAAGTGCAGAAGAGGGCGAGCGCCAGGGCGGCAAGGCGTGTCTGCCAGCCAACGGCGACGAGCAGGCCGCCGCCCAGTTGGACCGCTACGGCGGGCAGCAGCAACAGGGGCGGCACGCCGGACTGGGCAAGGTAATCTTCGGTGGCGCCATAATTGTTGACGATCACCCACACGTCGCTCACAAACAGGGCGGCCAGCAGCAGCCGTCCCACGAGGTCCAGGCCGCTGAAGAATTTGTTTCGATCCATGATGGCACCCGCGCAATGAAAGCCCGCCGGAGAGAATACGCCTGACAGCGGCAACGCATAGGGAGAATCCATGTTCGACGATTTGAAGGATAAGGCCGTGGTGGTGACGGGCGGCGTCACCGGCATCGGCGGCGCGGCCTCACTCGCCTTCGCCGCGGCGGGCTCACGCGTGTTTGCGCAATATCTCGGCGGCGGGCCTGAGTTGCAGAAGATCGAAGCCCGTGGCATCGCCACGCTGAAGCTCGATCTCACCGATGCGGGAGCGGCGGACAAGCTCATCGCCGATGCGGTCGAGCGGCTGGGCCGCATCGATGTCATGGTCAACAATGCCGGAAGCCTGGTGGCGCGCACCCAGCTTGGCGATGTGAGCGACGATTTCATCGACCGGGTGTTCGAGCTCAATTGCCGGCAGTTGGTGCATTGCTGCCGCCTCGCCGCGGCGGCGATGCAGCGCCAGGGCACCGGCGGCAGCATCATCAACGTCACCTCGATCGCGGCGCGCACCGGCGGCAGCCCGGGGGCGGGAATCTATGCCGGCGCCAAGGGCTTCGTCTCGGCCTTCTCCAAGACCATCGCCAAGGAACTGGCGGCCGACAGGATAAGGGTCAATTGCGTCTCGCCCGGCACCATCCACACCGCCTTCCACGACCGCTTTTCCGACCCAGCCAAGCGCGAGGCGGCGCGCCAGACCATTCCGATGCAGCGGCTGGGCGCGGCCGAAGATTGCGCCGGAACCTTCCTCTATCTCGCCAGCGATGCGGCTTCCGGCTATGTCACCGGCCAGGCGATCGAAGTGAACGGCGGCCAGTTGATGGCGTGAAAGTGCTTCACCACGTCCCGGAATTCGGCATGCTCGCCCACGGTTCCTGCGGCGGCAGTGCTGCGCCCTTGTTGAGCAGTTCGATCGAGATGCCGTCGGGGGTCCTGACGAAGGCCATGCGGCCGTCGCGCGGCGGGCGGTTGATGACGATGCCCGCCTTCCTGAGCCTGGCGCAGTAATCGTAGATGTTGTCGACTTCGAGAGCGAGGTGGCCGAAATTGCGTCCGCCGGTGTAGACTTCCGGATCCCAGTTCCAGGTGAGTTCGACCGGCGCATCGGGGCTTTCGGGGGCGGCGACGAAGACCAGGGTGTAGCGGCCCTTGTCGTTCACGTGGCGGCGCTGCTCGACGAAGCCGAGCTTGCCCACGAAGAAATCGAGCGACTGCTCGAGATTGGAAACGCGGATCATGGTGTGCAGATATTTCATGGGGCGTCCTCTTGGCTGAGCGAGACATAGAAGAACTGGCGGCGATGGTCCAGCGCGCCAGGCGCGCCGTGGCCTTCACGGGAGCGGGGATTTCAACCGAATGCGGCATTCCCGATTTCCGTTCGCCGGGCGGCTTCTGGACGCAGCACAAGCCCATCGAATTCGGGGAATTCATGCGCTCGGAAACGAAACGCCTGGAAGCCTGGCGGCGGCTCTTGGCGATCCGCGACCGCTTCGGCGGCGCGGCGCCCGGGCGGGGACACGCGGCGGTGGCCCACCTCGTGGCCCGCGGCCATGTGAGCTCGGTCATCACCCAGAACATCGACGGCCTGCATCACAGTTCCGGTATTCCCGCCGAACGCATCATCGAGATCCACGGCAACGGCACCTATGCGCGCTGTCTTGTTTGCGAACGGCGCCATGAACTCGACTGGGCCCGCGCTGCGATCGCAGCGACGGCGGTGGCGCCTCGCTGCCAAGCCTGCGGCGGCATCGTCAAGCCGGCGACCATCTCCTTCGGCCAGCCGATGCCCGAGCTAGCCATGGCGGAGGCGCGCGCCGCCACACTCGATGCCGATCTCTTCCTCGCCATCGGCTCGTCGCTGCAGGTCTTTCCCGCCGCGGGGCTGCCGGTGATGGCCGCCCACAACCGCACGCCACTTGTCATCGTCAATCGCGAGCCCACCGGTCTCGACGGCCTCGCCACTCTGGTCATCAACGGCGAGATCGGCGAGGTGCTGAGCGCGGTGGCGGAGATTGCCGCCGAAACCGAATCAGCGGGGCACGAATATCAGAAATCGCGCGGCCGGAGTCCGGCGTGAGCAATTGAATCTTTTTTCGAGCGTGACATTTTTTGCACAGTAGCAACTTCCGCTCGCTTGCAAGTCGTCATGCAATCGCCATTGATTCTCTTGGCTTGTTTCCATCGCAGCGAGGCGCATGGCAGACCCCGCCATGGCCGCCGGCAAGTTATCCACACGGAGGCATGCGCTTCGCTCTGTACAAATCGGCGCGATTTGATCACATTGACGCTTGGGCGGAGGGGTCGAGGCTGTGTTGCGCCGCCCAATGAGCAGGTCGAAGTCATGGCGGCGAGTGACACCCACAAGGGTGATGCGGCAACGAGTCCGGCCACGGGACTCGAGCCGGCCGTCCGGATTATCCAGATCAACGGTCTTGTGAAGTGGTTCGATACTGGGCGGGGCTATGGCTTCATCATCCCCGACAACGGCATGCAGGATATCCTCCTGCATCTCAGTTGCCTGAAGCGCGACGGTTTCGATGCGCCGCTGGAAGGAACGCGCATCACCTGCGAAGTGGTCGAGCGGCAGAAGGGCTATCAATGCCTCAAGGTGCTGTCGGTCGATCCGTCCACCGCGATCCACCCGGTCGAGCGCAAGAGCCGGGCGCATACCACGGTGACGCCTTCGAGCGGCTGGGTGCGCGCCAAGGTGAAGTGGTTCAACCGCGCCCGCGGCTTCGGTTTCGTCTCGGAGGGCGAAGGCAAGCCCGACATCTTCGTGCACATGGAAACGCTGCGCAAGACGGCGATCGCCGAGCTGCAGCCGGAGACCTGGGTCTATGTGCGCTTCGGCGAAGGGCCGAAAGGCAACATGGCGGCGGAAGTGCGCCTGTCGCTCGACGGCGGGCCGCCGCACACCAACTGAGCCTTGCTTCCGCTGCAATCATTGCCGAGAAGCGGCGCCATGCGCGCCGCCGTCATGGGTTTTTTTCTCTGCCTCATCGCCGCCGTGGCGGCGCAGGCGGAGACACCCAACTTCAGGCGCGAGCCTCTCACCATCGTCACGGCAGTGGGGGAGTGGGAGTTCATCGCCGAAATCGCCGACAGCGAGGCGTTGCGCCAGCGCGGCCTGATGTTCCGCTACACGCTGCCACAAGACCGGGCCATGCTGTTCGATTTCGGCGAGGCGCGCGCCGTGGGCATGTGGATGAAGAATACCTATATCCCGCTCGACATGATTTTCATCCGCGCCGACGGGCGGGTCGCGGCGGTGGCCGAAAATACCGTGCCGCATTCGCTCGAAGTGATAGGCAGCGAGGAGCCGGTGCTGGCGGTGCTCGAGGTGGCGGCGGGCACGGCGGCGCGCATCGGCCTCAAGCCGGGAGACAAAGTTTACCATCGCATCTTCAAACCTGAGGATTGATACGCCAGCCTTGCCGGGGAGGGGCTTCCTCGTCTATTCACGGTGCCACATGGCATTCGGGGTGTAGCGCAGCCTGGTAGCGCACCTGCCTTGGGCGCAGGGGGTCGTCAGTTCGAATCTGGCCACCCCGACCAGCCATGAAGATCGAGAGAGAAGCGATGGCGGCACGCATCTACAAACCGGCCCGCAATGCCATGCAGTCGGGCAAGGGCAAGCCGGAGGCATGGATTCTGGAGTTCGAAGCGGAGGCGCCGCGCGGCCGCGAGCCGTTGATGGGCTGGACCTCGTCGGGCGACATGCGCCAGCAGTTGCGGCTCGAATTCGCGAGCCGCGAACAGGCGGTCGCCTATGCCGAGCGCGAGGGGCTCGCTTACACCGTCGCCCCCGAGGCGCCGGTCCGGATGCACAAGAAGTCGTACTCGGAGAATTTCAGATGGGGCCGGCCGGAGAACTGGACCCATTGAGTCAAAATCCTCATGCTGAGGCGCGAGCCCGCGCGAAGCGGGGCGAGCCTGGAAGCATCGGCATCCGCGATGACCCTTCGAGGCGTCGCCTCCGGCGATGCACCTCAGGGTGAGGAGAGCAAGTCAAGACCCCGTAGCTCAGCTGGACTAGAGCAAGTGCCTTCTAAGCACTAGGTCGCAGGTTCGAATCCTGCCGGGGTCGCCAGAAATTGGAATGTACGGCCCGGAGACATAGGTAACGGAACGTACCTAAGACATGGGTGACAACCTTGGGCGAGAAGGACAGCACCGGCAACATGCCGCGGCTGAAAGGGCGTGAATGGCCAAATATGGCACGGGCCTCGCCCATGTGTTAGCATTTCAGCGTGTCAAAACGCGCAAAAAGCACCGGTGATTTGGCATTCCATAGGAAGGAATGGGTCCTCCTGTGGAGCAGCAATTTATGGGCGTTGGGCGAAGGTCTCCTCGGCCCGCTGTTTGCTGTTTTCGCGCAGCGTATCGGCGGCAGCATCCTCGATATAACCTGGGCCTGGGCAATCTATCTCGGAATGACCGGCATCCTCACGATTATCGCCGGCCGCGTCTCCGACCGCATCTGGCAGTGGTGCGGCCGCGAGAGGCTGCTCGTCGCGGGCTATGCGCTTAATGCGGTGTGCACGTTTGCATATCTTTTAGTCGATAGGCCCATGCATCTGTTTTTGGTGCAGGCAGGACTTGGAGTGGCGCTGGCTCTTTCCAATCCCACCTGGTCGGCGCTCTATGCGCGCTACTCTCCCGGTGAGAAAGCAGCGGGATTTACATGGGGCTTGATGGCCGGCGGACAGAATCTGATCCTGGCTGTAGCGATAATTTTGGGCGGATATATCATCAGCAATTATTCGTTCAGCGCGCTGTTCATAGCAATGGGTACGGTACAGATCATCGCCACGATCTGCTTGATTCCAATGTTGCGCAGGTCCCCTTGAGGGCTTCAGGCGCGGCGCCAGTTCACGATCTTCTTCTTTTTCGCGAACATCTTGTGGCGGCTGCCGCAGCGTTGATGCCATTCGCGGTGCGGGCCGATATCGAGATGGACCACGGAGTTGCGGCAATAGGTGCCGACGCCGCCGCGGCCGGGGAGCTTGCGCACATAGCGCAGGACTTGGGCTTCGCTCACCCCCGCCACCCTGATGTCGGCGGCCATGCAGCGCAGGTGGAATGAGCGGCGGGCGCCGCCGGCCCGGCGGTTGGTCCGGAAGGAGCGGCAGCCCGAAGTGACGGTGACAGGCTTGCCGAAATGGCGCTCGACAGCCGACAGAAGACTAACCAGCCGCCAATTGAGACCCTTCCCGCCGCCGCGCATGGCCGGCGGAATGTCACCCTCGACGATGCGGGCCAGCGTCAAGAGCGGCCGCGTCTGCACATGCTTGAAACTGGTATAGGCATAGGCAGCGGGTTCGGCCTTCGGCCAATATGGCACATCGCCGGGCGGCCGAGCCGCGGCCGGCATCACGGATACGGCGATGCCGATGGAAACACCGAAAACCATGGTGCGTATAACGCGCACGGAATGGACGCTGGACAATGAATAAAACCCCCCGCCCCAGGACAATTCTGTCCAAGCAATTCTTGGGCCAAAGGGGCTATTGGCGGGATGGGGCGGAAATGTGTCTTGGTTAACTAAACGTCAATTATTGAGATAGTCCTTGCAGACGGGGGCGGGGAGGGTGCCCCACGGCATCAACGGCACCGTCGAGGTCGAGTTCTGCGGCGAACCTTCGATCAGCCGGTCGCTGTAGATGAGATAGACGAGGACGTTGCGCTTGGCGTCGCAGCCCCGCACGATCTGCATTTTCTTGAAGAACAGCGAGCGGCGCTGGCGGTAGACTTCCTCGCCCTGGTCGAATTTGCCCTTGAAGGCGATGGGGCCGATCTGGCGGCAGGCCAGCGAGGTTTCGGAGCGTTCTTCGGCAAAACCGGCCCAGCCTTTCCAGCCGCCGATTTCCGGCACGGTGAAATGGCAGGCCACACCTTCGACGAGGGGATCGTCGAGGGCGTAGGTGGCGAGCTTGGCGTCGGGCGACAAGAGGCGCCAGACCGTGGTCTTCTTGAAGATCAGTTCCGGATCGTCGGCCTCCTGGGCCGCGGCGGGCAGGCAGGCGAACAGAAGTGCGGCGCAGGCGGCGAGAGTGGCTTTCATTTCCGGCTCCGGTTGCAGGACCGTGATCACATGGGGTCGAGGCAACCCTATTCAAGCGGCGGCGCGAAGCCGGGCAAATGCTTGCCTGAGGTCGGGTGCCGTGGCCGGCCTTATCGCAGAAAATCGGTAAACCTTTCAAAGGCTTGATGTCTCCGGCATACAGTCAAGTTACAATCCGTTGAGCGTCTCGAAGTCGCAGCAAGGGTCGCGCGCTTGTTTGCCGGGCAAATCTTGACTATCTTGCCTCCTGCAATGTTGCATTGGCCACCCCGGCAGATTCTGGTTTGTGTTCTCGTGGTCTTCCTGACGCTGGGCATGAGCATGTCTGCCGCACAAGCGGGCCACTCCCAATCTTGCATGGCTCACATGTCGGCGATAGCGGACGCGGGCGGTTCCGGCGGCGGGGATTGCCAGAAGAATTCCTCAGACAGCGGCAGCGCAGATACCGCCATTTGCGGGGCGATCTGTGTCGCGCCTATGACTGCGGCCGGGCCGGAAGATTCAGCCGACCCGGCGGTGCGGCCAGCGGCGCATTTTCGCCTTGTGCAGCCAGTTCTCTCCGGAAGGGCCTTGGCGCCAGATCCTTACCCTCCAAGACTCAGCGATCTCGTCTGACGCGCCGGTAACTGCCCGAAGCAGCCGACCCGGTGCGCGTGAACGCATCCGCGCGTGCCGTGTGCCGCGCGGGTCATTCCATCCTCAGCCGCGATTGCAAAGGGCCGAAGAATGACTTCCGATTTCAGATTTGTCCTGTCTCGCAGGGCGCTTGTCCTGGGAGGAGCCAGTGCCGCCGTCTCGGCCGCGCGACGGTCTCCCATGGCGATTGCAGCCGCAGCCGGTGAACAGCGGATCGCCGCGCAAGCCGCGCGCGCATCCCTGCGCGGCGCCGATCATCCGCCTACGGATGTGTGGTCCTATGACAGCCAGTACCCCTTCCCCGTCTTGCGTGTCCGGCAGGGCGAGCCGTTCCGCGCCATCGTAGAGAACCGGCTGGACAAGGATACGACCGTCCACTGGCACGGCATCAGGTTGCCGAACCCGATGGATGGCGTGCCCGGCCTCACCCAGCCGCCGATCGGGCCCGGCGAGAGTTTCACCTATGAATTCACCCCGCCCGATGCCGGGACCTTCTGGTTCCATCCCCACGCCAACAGCCTGGAACAGATCGGGCGGGGCCTTGCCGCGATGCTGATCGTCGAGGAACGCGAGCCCGTGGCCGTCGACCGCGATCTTGTGTGGATGCTGCAGGACTGGCGGCTCACCAAAGACGGGCAAATTGCTTCAGGCTTCGGCAGCATGATGGATGCGGGCATGTCGGGGCGTGTCGGCAATTTCGTAACCATCAATGGCGCGCCTCCCGCCGATCTTGCGGTTCGTGCCGGCGAACGCATCAGGTTGCGTCTGGCAAACGCCGCCCTTGCCCGGATCATGGCGCTGCGCTTCGATGGGCACCGTCCGATAGTCGTGGCCATCGACGGCCAGCCCTGCGAACCGCATGAGGCGAAGGGAGGCCGCGTCACAGTCGGCCCCGCCATGCGCATCGACATTGTACTCGACATGCAGGGCGAGCCCGGCAAGCGATACGCTGTCATCGACAATTTCTATGACGGCCTCGCTTATACGCTGACGAACATCGTTTACGACACGCGGCCACCGCTGCGGGACCACCCTTTGGGTGCGCCGCTTGCGCTGCCGCGCAATCCCCTGCCGGAGCCGAACCTCGCGCAAGCCGTGCGGCATGAGATGGTTCTGCGGGGTGGCATGATGGGCGGCGGCAATATGAAGGGTGTCGGCGGCATGATGGGCATGGCCATGCCCGGAATGGACGGCGGCCCCATCTGGGCGATCAACGGCGTGTCGATGACGGGCGACGGTCACGCCGGCATGGAGCCCCAATTCACGGTGCAAAGAGGCGAGACCTGCCTGCTGACCATGCGCAACGAGACCGCCTGGTGGCACACCATGCACATTCACGGATTCAGCCCGCTCGTGTTGAGCCGCAATGGCGCCGCGGTTCCGCATCGGCGATGGGAGGATACGGTGCTGATGGCGCCGACCGACATCGTCGAATTCGCCTTCGTGGCCGACATTCCCGGAAACTGGATGCTGCACTGCCATGTTACCGACCATCAGACGACGGGCCTCATGACCGTGTTCCGCGTGACCTGACCATTCGATGCTCAACCAAAGGAGAAGTGTAATGAAGATCGCCTACCGCCTCGCCGCAACCGCCATGACGATAACCATGCCGATGCCCGCCTTCGCCGCGGCGATCGACGCGGTCATGTATAAGAATCCGACCTGCACCTGCTGCGAGACCTATGCGGCCTATCTGGAAAAGAACGGCTTCAAGGTGGAACTGATCCCGACCAACGATCTTGCCCAGATTGCGACCGCCGCCGGCGTGCCCCAGCAATTGCAGGGCTGCCACACGATCAAGATCGGCCGCTATATCGTTGAGGGCTTCGTGCCCGTCGATCAGGTCAAGAAAATGCTGATCACACTTCCTGAGATCGCCGGCATTTCGATGCCCGGAATGCCGATGGGAATCCCCGGCATGGGCTTTGATCAAATGCCGGGCATGGAAGCGGAAGTCTACACGACCTACGCCTTCACCACGGATGGCAAGGAACCTTTCGTCTACGGCACCTATCCCTCCAATTGATGGTAGTCACATGATCGAGCAGCCGGCGATGTCCAGCCCATTGCAAGATGAAGGAGCCAGGCCGGTTAGTAATCCCTCGCGGCGCTGGCTGCTTTATGCCCTGCCAGGAATTGGCTTCACCGGGCTCGCGGTTCTGTTCAGCAAGGGTCTCGACCGGGACCCGAGCCTGCTGCCATCTACACTGATCGCCAAACAGGTGCCGGACTTCGATCTGCCGCCGGTCAAGGGCCGCACACTGGGCCTGTCGAGCAAGAATATCCTTGGCGAAGTCTCGCTCGTCAATGTCTTCGCCTCCTGGTGTGTCGCCTGCCGCGCAGAACATCCGCTGTTCATGAAACTCGCCGAGAATGGGACGGTGCCGATCCATGGTCTCAACTACAAGGACGCGCCTGACGATGCCGCCCAGTGGTTGAATACCATGGGCGACCCCTACACCCGTACCGGCACCGACCGCGATGGCCGGGTTGCTATTGATTTCGGCGTCTACGGCGTGCCCGAAACATTTGTCGTGGGGAGCGACGGACTCATCGCCCACAAGCATATCGGCGCGATCACCGAACAGGCTCTCAGCGAGACAATCCTGCCCCTCGTCGAACGTCTCAGGAAAGCACCACAAGGAGCCGGCACATGAGGCGCTTCTTCGTAGCACTGCTTGGCGCCATGTTCTTCCTCGCCACACAGGTGGCCGCCGCGACGCCTAATTTCGTGATGTACGAAGCGCCCAAGACACTTCCGGAACTTCACTTCACCGACGGCGCAGGCCAGGCCCGGAC
>JBQTKG010000023.1:0-13704 GCA_052386315.1 Hyphomicrobiales bacterium
CGTCTTCCAATTCGCTGAAGGAAATCATGGAACCTGTCGCGCCTTTCTTCATTCTCGGCGCGCCGCGGTCCGGCACCACCCTGCTGCGCGACCTGCTGCGCCAGCGCCCCGATCTGATCTGCCCGGAAGAGACGATGTATTACCGCTGGCACAGCGCCTTCGGCTCGCCGGAGTACAATGCCGTGGCCATCCGCAACATGGTGCTGAAGAAACACCGCGCCCTCGACGGCATCGGCGAGGCGGAGTTTCAGGCCGCGGTCGAAGCCAGCGCCGACCGCCGCGAACTGATGGAGCGCCATATCGCCCTCTACCGCGCCAAGCTGAAGGCGCCGCAAGGCTCCTGGTTCGACAAGTCGCCGCACAATGTCTACGGCCTGCCGCTGCTGGCGGCCGAGTTTCCCGAAGCGCGCTTCGTGCATATCCACCGGCATCCGGTGGAAGTCGCGGCCAGCGCCGCGGCGGGACGCCAGTTGAGCAAGCATTCGCTGGCGGCGGCCGTCAATGTCTGGCTCGAACCCATGACGATCTTCGAGCAGATGAAGCCGCTGATCGGCACCCGCCTCGTCGAGTTTCCCTATGGCGAGCTGGCGCGGGCGCCGGAGCGCGCCCTGGCGGAGCTCGAATCGCGCCTGGGGCTTGAACCATTCCAGTACCGGACCACGCATGTCAGGGCGGAAAAGGGGCCGGAGAATTTCCGCAGCCTGTTCGGCTCCGAGGACATCGCCTATGTCGAGCGGCGTTGCGCCAAATACATGCGGGCCTATGGCTATGGTCCGGCGGCGGCGGGCGCGGACGGCGGCCCGTGAAACTGTTCATTCATATCGGCGCCCACAAGACCGGAACCACGTCCATCCAGCGGGCCATGGAAATGTCGGGCGAAGCCCTCGCCGGCGCCGGTTTCATCTATCCGCGCTGCTGCTGGTATCACCATGGCCAGCACCGGCTGGCCTTCGCGCTCAAGAACATGCGCGACCGGGCGCAAGGCGACGCGCCGGTTTTCGAGACGGAACTGGCCGCGCTTAACCTTGCATTGGCGGAGGCCGAGGCCCCGAGCGCGCTCATCTCCAGCGAGGAATTCTTCGCGCTCACCGACGAGGCGGTGGCGCGTCTGGCCGTTGGCCTGAAGGATCATGAGGTCGAGATCATCGCCTTCGTGCGGCGGCCCGACGAGCTGTTCCTGTCGGCCTACAACCAGAAAATCAAGCAGACCGGCAACCGGTTCTATAAGCCCATCGAACGGCACCTCGACAATCCGGCCGCGCTGATCGCCGACATCGAGTATTTCGACCATATCGGCAAATGGGCCGCGCGGTTCGGCCGCGGCAACATTCATCTGGCGGTCTATGAGGGCGGCGATGCCGTCGACACGCTGTGCGCTATCCTCAAGCTCGACGCCTCGCGCCTGAGCCGGCCGGAATTTGCCAGCAATCCCAGCGTTTCCGGGAAAGCCCTTGAATTCATGCGGCTGGTGAAATCGCTCGACGCCAACGCCGGCGTCCAGAAGGCGATGTTCATGCTGGCGGCGCAAGCCTTTCCGGCCAGCGCCGGGGCCGGCCGCTTGCCCGCTCACGTGCGGCGCGATATTCTCAAACGCTACGCGGAGAAGAACGACGCGCTGTTCCGCCTGCTTGAGGCGGGCGACAATCCCTATGATCCCGAGCGCATCGCGCTGGCCGAGGAGGGGCCCATGGAAAGCCTCGGCAAGCGCGATCTCGCCTTGCTGATCGTCAAGCTGATGGGCGAGGGCTAGCGCATGTTCCGCCAAAGTGTACACACTTTGGCGGCAAGAACATGCGCCAGATTATTGACTTGGCGCGTTTTCTTGTCCGAAAAGTGGATTCCACTTTTCGGGAAAACGCGCTAGGCGCGCCTGGTGGCGCGGGGCGGCGCCATCGGCTATAGTCCGCCGACATGGGTACCGAGAAATTCTGGTATTTCTTCGGCGGCATCTTTCTTTTGGTGGGGCTGGGCTTTCTCGGCCTCAGCCTCGGCGTCAATGTCTTCGCCGATCCGGACTTGCCCAATAAGGCGCCGGTCTGGCTGTTCGTGCTGGCGGGGCTGGTGATGACCGGCGCCGGCGGCTCGATCGTCTATTTCGCCCGCGCCGCCGGCCGGCGCGACTTGCGGCTGATGCAAGCGGGCGTGGCGCTCAAGGCCACCGTCACCGATGTCCGCCGCAGCAATATCAGCATCAACCGGCAGACGCGCTGGCACGTGCGCTATTCTTACGAATATCCGCCGGGCCAGAAGCGCCAGGGCGAGAGCCGGTCGATGCCGGGTGAAGCGGTGATGGGATATAGGCCCGGCGACACGGTCGACATCAAGGCCGATCCGCAGAAGCCCGAGGCGAGCGTGTTCCTGGGGGCGTAGTGCTTCGGCGCTCGCGCGCTGCGCGCTCGAGCTCTTTGCAGGTGAGAAGAATCAATCTCCCCAACTCCGTCATCCCGGCCCCGGATCGGTGTCCGGGGTAAACTCCAGCCGGACCCACGGAAATAGCAAAACGGATGCGCATCGCGTCACGCGGATCAATGGGTCCCGGCTTTCGCCGGGATGACGGTATTTGGATAGCAAAATCGACGATATCAAACGCGCGAAGATGTGCGAATACGATAGCGGCTTTCGCCGGGATGACGATGCATGGAAAGGCCGAGCCTCGAAGGATCAGGCGGTTTCGCGCAGGTCGTCGCCGTGCATGGGGGGAGCGCCTTCGCGCAGCACATAGCCGCGGCCCCACACGGTTTCGATGAAGTTCTTTCCCCCCGCCGCACTCGCCAGCTTCTTGCGCAGCTTGCAGATGAACACGTCGATGATCTTGAGCTCGGGCTCGTCCATGCCGCCATAGAGGTGGTTGAGGAACATTTCCTTGGTGAGCGTCGTGCCCTTGCGCAGGCTCAGGAGCTCCAGCATCTGGTATTCCTTGCCGGTCAGATGCACGCGCTGGCCCCCAACCTCGACGGTCTTGGTGTCGAGATTGACCAGGAGTTCGCCGGTCAAGATGACCGACTGGGCATGGCCCTTGGAACGGCGCACCACCGCGTGGATGCGGGCGACGAGCTCGTCCTTGTGGAAGGGCTTGGTCATGTAATCGTCGGCGCCGAAGCCGAGCCCCCGCACCTTGTCCTCGATGCCGGCGAGCCCGGAGAGAATGAGAATGGGCGTGTTGACCTTGGCGACGCGCAGCGTCTTCAGCACTTCATAGCCCGACATGTCCGGCAGGTTGAGATCGAGCAGGATGATGTCGTAGTCGTAGAGCTTGCCGAGATCGACGCCCTCCTCGCCCAGATCGGTGGTGTAGACGTTGAACCCTTCCGACTTCAGCATCAGCTCGATGCTCTGGGCCGTCGCGGTATCGTCCTCGATCAGCAGTACCCTCATCTCGAATCCCCTATCGCCGCCGGCTCCGCCATGGAGCCCTCTCGGGTTGCAGTGGCCGCAACCAACCGTTAACGCTCACATGAAGATAAGCCGGGAAAGGTTAACAAAACCTAATGCGAATGACTCGAAATTACCGGATGGACACGCAAGATGTGGTGGGTGGCCGCGGCGGCACACCAGATATTGCCCGAAGCCACTGAAGATGCCGGTTTATTCGACTGAATCCGGCTTTACCCGCCGCTTTACCCGCCTTTAAGCTTACCGGTTCATCATCGCCCCCACGATCGCCGGAATCTCCTGCGTAGTTGATTCGGGCGCGGCTGAAAAGGGACGCCGCAATTTCCGTCCCGGTCTGTACGAGTGAGTGAGGGAACCCCATGCGTTCACGCGATAGCCTGCTCAGGCTGCACCGCTTCCGCGCCGAAGACAAGCGCCGCCAGGCCGCCGATATCGAGGCGATGATCCAGGACTTCATGCGCAAGTATGACGACCTCGACGGCCAGGTGCGCTTCGAGGAAGCCCGTAACGGGGTGGGCGATCCCGCCCATTTCAACTATTCGCTGGCGGCAAGGGCGGCGGGCTCGCGCCGCGACAATCTCTTGAAGTCGATCAGCGAGCTCAAGGACCAGTTGAACGACGTCCAGGCGGCGCTCAAGGACGAAGAGGCGGAATTGCGGAAAGTCGAGCTCCTGGTCGAGAAGGAAGGCGGCGGCGGCGGCGTGGCACAGGCAGGCGCCGCCGGGCAACTGGCGGGCGTGCCGGCGCGCTAGGTCAGCCGGAAGCCGCGCATCTTTTCGTAGAGGGGCCGCGCCGTATCGGCGATGCGGGCGAGATTATCGGGAAGGGGCTCGAGCCGCGCTTCCGGTTTCGAGAAGCCGGTCGATTGCCACACGGCCTCGTACCAGTGCGGCGCCCACACCCCGTCGAAGGGTTTGGGCCCCTTCGGCCACGACAGCATGGCTTGATCGAAGGCGACGCCGCAGGCCCGGCATAGGGCTTCGAGAACGCGGGCCGGATTGGCCAGCACGTCCTCGGCGTCGACGACCGGGGGCGCATGGCCAAGCCGCTCCGCCACCAAATCGAAAATTTCCGCCTGCTCGACGAAGCCGATGGCATGCAGGCTGACATCGGACCATTTCCTCGCATAGCTGGCCAGCACGCGCTCGGGGGCGCGGATCAGGAAGGCGCTGGTGAGCCTGTGAATCCAGGCGCGGTCGTAGCCCGCCAGCATGTGGTGGGTCATGTGCTTCTGGTAGAAGAGGGGCTTCGCGGCGGGCCTCACGCATTTTTCCACCAGGCTTTGCCAATCGCTGTCGTTGGCGGCGATGATTTCCTCGCGCATCGGATGATCGTTGCCGCGATGGACAAGCGAGAAGGCATAGAAGGGCTCGTCCCAGGCGATGCAATCGGCGCGGTTGCCGAAGGCATACATCATGGCGGTCGAGATGTTGCGCGGCCCCGACCACATGGCGATCGTGGTCATCAGAGGCTTCTCCGCGCGTCCTTCAGGCAAAGTTCCTTGTAAAGCGCCGAGAGTTTCCGCGAGACGGGGCCGGCGCCCGTCCATTGCTCCGTGGACAGAGGATTGCGCATGGGACGGCCGTCCACTTCGCGCACCGGCACCAGGCCGGCAAAAGTGCCGGTGACGAAGGCTTCGTCGGCGCCGTAGACGTCGTAGAGCGAAAACTGCTTTTCGAACACCGGGATGGCATTCTCCCGGCACAGGCGGATCAGGTTGGCGCGGGTAATGCCGGGGATGCAGTATTGCCCGGTCGAAGTCCACACCTCGCCGCGCCGCACGATGAAAAAGTGCGTGGAATTGCAGGTAGCGACGAAGCCCAGAGGATCGAGCATCAATGCTTCGTCGGCGCCGGCATTGATGGCCTGGATGCAGGCCGCGATGCAGTTGAGCTTGGAATGGGAGTTGAGCTTCTGGTCCTGCACGTCGGGGGCGCCGCGCCGCACATTGACGGTGTAGAGGCGGAGGCCCTTGTCGAATTTCTCCGGATTGGGCGTCTTGTATTCGGGAATGATGACGATGGTGGCGGGCGAAATCACAACACGCGGGTCCTGATAGGGGGTTGCCCTGACACCGCGCGTCACCATCAGGCGGATGTGAACGCCGTCTTCCATTGCGTTGGCGGCAAGGCAAGCGAAGAGGCGCCGCACCAGTTCTGGCGGCGCGACGCCCACATCCATGAAGATGGCCTTGGCCCCCTCATAGAGCCGCTCGATGTGCCGGCGCAGGAAGGGCACGCCGCCCTCGACCAGCCGCAGCCCTTCCCAGACGCCGTCGCCCAGGATGAAGCCGGAATCGAAGACCGAGACCACGGCCTTGTCGCGCGCGTATAGCTCGCCGTTGACCGAGATCAGGATGTCGGCATTGCGGGGGTCGATCTTGATTTCGTGAAGCGAATTGGACATGACAATCCTGTTTCAGGGATTTCCGCCGGGAGCGGCCTTGAGCTTGAGATGGAGCGCGGCCATCACCTTGAGCACCGTCGAAAACTCCGGGTTTCCCTCGGGCGAAAGCGCGCGATAGAGGCTTTCGCGGGACAGTCCGGCTTCCTTCGCAACCTTGCTCATGCCGCGCGCCTTCGCCAGCACGCCGACGGCATCGGCGATGAAAGTGGGGTCACCGGTTTCAAGGGCATCATTGAGGTATGCGGCCCGCGCCGCACCGGTTTTGAGATATGCCGCGGGATCGAACGGTCTGGTCTTCAAGGGCATGGGCTCACTCCTTCCATTCCGCGGCGAGCGCCTTGGCGCGCGTGTATAGCTCGCCGTTGACGGAGATCAGGATGTTGCGGTTGCGCCGATCGATGGCGATGCCGTGGAGGGTGCAGGGCATGGGATCATATTGGCGGGATGGCCGGGAAAGATAAAGGGGGACGGTTCTTCTTTGCCGCCACGCTCGCTCCGGCGTCATCATCACATCAAACATCTCTCATCTCTCCATGGCCGGGCTTCGACCCGGCCATCCAGCAACTTGAAAGACTGGATGGCCGCCTCGGGGGGCGGCCATGGAGAGAGTGGGAGGCAGTCGCGCTTCCAGTTCAATCGGAATGACTTTAGGAGGAGGGGGAAAGCAAATGATCCGTCCTAACTCATCCAGCTCTGGCCGGTTTCTTGCGCTTGCCGAGAATGCGGCGGAACGCTGCGCCGGCGCCGCCGGTAAATCTTTCGCCGCCGCCCGCTTCAAGTTCGGCCAAGGCGCGCCGGGTCGCGGCATTGGGAATTCGGACTTCGAAAGGCAGGCCGCGCCGCAGCACGACCTGGTTCAGGAACATGGTGATGGCGTCGGTAGTGTTGACGCCCAGCTTATCCAGAACGCCTTCGGCCTTCCGCTTCAACTCCGGTTCGATGCGCGCGGTGATCGTTGCTGTCTTGCCCATGATTGCCTGTCCATATGAATGTATATCCCATGTTTCACGATTGCAGTACAAAGCCAAGGGCGACGCGGGGCGCTTACTCCCGCGTCTTGTCCGGCGCGGGCGGAAAGCTCTTCGGACGAAGCGCGCCTTGCGGCGAAGACGGCGAAAGGTTCAAGCCAACCCATGCCGCAGAGATGGGTAGTCTGATCGAAAGGAGCGAGGAACTTGCGGATTTCGAAACGGTTGCGGCCGCCCGCATGGCAGGCCAGTTCAGAACCGCCGGCGGAGACGGCCTTCCCTCCGCCACCGCATCGGCGACTGTAGCCGATGTAGCCGATTCCAAGTTACAAGGGTGAGGGGATGCTTCGAGGCTCCCCCGGCTCAAGGCCGGGATCGCACCTCAGCATGAGGGGAAGTGTGAAAGTTCTCAGCAAAAGGTAACGACTGAAAGTTCTCATCCTGAGGAGCGAGCGCAACGCGCGAGCCTCGAAGGATGGCCTCGTGAAAGGTCTTTCGGCAGACAGCTAACTGACAGCTTACTTAATTGCTCCGCGAATTAATTAAGCCGTCCCCGAAATGCTTATCTTTTTCTGATGACTCCGGAACCACGGAAACCGATGGTGCAGCCTGCTACGTTGTCGAAGTTGGCAATGTTGCCTGTGAAGGACACAAAATTCGTCGACAATACAATTGTTGCCGGAGACTGGCTGGTGAGCCGCATTTGCGAAGTATAAGTTTGACCGCCTTCAATTTGAACCTTGGTTGCGTTTACCGTCTTGTACGTCGTTCCGACAAGTGTGCCAGATGGCAATGTGTGATTGATCGCAATATGGCTATTGCCTTCGACTGTGTGCAAAATCGTAATCTTGGTCGATGGGCCGTCGCCAAGATTCGGCGGCTGGTATTCCAGGTCGGCGCAGGTACCCACAGCCAAGCCCTCCGCGTCCGTCCCGCAGGCAGCAGTTTTCGTGGTGAGGCAGACCGCGCCGATGAATTCATTCGCATTCGCGCCGGTTGCGAACAGTCCCAGCGACATGGCGGCGAAAACTAATCGTTTCATAAGCCACTCCCTTGAAAAGATTGGGATGATTGCCGCGAGTCAGTATTGGCCAATTCGGAGTTCATGTCTACGCAAATCTACGCTACGTAAATCTACGCATATGACGGCGTGGAGGGCGGAAGATATAAGGGGATGGGGAGCGAAGCAGGCGCGCCGCTTGGCAATTCACTAGCCCCAAGGTTAGTCCTTGCCAATCAAGCCCCGTTGGCCTCAATGGGCCGGCCGCCGGGGCGATTCCGGTGAAACAAGGAGAACATCATGAAGATTTCGACGAGCGTTTGGACGGGCGTGGCATTGCTGGCGATGGCGCAGGTGGCGCAGGCGGCTCCTCCGAAGGTCTCAGGCAAATATGCCATGATGATCTTCACCCAATGCCAGGCCGGGTTCACGACCACGACGGATACTTATAGGCTGGGCACTGGCGCCACCGCGCCGGCGGTCAAGTCGCTCACCCCGGCGGGGAGCGGCGAGTTGAACATCTCGGTCGGCACCATCACATTTCCGGCCACGGCCGCCTCGTCCGGGACCGCGAGCTTCGAAGCGTATATTGTCAGTGGCGCTTCGCTCAGGATCAACAGCACCGGCGGCTTCATTGCGCCGCACACGGAAGCCGCCCCCGGCACGTTTTCACTTACCGATACCTTGTTCACGTTCGATCCGAGTGGAGTCGAGCCGGCGATGATCTGGACTTTTCGCGCCGGCAACATCGTCAGCGGCCTCGCCCGGACCATTTATATGGTGCGCCGGGAGAACGCCAGGTGCGTCAACGCCATCACGGCGACGAAGCAATAGCAGGCGGGAACCGCCGCCTGGCTTGGCGCGAGCGGCGCAACAAAAAGGACCGGAAACTGGCGTCTCCGGCCCCTGAAACTCTTCTAACGCCTGACTTACGGCTGACGGTACTGCTGGATGCGGGTGGTTCTGAGCCCCGCCAGGCCGTGACGGTCGATGGAACGCTGCCAGCTCAGATACTCCTCGACGGTCAGCACGTAGCGTTCGCAGGCCTCTTCCAGACTGAGCAAACCGCCGCGCACCGCCGCCACCACCTCGGCCTTGCGGCGGATCACCCAGCGGTGATTTCCGGGCGGCGGCAGATCGGCAATGGTGAGCGGACTGCCATCGGGCCCGATGACATAGTTTACGCGTGGACGCAACTGACCGTTCATTTACGCAACTCAACCTGAAACCAGGCACTGACTCACATGCCAAGCTAGGGCAGGGCGCTTAAGAATGACCTAAACACCGATGAACAAATGGCAAATTTGCTGCCCGACCGTGGCCCATTCCGGCACAGAAGTCAGGTATCAGGTATCAGGTGTCAGGTGTCAGGTGTCAGGTGTCAGGTATCAGGTATCAGGTATCAGGTATCAGGGTCCGGCCCCGGATCAGTGTCCGGGGCCGGGGTGACGGAATTGGGGTGACCGATTTCAGAACAGCTGGCCGCGGACGGCGCCGTCAGGGAAGCCCGCATTGTGGACGTTGATGTAAAAGGCGGTCGGATTGCTGCGGATCGCCGCGACAAGCGTCGAGGAAACGCCGCTCACGCAGCCGGAGGATGCTCCCGGATTGCCGAACGCCGGAGCGACCGGAGGCGGGGCGAGCGTCACCAGAATCGCTCCATTGATCCCGGAAACGCCGCCGTGGATATGGGCGAAGGTGGTACCGGGCGCATTGGCCAGATTGTCCACCAAGATGCCAAAGCATAGCGAAGTCGTGGTGGGAAACAGGATGGTCGCCGAGCCGACGCCATCGGGATCGCCCTTGCGGCAGACGGGGCCTGGGGGCGGAAGGGTGCTGTTGCATTCATTGCCGCCGTTCAGCACGGCAAAGAGCGGTGTCGCCTGCGCCGATGCCGGCGCGGAATTGAAGGACGAGAACAAGGCAAGAGTTGCCGCGGCCAAGAGAAGTTTACGGGCGTCCATGTGCTATCTCCATCTTTCCAAAATTGCCCCCACCCTTGCACAATACTCCTTTTGCCGCCGGCTTTGAACACCCGCCGGAGCCGCGCTCGAATTCCGGCGTTTCAGAATTTCCCCTTCTCCCCGCACGCAGTGCGGGGAGAAGGGGAAAGAACTTGACAGCCGGTTGACACCGCCGCGCCGTTGGATGCAGGGTCGGGCAAAACAACGAAACAATTTTCCGGGAGGAACATCATGGCAAGTGGCCTGCAGTTGAGCCGCGACGATCTGTTGCGCGCCTACCGTCAGATGAAAACCATCCGGGTCTTCGAGGAGGCCGTCCACGCCGAGTTCGCCGCCGGCAACATTCCCGGTTTCGTGCATCTCTATGCCGGCGAGGAGGCTTCGGCGGCCGGCGTGTGCATGCACCTCGACAATCGCGACGCGATCGCCTCCACCCACCGCGGCCACGGCCATTGCATCGCCAAGGGCTGCGATGTCGATGCGATGATGAGCGAAATCTTCGGCCGCGGCGACGGGCTGTGCGGCGGCAAGGGCGGGTCGATGCACATCGCCGACCTCTCGAAGGGCATGATGGGCGCCAACGGCATCGTGGGCGGGGGGCCGCCTCTGGTATGCGGCGCGGGCTTGACCGCCAAGACCATGAAAACCGGCGGCGTGGCGGTGGCGTTCTACGGCGACGGGGCCTCGAACCAGGGTACGACGTTTGAATGCTACAACCTTGCCAAGGTGTGGAAGCTGCCCGTCGTCTTCGTGGTCGAGGACAACGGATATGCCGAGTCCACGGCTTCGGCCTGGTCGGTCTCCGGCTCGCAGAACGGCCGCGCCGCGGGCTTCGCTATCCCCGCCAGGGAAGTGGACGGCTGCGATTTCTTCGCGGTCTACGAGGCGGCGGGGGAGGCGGTGGAGCGGGCCCGCAAGGGCGATGGACCCAGCCTGCTGCACATGAAGCTCAACCGCTACTTCGGCCATTTCGAGGGCGACGCGATGACCTATCGGGGGGCCGGCGAAGTCGAACACTTGCGCAAGACCAAGGATCCGCTGAACCTCTTCCGCCAGCGGGTGGGCGATGCACGGCTGTTGAGCGCCGCCGACTTCGACAGAATCGAAACCGAAGTGGAGGCAAAGATCGCCCACGCGCTCAGCAACGCCAAGGCGGCGCCGATGCCCTCGCCCGAGGTTCTGACTACCGACGTCTACGCGACCTACAACTGAAAGGCGCCGGCCATGCCCAAGAAGAGCTATCGTCAGGCCATCAACGAAGCGCTGCGCCAGGAGATGGAGCGCGATCCGCGCGTCATCGTGATGGGTGAAGACATCGCAGGCGGGCTTGGCACCGGTGGCGAGCAGGACGCCTGGGGCGGACCGCTCGGCGTCACCAAGGGCCTTCTGGCCAAGTTCGGCCGCGACCGGGTGCTCGACACGCCGATCACCGAGAGCGCCTTCATCGGCGCCGCGGTGGGTGCCGCGGCGACCGGAATGCGCCCGGTGGCCGAGCTGATGTTCGTCGACTTCATGGGTGTGTGCTTCGACCAGATCTTCAACCAGGCCGCCAAGTTCCGCTACATGTTCGGCGGCAAGGCGGTGACACCCCTGGTCATCCGCACCATGTACGGCGCCGGTTTCCGCGCCGCCTCGCAGCACTCGCAGTGCCTGTATCCGCTGTTCACCCACATCCCGGGCCTCAAATGCATCCTGCCGTCGAACCCCTACGAGGCGAAGGGGCTGCTCATCCAGGCGATCCGCGACGACGACCCGTGCATCTTTTTCGAGCACAAGGCGATGTACGACATGGAGGGAGAGGTGCCGGACGAGCCCTACACCATCGCGTTCGGCGAGGCCAATGTGGCCCGCGAGGGCAAAGACGTAACCATCGTCGCCTTCGGCCGCATGGTGAACCAGGCTCTGGCGGCGGCCGACATCCTGAAGAAAAAGGCGATCGCCTGCACGGTCGTCGATCCGCGCACCACCTCGCCGCTCGACACCGCCACCTTGATCGAGACCATCGAGGAGACCGGCCGCCTGGTGGTGGTGGACGAGGCGCATCCGCGCTGTTCGATGGCGACCGACATCGCCGCCCTTGCCGCCTCGCGCTGCTTCGACGCGCTCAAGGCGCCGGTGCAGCTTGTGACCGCGCCGCACGCGCCGGTGCCGTTCTCGCCGGCGCTCGAGGACCTTTACATTCCCTCGGTCGAGTGGATCGTGGCGGCGGCCGAGACGGCGATCAAGCACCGGCAGAAGGTCATGGCGTAAGAGGAAAGGCCATGGCGGCGATCAAAGCCATCATCATGCCCAAATGGGGACTCGCCATGCAGGAAGGCATGGTGGCGAAATGGAACGTCAAGGCCGGCGACAGCGTGCGCCCCGGTCAGGAGATCATGGATATCGAGACCTCGAAAATCGCCAATGTCTTCGAAAGTCCGGTGGACGGGCCGCTGCGCCGGGTGGTCGCGGGCGAGGGCGAAACCGTGCCGGTGGGGGCGCTCCTGGGAGTGGTGGCGGATCAAAGCATCGACGATGCGGCAATCGACGCCTTCGTCGACGAGTTCAAGGCGCGCTTCGCCAGCCAAGGCGGGCCCGAGGCCGCACCCGAACCGCAGACCGTCGAAGTGTCGGGGAAGCCCGTCCGCTATCTCGAGATCGGCGGCGGCGGCACCGCGATGCTTCTCATCCACGGCTTCGGCTCCGATCACACCTCGTGGGCGATGAACCAGGCCGCATTGGCCGGGGACCGCCGGGTCGTAGCGCCCGATCTGCCGGGCCATGGGGCCTCGAGCAAGGATGTGGGAGGAGGCGACATCGCGGCGCTTTCGGCCACGGTGCTCGCCTTCATGGAGAAGCTCGGCCTGGCGCGGGCGCATCTGGTCGGCCATTCGCTGGGCGCCGGCATCGCGCTCAACATTGCCCAGACGCATCCCGCCCGCGCCGCTTCGCTCACGATGATCGCGCCCTGCGGCCTTGGCTCCGAAATCAACATGGAGTTCATCGGCGGGTTCATCGCCGAGACGCGGGCGCGGAAACTGAAAGGCGTGCTTGAGATGCTCACCCCCACGCCCGCCATGATTTCCTCCGAGATGGTCGAGAACGTGATCCGCTTCAAGCGCCTCGACGGGGCCGAGGCGGCGTTGCGGGCGATCGCGGCGGCCGCCTATCCGGGGGGCGCGCAAGGCTGGAGCGGGCGCGACGGGCTCGCCCGCCTCGCCATGCCGGCGCAGGCGATCTTCGGCGCCGAGGACCGCATCATTCCGCCGCGCCATGCCGCGGATCTCCCCGCCGCCATCAAGGCCCTGGTGATCGCGGGCGCCGGGCATGTCCCCCACATGGAGAAGCCGCAAGCGGTCAACGCGGCGATTGAAGCCCTGGCGGGGTCATGAGATTTGCGGGCAGACGCGCCGTGGTCACCGGCGGCGCATCGGGGATCGGCGAGGCCGTCTTGAGACGCATCCAGGCCGAGGGCGGCAAGGCGGTCGCCTGGGATCTGAACGGCGGCATCATCGTCGACATCTCGGACTACGCCTCGGTCGAACGCGCCACCGCCGAAACGGTCAAACAGCTCGGCGGCATCGACATAATGGTGAATAGCGCCGCCATCACCGGCCCGACGGCGCCCTTGGCGGAGTTCCCGATCGACGGCTGGATCAAGGTCATGGCGGTCAATATCAACGGCGCCTTCTTCACCAATCGCGCCGTGGTGCCCTTGATGATGGCGCAGAACTACGGCCGGATCGTCAACATCGCCTCGATCGCCGGCAAGGAAGGCAATCCGAACGCCTCGGCCTATTCGGCCTCGAAGGCCGCGGTCATCGGCATGACCAAGTCGCTGGCCAAGGAGCTGGCGAGGACCAACATCACGGTCAATGCGGTGACGCCCGCCGCGGTGCGCACGCCGATCTTCGACCAGATGCCGCAGAGCCACATCGACTTCATGCTGGCGAAAATCCCCATGGGCCGGTTCGGCACCGTCGATGAGGTGGCG
>JBQTKG010000024.1:0-9165 GCA_052386315.1 Hyphomicrobiales bacterium
CTGACGACCGCTTCGACTTCCGATTTTTTCCGCAAACATGTCGCCATGTCCAAACCTTCCGTCAAAGACCCGTGTCCCTCCCAGACTTGCGGACTGCAGATCCGCCCCTCCTGGAGAGACGGGAGGAATAGAACATAATAGGAACATACTGTCAAGGGGGTTTAGGAAAAAAGTTCGCGACTGAGGATCACGCCCGAGGCTGCCGCTGCAACAGATGCCTCGCCCCGAACAGGATGAGCCCCGCCACCAATCCCCAGAAGGCGGAACCGACGCCGGCGAAGCTGACGCCCGAGGCCGTCACCAGGAAGGTGATGAGTGCCGTTTCGACGTCGCGCGGCTCCTTCATCATGGCGGCGGCACCGCCCATCAGCGGCGAGAACAGCGCCAAGCCGGCGATTGCCGTGATGAGCGGCCCCGGCAGGGCGCCGAGGATTTCAACAAAGCTCGCCGCCGCCAGCCCCACCAGCATGTAGAGCACCAGATAAGGCCAGGCCATGTGCCAGCGCCGGGCCGGGTCCGGATGGCATTCGGGGCCGGTGACGATTGCCGCGGTGATCGCCGCCAGATTGATCTGATGGCCGCCGAAGGGCGCCAGCGCGACGGAGCCCAAGCCGGTGACGAACAGGCTCGCCGCCACCGGCGGCTTATAACCCGAGGCGCGCAGCACCGCGAAGCCGGGAAGATTCTGCGAAGCCATGGTGACGAGAAACAGCGGAATGCCGAGGCTCAGGATGGTGGCGCCGTCGAAGGCGGGTGTCGTCCAGGCGAGCCCCGTGACACCGATCGAACAGCATTGCGCCGGGAACACTCCGCCGAAGCCCGCCATGGCGACGCCGAGGCCGACGACCACCGGCACCGCATAGAGCGGAATGGCGAGGCGGAGCGCGAAGAAGATGACGATGAGCGGCAGGACGAACAACGGCATGGCGAGTGCCGCAGCGGGAACCCCCAGCGCATAGCGGAGCAGCACGCCCGCCAGCATAGCGGCGGCGACGGGCGCCGGGATATTCTCGATGGCGCGGGCCAGGGGTGCGATGAAGGCGGCAAGACACATGAGCACGCCCGAGACGATGAAGGCGCCCAGCGCATTTTCGTAACTGACACCGGCGGCACTGGTGGCGATCAGCGCCGCGCCCGGCGTCGACCAGGCGGTGATGATCGGCATCCGGAAGCGCCAGGAGAGTATCAAGGTGGTGATCGCCATGCCGAAACACAGCGACGCGGCCCACGAGGCCTGCTGGGCCTGATCGGCGCCGACGGCGCGCGCCGCCTCCATGATCAGCAGAATGGTGGAGGCAAATCCGACGACCACCGCTGTCGCCGCCGAGGAGATAATGCCGAACCAGCCGCCCCGGGCGCCCGCCATCGCCTCGCTCATGCGATCGGCACTCCCGGCTCGTATTTGGAGATCCGCAGAATCAGCGTGGTCTTGACGCTGACGACATTGGCGGCCGAGGTTAGGTCCCCGATGATGAAGTCCTGCAAGGCGGGCAAGTCCTTCGCCACGCATTTGAGCAGGAAATCCGCTTCCCCCGATATGGCATAGGCCTCGCGCACCAGGGGCCATTGCCGGGCCCTTTCCTCGAAGGCTTTGAGCTCCGGCTCCGCCTGGCTCTTGAGCCCCACCATGGCGAAGACCGAAACCTCGAAACCGAGCTTCGCCTGATCGAGCACGGCGCGGTAGCCGGCGATAAAGCCGCCCCGCACCAGCGCCTGGACCCGCCTGAGGCATGGCGGCGGCGAAAGTCCCACGCGCGCCGCCAGCGCCACATTGGACATGCGACCGTCGCGCTGAAGTTCGCGGAGGATTTTCCAGTCGGTTGCGTCAAGTTGGGCGCGGGGGTCCATCGTGGCAATCTACCAGCGGCCGCGCCATCTGGCGACCGGGCAAGTCGTAAGAAGTGTCAACGCCATGGTAATGCAATCTCAAAGAGTTGCTGCTTGATTGCGGAAGACAATCCGAGAAACCGGCAAAGAGAGTTGCAACATGTCTGGGCGCCAAGCCACCGGGCGTTCACCCACCAAGGCCCGCGGAACCCCGGCCGGTCAAACCACGGGTTTCGCCGCCCAAGGCCCATGCTGAGCATTCATCAACCACGACGGCGCCGGGTTGAGAAGGCCAAGAAACAGGATAAAACGTTCAAAATTGAACGGAAATTGCAACCGGTTGCAGAAACTGTCCGCAAATTCAGCAGTGCCAGTGACCGGCTGGATCAACTCCTCGACGGCCTTGCAGCGGTTCACCTCGGCATTATGATTGTCGGCGGAACCGGCGAGGTGCGCTATTGCAACTCCAGGGCCGTCGAGCTGCTCGATTTGCCCAAGGCCGCCTGCGCCGGCCGGCTCACCTTGGCCGATATTTCCGCCGCCCTGGCGCGCCTCGAGGTTACGCCAAGAGACGATCCCGCAACTGTTGTTATCGCCCGGCCGCCGGGCCGCTTCATCGAGGTTCGCGCGCACGCCATGCCGCAGGGAGGCGCGGTAATCGCGATCGAGGACAGCAGCCGTCGATATCATCTTGAATCGGCCTTGCAGCAGGTCGAGGCGGAACACCGGAGCCTGTTCGACAACTCCGTATACGGAATTTATCGCGATACGCTGGATGGCAAGCCGATCCGCGTCAATCCCGCGCTCGCCGCCATGAACGGCTATGGCAGCGAAGCCGAGCACATCGCAGCCGTCAAGGCCTCGCCCATCGACTGGTACGTCGAGCCCGGACGCGGCGGCGAGTTTCGCCGCCTGCTTGAAACCGAGGGCCGGGTCAAGGATTTCGTTTCCGAAGTCTACCGTCACCGCACCCGCGAGCGCATCTGGATCACCGAGAACGCCTGGCATGTCCGCGACGCCGCCGGCAATCCGCTTTTCATCGAGGGCACCATACAGGATGCGACCGAAAGAATAATGGCGCATGCCGATATGGAACGCCTCGCCAATATCGACACGCTGACCGGGACATCCAGCCGTTCCCGCTTTCTCAATCGCTTGCGCAGCGAAACCCGGCGCGCCGACGCAAGTTGCACCTTGTTCTGCGTCGATCTGGACCGCTTCAAGGAAGTCAACGACACGCTGGGCCATGCGGCGGGCGACGCCGTTCTCAAATGCGTGGCGCAAAGGCTTCTGGCGATCGCCGGTAGCGAGGAATCGGTAGCCCGGCTCGGCGGCGACGAATTCGCAGTCCTCATGTCCGGCACCCAAGGCGGTGCCAACGCCGATATCGTCGCGGCCCGCATTGTGGCGGCGATGCGCGAGCCCATCGCATTCGCGGGTCAGAATATCGTTGTCGGCGCCAGTGTCGGCGTTGCGATGTTTCCCGGCCATGCGAGGGACGCAGAGAGCTTGTTGCACGATGCCGATCTCGCGCTCTATCAGGTCAAATCCTCGCAGCGCAACGGACACCGCATTTTCGATTTTTCCCTCAAGGAGGCCCTGCAGCAGCGCAAGGACATCGAACAGGAACTGAAAACCGCGCTGGCGGAGGGGCAATTCGAACTCCATTATCAGCCGGTCGTCGACGCGCTGACCGGCGCCACCTTCAGTTTTGAATGCCTGGTGCGCTGGCATCATCCGCGCCGCGGATTCCTACCTCCGGCAAAGTTCCTCGCCGTCGCCGAGGAGGCCGGACTGATGGCCGATTTGGGTGGCTGGGCGATCGGCGAGGCCTGCGCTCATGCCAAGGCACTACCGCCGGAAATCGGCGTTGCGGTGAATGTGTCGGCCAGTCAGTTCCGCTCCGCGTATCTCTTCGCACAAGTCCGCTCGGCTCTGAATGCGTCGGGCATTGCGCCGTCGCGGCTGGAGCTCGAGGTCACCGAGTCGGTCATCCTCGCCAATGTAGCCGTGGCCCAGCAGGTCCTGAGCGAACTTCGCGGGCTGGGGGTGCGCATTTCGCTCGACGATTTCGGCACCGGCTATTCCTCGCTCAGCTATCTGCAGCGCTTTGCCTTCAACAAGGTCAAGATCGACCGGTCCTTCGTGGCCGGGATGCTGGATGAGCCCGCCAATGCGGCGATTATCCGCGCCGTTCTGTTGCTCGGCAGGGATTTGGCCATAGATGTGGTGGCGGAAGGCGTGGAAACCGCAGCCCAGCGCGCCGCCCTGCTCAGTGAGGGTTGTACCGTGATGCAGGGCTATCTCTTTGGAAAACCGAAGCCTTTTACCGATGCTATGGCCGATTTGGCACTCGCGCGGCTGCCGGCAACGCCACATCCCCCAATACAGGACGATCCCGACTGTTCACAAAGCCTTGTGGCGGCCTTGTAGGCACAACCAAATGAGCTATGTTATTTTTACATAGCAAATCTGGAGCCGCCCCATGTCCGCCCGTCATGCCAGCGTTCTGATCCTCGGATCGGGCCCCGCCGGCTACACCGCCGCAATCTATGCCGCCCGCGCCATGCTGAAACCGCTGCTGATCCAGGGCATCCAGCCCGGCGGCCAGATGACGATCACCACCGATGTCGAGAACTATCCGGGCTTCGCCAAGGTGATCCAGGGCCCCTGGCTGATGGAGGAGATGAAGGCCCAGGCCGAGCATGTCGGCACCGAGATCGTTTCCGACACCGTCACCGAAGTGCGGCTCAACGAGCGGCCGTTCTGGCTGAAGGGCGATTCCGGCCGGATCTATACCTGCGATGCTCTGATCATCTGCACCGGCGCCCAGGCCAAATGGCTGAGCCTGCCTTCCGAGGAGAAGTTCAAGGGTTTCGGCGTCTCGGCCTGCGCCACCTGCGACGGCTTCTTCTACCGCGGCAAGAAGGTTTTGGTGATCGGCGGCGGCAACACTGCCGTGGAGGAAGCCCTGTTCCTCACCAGTTTCGCCAGCGAAGTGACGGTCGTCCACCGCCGCCACGAATTCAGGGCCGAACGCATCTTGCAGAACCGGCTCTTCGCCCATCCCAGGATCAAGGTCGTCTGGGACACGGTGCTGGATGACGTTCTGGGTACCGACGATCCCAAATGTGTCACCGGCGCCCGCCTCAGGAACCTCAAGACCGGCGCCACCGAGGAGGTGGCGGCCGACGGCATTTTCATCGCCATCGGCCACAAGCCGGCGACCGGGCTGTTCGAAGGCCAGCTGCCCATGAAGCCGGGCGGCTATCTGATCACCGACCCGCGCTCCACCGCCACCGCGATCGAGGGCGTCTATGCGGCGGGCGATGTCACCGACGATATCTACCGCCAGGCGGTGACCGCCGCCGGCCTGGGCTGCATGGCGGCGCTTGAGGCCGGCAAGTGGCTGCATGCGCGCCAGCCGGTGCGCGAGGCCGCCGAATGAGCGTCATGGACTGGGATAAGCTCCGGATATTCCACGCCGTGGCCGATGCCGGGAGTTTCACCCATGCCGGCCATGAGCTCGGCCTGTCGCAATCGGCGGTGAGCCGCCAGATCAGCGCGCTTGAGGAAGGGCTGAATGTCCCCCTGTTCCATCGCCACGCGCGCGGGCTTATCCTCACCGAACAGGGCGAGGTGCTCTACCGCACGGCGCACGACGTCTTCACCAAGCTCGCCGCCGCCCAGACGCGGCTGATGGATTCCAAGGAAAAGCCGTCGGGCGAACTGCGCATCACCACCACCGTCGGCCTCGGCTCCGTCTGGCTGACGCCGCGGCTTGCCGAATTCACCGAGCTCTATCCGCACATCAACGTGACGCTGCTGCTCGACGACCGCGAGCTCGACCTCGCCATGCGCGAGGCCGACGTGGCGATCAGGCTCAGGCGGCCGACCCAGCCCGATCTTATCCAGCGCAAGCTGTTCACCGTCCACAACCACGTCTATGCCTCGACCGCCTATGTGAAGAAACACGGTATTCCCAAATCGGTCGAGGACCTCGACAAGCACAAGATCGTCACCTTCGGCCAGGCGCCAGGTTACCTGACGACGGTCAACTGGCTCGAAACCGCCGGCCGCCCCGATGGCGATCCGCGGCCCGTCGCGCTGCGCGTCAACAATGCCTATGGCCTGCGCCGCGCCGTGCAGGCGGGCGTCGGCATTGCTTCATTGGCCGATTACATCGTCGCCGCCGATACCGGCCTCGTGCAGATCGATCTTCCCGTCGAGACGCCCGAGTTCGACACCTATTTCGTGTACCCTGAGGAACTCAAGGATACCAAGCGGGTCACCGTGTTCCGCGATTTCATCGTGGCCAAGGCGCGGGAATGGAGCTTCTGAAGTTTTTTCCGGGGCCCCGTCGAATTGGCGCGGCGCCGGACGTCATTGTTGCAGCGGCGCCTGTTGCGCCGCGCAAGACATCAAGGAGGACGCGATGAAATATGCGTTGCTGATCTATTCCAACGAAGCCGCGATGCAGAAGGCCAGCAAGGCCGACAGTGAGAAGATGCTGGCGGCCTATGGCGCCTATTATGAAGCGATGCAAAAGGGCGGTGTCGTGCAAGGCGGCGAGCGCCTGCAACCTACCTCCGCCGCAACTACGGTGCGCGTCGCCAACGGCAAGTCCAAGGTGCTGAATGGCCCCTATGCCGAAACCAAGGAACAGCTCGGTGGCTTCTTCCTGATCGAGGCGCCCGATCTCGATGCGGCCATTTCCTGGGCGGCCCGCTGTCCCGGCGCCAGCAATGGAACGATCGAAGTCCGCCCCATCTGGAGCATGTAGGAGCGGCAACGATGGCTGCGGACGGCAACGGGCAGACGCATGAAGCCGCTGAAGCCGTCGCGCGCCGCAGTTACGGCAAGCTCGTTGCCTTTCTCGCGGCGCGCACCCGCGACGTGGCGGCGGCCGAGGACGCACTCGCCGACGCGTTCACTGCCGCTCTCGCCGACTGGCCGCGGGGTGGCGTCCCTGTGAATCCAGAAGCCTGGCTCCTGACCGCCGCCCGCCGCCGCATGATCGATGCGGCACGGCGGCGGCGCAGCAGCCTGGACGCAGCACCGCACCTGCAATTGCTGAGCGATGAACTTGCCGCCGTCGCCGACGACGACGACGGAAACCTTATCCCCGATAATCGGTTGCTGCTGATGTTCGCCTGCGCCCATCCCGCCATCGATCCGGCAATTCGAGCCCCCCTCATCCTGCAAGCGCTGCTCGGTTTCGATTCCGCGGCGATCGCCTCGGCGTTCCTGATTTCCCCCGCCGCCATGGGCCAGCGCCTGGTGCGCGCCAAGACGAAAATCCGCCAAGCGGGCATACCGTTCCGCGTGCCCGGCCGCGCCGATCTGCCCGAGCGCGTCGGCGCCGTTCTTGAGACAATCTATGCCACCTTCACCCTGGGCTGGTCGGATGCGGCGGGCACCGATGTCAGCCGCAGAAACCTGACCGAAGAATGTTTGTGGCTGGGACGTCCGGTCGTGTCGCTGATGCCGGAGGAACCCGAAGCCCTTGGTCTTCTCGCTTTAATGTTGCACGCCGAAGCCCGCCGGCCGGCGCGCCGCGATGCCCATGGCGCCTATGTGCCGCTGGCCGGGCAGGACATCAATATGTGGAACGCGGCGATGATTGCGGAAGCCGAGGCGCTGCTCTTCCGCGCCAGCACCATGGGCGCATTTGGACGATATCAGCTCGAAGCCGCCGTGCAATCGGCCCATGCCGCTCGCCGCCACACCGGCCGCACCGACTGGAAGGCCATTGCAGGCCTTTACGATTCCCTGATGGCCATGACCGACTCGCCGGTCATCGCCATCAACCGCGCCGTCGCCGTCGGCGAGGCCCGCGGCGCCGTCGCGGGGCTAGCGGCGCTGGACCGCGTGGCGGACGACCCGCGCCTTCAGCAATTCCAACCTTATTGGGCCGCCCGTGCCGGACTCCTCGCCCGTGCCGGAAGGATCGGCGAAGCCATCGAGGCCTATCAACGCGCCATCGGCCTCGAGCCGGACGCGGCCGTCCGCAGCTTTCTGCAGGCGCGGCAAGCCGAACTCATGAAACCGGCCTGATCGCACCACCACCCTATTTCAGCAAGACCTCGATCAAAGGACACGCCGGGGTTTTGTTGCCCGCGCATTTTGCCGAGGTCTTGGCGAGCAGACGCTCAAGCCGCCTGAGTCCGGCGATCTTCTCGCGGATCACCCGAAGATGAGATTCGGCGATGGCCTTGACTTCGGCGCAGGAGTTCGGCGAACCGTCGGAAAGCGCGATGAGGGTGCGGACCTCGTCCTGCGAGAAGCCCATGTCACGGGCCCGGCGGATGAAAATCAGGCGGCGCAGGTGTTCCTCGCCAAAGCGGCGATGCCCGCTCGCCGCGCGCCCGGCCTTCGGGATGAGTCCGATGCGCTCGAAGTAGCGGATGCTCTCGATATGGGTCTTCGACAGCGCCGCGAGCTCGCCGGTCGAATATGGGCCGGATCGCAGTCTTGTGATCGGTGTGGCCATCTTAATTGCTTGAACCTGTAGTAACTACAGGATGTAGGCTAGGCCATCAGGCTGGAAAGGCAAGCCATGGATAGTGTCGATCGGACGGTTCGAGAGGACTCGCAGGTCGCGGCGCCGGCCCTTGCCGCAGGAAGCATTGCCACCGGCCTGCTCGCGTCCTCATGCTGCATTCTGCCGCTGGTGCTGGTGACGATCGGCGTCGGTGGATCGTGGGTCGCGCAGTTGACGGCACTGTCGCCCTACCAGCCGTTCTTTCTCGGCGCCGCGGCCCTGACGACCGGCTACGGTTTCTGGCGCGCCTACCGCAAGCCGCAAGCCTGCGCGCCGGGATCGCTCTGCGCCAATCCGGCGGCGGGCCGCTTCACCAAGACAATGCTGTGGATCGGCGCGGTCATGGCCGCTTCCGCCTTCGGCGTGACCATGTTTGACGCCCTGCTCGTCTGAGGTGAACATGAAGCGCTTGCCATTCCTGTTTCTGCTGCTTTTCGCATCCACGGCGGCTGCCGCCGAAAGAACCGCGACATTCTCGGTGCCCGGCATGACCTGCTCCCTATGCCCGATCACCGTCAAGGCTGCAATGAGCGCGGTCTCGGGTGTCAAGTCCGCCGAAGCGGATTTCGATACCAAGAGCGCGACGGCCGTTTTTGAAGACACTGTGGTTTCGGCCGGGACCATAGCCGATGCGTCCGCCAATGCCGGCTATCCCGCCACGATCGTGAGCATCCGATGATCGCGCCCACATCCACCATCACCTGCCCGGTGTGCGGCCACCGCAAGACCGAGACGATGCCGGAAGACGCCTGTCAATATTTCTACGACTGCGAGAACTGCAAGACGGTGCTGAA
>JBQTKG010000025.1:0-16629 GCA_052386315.1 Hyphomicrobiales bacterium
ATGCACTATGATCTCGGATATATCGACCTGGAACAAAGGACCCTGCAACCCCTCGACAATCCCTTCGGCCCAGGATTGTCACCCATGTCTTAGGTACGTTCCGTTACCTATGTCTCCGGGCCGTACACATTCGACATTGGTCGGAGTGAGAGGATTCGAACCTCCGACCCCCTGCTCCCGAAGCAGGTGCGCTACCAGACTGCGCTACACTCCGTCTGAAATCCCGGGCGCTTATAGCGGCGCTTTTCGGGCTAGGCAAGCCGCAGGCCCGAGGCTATACGAAACCCCGCTAATGGGGCGTAGCCAAGCGGTAAGGCAGCGGATTTTGATTCCGCCATTCCCAGGTTCGATCCCTGGCGCCCCAGCCATGTATTCCTATATATTCGTGTAATATTCCTAGCATCATAAATAGCGCCGAGATTTCGGTAACTTAGCAGTAGGCTTATATCCCTGTGAGTGTCAGAGACACCGAATTATGCGTAGTCCGAGCGATTCTGAGCCGCGAGTCTCTGAAGCCCGAAGTTTCGGTCATGGCTCAGACGCGATGGTTAGCGGCCAAGATGAACACGCGTGAGACATCACCGTCCGTAGGAGATGTGCAACACAGGAAACGGTGAGCATCCTCTGTCCGTTTTCAGAAGGTGCCCGTGCCGGGCGCAGTGATTTGGAGTGTCAGGCGACAAGTAATGCGCGTTGCTCATCCCATGACACTGGCAATGGACAGGCCTGCTTGAGACGCTCGGGCGTGAGCGCGAGGGGATTTGTACCGGATACGATCAGCTCAGTAATATCCGGTGCCAGGAACGCAAGGGAGATCCAGCGGCTCACATGGGATGCATTGCAATCGCACTGTCAATTCGCTTTGAACCGTGACCCCCCTTTCGCTTCCAATAATGGCTCTGACTCAGATTTGCTGCAGATGGGTGGTGCGGTGGACTGATTTGGGAAGGAATCAGCGCCATGGATCAGAGACTTCGCCCATCCAGCCTTGTCCCCAACGGATTTATCGTCGAGCACGCTGCTGTTGACGGGGAGCGAGTGTCGGTCAAAGTCCGCTCTGCTGCCGGTGGATGCGCCTGTCCCGGGTGTGGGGTGATTTCCCAGCGTGTTCAGAGCCGCTATGAACGGCGGGTGGCCGATCTACCACTGGCTGGGCGGCGGGTAGAGCTGCTGGTGATGGTGCGACGATTTTGGTGCGATGCAGTCTTGTGCGGCCGCCAGATTTTTTCTGAGCGCTTTGCCGGTGGGGTTCTCGCTCCATGGGGGCGCCGGACAGGTCGTCTGGATCATATCATCCATCATCTTGGTCTGGCGCTAGGCGGCCGGCCTGCCTCAGGCTTTGCCAAGAGATTGATGGTGCCGGTGAGCAATGACACTCTGCTTCGGGTGGTGAGACGGCGGAACACGGTTCCCGATGATACCCTCGTTGTGATCGGCATCGACGACTTTGCCTGGCGGCGGAATCATCGTTACGGGACGATTGTATGCGATCTGGAATGCCGTCGTCCCGTGCGGCTGTTGCCTGATCGCGAACCGGCGACCTCGGAAGCCTGGCTGCAACACTATCCATCCATCAAGATCATCGCGCGTGATCGCGGTGGCGGCTATGGCGAAGCGGCGGCCCGGGCCTTACCCCATGCCATCCAGGTTGCCGACCGCTGGCACCTGATGGAAAACGCCAGCCAGGCCTTCCTTGATGCCGTACGCAAATCCATGCGGCAAATCCGTTCGACCATCGGTGCAACGGTCATTAACCCGGAGTTGCTCACGTGTGCGGAACGGCTTCAATATGAGGGCTTTCTCCGGCGGGAGGAAGTCAATGCCGCCATCCTCGCCCTTGCCAAGGACGGCGTGCCGATCAAGCAAATCGGCAAGCGCACCGGCTATGCCCGCCAAACTGTGCGGCGTGTGCTTCGCGGCGAACGCAGCGACGTCTTCCGTCCGCGGCAGAGCTCGCTGGAAGCCAAGCTTCCCTGGTTGGATGCCCAGTGGGAGGCGGGCAAGCACAATGCTGCGGCTCTCTGGCGCACAATGAGGCAGGCTGGATATCGGGGTAGCCTGAGGGTTGTCTCCGAATGGGCAACCCGGCGGCGGCGCGCCGAAAGAGCTGACGCAGGAAGTCTGGCCAAGGTTCCTTCAGGACGAACCATCGCCCGGCAGATGACCATCGCACGCGGCAGCCTGTCAAAGGCGGAGACTGTAACAATTGCTGCCATCGAGAGCGGCCTGCCGGCTCTTGTCGAGGCTCGCGAGACCATTGCCGGCTTCCACCACCTGATCCGCACAAAGAATGTCACAGGACTGACGTCATGGTTGGAACGGGCGTCAACTGGCCTCGTGGCTTCATTCGCCAGCGGTGTCCGCAAAGACGAAGCCGCTGTTCGCGCCGCCATAAATTCCCCGTGGTCGAATGGGCAGACCGAGGGCCAGATTACCAAACTCAAGCTCATCAAAAGGCAGATGTACGGCCGGGCTAAACTCGACCTCCTTCAGGCCAGGATGATCGGCGCAGCATGATCCAAACATCAGCAAAATTGCGTCAGAGCCATTATTGCAAGCGAATTTACAATTCTCGCAGCATGCCAGTACGGCGTTCAAGCTACCTCACCGTCGCCCATCCGGATCGGAGAGGTCATCGCTTCAGCCTGCCAGGAACCGGTCGATTTCGGCGACGGTTGGCAGTCCGGTCTGGGCGCCATACTGCTGCACTACAATCGCCGCGGCGGCGTTCGCGCGATGCAGAGCCTCCGCTTCTGGTCGGCCTTCAGTCAGTCGGCCATACAAGAACGCGGCAACGAGACCATCACCGGCACCGGTACTGTCCAGTACCTGGACGGCATGCCCTGAAATAACGGTTCTAGCCCCATCGCGAACAAGCAGGCTTCCGGACGAGCCAAGGGTCGTAATAACGCATGGCGCGGTATCGAGAACCCCGTTGCCGGCGGTTTGTTCCAGAAACGTTCGGGTGTGTTGATTCATGAAGAGCCAATCAATGCTTGGAATAAGATCCACGAAACGGAAGGGGTTACCTTCCAGATCTGCTTTTTCAATGTCGAGCGACACTGTTGCCCCCGCGGCCTTGGCCCGTGCGATACAATGCCGCGCGAGTTGCTCGCTGCCAAATGTCAGATGGACATGTTCAATATCGTCGAAAGCGTCATCGGGGATATCCTGCGGCGCAGGCAAATAGGCAGCCGTCTCAACCCGGATGAGTGATTTCTCGCCATCCTGAGTCAAGAGAACAATGCACATGAACGTCGCTTCGCCCTTAAGACAGACAAGGAAGCTTTTGTCGACTCCTTCCTGCATGAGGGCCAGTTCCGCCATGGCACCATTCTCATCGTCGCCAATTGACGCAACCAGCCGGGCGCTGGCTCCAAGTCGACTCAAGCCGACCGCAACATTCGCGGCCATGCCACCAATCGCCTGGCAAACGCGCCGGCCACCAACTTTGTCGTCCGCATCAGGAATGCGGGACACCGATATCATCAAATCAACATCCACGTCGCCGACACAAAGAAATCGGGGCGTCATGTGCTACCCCGCTGCGCGAAGAAAGATAGATTATCGATCACCATGCTACCAATGAGCAGGCCTCCAATAACAGCCAATTGCCATGCCTGTGAAATATTGGCCAACTGCAGGCCGACCTGCATCGTGGTTACGATCATAATCGCGACAATGGTTCCGGATATGCGCCCAATGCCGCCAAAAATATGCGTCCCACCGAGAACGGCAATGGTCACGGACAGCAGCTCCATTCCCCGGCCGGCATCCGGCCTTGCCGCCTGAAACCACGATACCATCATCACGGCACCGATCGCAGACAGCACGCCGCTGAGAACATAGAGTCCAAATCGAAGCCGTTTGACCTTGACGCCCACCAGATAGGCCGCGCGCTCGTTGTCACCGGCGGCATAAATGTGGCTGCCAATGACCGTTTGGGTCAGAAGAATATGTAGAATTATCGCAATCGGCACGAACAGAATTAGAAAATGATTGGGAATCAAAAGGGATTGCTCCTGTCCAAGCCAGGCAAAAGAATCGGGTATCCCCCCGATCGGCGTACCTCCAGTCATTGCCACTGCCAGACCACCGAATACGAACATTGTGGCCAATGTCGCCATCAATGAGGGGATGCCAATAATATTGATGAGCGTGGCATTCACAGTTCCCAGCATACCGCCGAAAACAACTCCCAGAAGACACGCGAGATAAATGTCTAGCCCAAGACTGGACATGCCTGCAATTGCAAGACCCGTCAGTGACAACATCGAGCCCACCGACAGGTCAATACCCGGTCCACCGCCCAGCATGACCAGTGTTTGCCCCATGCCGAGCACGCCAAGGATTGGCACATACTGCAGGAGGAATGGCAAGGTGCTCGATTTGAGGAAATAGGGTGAAACCAGACTACTGGCGAGGACTGCAATGAGCCACAGGAGCAGTAACAGAAACAGCCGTTTGCGCAGCGGATTGATGTTTGAATATTTCATCAGGCCGCCCGCCCGGTTCGGCTTGTTTCCATTGCATCGATTCCAAGAACCGCAGTCAACAACGTGCCTATCACAACGGTTTCCCACAGGGACGAAACGCCGACGAGAACGAGGCCATTTTGAACGATTTTTATGAAAAACACACCCAGCAAGGCGCCCACCAGACTGCCCGTGCCGCCGCGGATATTGGCTCCGCCGAGAATTGTCGCGGCAATAGCTTCCAGCGCGATGCCGGTCCCGATGTTGACTTCCACATTTCTCAGTCGTGCGACATAGAACACCGCGGCTAGGCCCGCCAGCGCGCCCAGCAAGGCATAGGCTTGAATCTTAACTCGATCGGCATTGATGCCGACAAGACGCGAGGCGTGTTCATCGCATCCAATGCCGCAAAGGTGACGTCCCCACACCTGACACCGCAGCAGGAACCAGCACAGTCCGTAGACGCATGCGATGATGATGATGCCCACAGGTATGCCGAAAAGGTCGCCGCGTATCAGAAACGAGAGCGTATCCGGTAGACCGTGGATCCATGTTCCGCCAATCACAAGAAAGAGGATCGCGGTGAAAATATACATGCTGCCCAGCGTGGCAATGATTGCCGGCACCTTGATCTTGGCAATGATCACCCCGTTTACCGTCCCCAGTAGCGTAGCTACCACCAACCCGATCGGTACAACCAGATAATCAGGAAGTCCGGCCTGGTAGGCTCGGCCGATGAAAATTGCAGCGACGGCCAATATGCCGCCGACGCTCACGTCAATACCACCCATGATTATTACGAGTGTCATGCCGGCGCTGATGACCGCCAAATCGACGGAATTCCGAAGCACCGTCACCAGATTGCGCTGGGTCAGAAAATAATCCGATTGGAACGTGAACAGAAAGCAAATTCCGATAATCACAACTACCAGCAAAACCTCCCGCGAGACATTCATTGCCCGGACTTTGGGAAAGCTGGTCGCGTGGATCGTCATTATCCTACACTTCGATTCAGAGGCATTCCGTCCTCGAATCCATGCGCCGCCGGTCAATAACGGCGGCGCATGGATTGGGCTTCAGAAGGCGTAATTGTCCACATTGTCTTTCGTGAACACCGCCGGTGGTCCGAGGAGGAGGATATGTGATTCAGCCAAATAGCTTACCGGAGCGGGAAGTCCCGGTATCTCCGTAGACGCTTTAAACTCCTCACCTTTGAGCAACTGAAGTCCTGCCCAAACGGTGAGATAACCAAGGTCGGACGGATTCCACAGCACTGAATAGGGCATCGCACCGCTCTTGATGTACTGACGTGCGGTGTTTGGCGAGCAATAGCCGGCGCTGATCACCCGACCGATCGCATCGGCAGCTTCAACTGCCTGTGCGATTCCGGTGCATGTGGTCGAAGCCATGCCGAGTACGGCTTTGAGGTCGGGATTACGTGTCATGGCATCGGTTGCAAATTGATAGGCCTTCGCTGCCGTGCCGTCCGTGTGATCCACTGAAACGATTTCAATTTTGGGATAGGTGGTTTTGGCTCGCTCCTGGATCGCCGCAATCCAGTTCTGCATGCTCTGGATGGTCGGTGAATCGGAAACAATTGCGATCTTACCGCTGTCGCCCATTCGTTTCACCGCCTCGTCAAGCAAGGTGTATCCGAGATCCTTATCGAGTGCTTGCGCGACAAAATATTGGCGGTCGCTATTGGGCGCGTCGGCATCCGAGGTCAGGACAATAATGCCGGCCGCGCGCGCACGAGTGATAGCGGGTTTCAGGCTTTCCTCATCCAAGGGTGATATCGCGATGACATCAAATTTCTGCGTCACAAAGCTCTCGAATATCCTGAGCTGATCCGCGGAATTTGTGCTGACCGGACCTTCCTGTACGTAAACTGCGCCCAATTCCTTCGCCGCACGCTCAGCACCTTCCTGCATCGCTACATAATAGGGGATGCCCGCGATTTGCGGCACAAAGGCAATCTTGGGTAAGTCTTGTGCGGTGGCAACGCCCGCGCCGACCAGCATTATTGCCAGTGCGCACAAGTTTCTTCCAATTTTTAAGAGCTTCATTTTATCCTCCTGTTTGTTAGGTTGGATTTTCACGAAGACGGTTTGGATCGCCTCGTGACCGCCATCGAAGCCGCACGAGCGCCGACATAGACCGCGGAAGCACCCGTGATCAGCCCGATGATTTCTTCTGGTGTGGTATCCACTGTTTCGCGCACACCGACACATTGTCCGTGCCGCAGGACCGTGATGCGGTCCGACACTTCAAAAACATTCTGGATATTATGGGAAATCAGAATGACTGACTTTCCCTGGTCCCGCAGACGGCCGATGAACTGCAGTACCTTTCGCGCCTCGGTAACGGCCAAAGCCGCCGTAGGTTCGTCCATGATAATCAAATCCGCGTCGATATTCAGCGCACGAGCAATCGCCACACCCTGACGCTGTCCACCCGAAAGATTCTCGACCCAAACATCCAGATTAGGAATGCTTACATCAAGATTGTTCAACAGCTCGGTCGTGCGTCGACGCATGGCTTTTCGGTCGAGAAAGGGTATGCCGAAAATCATCCGCTGGAGCTCTCGTCCGAGAAAAATGTTGTCAGAAACTCCCATTCTTCCCGCGAGCGCCAACTCCTGATAGATCGTGGCAATTCCCCTGTTCCAGGCGTCCTGCGGACTCCTAAACTCGACGCGTTCGTTGTTCAGATAGATTTCCCCGGCGGTAGGCGCATAAGCACCGGCCAGCGTCTTGATCAAAGTCGACTTGCCCGCGCCGTTGTCTCCAACCAGCGCCATAACTTCGCCCGGGCTGGTTTCAAATTCGACGCCATCCAATGCGACAACTCCGCCAAATTTTTTGACGATCCCTGTCATGCGAAGCATCGACATCAGTCAAGCCTCCTGCACCAAACTGCCTTTACGCCGCAAACCAGCGTCGTGGATGTCACGGGTGCCGACTTGCAAAATATTCCTAAGGAACTCAGAGCAGGCAAGGTTCCTTCAGCGCTCTTGGCGGAGCGAGTCATTTCTGACCTCTCGACTTGAAAACAGCTTTTAGAAGCAAGTCGACACGCGCAGGATCAACCGGATTCCACCAGAGGCCGTCACGTTTCAGCCATTGACCAATGATGGCCCCATCAGCAACGGCAAACAGCGCCGGTACCTGTTCGGGATCAAGGCCTGAGCCGACGATTACCGGAAGCGAAGTACCGGACTTTACCTCTTCAACTTCATGGATTCCGGTTGGTGAACCAGTTCGCTGACCCGTCGCAATCAACACGTCTGCGTCAAACCACTCCGCGTCGGTGGCCTGTTCGGCGATGCTGCGATCGGCGGTGATCGCATGGGCGCCGAACTTGACGTGGACGTCCGCAAATATTCGCACATCCGTTGCGCCGATCGCCGAACGATAGCGCATTGCTTCTGGCGCGGGTCCATTCAAGATACCTTCGTTTGCAACATATGCGTTCACCCATTGATTTGCCCGGATCCAGCGCGCGCCAACAGCCTTGGCAACTGCCAAAGCTGGAATAACTCCATTTGCGACGCACGTAATTCCTATTGGAGTATCGACAGTCGATCTCACCTCTATGCAAGCGGCGGTCAGGGCAGCAACTGTTTCGGGGCCGATATTCTCCGGCCGCCGGAAGGGCATGTCGCTGGCATTCTCAATGATGATACCGTCAATTCCGGCCGCCGCGAGGACGCGGGCATCGGCCACGGCGGCGGAGTAGATGTACCGCATCGGCTCCCCATCATAACGGGGCGCGCCCGGAAGAGCTTTAAGATGAATAACTCCAATAATTGGTTTTTCCACTTGAAACAATTCTTTCAAGGCATTGTTTTTGGGTGGCAATACTTTGGATGCTCTCATAAGGGAACTGTCAGGGCGACGGTTGTGGTGTTCTAGCAGAATGAAGCAACAGGCCATTGAAGGTCAATCCAGATAATGAAACCCGTTTCGTTCGCCCGCCATCGGTTCGCACCGGATGTCATTCGGCAGGAAGTTTTGACTTCCACCGCCAAAACGAACGAAATCCACGTTTGTGCCAGCCGATCACCGTCTCGGGTTCCACGATCGACAAGGCATTCAGGACACCGCGAACCAGGCGATACAGCCAGACAAATAAAACCTGTCCGTTTTGCTGAAGGTCATCCTCTCCGGCTTCTTGCGACGCGGCACATTCAGCTGGTGGCGCAGGGCAATGATCTCCGCATCGCGATCAACCCGCGATCGGAAGAACCCTGCAATCGCGCCAAATATCAGTCCAAGCATGCCTATCATCGCCGGCAAGCATCGCCCATGCTCATTCATTTGCGGGCCGAATTCGATTTCCGGTAGGGACAGGCTAAACTGGCTACACTACTGCGAGGAGTCAGAGTCAGTGAGCACTTCGGATATGTACCAGTGAATCTGCGACTTCAACCATTTACCAGCGCTCGGGACGTTTGGTTAGTCGATCTCCGTGGCGTCGACTGAACTGAATTCTATTCGAAGCCTCCAGTATGTCGTCTCGCGAAGGGGTACTGTACACGGCGGCTAACATCAGCTACCATAATTTCATCAAAACAAAGTCTAACTGGGAGGTTCAATCATGCTGTACCGTCTCCTTGCTGCGGCTACCTTCCTCGCGCTATCCGTCGGCGCACCGCCGGCGATTGCGGCGGGTAAGACGATCTGCTTCGTCACCTTTAGTCTGCAAATTGCCTACTTTCAGTCGAGCGTTGCGGGCGGTAAGAAAGCGGCCAACGAACTTGGCGTAGAGCTCGTCGTGTTAGATCCGCAGGCGGACGCCGGCCGCCAGGTCACGATGGTCGAGGACTGCCTTGGGCGTAACGTGAACGCCATCGTCGTTGACCCGATCGAATCAAGCTCGCTTATCGGCGTCATCGAAGAGGCGGGAAAACGCAAGATTCCGGTAGCCACGCTCGATACCAAAGTGGACAGCCCCTATGTCGTGACGCTCATCGGCGTACCCCAGCGCGAGGCTTCCTACACCTTCGGTCAATTCGTCGCTGGTTGGATCATCGGCAAGCAGGGCGGCAAGGCAAAGGTCGGAGTAATGCTCGCTTCTACCGAGGTACAGCTCGCCCGCCGGGATGGATTTGTCGATGCCTTGAAGGCGGTGCCGGGTGCGGAAATTGTCGCCACAGGCGATGGACGCAACATCCTCGAGCGGGCAACCTCCGAAGCCGAGGACATGCTCACAGCGCACCCCGATATAAATGTAATCTATGCGACAGGCGATCCGCAGCTGCAGGGCGGACTGGCCGCGGCGCAGGGACGCAACATTGCCTTCTTCGGGTGGGACGACATCCCGGAGCCATTCCTGAAGCCGTTAGAAGAGGGACGCATCGTCGGGTTTCTGAAGCAGAAGCCCGAGGTTGGCGGCGAGATGGCTGTCCGGCTCCTGGCCGATCATCTCGACGGCAAGGAGATCACGAAGAATTTCACGTACAGCCCGGACGTCGTGACACAGTTCAATCTGGATAAGTTCCGCTGAACGGCAGGCAGCAACAGCGGATTATCGCGGCGCCGCGACGATTGGCATCATTCTATGGGTTTATCCCATAGTCGCGCACCATGCGGGGGGTTGTGTCTAGCCGCGATTTGCATTCTGGCATTAAAAACGCCGGCTCGCGCCGTTTAGCCCTGTTCGCGGTGCGCTACGGCTTGTATCTCGCGCTTGCTGTCTGGATCGCGGGGATGTCGCTGGCCTCAGAGCATTTTTTTACCTGGCTCAACCTCCTAAACGTCGGCCGGCAGGCGGCACCGATCATTGTCATTGCCGTCGGCATGACCTTTGTCATGGCGACCGCGGGCATTGATCTCTCTGTTGGCTCGCTGGTCGCGCTTGTCTCAGTGCTGATCGTTACCTTCTTTGGGCTGGGTTTTCCGACCGCCGTGGTCCTGACATCGGTTCTGCTCGTCGGTGTGCTGGTCGGCATTACCAACGGCGTTTTTGTGAGACTAGGCCTGCCGGCCTTTGTCGTCACCCTAGCTTCGCTGACCGCGGTGAGAGGTATCGCCTTTGTGATCAGCGATGGCTATGCAACCCCGGTACCCGATCCCTTCGTGCTGTGGCTTGGCCGCGGACAAATCGATCAGATCCACGTCCCTATTTTGCTTGCTGTGATAGTCGCAGCTTTCGGCTGGGTCATCCTGAACAAGACGCGATTCGGCCTCTACGCGCTAGCCGTTGGCGGGCGCGAGGAAGCAGCGCGGGCCATGGGAATCAACATCGGCCGGATAAAGCTTCTAGTCTACGCGGGAGTGGGTCTTTTGGCGGCTATGGGCGGTATCATTCTCACTGGCCGGCTCGGGAATGGCTCGCCAAATGCCGGTATGATGCTCGAACTCGACGTCATCGCAGCAACGGTCCTCGGTGGCACCAGCCTGTTCGGTGGGGTAGCGACGATCAGCGGCACGATTGCCGGTGCGCTCTTCATTAACTTCGTCCGCAACGGGCTAAACCTCCTCGGCGTTAATCCGTTTTGGGTTCAGGTCGTCACTGGCGCAATCCTACTCATCGCAGTCTTGCTGAACACCGTGGTGAATCGCTGGGTCAGCGAATGGGCGCGCACGGCGCAGCTGGACCTTGAGGAAACGGAAATCGAGCGATGAGCTCCCCGCTCGTCTCCATGCGGGAGATTTCGAAAACTTTTGGAGCCGTTGTTGCGCTACGCCGGGTCAACTTCGACGTCGCCGCGGGCGAGGTGATTGGGCTGGTTGGTGATAACGCAGCCGGCAAATCGACGCTCATGAAAATCCTTGCTGGCGCCTACACACCCGATACCGGCGAGATTCTGCTCGACGGCCAATCGGTGCGCTTCGACAGTCCGATGGGCGCACGCGCGGCCGGAATCGAGATGCTTTATCAAGATTTCGCTCTGGTGCCGGAGCTCACCGTCACTCAAAACATTTTCCTGGGTCGTGAGACAGTCCACGCGTGGCTCGGCTTCGAGTTCCTTGACAAACGGGCCATGAATGTACGCGCGAGGCATCTGATTGAGCGGCTCGGCCTGCGCGTCCCCCCTGTCGGCACGCCGGTCAGGGCGTTGTCAGGCGGCCAGCAGCAGGCGGTAGCGATCGCCCGCGCCACGGCATTCGATGCTCGTCTCGTTATCATGGACGAACCGACGGCCAACCTTGGTGTGTCAGCGATTGCAAAGGTGCGCGATACGATTGGCCGGCTCAAGGCGCACGGCGTTGCGGTCATCGTCATCTCACACCGGCTAGAGGATGTCTTTGAGACGGCCAACCGGGTGGTCGTGATGAAGCACGGCCATATCGTCGGCACTCGTCAAATCGTGGAGACGGAGGCCGACGAGATTCTGCACATGATCGTCGCTGGCACCGATCCGCGCAGCAGCTGACAGATTTCATTGTCCGTCATAGGGAGCGTCATGAAAGGCGATCTCGAGCTCGAGCACTCTGCCGAAATGTGCCCGGCACCGCTGCTGTATGGATGGATCTAGAGTCGGGCCGAGAATGTCGATTCGGTTCATCAGCCAGCAAACCTGGTTTCGAAACCCGCTCTCGACATGAAGACGGATCCAGTCGGCCGGCGCGCGCTGCCGCGGTCGCTGCCGGTGGGCGTCATCGCACCAAGTCAGGTACATCCATTCTGCCGCGAGCATGCCAGCGAGAATCTCGGCGAAGCCGCCTGAGGCGGCGATGCCGAGCACCCCTTCGCGCAGGCCGAGCGCGGCAGGTGGCAGCGCATCATCGGAAAGTACTGTGGGGTCGAGCCCTAAGGCTGCGAAGGTCCGCTGGAAATAGGATTGCTGCTCGCCAGCCAGCGCCTTGAGAGCGCCGAGCAGATGATCCTGGTCGGCCGGGCTCGGCGCTTTTGCGAGGGCATAAGCAAAGACTGCGATTGCCGTCCGAACGAAGGCGTGCTCATACCGGAGATACCGGACGAATGTCGCTTCTGGCAGGCGATCCCTCGCCATGTCACGGCAAAAGCGATGGTCCAACATGCGCTGCCAGAGATCCAGATGACGTTGTCTGAGCCACTCACTAAAGGATTGTTCATGGCCGTTGGTAATCGCTGACAATCCCATGCGAAGTCCCAATCCAGATCATTCAGCACCAGCCGCTGAAAGGGCGGCAGCGCGCAATTCCGCGAGTTCACTGCAAGTCGGAAGCGCCGCCCCGGTACCGCGCCTGGTCACCGACAACGACGCAGCGGCGGCCGCCCAGCCGACGACCGCGCGAACCGTCATGCCTTGAGACAGCCCGGCTGCGAGCACGCCGCAAAAGACATCGCCGGCGCCGGTGGTGTCGACCGGCATGACCGCCGGTGCAGGCACATGCTGCATACCACTCTTGTCGTACAGTCGTGCACCATCCGCTCCTAAGGTTACGATCACGCACTTGCTCCCCGCCGCCAGGAGCCGCGCGATGGCGCTGTCGATATTCCTATCTCCGCCTAGGAAAGCCGCCTCAAACTCATTGAGGACGGCAATGTCGATTAGCGGCCATAGTCCTGTGTAGTCGAAGGCGATCGGCGCCGGATTGAGAATTGTGCATAAGCCTCCCGCGCGCGCAGCCTCAAGTCCGGCTAGCGTAGTTAGCCGATCGAGATTGCCCTGCATCAACAGTGTATCACCCGCAGTTAAACCCTCGAGGGCGGCACGCGCCGCCGCGGGTGTAACGCTACGCGCCGCGCCAACCGTGCTGACAATCGCATTCTCGCCCGAAGAAGCGACGAAGATCAGCGATTCATCGGTAGGTCCCTCATGCCGCCATAGAGCGGCCGCACTCAAACCCTCGGCCGCTAGATGCCGCAGGATGACCTTTGCAGCCGCATCGTTGCCGAGGGCTGCGCAGAAACGCACTGCAACGCCGGCGCGGTGCGCAGCAACGGCTTGGTTCAACCCCTTGCCGCCGGCATCGACCAGCTTATTCCGCGCGAGCAGCGTCTCGCCTGGCACAGGAAAGCGCTCGACCTCGTAACACAGGTCGACGGTAGCATTGCCGAGAACAAGGATCGTCAAACGAGACTCTTTACGATTGACATGAAGGCGGCGACCCGGTCCGGATCGACCTCGTTCCACCAGACGCCGTCTCGTTTCAGGGAGCTTGCGACTATGACGCCATCCGCAACGCTGAGAATGTCGCCGATATTGTCGACGCTCACTCCAGAGCCAACGACAACGGGCAGATTCGTGGCCTCTTTGACCGCACGGATTTCCTGCGGCGTCGCGGCATCGCCGGTGCGCCGACCGGTGGCGATGACAACGTCGGCGTCGAAGAACTCAACGTCGCGAGTAAGTTCAGCTATGCTGCGGTCGGCGGTGATCGCGTGTGCCCCATGCTTGACGTGCGCGTCGGCAAAGATTCGCACTTCCTGGGCCCTGAGCCAGCTCCGGTAGCGCATAGCCCGGGCAGCCGGCCCCTCGATGATTCCCTCGTTGGCGACGTAGGCGTTGGCCCACTGGTTCACCCGGATGAAGGCGGCACCAGCCGCTTTAGCAACTCCGAGGGCGATCAACGCCCCGTTGGCGAATACGTTGATTCCGATCGGCAGCTGAACCTCGCGTCGCACCCGCTCTGCCATGACGGCCATCGATGCGGCGGTTTCCGGACCGATTTCCTCGGGTTTTAGAAAAGGGATATCGCCATGGTTCTCTACGATAAGGCCATCGAATCCGCCCGATGCATAGCGTCGCGCATCGGCGAGCGCTTGATCATATAACTCATCAACTGGCTCGCCGTTATAGCCTGGCGAGCCGGGCAGAGGCCGGGCGTGGATTACCCCAATAATAGCCCGCCGTTTGCCGAACAGCGTTTCCAGCGCGTGGGGGCGCGGCTTGGCAACAGACATGGCGGACATCCAGCGGATTTGTCACTGACTCACAAGTGAGGATCCTTCCCGTGGTAGTGGCGGGCACGCAGGCAGTCAAGAATTGATTGGGTATCAATACCATTGGCTACTTTAATGACTGAATTCCTTTTGCAAGTTGCAATGTAGACTGAGTTTGCCGTCGGTCTCTTCGCCTTAGCGGGTGACGCATCGCCAGCCCTTGCCCGCTTCTTCGGGAGTGACGACGATGGCAATCGTGGTCTGGCTGGTGGCGTGGTATGGACTTGCTAGGAGCTGGCGAGCCGCGAGCGGCGCCATCGCCAAGATCAATTTCGCGGCGTTCGCGCTGCTGGGGCTTGGCGTGCTGCTGACCCGTGCGCGACTATCGCGAACTGTCGGCGGTGAAGGAGTTCATCGACGCGACTCTCGACCACCACCACCTGAATCAAAAGCCATGACCAGCCGAGGGACCGGTCTCCATAGGACTCGATTCACTTGCTCAAGCTGACCCTCAATCGATTGGTTTCGATCTCGACTTCTCACCCATTGGCACTGATCCCAGTGACCTCCTTCGCCAGAAACGGATATTAACCCGCCTCAACCGAGGATGTCGGCTTCGCGCCAACAGCGGAACAAATAGACTGTGACGTCCTGTGTCCGATAAGGGCCAGGAGCCGACTTCAGGAGGTACAAATCATCAAACGCTTAGTGCCCCGATCGGAGAAGCCGATGTTCCGACTATTTGACTACCAACTATGGACCCGTGGCGTCGGCCTGCGGGCCGTCAGGAGAATTGGCAGTTCAAATCGGGCTGACGGAACTTCTTGATGGCGGGCCTTTAATGCGCTGAAAGGCCATGGACCTAGGCCCGTCCACGGGCAAGGATCCCATCGGACAGTGTTGCGTGATGACGGATGAAGCGCAGTAGTGAAGAGCAAGCCCAGACGGAGCGGTTCGATGAGCTCTACGTCAGAGCTCAATCGCCGGTCATGTTGTCCATCGAGCGCAGTGTTTGCGGTTGCGACTATGGCAGCAGCAGCTGGACGACCCACGCCGAGGCACAGCAGATTGCCGCACTCCTGCGATTGCGACCGGGCATGCGCCTCTTGGATGTGGGCGCGGGCTCCGGCTGGCCGGGACTCTTTATGGCCAAAACGAGCGGTTGCGACGTCGTGCTCATAGACCTCCCCTTCGCGGGCCTTCGGATCGCCGCTGACAGGGCCGGCAATGACTGCATCCCGGGGACCTGTTGGACGGTCGTCGCCGACGCCGCAATGCTGCCGTTTCCAGGCGGCAGCTTCGATGCCATCAGCCACAGCGACCTCCTCTGCTGTCTCCGCCAAAAACGCACCGTTCTCGAGACCTGCCGCGGGGCGATCCGGGATCACGGGCGAATGGTCTTTACCGTTATTTCGATTGCACCGGACCTTTCGCCCGAAGAATACGGAGGTGCCGTGGCAAACGGGCCGGAGTTCATCGAATCGCAGGCGGACTATCCAACGCTGCTCGGGCAAACAGGCTGGGTTGTCGTCGATCGCCAAGACATCACGCTGGACTATGCCGCCTCATGCCGCCGCCAGCTTCAAGCCGACACGGAGCGCAGACATGCATTGGAAACGCTTATCGGCGCTTCCGAGTTTGCGAAACGTCAAGCTGATTGGCGATCGAAGCTCACGGCCATAGAGGATGGTCTTCTGCGCCGCGAGCTTTTCGTCGTAATACCAAACCGGGCATAAGCTCGCGCCTGAGGGTATTAGATAATTATCGGCGGAGGCTGCGAAGCTGATAGCGTGCCCGCGCCGTATCGACCGAAATGGGTCAGTAGCGTTGATCACTCGTCGTTCGCGCAGTGTCGGCTTGCGACGTGATTGCAGACGAATTGTTGGTGCGCGCGATCAGACGCGATGGACCAGAGGAGACATATCACGAAACGCCACGGTGCACTCGAATTACGAACATTCCGCCGTCAATGATTGTACGCGAGCGGCACAGCGATACATTCCGCCGCCGCCAATCAAATCGGCCCACTACCCTCTAATTGCTTAACGTGACAATGCCGGCGGTAGATGACGCTGAGAATACTGGTGAGCCTATGACGCAGGGAGGGCGTAGCCGACCTTGGTTGCGAGCCTAGCGGCGGCGCATGTTAAAGGGCTGATCTCTCATTTCCCTTGCTAATTGACGGTCGGCCCGAGAAAGCTGTCTTGGCTAAGAGTCCGTTTCGAAAGTCATGTTGATCGCGCCATTCGGCGGACGAGGATCGTGACGGAGGCGGCATAAAGGAAGGCGCGGGCGGATGCGATGGTAGCCTCGAAGTCTTTTGCCAGACGCCTGTTGC
>JBQTKG010000026.1:0-14327 GCA_052386315.1 Hyphomicrobiales bacterium
TCTCACGCGGCCGCAGGTTGATTTTCGCGATGGCGTCGAGAAACTTGGCCGAGGTGCCAAGATGCGTCATGCCCTCCGCGTCCGCGAAATCGAACACGATGCGGCCGCGCGCGACGAACGGCGAACCGTCGTAGAGCAGCAGCGTCGCCTCCGAGGCGAGGCCCGACACCAGCCAGTTCCACATCATCCAGCCGCAGGTGGTGAAATAGAACAGCCGGTCGTCCGGCTTGACATCGGTGTTGAGCACAAGCTCGCAGAGATGCTTCAGCAATATGCCGCCGGCGCGATGCACGATGCATTTGGGAATGCCGGTGGTGCCGGAGGAATAGAGAATATAGAGCGGATGATCGAAGGGGAGCTGGGCGAAATCCATGGCCGCATCGCTGTGGGGAGCGAGAAAATCCTCAAACGACACAGCCCCCGGAACCGCCGCCGCCCCGCCCGTATAGGAGATGACGACGCTCGCCTCGACGCTCGGCAATTGCTTCAGCACATTGGCGATCTTGCCGCCCAGCGCAATCGTCTTGCCGGCGTAATAATAACCGTCGCAGGCGATCAGCAGGCGCGGGCCGATCTGGCCGAAGCGGTCGAGGATGCCGGGTTCGCCGAAATCCGGCGAGCACGACGACCAGACGGCGCCAAGCGAGGCGCAGGCCAGAAACGCCACGATGGTTTCCGGCATGTTGGGAACCACGGCGCAGACCCGGTCGCCCGGCTTGATGCCGGCGGCCACCAGCGCCCGCTGCATGCGGGCGACGGATCGGTTGAGCTCGCGCCAGCTCATGCGGCGGCTCACCCTGTCCTCGCCGCGGAAGATCAAGGCGTCGCCGCCGCCGGCTCGGCGCAGCAGGTTCTCGGCATAGTTCAGCCGGGCGCCGGGGAAGAACCGCGCCCCCGGCATCTTGTCGCCGTCGATCAGGACGCGGGAGCCCCGGGTTTCGGCCTTGACGCCGCAGAAGTCCCACAGGGCGGACCAGAAGGCCTCCGGCTCGTTAACCGAAAACCGGTGAATATCGCCATAGGTTTCAAGACGCGGATCGATCGCGGCGGTGAATCGCCGCAGATTCGATTGCGCCACGCGCTCGGCACTCGGAGTCCACAAGGGACGTTCGGTCATGAACCTTTCCTCCACGGCGGGCGGAACCTAGACAGGTCACGAAAGGGCCGCAAGTCCCGGCGATAGCGGTGGCACAGGATGGAGTTTTCGATGCGAGGACTGGCTATTGGAGCGGGATTGGCGGTGTTGGGCCTGGCCGGCGCCGCCGCGGCCTGGGCGTTTTCGCCCGACTTCGCCATCGGCCAGTTGCAGGCCTATGTGGCCGAGCGGACGGCGCGCAGCCTTACCGTTTCCGGCGGCGCCCATGTCGAATTTTCGCCCTCTCTCGCCATCCGTCTCGACGACGTGACACTGTCCAACCCGCAAGGCATGGAGGGTCAGTTTGTCAGCGCCCGGTCGCTCAGCCTGCCCATCGCCTACGCCGATCTGATGCAGCGGCAACTGCCGGTGGGCCGGGTGACCCTCGCCGATGCCAATTTCAACTTCGTCATCGACGGCGAGGGCCGCGCCAACTGGACGGAGGCTGGCGGCAAGAGCGACAAGAACGGCTCGCCCTTGCAACTCGTCCTGGAAAACGCCGCGGCGGCCTTTCTCGATCAGCGCCACGGCCAGGCCTTCGCCTTGCGGGAGATCGATGCGGCGGCGGAGGTTTCGGAGGCGGGTGAAGTGACGCTGCGCGGCAGCACGGTGATCGCCGGGCAACGCGCCAAATTCGAGACTTATGTGAAATCGCCGGCGCGGGCCGCGGGCGAAGGCTCGCCGGCAACGCTCAGCTTCGAATCGCCGCTCATCAAGGTGAGTTTCGACGGCCGCCTCGCGGCGAAGGGCGGGTTGGGGCTCGCCGGACAGGTGAGCGCAACCGCCGCCGATCTGCGCGCGGCGGCGCGCTGGCTGGGTGCCACGCCCGGCGGCGAGCGCGGATTCAAGAATTTCACCCTCACGGGAAAGCTCGACAGCGAAGGCAAAACATTCAAGCTGCGCCAGGCCGAGATCGGCTTCGACAGCGTCAAGGGCACGGGCGTTGCGATCCTCGACTTCGGCAAGCCCATGCCCGCCATCGCCGTCTCGCTCGAAACCGGAAGCATAGATCTCAATCCTTATCTCACGCCGAAACCGGCGGTTGCCAGCGAGCCGGCCGAAGCCGCCGCCGCCTGGGACCGGACACCGCTCGGCTTTGCGGCGCTGCGTGGGCTCGATATCAAGGCGGAGCTCAAGGCGAAAAAGCTCTTCTATGGGGCAATCGAGACGGGACCTGCCACGATCGAGGCGAGGCTCGCCAACGGCCGACTATATGCCCACATATCCGGGACGGAATTCTATGGCGGCAAGGCCGATGCCCGGATCTTGCTCGACGGCGCCGGCGGTGTGCCGGCCCTGGATCTGACCTTCTCCGCCAGTGGTGTTAAGGCCCGCGACTTCTTCAACGACTTTTCGGGCCTCGACCGGATCGACGGCACGGCATCGCTCACCGCGGTTGTGAATGGCAGCGGCAACACGGAGCAGGAAATGGTTTCGACGCTCGAGGGTGCGGCCGCCATCGGCGTCGACAAGGGCGGCATTCGCGGCCTCGACGCTGCCGCCATGGCCGCCGCGGTGCGCGACGCACCTCTCTCCGGCTGGCCCCTGCAGGAGTCGAGCGTTACGAAATTCGACAGCTTGTCGGCCGAGGCCGGGATCGCCGACGGAATCGTCAGCCTGTCGGAGTTGAAGCTCGATGGCGCCGCAATCGCCTTGACCGGCAAGGGCGAAGTCGATCTGCTGCGCCGCGATCTCGATCTCGCCATCAAGGCTGAGCCGGCCGGCGCCGAGGCGACCCTCATCAAGATCACCGGGCCCTGGGGCCGGCCGAAACTTGCCGAAGCCGATCAACCGAAAGCCGCCGCCCAAGCAGGCAAATCCGGCATCGCCCGCAAGATCGACAAGGCGGTCGACGACATCGCCACCAGCCGGCCGGTTCAGTCGGTGAAGCGGGGGACGAAGAAACTCTACCGCAAGCTGTTCGGCAATTGACGTGACACGATGATCCGGGTGCAATCCGAGCCTTTCGATGCCGGCGCCGAGCTCAAGAAGCTCAAGGCGGGCAACAGCAATATCGGCGGCACGGCGATCTTCGTCGGCACGGTGCGCGATGTGTCGGAGGGCGCCAGGATCGGCGCCATGACGCTCGAACATTATCCGGGCATGACCGAGAAGGCGCTGGAAGACATCGAGACGGAAGCGCGCCGCCGCTGGGCGCTCGATGCCGTGCTGATCGTGCACCGCTATGGCCGGCTGGAGCCGGGCGACGACATCGTGCTGGTGATCGCCGCCGCGGCGCACCGCGAGGCGGCGCTTGCGGCCTGCCACTTCCTCATCGACTGGCTGAAGACCAAGGCGCCCTTCTGGAAGCTCGAAGAGGGCCCGCAAGGCGCGAACTGGGTCGAAGCCAGGGACAACGACGACGACGCCGCGGCGAGCTGGGAGGACGCCAGAAAGTGAGGCGACCGCTGCCGCGAAGCCTCGCCGATGCCGTAGTCTTGATCGTCCTCCTCGCCTTGCTGCTGATGGCGCTGCAACGGGCGGGATGGATCGATCTCGGCACGGGGAGCTATGAGGCCGTCGACGGCGACTCGCTCAGGCGCGGCGACACCGAAATACGCCTCTACGGCATCGACTCGCCGGAATACCGCCAGATATGCAGCGACGGGAACGGACGCGATTATGCCTGCGGCAAGGAGGCGGCCACCGCACTCCGCGCTCTGCTTCGCGGGCAGACCGTTACCTGCTCATCCATCGAGACCGACCGCTATGGCCGTGCAATCGCCTCATGCAAGGCGGGCGATCTCGATCTCAACGGCGAAATGGTCCGCCTCGGCTGGGCCGTGGCCTACACGCGCCACAGCGCCGGCTATGTGAGCGAGGAGGCGGAAGCCCGCGCCGCGAAGCGCGGCCTCTGGCAGGGACGCTTCGAAAATCCGCAAGCCTGGCGCGAGCGCCACCGTCATCAACTGGTGCGCGGCGATGTGGGCATGGATGGTGCTGTTGGAGAGGATTGAGGGGCGGGTACGACTGACGGCGCGGAGATCATGAACGACAGGCGCCGGTGCATCACAGGGAGTGTGGAACTGGTGCTGCTGAAGAGCCCGGATTTAGGCTTCACGCTTGACGGTATTAACGCAGCACGTTATTATCATATCGCATGATTAAATCGTTTCGAGACGCGGACACGGAAACTTTGTTCCGGCTCGGGCATATGCGGAAGTGGGCGGCGATCGAGCGGCCGGCCTTGCGCAAGCTGGTGCAACTCGATCTGGCGCAAGCCATCGGTGACATGCGCGCGCCGCCCGGCAATCTTCTGGAAGCGCTTTCCGGCAACCGGAAGGGCCAATGGAGCGTGCGCATCAACGATCGGTTCAGGATTTGCTTCCGCTGGTCGCGTGTTGGCCCGGAGGATGTCGAGATTGCCGATTATCACTGAACGGAGGATGCCATGAAAAAGCGGATCGCACCTGTGTCTCCCGGTGAAATGCTGCTGGAGGACTTTCTCCGGCCGCTGGACATGAGCAAGTACAGGCTGGCCAAGAGCATTGGCGTTCCGGCCCAGCGCATCGGCGACATCGTCGCGGGCAAGCGGGCGATCACCGTCGATACGGACTTGCGCCTGTGCAGGCTGTTCGGCTTGTCGGATGGATGGTGGCTGCGGCTTCAGGCGAATTACGACACCACGATCGCCAAGCGGAAACTTTCGGCAACCCTCGACAAGATTGTTCCGATCGGCCGCGCCGCCTAGAGGCCAAGGGCTATTTCTCGATCTCGCCGCCGCTGGCGACCCAGTCCTTGAAAGCACCGAGGTTGAATACCTTGGTGTAGCCGAAGTCTTTCAGCATTTTGCCGCCGAGGGCCGAACGGCCGCCGAAGGCGCAGTACAGAATGATCGACTTGTCCCTGGCGAAGGCCTTGTTGTGATAAGGTGTCGTGTCGTCGGCCCGGAACTCCAGCATGCCGCGCGAGACATGGACCGCGCCCTTGATCTTGCCGCTCGCCGCGACCTCGGGCGCGTCGCGCACGTCGACGACGAGCGTGTTTCCTTCGGCAATCATCTTCCGGGCTTCGCCCGGCGTGATTCTTGGGACAGAAGCGTTCGCGATCGCCAGCAATTCCTTTAGACTTGCCGCCATGACTGCCTCCATTGACGCGGGCAAGATAGCCCAATCGGCTCCAGCATGCAATTCGGTCCGGTCTGGCAAATGACGCCCTTTCACGCTACTGTCGGCGCACCGGTCATCTTGTGAATGCCGGCTGAAGGATAACAGGGAGAATCTCATGACATCGCGCCTTATGGTCGCCGCGCTGGCGGCACTTATCTTCGCCGCGCCGCAGGCTCTGGCGGCCATGGCGACGGGAGAGCAGATCACTGCCGCCGTCTCCGGCAACACCATTCAAGGCAATATGGACTCGACCGGCCCCTATGCCGAATTCTATGCGGCGGACGGCACGGTCTTCGGCAAGGACTACAAGGCCAAGTGGTCGGTCGAGGGCGACGCCATGTGCTGGGTTTATGAAGGAACGCCAAAGGACTGTTGGAACGTCGATGTCGAGGGCGACCAGGTGAAGTGGGTGAAGGACGGCAAGGCGCAAGGCAGCGGCAGCGTGCTCAAGGGCAATCCGAACGATTTCAAGTAGGCTCAAACCTGCCCGGTAGTCCCTACAAACTGGTGGTGCCTACGAACAACAGGATGGTGCCGACCGCGATTAGTGCGAGGCCAAGCCAGTTCGCCTTGGGATCGAAGGCGGCGCTGCGCCCCTGAGGCTCCAGAGTTGTGCTTTCCACCATTGCAGCCCGCCGGCTGGCGCCGCTCAACCGCCCTTGCCAGATGGCCTTGTAAGCCAAAAGCAACACGCCGCCAAAAAGCAGGAGCGCACCGATAACTATGACTGTCATTGTAGCCTCCGCAGGTTACCGGTCACTCTATCCGCAATGGGTCCCCCACACGAGAGGTTTCCCTCGTACGTGCGGCGAACGAGTTTCCCCCCTCTGGCCGGGTCCGCGCCTGAAATCGCCGCTCGCTCGCCAGCCCACGCCCACCGCCTCGCACCGGCGCCGCCCGCCCTGAGACCGCGCCCTTGTTGATGGTTGCCCGCGCTCGGCCACGCATGGCTGATACCGAATACTACTACCGACACGCCAAGGCTCACATCATGGCGAGATCATCGAACGGCGAGCATCAGCCCCACGGTTCGGAAGAGGAAACGTGGTAGATCGTCGCCTCGGGCGCTTCTGCAACGAGCTGCTCAAGAAGCCCGATGGTCTTCTTCACAGCAGGCAACGCTTCCTGCCGGTCGAGCGCTGCGCGGTCTTCGAACACCTCAGTCGCAATGAATGAGTTCTGATCGGCCAGGTCGTGCCCGATGTCGAAACTGACGATGCCCTTGACCGGACGGCTTGCCGCAATCACTTCACGGAACGCCGCTGCGGCTGCGTCGGTCTTGTCAGGACGGCATTTGACCTTGAAACGAACGACGATCATTTTGGGTCCTCCCTCGTTTGAACCGATATCCTCGCCCGGTTCTTTGAGTTGAAATTGCTGCCAATGAACGCCCGTTGCAAGGGCCATCCTCGCCATCGCCAGTTGCGTTAGGCCCAGCACGTGTGAAAGCGTCGCAGATGCCCTTCTCAGGATGCCGCCAGGGAGCCGCCATGCGACAGCCCATACACCCTCTTGTACAACCAAGGAGGGCAAGGGACCCATTGGGCTCAGCAGCTTATTGAGATCGCTCGCGAATGAGATGGTGCTGTTGGAGAGGATTGAACTCTCGGCCTCCCCCTTACCAAGGGGGTGCTCTACCACTGAGCTACAACAGCGAGACGCGGAAACCCCTTACAAAATCCGCTTCTTCGCCGCAACCGGTAATTCCGGCTCGGCAGCAAACGGCAGGATTCGGCGCCGATCGGCATGGCTACCCGGGGACTTTCCGGGGCTTCGTTCATCAGCCGTTCCGGAACACGCTCACATTGACAAACCAAGAAAACGAATTTCTTATAGATTGATCCGCCGCTCCGGTGTCGCCGGCCTTGTTGATGGCGCCGGGACTCCGTCAGGAGGAAGCCATGCCTATCGAGCACCCGCCACGCAATCCGGTGCCCCGCGGCAGGATTGTTCCAAACGGCGTCAAGCATACCGTCAAGGACGGAGAGTCCTGGGAGACGCTCGCAGAAAGATACGGGCTTTCTGCGGATGAGATCATCCTGGCGAATTTCGGAACACTCAACCATGCGGAAGTAAACTGGTATCTGCGACACTACGTTGGCTGCGTGAAGACGACGCGCGATGGCAAGAACTGGATGTTCAGCTCCGCAGCAAAGCATCCGGTCATTCTGATCCCGCCGAAGAACTACACGTTTCCCGATCTATTAATTATTGGCGACCCGCTCTTCTATGTGCTCGACAAGCGCCCGGAGGACTGGAGCCCACCTTCCGAATCCGCCAAGTCGGTTGTATCAAGGAAACCATTTCAGCATAATAACAACTGGTACATCGGGACGAAGGTTTATACCAGGACCGGGTGGGGCGCATTGGAACCGACATGGGGAAATAAGTTGATCTACTATAACACGGCAGCGGTGCCTTTGACTGAACTGCTCAATACGGTGGTGGTGCATCATACGGACAATCAGGATTCCATACAGGATGTGGAAAGAAAACACAAAGGTGAGGGCTTCGCGGTGATCGGCTATCATTTCTACATCGACGAGTATGGAAGAGTTTTTGAAGGGCGCCCTCTGGAAATCATGGGTAGTCACGCAGGCCAGGGTTCCACGTCCGGTGGTCCCACTATGGATCCAGATTGGGGTGCGATCGGAATTGTTCTAAAGGGCGACTTTCACCGCGAGACGGGCCGCCTAAAGGCGGCCGAAGATGCTGTATTTTCGAGTGATCCGTCAGCAAAACAACTGCAAAGCCTCGAAGATCTCGTCGTCGGGCTGCAAAAGCACTTTCCCATTCGTCATCTGTTGATGCATCGCGACGTCAAGCGGGGAGGCACCGCAACGGTGTGCCCGGGCGACGTGCTTGTCCCTCATATCGAGAAACTCCAAAAGAAGGTGAACTTGTCCGTCAAATCGACTGGCGGACCTTGATGACGAACCGCCCACGCTCCCACAGGCATGGCGCCCACGCAACCCTTTAGGCTTGACAGGCCGATGGCCGGATGCCGAAACTAGGCCCATGCGTCCGAAACCGCCAACACCTCTGGTCACCGCCAGAAAACTCAGGCTTGCCAAGGCCTTACGGGCGAATCTCGGCAGGCGCAAGGCGCAGGCCAAGCGCCGCAAGGCGCTCAAGGAGCCGTGAGGCCGGGGCTTGCCCCATTGGCGCCATCTATGCTTGTTAGCGCCCCCGCCTGACCTCGACTCGGCCTTAATGTTTGCGAAGGGACAATTTTCATGGACCGCATCCGCATCCGCGGCGGCAACCGGCTCTCGGGCACCATCGCCATTTCTGGCGCCAAGAATGCGGCTTTGCCGCTGCTGATCGCGGGCCTGCTCACCCCCGAAACGCTTACCCTCACCAATGTGCCGCGGCTGGTCGATGTGCTGCGATTGCAGCGCATCCTGCAGAACCATGGCGTCGACATCACCATTTCCGGCAAGCGCGCCGGCCAGGACGGCAGCCAAGGCGAAACCCTGCGCATCCAGGCGAAAACCATCGTCGATACCACCGCACCCTATGAGCTCGTTTCCAAGATGCGCGCCTCATTCTGGGTGCTGGGGCCGCTCTTGGCCCGCTGCGGCGAGGCGAAAGTGTCGCTGCCCGGCGGTTGCGCCATCGGCACGAGGCCGGTCGATCTGCATCTCATGGCGATGGAGAAGCTCGGCGCCGAGGTGGCAATCGAGGCCGGCTATGTCATCGCCAAAGCCACGAAGGGCCTCAAGGGCGGCCATATCGTGTTCCCCAAGGTCTCGGTCGGCGCCACCCATGCGACAGTGATGGCGGCGGTGCTGGCCCATGGCGACACGGTCATCGAGAATGCGGCGCGCGAGCCCGAGATCGGCGATGTCGCCGAGTGCCTGGTGGCGATGGGCGCCAGGATCGACGGCATTCATTCTCCGGTGTTGAAAATCACCGGTGTCGCCAGCCTGCACGGCGCCGAACACCAGGTGATCCCCGACCGCATCGAGGCCGGCACCTATGCCATGGCGGCGGCAATGGCGGGCGGCGATGTGACGCTCAAGGGCGCCAAGCCCGGCAATCTTGAATCGGCGATCGCCATCATGAACGGCGCCGGCATCGATGTCGCCGGGAGCGACGGGGCCTTGCGCATAAGGCGCAATGGCGCGGGGCTCAGGCCGGTCGATGTCGCCACCGATCCCTATCCGGGCTTTCCCACCGATCTGCAGGCCCAGCTCATGGCGCTGACCACCAAGGCCCAGGGCACCAGCCACATCCGCGAGACCATCTTCGAGAACCGCTTCATGCATGTGCAGGAGCTGGCCCGGCTCGGCGCCGACATCCATCTGCACGGCGATACGGCGGAAGTGCGCGGCGTCGCCAAGCTCACCGGCGCCCAGGTGATGGCCACCGACCTGCGCGCCTCGGTGTCGCTGGTGATCGCCGCCCTCGCCGCCGAGGGCGAAACCGTCATCCACCGCGTCTATCATCTCGACCGCGGTTTCGAGGCGCTGGAAGAGAAGCTTTCGGCTTGCGGCGCCGACATCGAACGCCTGGCGGGGGCTTGAGCCTTGCTGCGGCTCGACGCACTGGACGCGGAAGATCTCGCCGTCATCTCCGCCCACATGCAGGATGCGGTGCTCAAGGCGGGGGATTTGAGCTATCTCAGGAAGGCGCGGAAGTTCGCTCTCGTCGCCAACCGCTTCGTCAGGGAGCACGGCCCGAGGCCCGAGCATTTCGAGCGCCGCCGCGCCGGGCTGCATTTCGAGCGGGTGAACAAGGTCATGGCCCAGAACATCCGGCGCGACGACGGGCAAGCGGTGCTGTCGCTTCTGTCGATCGGCTTCGAGGAGGGCGAAGCGCCCTCCGGCGCGATCGTCCTCGATTTTTCCGCAGGCGGCAGCATCCGCCTCGAGGTCGAATGCATCGAGGCAAGGCTTTCCGACCTCGGCCCCGCCTGGGCGGCGGCGCACATGCCGCAGCATCAGGTCTGATTCGCGCGGCTTGCCCTGTATAACCCACTGGGGTATATGACGCGGCGATGCAAACCGTCGTTGAAACCTCGATCTTTTCGCGTCAAGCCGAGAAGCTGTTTTCCGAAGACGAGAAGATGGAGATCATCGGCTTCCTTGCCGCAAATCCTATGCTGGGAGACGAAATCGCCGGAACCGGCGGTGTCCGCAAGCTCAGGGTTCCGGCAAGCGGCCGAGGCAAACGTGGCGGTGCACGGATCATTTACTATGTGCTGAACGATGAAAATCCGATCTATGCGCTCCCCGTCTATGGCAAGAACGAGCAAACCGATCTCTCGCCGGATCAAAGGGCTGCCGTTACTGGTCTGGCGCGGGCCATCAAGTCGGAATGGCGAAGGAGGAACATATGAGCAAAGTGGGCGATGATTTGATCGAGGCGATGACCGAGGCGCTTGCCCATGCGCGCGGCAAGAAGACCGGAGCCAAGCTGCACCGCTTCGCATCCGATCCAGTCGATGTGCGCGCCATCCGGGCGCGCCTGCATCTGACCCAGGACGAGATGGCAACACTCCTCGGTGTCAGCGCGTCCGGCTACCGCAAATGGGAACAGGGGGCGCGCCAGCCGCATGGCGCCGCCCGCACTTTGCTCAGAATCATGGCACGGGAGCCGAAGTCGGTCCTGCGGGCACTGGCTGGATGAAGTGCGGCCGGACATGGCTCCCGATCGCATCGATTTCGCATGAGCGATAAACCGAAGAACCGCCTGATCGCGGTCGAACTCGACGCCAGCATCGGGCCGGGCCTCAACCCCGACGCCGAGCACGAGCGGCGGGTGGCGATCTACGATCTGGTCGAGGAAAACCGCTTCGGTCTGATGGGCGGCGCGGCGGGTCCCTACCGGCTGCAGCTGTCCACCGCCGACGGCCGGCTCATCCTCGACATTCGCGACGAGCGCGAGCGGCGCCTCAGCCTGATCGGGTTGTCGATGTCGCCGTTCCGGCGCATCGTCAAGGACTATTACATGATCTGCGAAAGCTATTACGCGGCGATCAAGACCGCCACGCCATCGCAGATCGAGACCATCGACATGGCCAGGCGCGGCCTCCACAACGAGGGCAGCGAACTCCTGCGCGAACGCCTCAACGGCAAGGTGGAAATCGATCTCGACACGGCGCGGCGGCTGTTCACGCTGGTCTGCGTGCTGCACTGGCGGGGCTGAACCTGGGAATGGCGAGCGAGCTTCCCAGCGCCGTGCTCTTCGCCTGCACCCAGAACGCCATCCGCTCGCCGATGGCGGCGGCGATCATGCGGCATTTCTACGGCCACCGCGTCTATGTCGCCTCCTGCGGGGTGAAACCCGGCCCGGCCGATCCCTTCGCCGCCGCGGTGATGGACGAGATGGGGATCGAGATGGGCAAGCACCGGCCGCAGAGCTTCGCCGATCTCGAGGATACGGGTTTCGATCTCGTGGTGTCGCTGTCTCCCGAGGCGCATCACCGGGCGCTCGAGCTCACCCGCACCATGGCGATCGAGGCCGAATACTGGCCCACCCTTGATCCTTCCGTCGTCTCCGGCAGCCGCGAACGGATCCTCGATTCCTACCGCGCCGTGCGCGACGGCCTGGTGCGGCACATCAGGGACCGGTTCGGGAGTGTGGCGGCGAGCGGAGTGTGAGCCTCCCCGGCATCTTGTCTCTGCCCGCCATATGTACTACGTTTTTGCCATGATCCGCAGTTGGCGAAATGCGGCGGCGCGAAAGGTTTGGGACGAAGGCCGCCCCAATCGGTTTCGCGGGCTGGATTTCGACATCGCGGTCGAGCTTCTGGCGGCGCTCAATGTTGCAAAGAGCCTCAATGACTTAAGCCCGTTGAAAAGCGTCGGCCTGCACAAGTTGAAAGGCGGCAGGAAGCGCCAATGGGCGATGACGGTCAATGGCCGCTGGCGCATATGCTTCGAGTTTCGCGACGGCGATGCCTATGTGGTTGAGATTGTCGATTATCACAAGGGATAGACCATGGCACCTGTAGTTCACCCAGGCCGGCTTCTGCGCCGCGAGATGTCGGCGCGCAACCTCAGCGCAAACCGACTGGCGATCGATCTTGCGGTTCCCTCCGGGCGCATCACCGACATCTTGAACGGCCGCCGCTCGATCAGCGCCGATACCGCGCTGCGCCTCGCCCGCTATTTCGGCAACAGGGCGCAGTTCTGGCTCGATCTGCAAAGCCAGTACGACATCGCCGTGGCGGAGCGCGAACGCGGCGCCGAGATCGCCAAGAGGGTGCACCCGGCGGATGCGGCGTGACTGGCGCACCGCTAGCGCGTTTTCCCGAAAAGTGGAATCACTTTTCGGACAAGAAAACGCGCCTGGTCAATATTTTGGCGCATGTTCTTGTCGCCAAAGTGTGTACACTTTGGCGGAACGTGCGCGAGAGCGCGAATGTCGATCATTGAAGCGCGTGGAGGAAACTTTCCCTCGCCCCATGGGGGTGGTCCCATCGCGGCACGCAATGGGAGGGTGAGGGGGATCGGGTCTCGCAATTGAAGCACCTGATCCTCCTCATCCTCCCACGCCTGCGGCGTGGGCCCCTCCTTCTCCTCCACGAGGAGAAGGAAATTGTGGATTTATCGGCCGAATTTGGGCCCGGTTGACCAGGGCGGCCGGACCGCATTAGCGTAGTCCGCCAAGGAGCCAAAGGATGCCATATTCGCGATCGCCGCTTGGCAAGGGTCTGGCCTTCGTCCGGACTCGTGCGTTTTTCGTTGCGGCGGCGGCAGCCGCGGCACTGGCGCTTTGCGCCGCGCCGCATCCGGCGAACGCCTTCTCGCTCGTGCCGCTCGGCACGTTTGCGAGTCCGGTCGACATCAGGGTCGCACCCGGTCAGCCTTCCCTGCTCTATATCGTCGAAAAGCCCGGGCGCATCGTGATCCTGCACGACGAGGTGCGGCTCGCCACGCCGTTTCTCGATATCGCCGGGCGGGTTCTCGACGGGGGTGAGCAAGGGTTGCTGTCGGTCGCGTTTCCGCCCGACTACGCCACGTCCCGGCGCTTCTACGTGCTGTTCGTCAACAAGGCGGGGAACGTCGAAATCGACGAGTTCCTGCGGTCGGCGGCGAATGAGCGTGTCGCGGTTCGCAGCTCCCGGCGCATTGTTCTCGAAATTCCGCATCCCGATGCCGCCAATCACAATGGCGGCCAGCTGCATTTCGGCTCGGGCGGCCTTCTTTACATCTCGATCGGGGACGGCGGACACACCGCCACTCCCGGCGATCCGGCGCGCCGGCTCAATTCGCTGCTCGGCAAAATCCTCCGCATCGATCCGCGGCCGGGCGGCGGCAAGGCTTACCGGATTCCACCGGCAAATCCGTTTGTCGGCGTGGCCGGGCGCGACGAAATCTACGCCTACGGACTGCGCAATCCGTGGCGCTTCTCGCTGGCCGGGACGGTGATGGCGATCGGCGATGTCGGCGAAAGCAAGCAAGAGGAAGTCAACATAAGGACCGTCGCATCGGCCAGGGGCAGCAATTTCGGCTGGCCCCAATGGGAAGGCAAACTTCTCCACGACGCGGACAAGCCCGGTCCACATCCGCCGAAATTCCCGATCTTTATCTACAACCATGATTCCGGCGGCTGCGCCATTATCGGCGGCTACATCGTCAAGGACGTCCAGCTTCCCACCCTCAACGGACGCTACATGTACGGCGATCTCTGCACCGGGGATATCCGCAGTTTCGCTTTCAACGTGGCGGCGCAGACGGCCACCGGCGACGCATCGCTGGGCGTGACCGTTCCGGGACTGACCACCTTCGGTCAGGGAACGGCGGGCCAAGTCTACCTCGCCGGCGGCAGCACCGTCTATCGGCTAGAACCCTGACGTTCACGGCGGCCGCATGGTTCGTCAGCCATTTCCCACACACTCCGTCATCCCGGCGAAACAGGGGAAGGGCGCCACCTCGCTACTCACTACTCACTATTCGCTACTCGCCATTCGCCATTCGCCATTCGCAAACTTTTTTTCCTAAAACCCCTTGACAGTATGTTCCTATTATGTTCTATTCCTCCCCGTCTCTCCAGGAGGGGCGGATCTGCAGTCCGCAAGTCTGGGAGGGACACGGGTCTTTGACGGAAGGTTTGGACATGGCGACATGTTT
>JBQTKG010000027.1:0-182320 GCA_052386315.1 Hyphomicrobiales bacterium
GATCCCTGTAACCTTCACCAGGTCGGTCTGGCTCTTCCCATCGTTGCTGTCGACAGCGAGGAGCACGGTGAACTGTCGGTGGGTCAAGCCCGACTTGCCCACGGCGTCCATGTAAATGTGATTGGAATATTGTGCCGCCCGCTTCAGTAAATGCGAAGGAGAGCGCGTGAATTGTTTCACGTCCTTGTTGACCGCCATCGACCCCATCTCCTGCCCCATCGAACCGGCGCTGCCGACATCCAGTTCAATGAACTATTCCGCTGTTGCCTCGTTCATTCTTTTTTTGGAGCCGTGTTGTCCTAGCGGCCCGGGTTTGCTCCCGCAAGGGGAAAGACGAACACATCGCACAAACAAAGCTCGCATTGCGAAAAGCCATGGCAGTTAAAATCATCAGAACACGGAATGCAAGGGTTGAAAGAGGCCGCTGAAAAGTTTTCTCGCCTGTGTCTTTCTAACCCTTGTCCTCGATCATATGCTTTGCCATGAAGGGAGCATTGGCCAGCGCAAAGGCGAGCGTGAGGGGCAGAAGACCGAAAACCTTGAAGGCAACCCACATATCGTTGGAGGTTGCGCGCCACACCACTTCATTGAGTGCGGCAAGAAAGAAGAAGAAGACGCCCCAGCGGATGGTCAGTGTTCGCCAGGCATCTTCCGTGAGCTTCATCGCCTCGCCCAGCACCACCTTCAGGTAGTTGCGGCCTGCCGCGGCGCCGCCGAGGAGGATGGCGCCAAACAGCGCGTTGATGAGAGTAACCTTCACCTTTATGAAGAGCTCGCTCTGCAAATAAAGAGTTAGCGCACCGAAAATCGCGACAAAGGCCGCGCTGATCAGCGGAACCATGGCGAGCTTGCGCGTAAGCGCCCATGAGACGGCAAGGGCGATCACGGTCGCGGCCATGAAGACGCCGGTGCCAAAAAAGATTCCGCCCTGCCAGTTGCCGATAAAGAAGGCCATGAGCGGACCCATCTCCACCAAAACTTTCACACCTGGTTTCATCACCTATCCTCAAGGCCCGCGATGGCACGGGCGAATGCGTCCGCGTCGAAGGGCTGTAGATCGTCGATTTTTTCACCAACGCCTATGGCATGCACCGGTATCTTGAACTTCTCTGCAATGGCCACAAGGATGCCGCCGCGGGCCGTGCCGTCAAGCTTCGTCATGATCAGGCCGGTAACGCCCGCGACCTTGGAAAAAATCTCGGCCTGGGCCATGGCATTCTGCCCCGTTGTTGCGTCGAGCACCAGCAGTACGGCATGGGGCGCGGTTTCATCCTGTTTCTTGACGACGCGCACTACCTTGTCGAGTTCGTCCATGAGATAGGCCTTGTTCTGCAAGCGGCCCGCCGTATCGATGAACAATATGTCGGTGCCGTCCTCGCGCGCCGCCTTGAGCGCATCGAAGGCAAGGCCCGAGGCATCCGATCCGGTCGGCCGCGACATGGTCCTAGCGCCGGTGCGCTGGCCCCAGATTGTCAACTGCTCGATCGCCGCGGCGCGGAACGTGTCGCAGGCGGCGAACATCACCTTGAAGCCCTCGCGCGCGGCAATCGCCCCGAGCTTGCCGATGGTGGTGGTCTTGCCGGAACCGTTGACGCCGGCGACCAGGATGACGAAGGGCTTCTCGGCGCCGAAATTGAACGGCACCTCGACGGGCTTCAGCACGCGGGTCAACTCCGCCGCCAGAATGCCTTTGACCTCCTCGGGATCGATCTCCTTGTCATAGCGCCCGGCCGCGACCGCCTTGATGATGCGCTCCGATACCGCGAGGCCGAGATCGGCCTGGATCAGCACGTCTTCCAGTTCGTCGAGCGTCGCCCGATCGAGCTTGCGTTTGGTGAAAATCGAAGCGATCGAACCGGTGATCGATTTCGAGGATTTCGACAGCCCGTGCTTGAGCCGCGTGAGCCAGCCGCGCCGGGCGGCAAGTTCCGGCTCGCGCAGCGGCGCCGGAAGTATGACAACCGGCGTCGGAGGCGCGACGACAATAGGCTCCGGCGGAAGCGGCGGTTCCGGTTCCGGCGGAGGCGGCGGCGGGGCGAGCGCGACTTTCTTCGGCTCCGGTTTCTTCGGCTCCGGCTTCTTGACCTCGACCTTCTTCGGCTCCGGTTTCTTCGGTTCCGGCTTCTTGACCTCGACTTTCTTCGGCTCGGGCTTGGCTTTCGCCTTCGGTTCGGGCTTCTTGGCTTCGGCTTTTTTCGGCTCCGGTTTTTTCGGCGGCTTCACGGGCTTTGGCGCCGGCCGCTCGGCGACGACTGGTTCCGGCACCGGAGCAGGCGGCGGCTCCGGCATGGGCTCGGGCTGCGGTTCCGCCTGCGGTTCCGGCACCGGCAGTTTCTCGGCTTCGACGGCGGCAGGTGGTACCTCTTCCGTCTTGCCGATGATGCGATTGAACAGCTTCTTGAAGAACCCGCTCATGCGGCGAGCCTCGCCTCGAGATGATCGCTCCCGCGGCCCGTCACCTTGGCCGCGACGATGGCGCCCGGCGTCATGGTCTGCGCGAATCTGGCGGGCGCAAAATGTTCGGTGCGACCCGTCGCCTGCGTCTCGATCAGGATCGAGCGCGTCGCGCCCACCTCGCGGGCGAGGAAGCGATCGAGCCGCTCGCGGCCCTTGGCCCTGAGGCGCTCGGCGCGATCCTTGACGACGGCCGTATCGAGCTGCGGCATGCGCGCGGCGGGCGTTCCGGGCCGCGCCGAGAACGGGAAGACGTGCAGATAGGTAAGCCCGCACTCGTCGATGATGCGCAGGGAATTTTCGAACATTTCCTCCGTCTCGGTCGGAAAGCCGGCGATCAAGTCGGCGCCGAACACCACATCGTTGCGCCGGGTGCGCAAGTTTTCGCAGAAGGCGATGGAATGGGACCTGAGATGCCGCCGCTTCATGCGCTTGAGGATCATGTCGTCGCCCGACTGCAACGACAGGTGGACATGCGGCATCAGCCGCTCTTCGCCGGCGATCGCGTCCAGCAATTCGGCGTCAACCTCGATCGAATCGATTGACGACAATCTCAGCCGCTTGAGCTCGGGCACTTCCCTCAGGATCTGCGCGACCAGACGGCCGAGCTTCGGCGCACCCGCAAGATCGCCGCCCCAGGAAGTGATGTCGACGCCGGAAAGCACGATCTCGGAATGGCCGTTGGCAACGAGGCGGCGGACCTGGGCGACCGCATCAACCGCCGCAATGGAGCGCGAATTGCCGCGCCCGAAGGGTATGATGCAGAAGGTGCAGCGGTGATCACAGCCGTTCTGCACCTGGACGAAGGCGCGGGTTTTTTCCTTGAGCCCGTCGATCAGGTGCCGGGGTGAGCCGCGCACCGCCATGATGTCGCCGACCGCGACCCGGTTTGCGGAGCGGGCTTGTTGCCAGCTTTCGGGCTTCATCTTCTCGTCATTGCCGAGAATGAGATCGACTTCCGGCATGGCGGCGAAGCTCGTGGGGTCGGTCTGGGCGGCGCAGCCGGTGACGACGATGCGCGATTGCGGATGTGCCCGGCGCGCTCTCCGGATCGCCTGGCGCGCCTGGCGGGCGGCTTCCGCCGTCACCGCGCAGGTGTTGAAGACGATCGCGTCGGCGAGCCCGGCTTTCTCGGCATGCCCGCGCATCACTTCCGACTCATAGGCGTTGAGCCGGCAGCCGAAGGTCATGATCTCGGGCCCGTTCATGCGAGGAGGCCCTCGGGCAGCGTGCCATCGAATTCATAGGCGATGGGCCCGGTCATCAGCAGGTGATCGTCGCTGTCGCGCCACTCGATCTCGAGATCGCCGCCGGGAAGTGTGACGCGGCACTTGCGGTTGACGAGCCTGATGCGCGAGCCCGCCGCCACCGCGGCACAAGCCGCCGTGCCGCAGGCGAGTGTCAGGCCGGCGCCGCGCTCCCACACCTTCAGCGACATGTGATCCTTCGAATGAACGAGCGCCAGCGAGATGTTGGCGCGCTCGGGAAATAGCGGATGATGTTCCAGCATCGGCCCCGCCTTGGCGAGATCGACGACGTTCAAATCCTTCACCCAGAAGATGCAGTGCGGATTGCCGACATTGACCGCCGATGGCGAATGGATGAGCGGCGCGTCGATGGGGCCCAGCTGCAATTCGATGTGGCGGGTGTCGTGGAACTTCTCCGCCAGCGGTATCTCCTGCCAGCCGAAGCGGGGCTGGCCCATGTCGACGGTGACCAGATGTTCGCCCGCCTTTTCGGCGACGAGAAAGCCGCCCTTGGTGTCGATGGTGGCGCGCCGCGTGCGGTTCTCGCCGAACAGGATATCGGCGATGCAGCGCGAGGCATTGCCGCAGCTTTCGACCTCGCCGCCTTCATTGTTGAAGATGCGCATGCGCACATCCGCCGTCCGGGAAGGCTCGAGCAAGATCAACTGGTCGCAGCCGATGCCTGCCGCCCGGTCGGCGATGGCGCGGGCCCTGGCTTCGTCCATGGCGATGGGGCGCGCGCGTGCATCGAGCACGACGAAATCGTTGCCGAGCCCGTTCATCTTGCGGAAAGGAATGGCGGAAGCCTGTGCCATGGACCGGGCTTATATGGGGAAAACGCCCCGGAAATCCAGCCCGGTTGCGGAGTGCGGGTGATTATGGTGACGTGGCGCCCATGACCGCGCGCGCCCGCATCAATCCCTGGATCGTCGTCTGGCTGTGTTTCGCCACCTTGTCGATCGTCATGTCGGCCCGCCAGTCGGTGTCGGTCATAACCGACGAATGGGTGCGCAACCTCGGCTGGTCCAAGACCTTCATCGGTTCGGGCCAGTCGGTGGCGCTGATCATGGTGGCGGTCTTCGCCCCCGTCGCCGGCAATCTCGCCGACCGTTTCGGCGCCAGGGCGATGCTGGTGGCGGGGCTTGCCGTCCTCGCGGCGGGCTTTCTCGCTTTTGCCGCAGTACCGCTGGCCGGCATCTATATCCTCGGCTACGGCGTCATTGGCGGCATGGGTTTTGCCACCGCCAACATGCATCTGATCTCAACCGCGCTGGCCAAGATTTTCGACGAGAACCGCGGCCTTGCCACCGGCATCGCCAATTCCGGCGCGACCGCCGGGCAATTCATCACCGTGCCGCTCCTGGCCGCCAGCCTCACCTGGTTCTCGTGGCGCTGGGCCATCGCCGCCGCCGCCCTTGCCTGCCTCGTCATGGCCGCGGTGATCTGGGTCCTGCTGAAGCCGACGCGGAAGGAGGCGGCAAGGGCCAAAACCATCTCGAAGGAGCCCCTGTGGGACCGGCTCGGATACCTCCTCGCCAATCCGACGTTTCACATTCTCTACTGGAGCTTCTTCATCTGCGGCATCACCACGACCGGGGCGATTGAAACCCACTTTCTGCCCTATGCCGCCTATTGCGGCTTTCCGCCGGTGCCGGCGTCGGGCATCTATGGCTTGACCATGGCGATCAATTTCGCCGGCATGATGCTTTCCGGCTGGCTGACCGACAGGGTCAACCGGCCCTTGCTTCTGGGCAGCATCTACATCGTGCGCTCGCTATCCTTCATCGTGCTGATGTATGCCGGCGCCAGCTATGAAATGATGATCCTGTTCGCCATTGTCTTCGGCATCTTCGACTATTCGACCGTGCCGCCGACCGCCAGCCTGGTTGCCTCGCATCTGGGCTTGAAGATCATGGGCCTCGCCATGGGGCTGATTTCCGGCGGCCATGCGCTGGGCGGCGCCGTCGGGGCTTTCCTCGGCGGCTATCTGTTCGATCTCTTCGCCCGCTATACGGAAATGTGGTGGCTGGCCTTCGGCACCGCGGTGCTGGCGGGAGCGATGGTGTTCATGCTGAAGGAGAACCGGCAATCGCGGGCGGTTTTCGTCTGACACAATCTTGCCTTGGTTGGAGACATGTTTTTCGCCATGAACCAGCATATCCCCCGGCAGGTCTTCGCCACCGATGGCATCGCCGCCATGGCGAGGCCGAGCCGCATGACGCGGCTTTTCATGGCCGTGGTCGAGAAGGCCGAGCGCCTCAATCTCAGATATGCGATCAACGGCAATCCGCCCGTTTATGACAACGCCGCCTTCCCCTGGGCGGCGGAGATAGAGACGGCCTATCCGGCGATCCGGGCGGAACTCGAGAGCGTGCTCACGCGCAAGTCGGAGCTTCCGAATTTCCAGGAGATTTCGGCGGACGTCAAGACGATCAGCAACGACACCGGCTGGAAGACCTTCTTCCTCGTGGGCTTCGGCAAGCCGTCGGCGCGCAATATCCAGCAGTGCCCGAAGACCTGGGCGGCGCTTCAGAAGATTCCCGGCCTCAAGACGGCGATGTTCTCGATCTTCGAGCCGGGCAAGCACCTGCCCGCCCATCGCGGCCCCTATAACGGCGTCTTACGCTTGCATCTCGGCCTGATCGTGCCGGAACCGCGTGAGAAGATTGCCATCCGCGTCGGCAATCAGGTGTGCCACTGGGAAGAAGGCAAGGTTCTGATCTTCGACGATGCCTATGAGCATGAAGCCTGGAACCATTCCGACAAGTTCCGCGTGGTGCTCTTCGTCGATTTCGTCAGGCCGCTGCGCTTTCCGGCAAACCTCGTGAACTGGTTCTTGATGAGCCTCGCCGTCTTCACCCCCTTCATCCAGGAAGGCATGGAAAACCACAAGGCGTGGGAGAGGAAGTTCTATGCGGAGGCGGAGAGGGTATTCTCCTCCCATCGCCAGCGGCCCGATGGGTCGCCGGAATAAATCCGGCGATGACAAAATTGGCAAGATTTGACTTCGCACCCCATTTCCCCTATCTCGCCTCCCAATTCAAAGACGCTTGAACGTCTTACCGCCGCTTCACACATGGGTCTTGCATCCCTAAGAGGTGAGGCGGCCAGCATCCGGCAGCGAGTTTCGCCCCCGGGTGCGAAGTACGTTTGGGCGATACCTCCCTCCTCGCGCCAGCGGGGAGGGTGGCGCGAACGAAGTGAGCGACGGGTGGGGCAAGGCCACAGACCCCACCCCCGCCCTTCGGGCGTACCCTCCCCGTTCCGGGGAGGGAGAAGTAACGAGGACCTTTAATGTTCGAAACCTTAAGCGAGCGCCTCTCCGGCATATTCGACAAGCTCACCGGCCGGGGTGCGCTGTCGGAAGCCGATGTCGATCAGGCGATGCGCGAGGTGCGCCGCGCCCTGCTCGAGGCCGATGTGGCGCTGGAAGTGGTCCGCTCCTTCATCGACAAGGTGAGGGAACGGGCGGTGGGTGCCGAGATCGTCAGGGCGATCAAGCCCGGCCAGATGGTGGTCAAGATCGTCCACGACGCGCTCGTCGAAACCCTGGGCTCGGAAGGGTCCGCCCTCAATTTGCGCGCCTCGCCCCCGGTTCCGATCCTGATGGTCGGCCTGCAGGGCTCCGGCAAGACCACCACCACCGCCAAGATCGCCAAGCGCCTGACCGAGCGCGACAAGCGCAAGGTTCTGATGGCCTCGCTCGATACGGCGAGGCCCGCCGCCCAGGAGCAGCTCGCCATTCTGGGGGTCCAGGTGAAGGTCGACACGCTCGCCATCGTCAAGGGCGAAACCCCGGTTCAGATCGCCAAACGCGCCATGTCGGAGGCCCGCAAGGGCGGCTACGACGTGGTGATGCTCGATACCGCCGGCCGGCTGCATATCGACGAGGAACTGCTCGCCGAGGCGGCGGCGGTGCGCGACATCGCCAAGCCCAATGAAACGCTGCTCGTCGCCGATGCGTTGACCGGTCAGGATGCGGTCAATCTTGCCCGCGCCTTCGACGCGAAGATCGGCATCACCGGCATCGTGCTGACCCGGATCGACGGCGACGGCCGCGGCGGCGCCGCCCTCTCCATGCGCGCCGTCACGGGGAAGCCGATCAAGCTCATGGGTACGGGCGAAAGGCTCGAGGGGCTGGAGGACTTCCACCCCGAGCGCATCGCCGGCCGCATTCTCGGCATGGGCGACGTGGTCAGCCTGGTCGAACGGGCGGCCCAGGACATCGACCACGACAAGGCCAAGAAGATCGCCGAGCGCATGAAGAAGGGCGCCTTCGATCTCGACGATCTCGCCGAACAATTGCGCCAGCTGCAGAAGCTCGGCGGCATGGGCGGCGTCGTGAACATGCTGCCCGGCATGGGCAAGATCAAGAAGCAGATGGAAGGGCTCGATCTCGACAACAAGGTGCTGAAGCGCCAGATGGCGATCATCGGCTCGATGACGGCCCATGAGAAGCGCCATCCCAAGGTGATGAATGCCAGCCGCAAGAAGCGCGTGGCGGCGGGCTCGGGCACCAGGGTCGAGGAAATCAACCGCCTGCTCAAAATGCATCTGCAGATGGGCGCCATGGTGAAACAGATGGGCCAGGGCAAGGGCCTGTTCGGCAAGATGTTCGGGGCCAAGAGCGCTCCCGATGCGGCCGAAATCGAGCGGATGCAGGCGGAATTGGCGAAGATGAATCCCGACGTCCTGCCGGAAGATTTGAAAGACATGATGAAGGCCAACACCTTGCCGCAAATGCCGTCAGGCCTTCCGGGCCTCGGCGGCAAGCTTCCTGGCCTCGGCGCATTGCCGGGCCTGGGTGGCGCACCCTTCAGAGGATTTCCCGGCCTTCCGGGGAAGAAGAAATGATCTCGAATCACAAGGAGTAAATGAGACATGGCCGTCAAGATCAGGCTCGCCCGGGCGGGCAGCAAGAAGCGACCCTACTTTCACATCGTGATCGCCGATGCCGGCGCATCGCGCGATGGCAAGTTCATCGAGGTGGTGGGCGCCTACAACCCGATGCTGCCCAAGACCGACGCGAACCGCGTGAAGCTCGACGCCGAGAAAGCTGCGGCCTGGCTCAAGAAGGGCGCCCAGCCGACCGACCGGGTGCTGCGCTTCCTCGACAAGGCGGGTGTCGCGAAGCGCGAAGCCCGCAACAATCCGGAGAAGGCCAAGCCCGGCAAGAAGCGCCTGGAGCGCGAGAAGGCCCAGGCCGACGCCGCCGCCAAGGTAGCCGAAGCGGCCGCCAAGGCCGCCGAAGCCGCCGCCGCGCCGCAGTCGTAACGGTCGAGCGCCATGACGCCGCGCGGTCTCGTATCGGTGGGCGTCATTGTCGGGGCTCATGGCGTGAAAGGCGAGGTGAAGCTCAAGAGCTTCACCGGCGAACCCACAGGCATCGCCAGCTATGGTCCTCTTGCGACCAGCACCGGCGAGCGGTTCGAGATCGTCAGGCTCCGGCCCGGGAAGGATGGCTTCATCGCCGTCCTCAAAGGTGTGACGGGCCGCGACCAAGCCGAGGCGCTGAAGGGTGTTGAACTCTACATAGCCCGCCAGTGCCTGCCGCGGCCGGAGAAAGGCCAGGTCTATCTCCGCGATCTCGTCGGGCTCGCGGTCATGAGCGGCGGCGCCAGACTGGGCGAAGTGGTTGCCGTGCACAACTACGGCGCCGGCGATCTTCTCGACGTGATGGTGGAAGGGCAGAAGGATACGGTGCTCATTCCCTTCGCCACGGGTTTCGTGGTTGAAACCGATCTCGCAGGCGGAAAGATCGTGGTCGAATTGCCGGCGGGATATCTTGATGAAGAGGTGCGTCAATCCTAGTACCGTCATCCCGGCGAAAGCCGGGACCCACGGATGGACTGGGCGCAATGTCCCGCCAATCTTGGCGCGGAGAAATGGGTCCCGGCTTTCGCCGGGATGACGGATGGGTGGATGACTTTCAAGGCGGTCATATTGACCCTTTTCCCCGAAATGTTTCCGGGTTCGCTCGGACATTCGCTGGCGGGCAAGGCGCTTGAACAGGGTCTCTGGTCGCTGGAAGTGCGCGACATCAGGGCCGCGGCCACCGACCGGCACCGCAGCGTCGATGACAGCCCAGCGGGCGGCGGGCCCGGCATGGTGATGAAGCCGGATGTGCTGGCAGCGAGCATCGATGCCGCCCACCATGTGGGCCCGCGGCTGCTGATGAGCCCCCGAGGGCGACCGCTGACCCAAGGCCTCGTCAAGGAGCTGGCGGCGGGGCCCGGAGTGATGATCGTCTGCGGCCGTTTCGAGGGCGTGGACGAACGGGTGATCGAGAAACGCGGGCTTCGCGAAGTCTCGCTCGGCGATTTCGTGCTGTCGGGCGGCGAGCCGGCGGCGTTGGCGCTGCTCGACGCGGTGGTGCGGCTCCTGCCCGGCGTCATGGGCAAGCCCGAGAGCGGCACGGAGGAAAGTTTCGCGGACGGTCTTCTGGAGCAGCCCCACTACACGAAGCCCCGCATCTGGGAAGGCCTTGAAATTCCTGAGGTTCTTCTCTCCGGCGACCACCAGGCGATGGCCCGCTGGAAGCGTGAGCAGCGCGAGGCGCTGACCAGGGCGCGGCGCCCCGACCTGTGGCGCCGGCACACCACGGGAAAGATTTGATTTTCGCGGGCATTGGCGGTATAGGCGCGCAACCCCAAAGGAAGAGTTCCATGAACATCATCGAGCAGCTCGAAAAAGAGCAGGTCGCCATCGTGGCCGCCAAGCGCGCCGTTCCTGAATTCGGCCCCGGCGACACCGTCATCGTCAACGTCAAAGTGGTCGAAGGCGACCGCTCGCGCGTCCAGGCCTATGAGGGCGTGTGCATCGCCCGTTCCGGCGGCGGCATCAACGAGAATTTCACCGTCCGCAAGATTTCCTATGGCGAGGGTGTCGAGCGCGTCTTCCCGGTCTATTCGCCGCTCATCGACTCGATCACGGTGGTGCGCCGCGGCAAGGTGCGCCGCGCCAAGCTTTATTATCTGCGCGGACGCACCGGCAAGTCGGCCCGCATCGCCGAGAAGCAGAAGGCCTTCGGCCTCGTTGCCGCGGCGCCCACCAAGGACGCCGACGTATAATCGTCCTTGCAGGGGCCGATGCAGGACTACTTCGAGCAGAACCGCAGGAACTGGAACGACCGCGCCGCCATTCACTACAAGGACGAGGCGGGCGGCTATCGCGTCGCGGCTTTCCTGCGCGGCGAAGACAATCTGCACGATATTGAGGACCGCGAGGTGGGCGATGTGGCGGGCAAGCGCATCGCCCACCTGCAATGCCATTTCGGCATCGACTCGCTGTGCCTGGCGCGCCGCGGTGCGAACTGCGTGGGGCTCGACTTCTCGCCCGTCGCCATCGCGGCGGCGCGGGACCTGCAGAAGCGAACCGGACTCCATGCAAGTTTCGTCGAAGGCAATGTCTATGAGGCCCGCGAATTGATCGAAGGCCAATTCGACATGGTCTATGTCACATGGGGCACCATCGGCTGGCTGCCCGATGTCGCCCGCTGGGCGAATGTCGTCTCGTCGCTGCTGAAGCCCGGCGGCACGCTTTATCTGCTGGAAGGCCACCCGTCGCTCATGACGCTGGACGAGAAGGATGCGGGATTGCGCCCCGCCTACGATTGGCGAACACCGATCGCAAAGCCCCTCACCATGGGCGAGGAGACGACCTATACGGGCGATACGGCGAAGATCGCCCTTAAGGTGACCCATGAATGGCTGCATCCACTGAGCGACGTCATCAACGCCGTGATTGGCGCGGGGCTGAGGCTCGATTACCTACACGAACACGAGGAGCTTCCCTGGCGGTTCGCCCCCATCATGGTGCCGAAAGAGGTCAGGCGCCGCATGTGGGTTCTGCCCGAGGGTTTCCCCCGCCTGCCGCTCGCCTATTCGCTGCGGGCGGCCAAGATGAGCCATACTTCATTGGAGTTTGACTCGGCGGCGGCAATCGCTAAATAGCGGCGAACTCATCCGGTATTCGCAATGGCTGGCCCACGCACACTTTACGACAAGATCTGGGACGATCATCTGGTCCATGAGGCCCCCGACGGCACCTGCCTCCTCTATGTCGACCGGCATCTGGTGCATGAGGTGACGAGCCCGCAGGCCTTCGAGGGCCTCAGGCTGGCGGGCCGCAGGGTGCGCCATCCGGAGCGGACGCTCGCCGTCGTCGATCACAATGTGCCGACCACCGACCGCAGCCACGGCATCGCCGAGCCGGAAAGCCGCACCCAGGTCGAGACCCTGGCCCAGAATGCCAAGGATTTCGGCATCGAATATTTCAACGAGCTCGACCGCCGGCAGGGCATCGTCCACATCATCGGCCCCGAGCAGGGCTTCACGCTTCCCGGCACCACCATCGTCTGCGGCGACAGCCACACCTCGACCCATGGCGCCTTCGGGGCGCTGGCCCACGGCATCGGCACCTCGGAAGTCGAGCATGTGCTGGCCACCCAAACGCTGATCCAGAAGAAGGCCAAGAACATGAAGGTCGAGGTGGACGGCAAGCTCGCCCCCTTCGCCACCGCCAAGGACATCATCCTTGCGATCATCGGCCAGATCGGCACGGCGGGCGGCACCGGCTCGGTCATCGAATATGCCGGCGAGGCGATCCGCGGCCTTTCCATGGAAGGCCGCATGACGGTGTGCAACATGTCGGTCGAAGGCGGCGCCCGGGCCGGCATGGTCGCCCCCGACGAAAAGGCCTTCGACTATCTGAAGGGCCGCCCCATGGCGCCCAAGGGCGGGGCCTGGGATGCGGCGCGCCGCTACTGGGATGGTTTGCACAGCGATGAAGGCGCCCATTTCGACCGGGTGGTGAAGCTCGATGCTGCATCGCTGCCGCCCATCGTCTCCTGGGGCACCAGCCCCGAGGACGTGGTTTCGGTCGAGGGCGTGGTGCCGAACCCCGACGACATCGCCGACGAGGGCAGGCGCCAGTCGAAGTGGCGGGCCCTCGACTATATGGGTCTCAAGCCCGGCACCAGGATCACCGACATAGCGCTCGATGTGGTGTGGATCGGCTCCTGCACCAATGGCCGCATCGAGGATCTGCGCAATGTGGCGAAGATCGTCGAAGGCAAGAAGATCGCAGGCAGCCTCGCCTATGCCATGATCGTGCCGGGCTCGGGGCTGGTGAAAGCCCAGGCCGAAGCCGAAGGCCTAGACCGGATATTCAAGGCGGCGGGTTTTGAATGGCGCGAACCCGGCTGTTCCATGTGCCTCGGCATGAACCCGGACCAGTTGCAGCCCGGCCAGCGCTGCGCCTCCACCTCGAACCGCAATTTCGAGGGCCGCCAGGGCTACCGGGGCCGCACCCATCTGGTCAGCCCGCAGATGGCCGCCGCCGCCGCCCTTGCCGGAACTTTCGTGGATATCCGGAACTTTTCGCAATGACCGGCGTTATTATGGGCAGTTGAAACTGCCGTTAAGAAATAGGTCACCACCGCGACAGTAAAGGTGAATCAAAAGTTCGCCGATTGCCTCAAATTAGGGAATGCCGGAATGGTTAACCCAGCGCAAGCCGATACCAAGTTTCTGAGCCGCGTTCTCCTCGGCTTGGTCTTTCTGACGCTGGTAACCGGCGCCTTGGCCGGTTTAACCACGGTTCAGGCGATGACCGAAGCCACCGGCCAGTGCTACTTCTTCTGCCAGTAACCGGCGGCCATGGCCGAACGATCCCTGTCGGGACTTTCCGCCCCTTTTCTACAGGATATTGAGCGGCTTGCGGCGGCGGCCTTCGAGGCGCTGCCGGCCCATTTCCGCGCCCTGTGCGGCGACATCGTGTTCCGCGTCGAGGACTTCCCATCGGACGAGGTGCTCGACGACATGGGCGCCGAAAGCCCCTTCGACATCATGGGCCTGTTCCAGGGCACGGGCCTCGCCCATGACCAGGCTGTAGCCGAGACCGGCCGCTTGCCCAACATGGTGTTCCTCTATCGCCGGCCCATTCTCGACTATTGGGCCGAACACCAGGAGACGCTGGGCGCCGTCGTCACCCATGTTCTGGTGCACGAGATCGGCCATCACTTCGGCCTCTCCGACGCCGACATCGAGGAGATCGAAAGACAAGCCGGATGAACCGCGAGGATGAGGCGCGCCGTGCCCTCGAGCGCATGGAGAGCGAAGCGGAGAAGCTCTTTACCTCGCCGCCGCAGCCGCCGCCGGAAGACCGAATCGAGGTGCTCGGCCGCCGCATCGGCCGCATCCTCGGCTACGTGCTGGCCGCCGCCCTGATCGTCTACCTCTATGCCACATATTTGACATGAGCCTGAAACGCCGCCGTTCAGGCGGCCCGGGCTAGAGTCATTCTGATTGAACTGGAAGCGCGACTGCCCCCCACTCTCTCCATGGCCGCCCACCGAGGCGGCCATCCAGTCTTTCAAGATGCTGGATGGCCGGGTCGAAGCCCGGCCATGGAGAGAAGTTTGATGTTTCAAACTCAATCGGCAAGCTCGAGCGGCCTGAGGGCGTCGAAGCGGTCGCCGGGGCCGGGGTTATCCGCCGGACTTTCGCCGCCCAGATGATGCATGATGCCCCACACCGCGTTGAGCGCCGTCTGCACCGCACCTTCCACCCAGCCCGGCGTCCACGAGACATCGTCGCCGGCGACGAAAATGCCGCGCTCGGCGGGCGGCAGCTTCTCCTGGCGGAAATGGCAATACATGCGGTGGTTATAGCGGTAATGGCCGGGCAGCGCCCCCTTGAAGGCGCCCATGAAATTAGGATCGGCCTCCCATGAGACGGTGATGGGATCGCCGATGATGTGTTTTTCGAGATCGAGCGAGGGATAGATTTTCTTCAACGCATCGAGCGCCAGCCTGACCCGCTTGTCGACGGGGAGCGGCAGCATCTTCATGGCGTCCGACATCCACGAATAGGTGAGGCAGATGACGCCCGGCCTGTCGTCGCCATTGTCGAAGAGATAGGTGCCGCGGGTGAGCCGGTCGGTGAGCGTCATGCTCATCAGGTCGCGGCCGGTGCGCGGGTCCTTCTCCTTCCAGAAGGGCCGGTCGGTCATCACGAAGGTCTTGGACGATTGCATGTAGCGGGTGCGGTCCAGCGCCATCCACATTTTCGCCGAAAACAGGCTTTCCTCGCATTGCATGTAGGTGGTGAGAAGCCAGCTCTGCACCGCCACCAGACAGGCGTCGTAAAGCCTGGTGTGGCCCCAGCGGTCGGTGACCGCGATCTTGTCGCCATAGGCGCGCTCGATGCGGGTAACACCGGGCCGCGGCGCCCCGTCGTGCAGCTTTTCGAGGCTGGCGCCCTTCGGCCAATGCGCCATCTTGGGCGGCGCCAATTTCCACAAGCCCCGCGGCACCTGTTCGACGCCGCCCTCGATATAGAACTGGTTTTCGTCGCAGTCGGTGGCGACGACGCGCAGGATTTCCAGCATGGAATTGGGATAATCCGAATCCCAGCCGCCGGTGCCGAAGCCCACCTGGCCGAAGATTTCCCGATTGTGGAAGGGCCGCCCGGCGAAGGCATAGGAGGTGGCGACGAAATCGTAGAAGCTGCGGTCGTCCCAGATCGGAATGAGCCGGTTCCAGATGTCCTTGAGGCTGGCGACGTCGCGCTCGCGGACCGCCTGGCGGAGTCCGGTGAAGCCTGCGCCCTCTTCCAGCGCCTTGCTCCAGTCGGCGGCGATCTCCTTGAACAGCGGCGGCAGATCCTCGGGCTTCTCCACATAGATCGTTTCGCCTTCGAGATCGATGACCGTCGAAGGCGTGGCGGGCGACAGCGGATTGGGGAAGGGCTTCGACTTGAGCCCGAGCATGTCGACATAGTGATAGAAGCCGGTGGAGGACAGCGGAAAGCGCATGCCGCCCAATTCGGCGATGATGCCGGAGGCCCCCTCAAAGGGCTGCGAGCGCAGGCGTCCGCCGATCCGCGCCGCCTCGTAGACGACGGGCTTGAGTCCCATCCGCATCAGTTCGAAGGCCGCCGTCATCCCTGCCATGCCGGCACCGATGATCGCCACCTCGCTGCCGTGCTTGTGGGCCGGGATCGAACCGAGACCCTTCGGGCTCTTGATCCAGTCGTCGAAGGCAAAGGGAAAATCCGGCCCGAACATGGTGACGGGCTTCGATGTATCGGCATCGGGCGCGAAAAGACTGGATGGTGCGGTCATGGCAGTTCCCCCAACTTGCAAGGTGCCGCAGACGCGCCGGAATGAGAAACCAGCCGTTCATGTTGCAAGGCCGCCCTGCCGCCTGTATGAGACCGGCCCATGACCAGGATTTTCATCGACGGCGAGGCCGGCACCACCGGCCTGCAGATCCGCGACCGGCTAAAGCGCCGGAGGGACCTTGATCTCGTCAGCATCGATCCGGAACGGCGCAAGGACCCCGCGGCGCGGCGCGAGCTGCTCAACACTGTCGACGTGGCGATCCTCTGCCTGCCCGACGATGCGGCCAGGGAGGCGGTCGCCCTGATCGAGCCCACGTCGAAGACCCGGGTGATCGACGCCTCGACCGCCTTCCGCACCGCCCCCGGCTGGGCCTATGGTTTTCCCGAGATGAGCAAGGGCCAGGCGGCGAAGATCGCGGGTTCCGACCGCGTCGCCAATCCCGGCTGCTATCCGCAAGGCTTGATCGCGTTGGTGAAGCCCCTGGTCGACGCCGGGATCATGGCGGCCGATTATCCCGTCACCTACAACGCCGTTTCCGGCTATTCCGGCGGCGGCAGGAAGATGATCGAGGACTACCAGAAGGCGGGTGCTTCGGCCGTGGCCTATCTGCCCTATGGCCTCACCTTCAACCACAAGCATCTGGCGGAGATGAGGCGCTATGCCGGGCTGGCCCGCGATCCCATCTTCCAGCCGGCGGTCGGCAATTATGCGCAAGGCATGCTGGGCGCGGTGCCGCTCTTTACCGATCTCCTGAACAGGAAGGCGAGCGCCGCCGATATTCACCACGTACTCGCCGCGGCCTACGAGGGCGCGGGCTTCATCGACGTGGCGCCGCTGGCGGCGATCGAGCGCTCGGCGGAGATAAATCCGCAAGTGCTCAACAACAGCAACCGCATGCGGCTCCACATCTTCGCCAATGAGGGGCTGGGCCACATCCTGCTGGCGGCGGTCTACGACAATCTCGGCAAGGGCGCCTCCGGCGCCGCCGTGCAGAATCTCAATCTGATGATCGGCGCCGACGAGAAGCTCGGCGTCGATTTGCCGGTTGCCGCGTAGAGAGAAGCCCCATGCAGAAATTCGAAACCCTGACCGGTGTCGCCGCCCCCCTCAACATCGTCAATGTCGACACCGACATGATCATCCCCAAGCAGTTCCTCAAGACGATCCTGCGCACCGGCCTCGGCAAGTCGCTGTTCTACGAGATGCGCTTTACCCAGGAAGGCCGGGAGATTGCCGAATTCGTGCTCAACCGGCCCGCCTATCGCAAGGCGCAGATCCTGGTGGCGGGAGACAATTTCGGCTGCGGCTCGTCGCGCGAGCATGCGCCTTGGGCGCTCCTGGATTTCGGCATCCGCTGCGTGATCTCCACGAGCTTCGCCGACATTTTCTACAACAACTGCTTCAAGAACGGCATTCTGCCGATCGTCGTATCGCCCACCGATCTCAGGAAGCTGATGGACGATGCCGAGCGCGGCTCAAACGCGACGCTGACCGTCGACCTGCCCAAACAGGAAATCCGCGGCCCCGATGGCGGCATGATCAAGTTCGACATCGATCCCTTCCGCAAGCACTGCCTGCTGAACGGCCTCGACGACATCGCCTTGAGCCTCGAGAAATCCGCCCACATCGACGCCTTCGAGAAGCAGCAGTCTGAGCGCCGTCCCTGGCTCTAGTCATTGCCATCTCTGGGTCCTCTCCCTCCCCCGCGAAGCGCGGAGAGGGTGGCGAGCGCATGCGAGCCGGGTGGGGGAACAAGTCGACTGACGGCCCCCACCCCCACCGCTTCGCGGCGGACCCTCCCCGCGCTTCGCGGGGGAGGGAGAAGACGCGTGCGGCGTCGCGATCCAAAGACCGCGGAGTCTAGCGCTTGGACGCGATCCTCAATACGGTCCTGCCGGTCTTCGGCATGATCGTGCTCGGCTACGGCTTTGCCCGCGCCAATATCGTCGATGCGGCTGCCGCCCGGGGCATCGCCCAATTCGTCTTCAACGTGGCGATCCCGGCGCTGCTGTTCCGCACCGTCGCCATCATGGCGGCGCAGGAGGCCCTCCCCTGGGGACTGTGGCTTGTTTTTTTCAGCGGCCTTGCGGTGACCTGGATCGCCGGCGCCCTCCTGTCGCGCCATTTGGCGAGCCTGTCGCCCAGCGGTGGAGCCGCGGCCTCCATGGCGGCGGGCTTTGGCAATCTGGCGCTTCTGGGAACGCCGCTGGCGCTCGCCCATTTCGGTAATGCCGCAGCGGTGCCGCTCGGCATGATCCTGTCGATCCATGCGCCGATCCTGTGGTTCGCCGCCACCATGCACCGGGAGTTCGCCCGCCACTCGAGCGGATTTTCCCTGGCGCGCACGGCGCGCGAATTGTTCCTGAGCCTTGCCGGCAATGCCATCGTCCTGGCTCTCATCGCCGGAAGCCTGTGGCGGATGACCGGCCTCGGCCTCCATCCGGTCGCCGGCCGCATGCTCGAAATGCTCTCCGACGCCAGCGTGCCCACCGCCCTCTTCGCGCTTGGCCTGTCGCTTGCCGGCTACAGCCTGCGCGGCCAGTGGGGCGGCATGTTGGCGCTGATCGGGCTCAAGATGGTGCTGATGCCGGTCCTGGTCTTCATTGCGGTGCGCTATGTCGTGGCTCTGCCGCCGCTCTGGGCGAAGATCGCCGTGCTTTTCGCCGCCATGCCGACCGGCGCCAACGCCTTCCTCTTCGCGAAGCGCAATGACGAGGCTGTCGCCGCCGTCTCCGGCGCCATAGCGCTCGGCACCGGCCTTGCGGCGGTCAGCGCGTCGATCTTGCTTTATCTTATGGACAGCGGCGCTTTTTAGCGCGGCATCAGCGCCCAGTAATCGAGTTCGAGGATGACCCCCGGCGTCTCCGCCGTCGCGTCCACAACCGGATAATCCGTACACGGCAGATCGCGGGTTGCCCGCGTGACGATACGCAGCGCCCCGACGTCGCCGCGGCCCGCCACATCGGCCGTGGCGAGGATTTCCGACCAGGTAAAGACCGTGCCGCCGGCGAACAACGGCGCCGCGTGCCGCCCGCTATTGATCGCCGCGATGTGGAAGGCGTTAGCCAGACCGTTGAAGCTGAGCGCGCGGGCCAGCGAAATGACGTGGCCGCCATAGACGAGCCTGCGGCCGAAGCGGCCGTCGCGTTCGGCGAACTGGTTGAAATGCACCCTCGCCGTGTTCTGGTAGAGGCGGGCGGCCATCTGGTGCTCGGCCTCCTCCACCGTCATGCCGTCCGCATGGTCGATCTTCTCGCCCGCCGCATAATCGCCGAAACGGTGCGGCGAGCCGGCGAGTTCGTCATCCCACCGATTGCCGTCGATAGGCGGGCAGGACCGGCCGAGAAGGGCGGGATCGACGATTTCCGGCAGGTCCGGGATTAGGGCCTGGGGCGCTGCGGCCGCCTCGTTCCGCTTTCGCACCATCACCCAGCGCACGAAGCTCAAGACCGGCTCCTCGCGCTGGTCGTAGCCTGTCGAGCGCACATAGACGGTGCCGGTTTTGCCGTTGGAGTTCTCCTTGAGGCCGATCACTTCCGATTGCGCATAGAGCGTATCGCCGTTGTAGACGGGCTTGATGAACCGGCAGTCGGCATAGCCGAGATTGGCAATGGCATTGAGCGAGATATCCGGCACCGTCTTGCCGAAGACGATGTGGAAAATCAGGAGGTCGTCGGCGGGCGGCGCCGGATAGCCCACCGCGCGGGCGAAGCGCTTGGAGCTCTGCACCGCGAAGCGCGAGCCGTAGAGGGCCGCATAGAGCGTCATGTCGCTGCGCCACACGGTGCGCGGCGTGGCATGCCGGATCATTTGGCCGACGCTGAAATCCTCGAAGAAATTGCCGGGATTGGCCTTGCTCATGGAGCGATCGCCTCGGCGATGGCGGCGACGCGCTGGGCCATGGCGAGATGCAGCCGTTCCACCATGCGGCCTTCGACGGTGATCACGCCTTTCGCGGCGTGCTCGGGCAGCGCGAAGGCGGCGATGATTTCACGGGCCCATCGCACTTCTTCCGGCGTCGGCGAGAACAATTCGTTGCACACCGCCACCTGGCCCGGATGGATCAGCGTCTTGCCGTCCATGCCGAGGGTGCGGCCCTGCTCGCATTCGGCGCGGAAGCCCGCCTCGTCCTTGAAGTCGTTGTAGACGCCGTCGATCACATCGAGGCCATAGGCCCTAGCCGCCAGAACCGTCATCGACAGCCATGGAATGATGGCGAAGCGGCCGCCGGTGGCGGTGGCCCGCGATTCCTTCAGGAGATCGTTGGTGCCGAGGACGAAGCAAGAGAGCCTCGCCACCTGATGCACCGAGGCGATCTCGCGCACGTTGAAGATCGCCATCGGGGTTTCCATCATCGCCCACATGCGGGTCGCTTCCGGCCCGCCCATCGCCGCGAAGATGCGCGCCGCGTTGACGATGTCGCCGGGCCGCGCCACCTTGGGCACCAGCACCGCATGCGGCCCCGCGGCGGCGGCGGCCTTGAGATCGTCGACCCCCCACGGCGTGTCGAGGCCGTTGATGCGGATCACCAGTTCGCGGCCGCCATAGGCCCCCGACCTAACCGCCGCCGCCACCCGCTCGCGGGCCTCGAGCTTGGCATCGGGTGCGACCGAATCCTCGAGATCGAGAATGAGCGAATCGGCCGCGATGCCGCGCGCCTTTTCAAGCGCGCGTTCATTGGCGCCGGGCATATAGAGCACGCTGCGGCGTGGACGTATGGTCATCGAAAGCCCCCGTTGCGCCGCCTAGTTAGCTTTTGCCGCGCCGCAGGGGAAGCCCTTGTGGGCGGGCGGCCACTTGGGCAAAGTGCCGCGCATCATGCAGCATTTCGACGTCTTGATCGTGGGCGGCGGCGTGGCCGGCAGCGCCACCGCCTATTACCTGCAGAAGCATGGCTTTGGCGGCTCGATCGCCCTGATCGAGAAGGACACGACCTACCAGTTCTCCTGCACGGCGCGCTCGGCCGGGGGCCTGCGCCAGCAATTCTCGACACCTGAGAATATCGAGCTGTCGAAATTCGGCCTGCGCCTGATCCGCAATCTGCAACAGGAATTCGGCCCCGATGCCGATGTGGGTTTCAAGGAACAGGGTTATCTCTTCCTCGCCTCGCAGGAGGGCCTGCCGATTCTCGAAGACAATCACCGCACCCAGATCGCCCATGGCGCCGACAATCTCATGCTCAAGGGCGAAGCTCTCGCCGCGCGCTTTCCCTGGCTCGTCTGCGACGGTCTCGCCGGCGGCTGTTTCGGTCTCTCCGGCGAAGGCTGGCTAGATCCCTATTTGCTAATGAACCTGTTCCGCAAGGCGGCGGTGGCCAAGGGTGCTATCGTCATCGCCGGCGAGGTGACGGCGATCGGCCATGACCGGGACAAGGTCTCATCGGTCAGCCTCGCCGGGGGCGCGAGCCTCTCCTGCAATCATCTGGTCAATGCCGCCGGTGCCGGCGCCGGCGCACTGGCCAAGCTTGCCGGCATCGATCTGCCGGTGGGGCCGCGCAAGCGCTATGTCTATGTGATCGATTGCCCGGGGGCGAGCGAGGCGCTGCATCAAGCCCCGCTCACTGTCGAGCCGGGCGGCGTCTATTTCCGTCCCGAGGGCCGCCATTTCATCTGCGGCCTTTCGCCGGAGGAACCCGAAGAGCCGCGGACGCTGGACTGGGAGGTCGATTATTCCTGGTTCGAGGAGCGCGTCTGGCCGGTGCTGGCGATGCGCGTACCCTCATTCGAGGCGATCAAGGTGATTAACGCCTGGGTCGGCCATTACGACTACAATGCTTTCGATCAGAACGCCGTGCTTGGCCCTCATCCGCGGCTCAAGAATTTCTATTTCGCCAACGGCTATTCCGGCCATGGCCTGCAGCAGGGCCCGGCCTCCGGCAATGCCATCGCTGAACTTATCGTCCATGGCGCCTGGCGCAGCATCGATCTTTCCCGCCTCGGCTATGAACGGATCGCACGGGGCGAACCGCTGTTCGAAAAAAATGTGATCTGACCCCCATGCGCATCTTGTCGATTTCATCGCAGGTGGCCTATGGCCCGGTCGGCAATTCCGCCGCCGTGCCCGCCATGCAGGCGATGGGCCATGAAGTCCTCGCCGTGCCGACCATCATTCTCTCCAACCATCCCGGCCACGGCAGGCCGGCGGCGCTGCGCATGCCCGCCGCCGATCTCGCCGCCATGCTGGGAGCGCTGGAAGGGCTCGGCGCGCTCGCGGCTTGCGCCGCCGTGATGACCGGCTATTTCGCCGCCAACGACCAGATTCACGGGGTGGCGCGGATGATCCGCCGCATGAAGGAGAAGAACCCTGCGCTCTACGTCCTCGTCGATCCGGTGATCGGCGACGGCGATGCGCTGTACGTGCCGCTGCCCGTGGCGGAAGCGATCCGCAATGAACTGCTCCCGCTCGCCGATTGCACCTCGCCCAACCGCTTCGAGCTCGAATGGCTGACCGGGCGGCGGGTGTCGGGCATCTCCGAGGCCCGCGCCGCCGCCGCGCGGCTGCCCGTCAAGGAGGTGCTGGCCACTTCGATCCCGGCGGGACCTGGTAAGCTCACGACGCTGGCGATCGCCGGCGGCGACTGCTTCGAGCAGGTGACGGGCTTGCGGAAATCGGTGCCCCATGGCACCGGCGATTTTCTGGCGGGACTCTATCTCGCCCACCGCCTTGCCGACGATCCGCAATCGGCGCTGGGCCGGTCCATCGCAATACTTGACCGCGCCATCGTTGCCAGCGCGGATTCCGCCGTCCTCGATATCGCCGGGGCATTCAAACCATGAGCGTCGACCGCGACACAATCTCCGAAGCGGCGCAGCGCATCGCGCCCTATATCCGCCGGACGCCAGTGATCGACGTGAACCTTGGCGGTGCGGCCCAGCCGGTCACACTGAAGCTCGAACTGCTGCAACATACCGGCAGCTTCAAGGCCCGCGGCGCCTTCAACAACCTGGTGGGCCGCGCCATTCCCGCAGCCGGTGTCGCCGCCGCCTCGGGCGGCAATCATGGTGCGGCGGTCGCCTATGCGGCACAAAGCCTGGGTATTAAGGCGCGGATATTCGTGCCCGAGATCGCCTCGCCCGCCAAGCTGGCGCGCATCGCCTCCTACGGCGCCGAGATCGTGCAGAAGGGTGCGAGCTATTATGAGGCGCTCGCCGGCTGCGAGGCCCATGTGGCGGCAACCGGCGCCTTCAATGTCCATGCCTATGACGAGGAACCGACTTTGCAGGGCCAGGGCACGCTGGCCCGCGAGCTCGAGGACCAGGTGCCCGACCTCGATACGCTGCTGGTGGCGGTGGGCGGCGGCGGTCTCATCGGCGGCATCGCCGCCTGGTATGAAGGCCGGATCAAGGTCGTCGGTGTCGAGCCCGAAACCTGCAACGCGCTGCATGCGGCACTCGCCGCGGGCCACCCGGTCAGGGTGGCGCCCTCCGGTGTCGCCGTCGATTCACTCGGCGCCAGCTTTGCCGGATCGCTGATGTTTCCCATAGCGCAGCGGCACATCGACCATGTGGCGCTAGTCGGCGACGAAGATATCCGCGCCGCCCAGCGCCATCTCTGGCAGAATTTGCAGCTCGTCACCGAGCCGGGCGGTGCCGCCGCCTTTGCCGCCCTCCTCTGCGGCGCCTACCGTCCGGAAAGGAACGAGCGCGTTGGAGTCCTGCTGTGCGGCGCCAACACCACGATGGAGGTCTTCGGCAAGCTCTTCACCTGATCCACAATCCGTTGCGATAAGGCGATGGCCGAGGCCCTCGCCTTATCGCGGGCCGCTTCGAGTTCAGCCGAAATTGGCGCTCACTGTTGCGCGTAAATCACAATATCAGGCGAAGAGCTTGGTCATTACATCGGTCATGCGCCGGGCGAAGCCCGCCGGATCGACGACCGGCTCGCCCTCCAGCACGAAGGCCTGATCGAGCAGCAATTGCGCGGCCTCCTCGATCTCGGGCGAGGCGCCCTTCGCCTTGGCATGGCGGGCCAGCCCCGCGATCAAGGGATGACCGGCATTGATCTCGAGAATGGGTGCGCTCACCTCGATGCCGGAATCCTTCTGGCGCGACAGGAGCCTCTCCAGGGTGCGGTCCATGGCGCCGTCGGCGACGAGACACACCGCGCTGTCGGTGAGGCGCTGCGACTTGAGCACGTCCTTCACTTGTTTGCCCAGTGCCTGCTTCATCGCCGCGATCAGCGTGGCGGTTGCGGCGTCATCCGCACTCTCGGTCTTCGGCTGGTCCTTCAAGGCGATGAGATCGAGATCGGCCGCCCCTTGCGTCACCGATTTGAACGGCTTGCCGTCGAAGCCGAGCGCGGTTCTGACCCAGAAGGAATCAACCGGATCGGTGAGCAGCAGCACCTCGACATCGCGGGCCTTGTAGCCTTCGAGCTGCGGACTCGCGGCCGCCCTGCCGGCGTCTTCGGCGGTGAGATAATAGATGGCCATCTGGTTTTGCTTGAGACCCGCCACATAGTCCTTGAGAGACACCGAAGGGGCCTTGGTGGTGCGGAAGCGGGCGATCTCGAACAGCTGGTCGCGCCGCTCCATGTCCTCATAGAGGCCTTCCTTGATGACGGGGCCGAAGATATCCCAGATCTTGGCGAAGGCGGCGGCATCGGTCTCGGCGCATTTTTTCAGTTCGGCCAAGACCTTGTTGGCGACCGCCTTGCGGATCGCCGCCACTTGCGGATTGTTCTGCAGCATCTCGCGCGAAATGTTGAGCGGCATGTCCTCGCTGTCGATGACGCCGCGCACGAAGCGCAGATAGGGCGGCAGCAGTTCCGCGTCGTCGGCGATATAGACGCGCCTCACATAGAGCTTCTGGCGTCCGCGCCGCTCCGGATCGTAGAGATCGAATGGCCGCTCGCCCGGCACATAGAGCAGCACCGTGTATTCATGGCGGCCCTCGGCGCGGTAGTGGATGGTCAGCGCCGGATCGCTATAGCTGCCGGAGATATGGCCGAAGAATTCCTTGTGATGGTCCGCCGTCACCTCGGATTTGGGCCGCGTCCAGATGGCGCTGGCCGTATTGATCTGGCGCGAGGTCTCTTTCTCGATCGCCAGCCTGATCGGGTGCGCGATATGGTCGGAATAGGCCCTGACCACGCTTTCGATCTTCCAGTCCTCGAGGAACTCCGCCGCATCGTCCTTGAGATGCAGCACGATCGAGGTGCCGCGCCCTTGGGCTACAGCGGGTGCCATGGTGAAACTCCCCGCTCCTTCCGAGGACCACATGAAGGCGTCATCGGCGTCGGCCCGCCTGGAGATCACATCGACCTTGGCGGCGACGATGAAGGCCGAATAGAAGCCGATGCCGAACTGGCCGATCAGGTGTAGCTCGCCCTTGGCCTGCTTGGCAGTCTCGACGAAAGCCTGGGTGCCCGACTTGGCGATGGTGCCGAGATTGTCGATAAGCTCGTCGCGGCCCATGCCGATGCCGTTGTCGGCGACGGTGAGCGTCCTGGCCTTCTTGTCCGGGGTGATGGTGATGGCGAGCGATGCGTCGCCGCCGAGGAGCTCGGGTGCGGCGATCGCCGCATAGCGCAGCCGGTCGAGAGCATCGGCGGCATTGGAGATGAGCTCGCGCAGGAACACGTCGCGGTCGGAATAGACCGAATGCACCATGAGATGCAGGAGCTTCGCCACCTCCGCCTGGAATTCATGGGTTTGCGGGGTTCCGGGAGCCGGTGTCTTGGTCGCCGCCTTGGCCATGTCGTCCTCGTTGATGGATGCGGATCCGGCCAGCGATATCGGGTGCCGGGCGGCGCCGGTCAAGAGCTCAAAAACAAGCGGCCGGTCCTTCGACCGGCCGCGAACTCAACGCCACGCCTCACTTACGAATGGGGAGATAGGGGGGCCCGGCGGGATCAAAAGCTCCGGGGGGCTGGGGGGCTGAGATGTCCGGTACCTCATTTCCAGCCGGGCTTTAGAGGCAACGCTGACGGTATCGGCCCGCCACACGGCGAATGCTTGATCGGATTGCGGCGAAACTGGGGAATTTTCTTCGCTCTTGCCAAGCTGGGCGGTGGGGTCCATGATTCCCGCGGGTGATCCCCATCGGCTTCAAACGCGCAAAGGTGGGTCAATTGGAAGAATCGGAACCCATAGTTCCGTTCCGGTCCTGGGGCTCTGGCCCCCAGCCGGAAGCAAGCGAAGCCAGAAACCATGCCAACCGGCGCGCCGATCACATCGCGTTCGACCGGAGTGAGCTTAATATTATTCTTGGCGTTTACGGCACCCGGGTGGCGGCGGGCGAATGGCGCGACTATGCCCTCGATTTCGGCCGCGACAAGGCGACCTTCTCGATCTTCCGCCGCGCCAGTGAAGTGCCGCTCTACCGCATCGTCAAGGACCCGACACTCGCCCGGCGGCATGGGCTCTATGCGGTGATCGCCCAGGGCGGGCTTATCCTGAAGCGCGGCCAGGACCTGGCCCAGGTGTTGCGCGTGCTGATCCGGCAGCCGCAACTCAGCGCCGTCTGAAACGAAAACGCCCGGCGCGAGGCCGGGCATTTCCTTGATTTGCGTTGCCTGCTTACTCGCTGCGCATGATTCCGAGAATGTTCAGGATGTGCACGAACAGCGTGACGAAGCTACCATAGAGCGCGAAGGCGCCGAAGATCGACTTGCCCTGGGCTACGCCCGGCGCATCGCCTTCGTAATACATTTGCTTGATCATCTGCGTCTCATAGGCCGTGACCCCGGCAAAGAGCAGCACCGTGACGACCGAGGTGATCAGGCTCCACATCGTGCTCTGCACGAAGATGGCGTTGACCACGATGGCGATGATGATGCCGATCGATGCCATCATGAAGAAGGCGCCGAAGCCGGCAAGGTCGCGCTTGGTGACATAGCCCGCCAAGCTGGTGGCGCCGAAGGTGGCCGCCGAGATCAGAAAGGCGCGGTAGACGAGGCCCGGCTCGATGGCGAGGTAGGCGCCGACCATGGGTGCCAGCCCCAAGCCCCACAGCGCCACATAGCCCCAATAGGCGGTCTGTGCCATCGCCGTATTGCCGGATAGGATGAGGCGGGGCGCCAAGAAGCCCAAGCCCAGGATGCCGATGAAGAACACCCATTTGAGCGAATAGACCGTGGCCAGCGCGGCGGGACTTGCCGCCACCGCCATGGTGATGAGCGCGGTGACCGCCACGCCGAGCGCCATGTAGTTGTAGACGCCGAGCATATAGGAGCGCAGCCCCTGGTCGATCTCGGCCCGTGTCTGCACCCGGGTCTGCGGTTGATACTTGACTTCAGCCATTTGCTCCCTCCAGAGAACTGTTATGGGACAGCATATGGGGAACTCCCCTCCTGCCGTCAAGTTACGGGAATTTAAGACGGTTACCGCGCCGCGGCAGCCGTCTCACATTCCGGAATAGTCGTCCATTTTCCCCGCCAGCGCAATGTCCTTTTCGGTGACCCCGCCCGCCGAATGGGTCGACAGCGTGACCTCCACGCGGCCATAGACATTGGACCATTCCGGATGATGGCCGGACTTTTCGGCAAACAGTGCGACCCGTGACATCCACCCCCAAGCCTGGTTGAAGGACTTGAACTGGAAGGTTTTGGTGATGGCATCGCGGCCCTTGGCTTCCGACCAGCCTTTCAGCTCGTGCAGCGCCTTGGCGCGATCGACGCCGGTAAGCGGCTTGGCGTTCATAGGCCCGCCTGCAACTGGTAGGACTCCTCGACCGCATAGGGCCCGCCGCCCCGCGACGGCCGCGACGAAAACAGCACAAAGCGGGCCACTTCGAAGAGGCGGCTCTTGTAAAGGCTGTGCGAGGCGAGGAAGCGGCGGAGGCTGCCGAGATCCGGCTCTTTCAGCCGGGCGAGCGTCACATGCGGGGTGAACTTCCGCTGATCCGCATCGAGCCCCAGAACCTGGCAGATGCGCTCATGGATCGATCGCAAGCGGCGCAACTCGGCGCTTACTTCAACCCCGGCATAGAGCGTATGGGGCTTGTTGCCGCCGAAGACGTCGATGCCCTTGAGCCTGACCGAGAAGGGCCGCGCCTCGACGCCGTCGAGCTCATAGGCGATCTCGCGGGCAAGCCCGTCGCCGATGTCGCCGATGAAGCGGAGCGTGATGTGGAAGGATTCCGGATCGATCCAGCGGGAACCGATGATGCCGCCTCGCATGAGATTGAGGTCGAAGGCGACATCGGCCGGGATTTCAAGGCCGGTGAACAGTCGCGGCATGGCGGGCCTCCTCTTCAGCCGAAGGATTGCTCGGAACGCGCCCCTCCACGCTAGCCTGATTCGACAAAAGGCCAAGTCTTAATTTTGTGCGGCCCGCCGGATCAATCCTTCGACACTCGGCATTATGCGCTCCACGATGATATCCACCCCCTTGCCGTTCGGGTGAATTCCGTCCGTTTGGTTAAGGGAAGGTTGCGCCGCCACGCCGTCGAGGAAGAAGGGATAAAGAATGGCGCCATGCTTCTCCGCCAGCCGCGGATAAATGACATCGAAGGCCGCGCCATAATCGGGCCCCAGATTGGGCGGCGCCTGCATGCCGGCCATCAGCACCGGCAATTTCCGCGCCGTAGCCCTGGCGAGAATGGCATCGAGGGCGGCTTCCGTTTGGGCGGGATCGAGGCCGCGCAGCGCATCATTGGCGCCAAGCTCGACGATGAGCCCGTCGACGTCATCGGTCAGCGCCCAATCGAGCCGCGCCAGGCCCGCCGCCGCCGTGTCGCCCGAAACCCCGGCATTGACGATCCGCACATCGAGGCCCTTGGCTTTGAGCGCCGCTTCGAGCCGGGCTGGAAAGGCCTCCGAAGCTTGGAGTCCCAACCCCGCCGTCAGACTGTCGCCGAGCACTAGAATGCTGACGGGCGCGGCGACCGCCAACTGGATGGCGAGAAAAACAAAAGCCAAAGCGGCGGAAATCCGGATCATCCCCGTCCACATAGGATCGCCGCATCCGCCCCGCAAGCATCCGCAACTCGACAAATCACCTATCGTCACCCATGTATGACGCCATGCTTTCCCCCGCAGTTTCCCTGAAAAACGTCAGCCTCACGCTTCCCAGCCGCGCCGGCGATGTCGAAATCCTGCGCGGCGTCGATCTCACCGTCAATGGCGGCGAGGCCGTCGGCATCGTCGGCCCGTCGGGGTCCGGCAAGACCACGCTGCTCATGGCGATCGGCGGACTGGAACAGGTGAGCGGCGGCGAGATCGGCGTGGCCGGCACCACGCTCAACGGCCAGAACGAAGACCAGCTGGCCCGTTTCCGGCGCGACAATATCGGCATCGTTTTTCAGTCCTTTCATCTCATCTCGACCATGACGGCCTTGGAGAATGTCGCCGTGCCCCTCGAATTCAGGGGTACCGCCAATGCCATGGCGATTGCCACGACGCATCTCGATCGTGTCGGCCTCGGCCACCGCCTCAGCCACTATCCCGGGCAGCTCTCGGGCGGCGAGCAGCAGCGCGTCGCCATCGCCCGGGCCCTTGCCTCCGGCGCCCGCATCCTACTTGCCGACGAGCCCACCGGCAATCTCGACCAGGAAACCGGCAAGCAGATCATCGATCTTCTCTTCGGCCTCAGAAAGGAGGCGGGCGCCACGCTGCTCCTCGTCACCCATGACCGCGCCGTTGCCTCGCGCTGCGACCGCATCGCCGAGGTGCGCGATGGCCGCATCGTTTCGGGCGCCGCTCCATGAATTTCGCCCTGTGGCTGCGCTTCGCCGCCCGCGACCTGCGCTCCGGCCTGCAGGGCTTCTGGATCTTTCTCACCTGCCTGGCGCTCGGCACCGCCACCATCGCGGTAATCGGCTCGCTCACCGCGGCGGTCGAACGCGGGCTAGAGGAACAGGGCCAGCCTCTCTTGGGCGGCGATGTGGAATTCTCCCTCGTTCACCGCGAAGCCTCGCCGGAAGAATATGCCTTCATCGAAGGCTCCGGCGCGGTCGGCAAGGTTGCAACGCTGCGGGCCATGGCGGTAGCCGGGGCGGCGGCGACTCTGGTTGAAGTCAAGTCCGTCGATGCCGCCTATCCGCTCTATGGCGCGCTGACGCTGGAAGGTGGTGCAGCTTTCGCGGGAAGTCTGGAACCGCGCGACGGCTTCCATGGCGCTGTCGCCGATCCCCTGCTGCTCGGCCGTCTCGGCCTCAAGCCGGGAGACCGGGTGAGGCTCGGTTCGATCGAATTCGACATCCGCGGCCTCATCGCCAATGAACCGGACCGGATTTCCGACGGCATCGTGCTCGGCCCGCGCCTTCTGGTGAGCGAGGAGGCACTGCGCCAGACCGGACTGGTGCAGCCCGGCAGTCTCATCGCCTGGCGCTATCGTCTCAAGCTCGCGGGCGATACGAGTCTCAAGGCGGCCCGCGCCGTGATCCGCAAGGCCAAGGCGCAGTTCCCCGATGCCGGATGGCGGCTCAGAGCCCGCGACAATGCCGCCTCGGGAGCCGAACGCTTCGTCGAGCGGCTCGGCTATTTCATGACCCTCGTCGGACTGACGGCGCTTATCGTCGGCGGCGCCGGCATCGCCAATGCGGTTTCAGCCTTCGTCAGCCGGCGTACTCCGGCAATCGCCACTCTGAAATGCCTGGGCGCCCCATCGCGCGATGTCTTCGGCATCTATCTGACCGAAATTCTGCTGGTTGCCTTGATCGCCATCGCCATCGGCCTTGCGGCGGGGGCCGCGGCACCGCCTCTCGCCCATGCTGCGCTGAGCGGCATCCTGCCCTTGCCGATCGCGGCACGGATCGAATTCCTGCCCCTGGCCAATGCCGCTGCCCTGGGCCTCCTCGTCACCATTGCCTTCGCGCTGTGGCCTTTGGCGCGGACCCGCGAGGTTCCGGCCTCGGCTTTGTTCCGCCATCGCATCGTCGCGGCGCGCGGCTGGCCGCGGCCCGCCGATCTCTTGGGCATCGGCCTGGCCCTTGCCGCCATTGCTGCGCTGGTATTTGCGAATTTCGACGACCGCCGCATCACCGGCTTTTATCTGGGCGGCCTCGCCGCGAGCTTCGCCGCGCTGCTTGGCCTCGCAAAGGCGATCGTGCTGTTGGCCGCGCGTCTGCCGAAGCCCGCTTCCGCCGTCTGGCGCTATGCCATCGCCAATATCCACCGCCCGGGGTCGGCCGCCGTCTCGGTCATTCTGGCGCTCGGCCTCGGCCTCACTTTGTTCGTGGCGCTGGCGCTGACCGATCGCGCCATCAGCCGCGAACTTCGCTCCGGCATCCCCGACAAGGCCCCGGCCTTCTTCTTCCTGGATGTCCGCAACGACGAACTCGGCGCCTTCATCGCCGCGGTGAAGCAGGAGCCGGGCGTCACCGATGTCGGTTCGGCGCCGATGCTGCGCGGCCGCATGGTGAAGGTGAAAGGCGTTGCCGTCGAGAGGGTGGCGGCCTCGCCAGAATCGAACTGGGCGCTGCGCGGCGATCGCGGCCTCACCTATTCCGCCGTGCTGCCGGAGGGTTCGGTGCTCACCCAAGGCCAATGGTGGCCCGCCGGCTATGACGGTCCGCCGCTCGTCTCCCTGGTCGATGAAATCGCCCATGGCATCGGCGTGGCGATCGGCGACGAGATCACCGTCAATGTGCTGGGCCGCGAGGTGACGGCGCGGGTCCACAATCTCCGGCAGGTGAACTGGCGGAGCCTCGGCATCAATTTCGTCATGGTGTTTTCGCCCAACACGCTGAAAGCGGCACCCCACAGCCACATCGTCACCGTCGAGATGCAGGGCGGCGACGAGGCGAAACTGCTCAACACAATGGCGCGCGCCTATCCCTCGGTGACCGCGGTGCGCGTCAAGGATGCGATCGCCGTCATCACCGATCTCCTGTCCAGGATGCTGGCGGCAATCCGCGGCGCCAATGTCTTGACGCTGTTGACCGGCGTGCTGGTGCTGGCCGGCGCGCTGGCGGCCGGGCTTTCGGGCCGCGTCTACGATGCCGTGGTGCTCAAGACCTATGGCGCCTCGCGCCGCCAGCTGATGGGCGCCTTCGTCATCGAATATGCGGGCCTCGGCCTTGCCTCGGCGCTTTTCGGCATTGCCGTGGGCTCGGTGGCCTCGTGGTTTCTCGCCCGCTTCATTCTGGAAATGCCGTGGAGCTTCTCGGGCACAACCGCGGTGGCGACCGCGCTCATCGCCATGGCGATCACGGTGCTGGCGGGCCTGACGGTCACTTGGCGGGCGCTCTCGGCGCGGCCTGCGGCCTTCCTCAGAAACGAGTAGAATTGCGCGAGCGTTCGCGCCGGCGCATGTTCCGCCAAAGTGTACACGCTTTGGCGGCAAGAACATGCGCCAATTTATTAGCCTGGCGCGTTTTCTTATCCGAAAAGCGATTCCACTTTTCGGGAAAACGCGCTAGGCATGGGCCATGGTGGTTCTCAACCGCATTTACACCCGCACCGGCGATGCCGGCGAGACGGCACTCGGCACCGGCGACCGGGTCTCCAAGGCGCATCTGCGCATCCATGCCTATGGCACGGTGGATGAGACCAATGCCGTAATAGGCATCGCCCGGCTGCACACGGCGGCGGCGGAATTCGCCAGGCTCGACGCCATGCTGGCCCGCATTCAGAACGAACTCTTCGATCTCGGCGCCGATCTGTGCATGCCCGACACCGGCCAGAAGCTCGATTACGAACCGCTGCGCATTCTGCCGCGGCAATATGAGCGGATCGAGCGCGAGATCGACGAATTGAACGGCGAACTGGCACCGTTGCGCTCTTTCGTGCTGCCCGGCGGCCATCCCGCCGCGGCACATCTGCATCTGGCCCGCACCGTTTGCCGCAGGGCCGAGCGGCTCATCGTCGAATTGAAATTGCAGTCGGACGAGCATGTGAGCGAAGGCGCCATCGCCTATATCAATCGTCTCTCGGATTTCTTTTTCGTCGCCAGCCGCTGGGCCAATGCCAGAGGGCAGGGCGACGTGCTGTGGGTGCCGGGAAAGACCCGCTGATGTTCGTACCGCTGCACGACGAAGCGCCGCTGCGGGTGATCCGCTTCCAGTTCGTGACCCTTTCGATCATTGCCGCCAATGTGGTGGTCTTTCTCATGACCGGCGCCTTCGCCGGCGAGCAGGCCGTGGAGGCCGTGGCGGCGGGTTTCGGCGTGGTTCCCGCCGAACTCACCCATCGAGGCCCGCTCAACCCGGCGCTGAACCCGGTGCCGGAGCCGCTAACTCTGATCACCTACATGTTCCTGCATGCCGGCTGGGTGCATCTTCTCTCCAACATGCTGTTCCTCTGGGTCTTCGCCGACAATGTTGAGGACGCTTTCGGCTATTTCGCCTTCCTGTTGTTCTATCTCCTCGCCGGCATTGCCGGCGGTCTCACTCATGTGCTGATGGCGCCGTCCTCGCCGGCGCCGCTGATCGGCGCCTCCGGTGCGGTTTCGGGGGTGATTGCCGCCTATATGTTGCTCTATCCCAAGGCCCGCATCTGGATCCTGCTGTTCATGCGCCTGCCGATCCGCATCGGCGCCACCTGGGTGCTGGGCGGCTGGTTCGCGCTGCAGGTGCTGAGCCTGTTGTTGACCGGCGAAGAGGACATGCAGGTGGCCTGGTGGGCCCATATCGGCGGCTTCATTGCCGGCCTCGCCATTACATTCCTGCTTCGTTCCAGGCTGCTCCTGCGGATTGGCGATTGAAGCCAAACGTCGCATGCGGCTCTGTCATGCCGGTCCCGGAATTGACTTGACCCGGCGCGGTCACTAGGTTCCGCCGCGATTTTCCGAAGAGGGTGGTGATGAAGGTCCTGGTCGCCGTGAAGCGGGTCGTCGATTTCAACGTCAAGATCCGCGTGAAGGCCGACGGCTCCGGCGTCGAGCTGGCCAACGTGAAGATGTCGATGAATCCCTTCGATGAGATCGGCGTCGAGGAGGCGGTGCGGCTGAAGGAGCAGGGCAAGGCCACGGAAGTGGTGGCCGTCTCGGTGGGGCCGGCCCAGGCCATGGAGACACTGCGCACCGCCCTAGCCATGGGCGCCGACCGCGCCATACTGGTGAAGCATGACGCCTATGTGGAGCCTCTGGGTGTCGCCAAGATACTCAAGGGCGTGGTCGAGGCCGAAAAGCCCGAGATCGTCATCCTCGGCAAGCAGTCGATCGACGACGACTGCAACCAGACCGGCCAGATGCTGGCGGCACTCCTCGGCTGGGCCCAGGCGACCTTTTGCTCCAAGCTCGAGCCGGGAAATAGCGAGGCGACCATTACCCGCGAGATCGACGGCGGCTTGCAGACCATCAAGGTCAAGATGCCCCTGATCGTGACGACCGACCTGCGCTTGAACCAGCCGCGCTATGCCTCGCTGCCCAACATCATGAAGGCCAAGAAGAAGCCGCTCGATGAAAAGACCCCGGCCGATTACGGCGCCGACGTGCGCCCGCGCCTCAAGGTCATCAAGACCGAGGAGCCGCCGAAGCGCCAGTCGGGCGTCAAGGTGAAGTCGGTCGCCGAACTGGTCTCGAAACTCAAGGAAGCGGGAGCGATCTGATCATGGCCGTACTTCTCATCGCCGAGCACGACAACAAGTCGCTCAAGGACGCAACCCACAAGGCGCTGACCGCCGCGGCCCAGATGGGCGGCGAGGTGCATGTGCTGGTGGCCGGCAACAAGGCCGAGGCAGCGGCAAGCCAGGCGGCGAAACTCGCCGGCGTAACGAAGGTTCTTCATGCCGAGAGCGCTTCGCTGGAGCGGCCCTTGGCCGAGCCGATGGCGGCCCTCATCGTCTCTCTGGCGAGCGCCTATGAGCACCTTGTCGCCGCCGCCACCACCAACGGCAAGAACTACATGCCGCGCGTCGCCGCACTTCTCGATGTGATGCAGATTTCGGATATTTCCGAGGTGAATGCGAGCGACACTTTCGTGCGCCTGATCTATGCCGGCAATGCCGTGCAGACGGTGCAGTCGGCCGACGCCAAGAAAGTCGTCACTATCCGCACCGCCACCTTCGCGGCGGCGCCTGAAACCGGCTCGGCACCCATTGAGAAGATAAATGCCGCCAGCGATCCCGGCCTCTCCTCCTATCAGAGCGAGAACCTGTCGAAGTCGGACCGCCCCGAGCTCACCTCCGCCAAGGTCATCGTCTCCGGTGGCCGCGGCATGCAGAACGGCGAGAATTTCAAGCTGCTCGAATCGGTGGCCCGCAAACTCGGCGCCGCGGTCGGCGCCTCGCGCGCCGCCGTCGATGCGGGCTATGTGCCGAACGATTACCAGGTGGGCCAGACCGGCAAGGTCGTCGCCCCCGATCTCTACATTGCGGTCGGCATTTCCGGCGCCATCCAGCATCTCGCCGGCATGAAGGACTCGAAGGTGATCGTCGCCATCAACAAGGACGAAGAGGCGCCGATCTTCCAGGTGGCCGACTTTGGCCTGGTCGCAGACCTCTTCCAGGCGGTGCCGGAACTGGATAGCGAACTGGCCAAGTTGGCGAAGTAACCGGACCGGTATTTAGTTTGCTGCACCTGCGAAATGGGCTTGCCCGCGCCCGGCGCCCGATATAGGCTCGCTCGCCTTTATCAAGTGGGTAGTAGACGCGAATGCAGATCAGGAAAGTCGGCGTCATCGGCGCCGGGCAGATGGGCAACGGCATTGCCCATGTCTGCGCGCTGGCCGGTTACGAAGTCGGCCTCAACGACGTCAGCAAGGACCGCATCGAGGCGGGGCTCGCCACCATCAACGGCCATCTGGCCCGGCGGGTTAAGTCCGGCAAGATCACCGAGGCCGACCGTGACGCAGCGCTCAAGCGCATCAAAGGCGTTACATCCTATGACGGCTTCGCCGACTACGATCTGGTGATCGAGTCGGCCGTCGAGGACGAACAGGTCAAGCGCAAGATCTATCAGGCGCTCTGCCCGCACCTCAAGCCCGAGGCGATCCTCGGCACCAACACTTCGTCGATTTCGATCACCCGGCTTGCCGCGACCACCGACCGGCCGGAAAAATTCATGGGAATACACTTCATGAATCCGGTGCCGGTGATGGAGCTGGTGGAACTGATCCGCGGCATCGCCACCGGCGAAGCGACCTTCGCCGCCGTCAAGGAATTCACCGCGTCCCTGCACAAGACCGTGGCGGTGTCCGAGGATTTCCCCGCCTTCATCGTCAACCGCATCCTGCTGCCGATGATCAACGAGGCGATCTACACGCTCTATGAGGGTGTGGGCGGTGTCGAGGCCATCGACACGGCCATGAAACTCGGCGCCCGTCACCCGATGGGGCCCTTGGAACTTGCCGACTTCATCGGCCTCGATACCTGTCTGTCGGTGATGCAGGTGCTCTACGAGGGCCTGGCCGATTCGAAATACCGCCCGTGCCCGCTCTTGGTGAAATATGTCGAGGCCGGCTGGCTCGGCCGCAAGACCAACCGCGGCTTCTACGACTATCGCGGCGAAAAGCCGGTGCCGACCCGCTAACCGGAAGTGCCTTCGGCAATCGCCGCCCGGATCAGGGCGAAGGCTTCGGGGCTGGCCCATTCGGCGGGGCCGAGAAGGCGGCCAACTTCATTGCCGTGCCGGTCGATCAGCACGGTAGCGGGAAGTCCCAGCGCTTCCAGATCATTGAGAATCCTGCCGGTGGGTTCGACATAGAGGGTCAGCGCCTGCGCGCCGGTCTCCGCCATGAAGGCCGCCGAGGCCGCAGCACCCTTGCGGTCGATGCTGATGGCGACCACTTCGAAATCCGCCGATCCCAACTGCTTCTGCAATTCGGCCAGCGCCGGCATTTCCTTTCGGCAGGGCGCGCACCAGGTGGCCCACAGATTGACCAGGACGACGCGGCCGCGCCATTGACTGAGCTTCAGTGCCGCCCCGCCGCCGTCCTGAAAGGCGATATCGGCCACCGGCGGGCGTTGCGGCCTGACGATAAAGGCGGCAAGCGCCCCCTTGGCCAGGTCTTTGCTCACTCCCGCCTGCGCCACGGCGGCGCCGGGCGGCGGCACGGCGGCCTTGCGCTCAGCCGACTGAAACCAGTAAATGCCGGTGATCGCGGCAAGGATGACCAGTCCGGCGGCAAGGGTCCTGTATCGGGGGTTCATGGCAGGGTCTTTGTACCGGAATGAAGGATTTTCGATGACCAACAAGATGTGGGGCGGGCGGTTTCAATCGGGGCCGGACGCGATCATGGAGGAGATCAACGCCTCGATCGGTTTCGACCGGCGCCTGTCCGCCCAGGATATCGCAGGCTCGAAAGCCCATGCCGCGATGCTGGCCGAACGGGGCATCATTCCGAAGTCCGATGCTCAAGCAATTAGGCGCGGACTCGACCAGGTTCAAGGCGAAATCGAGGCGGGCACTTTCAAATTTTCGCGGGCGCTTGAGGATATCCACCTCAACATCGAATCCAGGCTGAAGGAACTGATCGGCCCCGCCGCCGGGCGGCTGCATACCGCACGCTCGCGCAACGACCAGGTGGCCACCGATTTCCGCCTCTATGTGCGTGAGACAATCGATCACCTCGACGGCCAGTTGCGCGGCCTGCAGCTGGCCCTGGCGGAGAAGGCCGCCGCCCACGCCGCGACCATCATGCCGGGCTTCACCCATCTGCAGGTGGCCCAGCCGGTGACCTTCGGCCACCATTGCCTGGCTTACGTCGAGATGCTGGCCCGCGACCGGTCGCGCCTCGCCGATGCCCGGACAAGGCTCAACGAAAGTCCGCTGGGGGCGGCGGCACTTGCCGGCACCTCCTTTCCCATCGACCGCGCCATGACGGCGAAGGCATTGGGCTTCGACCGGCCGATGCGCAATTCCCTCGACGCGGTCTCCGGCCGCGACTTCGTGATCGAAGCGATCGCCGCCTGCGCCATCTGCGCCACGCACCTGTCGCGGCTTGCCGAGGAAATCGTCATCTGGTCCTCGGCCCAGTTCCGCTTCGTGAAGCTCTCCGACAAGTTCACCACCGGCTCTTCGATCATGCCGCAGAAGCGTAACCCGGACGCGGCCGAACTGGTGCGCGCCAAGCCGGGGCGCATTGTAGGCGCGCTGACGGCGTTGCTGGTGGTGATGAAGGGCCTGCCGCTGGCCTATTCCAAGGACATGCAGGAGGACAAGGAGCCGGCATTCGATGCCTTCGACACCCTGTCCTTGGCGATCGCCGCCACCGCCGCCATGGTGCGCGACATAGTGCCCGATGCAACACGGATGCGGGAGGCGGCCGCGCAGGGCTTTTCCACCGCCACCGATCTTGCCGACTGGCTCGTCCGTACACTGAACATGCCGTTCCGCGAGGCCCATCACGTCACCGGCCGCCTCGTGGCTCTGGCCGAAAGCAAAGGCTGCGGCCTGCCGCAACTGGCGCTCGCCGACATGCAGAGGGTCGAGAAACGGATCACCGGGGACCTCTACAAGGTGCTGACCGTCGAGGCCTCCGCCGCCTCGCGCATGAGCTTCGGCGGCACCGCGCCCGCCAATGTCCGCCGCGAGGCCCGGCGTTGGCTGAAGCTGCTGGGCTCGCGAGAGGACATGCGATGAAAAAGTTTGTCCTGCTTGTTCTGCTGGCCGCAACCCTCGCCGCCTGCGGCGTGCGCGGCGATCCCGAGCCGCCGCCGCAGTTCCACGAGGCGCAGTAGGCGATGCATCACTTCGCCTACCGCGACGGCGTGCTGCATGCCGAGGATGTGAACCTGGAAGTGCTGGCCGGGGAGATCGGCACGCCCTTCTACTGCTATGCCACCGCGACGCTCGAACGCCATTACCGCGTCATGGACCAGGCTTTCGCCGGCACCGATCATTTGATTTGCTACGCCATGAAGGCCAATTCCAACCAGGCGGTGATCAAGACCTTGGCGGCGCTGGGGGCCGGAATGGATGTGGTCTCGGAAGGAGAACTCCGCCGCGCCCTTGCCGCCGGCGTGCCCGCCCGCAAGATCGTGTTCTCCGGCATCGGCAAGACGGCCCGCGAATTGGCGTTTGCCTTGAAGGAAGGCATCGCCTGCTTCAATGTCGAGTCCGAGCCCGAGCTTGAACTTTTGTCGGCCATTGCCTTGCGCACCGGCCAGCGCGCCGCCGTATCGATCCGCGTCAATCCGGATATCGATGCCAGGACCCATCACAAGATCACCACCGGCAAGGCCGAAAACAAATTCGGTGTCGCCTATGCGAGAGCGCCCGAGGTCTATGCCCGCGCCGCCGCCCTTTCCGGCATCGATGTGGCCGGCATCGACATGCATATCGGCAGCCAGATCGTCGAACTTGCGCCCTTTGAACAGGCCTTCAAGCTGATGGCTTCGCTGGCGGCGGAATTGAAACTACAGGGTCACAACATCCGCCATCTCGATCTGGGCGGGGGCTTGGGCGTTCCCTATCGCGGCAGCAATGACGTGCCGCCGCACCCAGACGAATATGCCGCCATGGTGAAGCGCACCCTCGGGTCCCTCGGGCTCAAATTCGTGCTCGAGCCGGGGCGCATGATCGCCGGCAATGCCGGGGTTCTGGTATCGCGCGTTGTTTACGTCAAACACGGCGAGGAAAAGCACTTCATCATCCAGGACGCGGCGATGAACGATCTGATCCGCCCGACGCTTTATGACGCCTGGCACGATATCGTGCCGGTCAAGGAGCCTCACCCGGATCGTGGCACGATCGAGGCCGATATCGTGGGACCCGTGTGCGAATCCGGCGACTATCTGGCGAAATCCCGCCGCCTGCCCGCCGTAGCACAAGGCGATCTCCTGGCCGTGATGACGGCCGGCGCCTATGGCGCGGTGCAGTCGGGAACCTACAACACCAGGCCCCTGGTGCCGGAAGTGCTGGTCAAGGGCGGCAAATGGGCTCTGGTGCGGCCGCGCCAGAGCCATGAGGAACTGATCGGCCTCGACCGGCTCGCCTCCTGGCAATAAAAACCGGGTTTACGGTATCTAAATCGTGAAGCGCGACAACGGGCACAATTTGGCCCTTGTGTGTTAGCATGCTTTCTCAGATGGCCGGACTTTCGGATCGCAAGCTCGACCGGAAAATCCTGCAGGCGCGCCTCGCCATGGGCTGGGAGCGGCTGTGGGCAGCAATGCATTGGCCGCTGCTCATCCTTGCGGGCTTTGCCACAGCGGTCGCCTCGGGCCTGTTGCCGGTGCTGCCGGATGTGGCGCGCTATGCCGCGCTCCTCGTCTTTGCCGGTTTCTGTCTGTGGTCGCTGAAGCCGCTCTTTGCCATCGTGTGGCCGAGCCGCCGTGCCGCCATGCGCCGCGTTGAAACTGTGACCGGCCTCGCCCACCGGCCGGTTTCCGCGCTCACCGATACGCTGGCGGGCGATCCCGAGGATCAAGCCAGCCGCATCGTCTGGGAGGAGCACAAGCGCCGGCAATTGCGCGGACTGGACAATCTCCGGGCCGGCCTGCCGCGCTCGGCCTGGCGCGATCTCGATCCGCGCGCGCTCCGCGTGCCGGTGGCACTCGCACTTTCCGTAAGCCTCCTCCTCGGTCCTAGCGATCCGCGCGCCAATCTCGCCGATGCCCTGCGCCTCGCCCCCATCGCCGAGGCAAGTCCCCTGGTCCTCGATGCCTGGATCAAGCCGCCCGCCTATACCGCCAAACCTCCGGTGATGCTGACCAGCCCGGCGATGGTTGCGAAGCTCAAGACCGAGCCTGAGATTGTGGTTCCGGAAAACTCCATCCTCACCTTGCGCCTCAACGGCGCCAGCCAGCCAGCGTTACGTTTCAACGCGCTGACGCCGCAGGGGACCGCCGGCGCCGAACTCGCCGATGCCTCGCCACAGAACAAGTTCGAGGCGGGATTGTTCCAGTCGGAGGCGAAGCTCATCAGACCCGCCCTTGTCACCATCATGGATGGCGAGCGCGAGCTGATCGCCTGGCGCATCTCGCTCATTCCCGATTCCCCGCCCACCGCCGCCTTCACCGCCGATCCCGCCGCCGATGCGATGGGGGCGCTGACCGTCAAATGGAAGGCGGACGACGATTACGGAGTGGCGCGCCTTGTCTCGGAGATTTCGCTATCCGACACCCAGGACGGCGAGATCGGCATCGCCGGAAATGGCGTGTTCCTCTTCGACGCGCCGGTGTTTCCCATCGCCTTGCGCAAGTCCGCGCCGAAGCACGAAGCCGGCAGCACCAGCGCCGATCTCACCGCCCATCCCTGGGCGGGGCTGATGGTCGAGATGGTGCTTGAAGCGCGCGATGCCGCGGGTCATTCGGGTTTCAGCGAGTCGAAAACTTTCCGCCTGCCGGAACGGAATTTCACCAAGCCGCTGGCCCGCGCCCTCATCGAACAGCGCCGCGCCCTGGTCATGGAGCCCGACGACACCGGCGAAGCCGAATCCATGCTGGAGGCCCTGCTCGCCTATCCGCCCGGAGTAATCGAGCGCAGCAGCACCCATATCGCCATTGCCGCGGTGATTTCGCGGCTCGCCAACGCCAGGAACCACGACGACGTCCGCGATGCGATCGGCATATTGTGGCAGATCGCCGTGAACCTCGAGGACGGCGAGCTTGCCGACATCCGCGCCGAGCTCGAAGCGGCGCGCCGCCAGCTCGAGCGCGCCCTTGCCGAACGGGCCTCGCCCGAGGAGATCGCCAAGCTGATGCAGCGCATGCGCGAAGTCATGGACCGCTACATGCAGGCGCTGCTCGAGCAGGCCGAGAAGCGGCTGCAGCAGGGCGGCGCCAACGAGCAGCGCCGCCAGCAGGGCCGGACCATTACCCCCGAGCAATTGCAGAAAATGCTCGATACCATCCAGAAGCTGGCCGAGAACGGCGCCCTCGAGGCGGCCCAGGAAATGCTGGCCCAGCTCGAAAACATGCTGCGCAATCTCGAGCCCGGTATGAATGCCCAGCAATTCGATCCGCAGACCGAGACGCCGATGTCGCAGATGCTCGACCAGCTCGCCGAACTGATGCGGCGTCAGCAGGGCCTGATGGACGATACCCAGCGCATGCCGCAGCCCGGCGAGGGCGATATGAGCGAGCGGAACGGCCGCGAGCCCGGCAACCGCGGCCAGCGCAGTGATCCCGAAGCGCTGGCCGGCCAGCAGCAGGAACTCGGCCGCATGCTCGAGGAGATGCTGCGGCGATTGGGCCAGAACGGCATGCAGGCGCCGCCGTCGTTCGGCGAGGCCGGCAAGGAGATGCGCGGCGCCGAAGGCTCGCTGCGCAGCCGCGAACGCGACCGAGCGCTGGGCCAGCAGGGCGAGGCACTGAGCCTGCTGCGCGAAGGCGCCCAGAGCGTCATCCGCCAGATGATGCAGCAGGGCACCGGCGCGGAGGGCAACTACAGCCGCCACGGCGAAGCCCGCGGCGACCAGCGCGATCCACTCGGCCGGCCTCTGCCGAACCGCAACGAGGATTTCGGGCCGGAACGCAACATGGTGCCGTCCGAACTGGCGATCCGCCGGGCCCGGGAGATTCTGGAAACGCTGCGCGCCCGCGCCGGCGAACCCGGCCTCGGCCGCATCGAACGCGACTACATCGACCGGCTGCTGCGCGGCCTCTACTGAGTTTTTCCACCATCGTCCAGCCGCCGGCTTCCACTAGCCACCAGTTCGGCCTTAGAAAGTTATTGCAACCAAGGATAGTTGTGACGGCCGTCACAGCAATCAGCAGATTTTTGACGGAATATCCCCCTGTTACGAACAGACGCGGATCGGAACTCGCAGCTCCATCCCGATCTATGGGGATGGTGACCGGACTGTGTTTGGACCGAGGAGGCGGCTTTAAGGCCCCCTCTACCGCCTCCTCGTTCATTCTCCCGGTTTGACACTTGATCGCTCCTCCGCCCAGTATCGCCGCATGGACGGCTTGACCGGTCTTGATATCTCCGCGGGCTACTGGCTGCAGCAACTTCTCAATGGCCTGGTGCTGGCCGCCTTCTACGTGACCCTCGCCACCGCCTATGCCCTGCTGCAGGGGATCACCAACAAGATCGTGCTCTCCTTCGGCGATTTCGCCACCTATGGCGCCTTTGCCGCCGTCTATGGCGCCCTGTGGGCGATGCTCGGCGGCCACGGCTCGGCCGCCGTGGTGGTTGTGGCACTTGCAAGCGCCCTTTTGACCGCCGGCGTCCTTGGGGTTGCGGCCCATGCGCTGGTCTTTGCGCCCATCGCCCGTGCCCCCGGTCAGGCCGTGATGATCGCTTCCATCGGCCTGTCGATCTTGCTGCAGGAGACGATGCGGCTGCAATCGGACGCCCGCGACCAGTGGCTGCCGCAGCTCTTCCCCGGCTCGACACTGGTCGTCGCAGGCGGCGGCTTTCCGGTGCAGCTTGGGCCTATGCAGTTGATTTCCGTCGCCGTGGGTCTCGCCGCCACCGTCCTCGTCTTCGCGACAATGCACCTGACCCAGGCCGGGCGCCTGTGGCGGGCCTGCGCCCAGAATGCCCGCCTAGCCGAGCTTTCGGGCGTCGATACGGGCCAAGTCCTGCGCTGGTCCTTCGCCGGCGCCGGAGCGCTTGCCGGAATTTCCGGCGCCATCATCGCCCTAGCCTATGGCGGCGTCAGCTTCCACATGGGGCTGGTGCTGGGCTTCAAGGCGATGTTCGCCGCGATCATCGGCGGCTTCGGAACAGTGGGCGGGGCGGTTGCCGGCGGCATTCTGCTGGCGGCCCTGGAAGTCTTATGGTCCGCGGCCTTCCCCCTCGCCTACCGCGATGTCGCGGTGTTTGCTATCGTGGTGGCAATCTTGGTGCTCAAGCCCGAAGGCCTGGTCGCAACCAGCCTGCGGCGCGAAAGCGAGTGAGCAACCGCCATGAAGCCGCCGCATCTTGCCGCCCTGCTGCTTGCCGCAAGCCTGCTCGCCGCTTGCGAGGACAATTCAAAGTCGCCCTATCTCGAATTCGCTGGTGGCGGCTTCATTTTCAACTACCGCAATGCCGACGCCTTTTACGGCTTCGTCGTCCGGCCCAAGAAGCCGCTGCCGGAAGGCTCGGCGCTTGAGGCGCGCTTCGAAATGCCGGGCGGCGCGCCGGATCATGTCGTAACCGCCAAGACCGCACCCGGACAATTGCAGTATTCATTCAAGACGGGCACCCTGCGCGGCATCGTCAAGGGCCACGGCTACAGGGCGGCGATCCGTCTCGTCGACGGCGCAACCGGCGCTGAAATCGCCCGCTATGAAAAGACTTTCCATACCGACGTCGACCAGGCGAGCCTGCCCGGCAAGCCGCTGGTCGTCGGCCCCGCCTATCAGCAGCCCGAGTGAAACTATTCGATCCGCACCGCGGTTCCCGCCGCCGTCACCATCAGCATGCTGCCATTGCTGCCGATCGCCTCATAGTCGATGTCGACGCCGATGACGGCATTGGCGCCGAGTGCCGCGGCCTTGTCGGTCAGCTCCGCGATCGCCATCTGGCGCGCGTCGTTGAGCACCTTTTCATAGGACCCGGCCCGGCCGCCGACGATGTCGCGGATCGAGGCGAAGAGATCGCGGAACAGATTGGCCCCGAGAATGGCCTCGCCCGCAACCAGGCCCTTGTATTCGACGACGCGCTTGCCTTCGACGCTATGCGTTGTGGTCACCAGCATGTTTCACCTCCGGCTCTGTCAAGCGGCATATTTAATGGCGGAAATGCCGGATGCCAGTGAAAACCATGGCGAGCCCTGCGGCATCGGCCGCCTTGATCACCTCATCGTCCCTGATCGAGCCGCCCGGCTGGATGACGGCGGTGGCGCCCGCCTCTGCCGCCTGAACGAGTCCGTCGGCGAAGGGGAAGAAGGCATCGGAAGCGACGACCGAGCCTTTGACCGAAGCGTCCTTCAGGCCCGCGGCGCGGGCGGCATCCTCGCCCTTGCGGACCGCGATGCGCGCCGCATCGACCCGCGACATCTGGCCGGCACCGATCCCCACCGTGGCCCCGTCCCTGGCATAGACAATGGCATTCGACTTGACATGCTTGGCCACCCGGAAGGCGAAAGTAAGATCGGCCAGTTCCCGAGGCGTGGGCGCCCGCCGCGTCACCACTTTCAGATTATCTTCCATCAGCGTGCCATTGTCGCGCGATTGCACCAGGAGGCCGCCGGCGATGGTCTTCACCGACAGTCCGGGGCCACGCGGATCGGGCAGGCTGTCGACGATTAGCAGACGCAGATTCTTCTTCGCCGCCACGATCGCCTGGGCTTGCGCGTCGGCGCCGTGGGCCACAATTACTTCGGTGAACAGCGCGACGATTTCTTCCGCCGCCGCCGCGTCGAGCCTGCGGTTGAGCGCCACGATGCCGCCGAAGGCGCTGACCGGATCGCAGGCGAGCGCCTTGCGGTAGGCTTCGAGCGGCGAAGCGCCGATCGCCACGCCGCACGGATTGGCATGCTTGACGATGACGCAAGCCGTCTCGCGCGCGGTGTCGAATTCGGCAAGGCATTCGAGCGCCGCATCGGTGTCGTTGAGATTGTTGTAGGACAGTTCCTTACCCTGCAGCTGCCGCGCGGCGGCAACGCCGGCGCGCAGCTCGGGCGATTCATAGAGCGCCGCCGACTGGTGCGGATTCTCGCCATAGCGCAACCTATGCAGGCGCCTGCCGCCGATGGCGAAATAGTCCGGAAGCGGCGTATCGAGCGCCTGCGCAAACCACTGCGAGATCGCCGCATCATAGGCGGCGGTGCGGCCATAGGCCTTGGCTGCGAGGTGCTTGCGGGTCTCGAGCCGTGTGGCGCCGGCATTCTGCCGCATCTCGGCAATCACCGGACCGTAGTCCTCGGGCGCGACGATCACCGTGACGCTGTCGTGGTTCTTGGCGGCGGCGCGAATCATCGCCGGTCCGCCGATGTCGATGTTGTCGATCGCTTCGTCCCAGCCGGCGTTGCGCGCGGCGGTCTCTTCAAAGGGATAGAGATTGACCGCCAGCAGATCGATGTCGCCGATGCCATGGGCAAGCTGGGCTGCTTCATGGCCCGCATTGCCGCGTCTGGCGAGTAGCCCGCCATGCACCTTGGGATGCAGCGTCTTAACTCTTCCATCCATGATCTCCGGAAAGCCGGTGAGGTCGGAAACATCCCTGACCGCGAGGCCGGCATCGGCGAGCGCCCTGGCGGTGCCGCCGGTCGAGACGATTTCAACGCCGAGCCCTGCCAGTGCTGCGGCAAAGTCCAGCAATCCGGCCTTGTCGGAAACGGAAATCAGGGCGCGGCGAATGGGTCTCGACATGGCTTTCCTGCACTGCGGGCGACGCCGCCACTTAGCATGGAAGGCCGCCTAGGCCATCAGAAAGGAAGTTGCGGGGAGGCGTCGGCGGAGCGGCGCGGCCGCGACTTGCGGTCGAGTTTCTTGAAGGCCCAGTTGACCCGGGAAGCCCCTTGGGACTCGCCGCGGATGACGATCTGGCGGCAATCGCGCGGGCCCGCGCCGGTGGCGAGGAACAGACTGTCTTCCAGGCTGACACGGCCGCCGCGGGCGGTGAATTTCCATGCCGCCTGGTTGGGCAGCAGCAACAGGATATTGGCGCCCTTGCGGTCCTGCCAGGCTCTGACCGATGGATGCAGGTGAAAGCGCAGCACGAAGCCGGAGGAGGGCGAGACGACGCGATCCTCGCCGCGAAAGTCCTGTCCGATCGCCGCCAGATAGAGGTCGCGCTCATGGCAAGGGCTGCGCGCCGAGATCAACAGGCCATGAGACGAGACCGTGACATCCGCTTCCGGCGTGCCCCTGACGCCGGAATGATCGAGCGTGCTGTGGGCGGCGGGCGATTTCGCGGCTTCACGCCACGCGGGCTTCGCATGGCGCGGCATGCCGCAATTTCCCACGATGCGATGGGGCCCATCGGAAAATTCGAAGGCCAGTTCACCGTTGCAGGCGCTCGCCGGGCCACAATCGGCGATCACCACCGCCTCCCCTTGCGCCAAGCGGCAATAGCCGGAATGGGGCGCATGCACGAGCGGCTGACCGGCCACGCTGTCATGTTCGAGAACGGCGCGCACTGCGGTCTTGCAAGTCCCGTCGGCACCCTGAAAAAGCGCCAGCCCGCCATCGCCATGACACAGCATGCGCAACATGGGCAGCGCCCGATCAATGCTTGCCGCGAGCGCCGGCGGTATGGCGAGGCGCTGGCCGGCCAGCATGTCGCGCAAGGGAATCACGTCGAGAAGCAGGGCCAGCAGATCCTGCGGATTGCGCGACGCCGGACCGCCATCGGGAAGAATGGAAGCTTGAACCGCCGCGGCAAGGCCATGCAAAGCCTGAGCGCGCAGAGTTTCGCCGCCGCGAAAGGCGAATGCCGCCGACAGCAGTGCCGCCCATTGCCTGAGGGCTTCGCAGTCCGTGAGCGCGCGCCGGCGCTGCAGGCGCCGCGCCTCGCGCGAGGCGATGGCGAGGAAGCGCCTTTCGAATTCTGCGGTAGCACCGGTTAACAGAAAGCCGGCATGACGGGCGAAGGATATGAGCCGCGTACAGTCGCAATGGCGGTCCCGGTTTTTGCCATGGTCGGCCCAGGCCAGCACCATGGCGCGGGCGAAGGAACGGTAGAGTGCGGATGCCGCCGCCTCGAGATGGGCGAGCCAGGCGAAACCGGCTAGTTCCGCCGCCCAGGCGGAATCGGGACCGGGGACGCGGAAGACGTCATTGGGAGAACAGTCGAGCACCTGGCGGGCAAAGGCGAAATGCCCGCGATACAGGTCCTGCGCCAGTTCGGGATGGCCGCGATCGAGATATGGCAGGGGCCGGCTGAGACCGGTGAATCGCGGTGCGCTAACCGGTGCCGCCGCCAACCGCGCCGCCAGCGAATCACCGGCGGCATAGAGCGCCGCGGCAAGGCTTCGCCACGCTTCGAAATCCACGGATTTGCCGCGTCCGGTCATTCCTCGCCGCGCCCGCCATGCCGTTCGGATGAAGGGAGAGGAGCAGTCTGCGACCGGGCCGGTTAACGATTTGATAACGATATTTACTTACTTAGAGTTAACCTTGCGGCAAAAAAGCCGTCGAGGCCCAAGGCGGCGCCAATCGGCATGAACGGCAGGGTCCGCAAGTTACCCGCCGCTGTGATGAAATGGCTTTCGATACCCGCCTCGCCGGGTGCAACGGCAACCGCTGAGAATGTCGGGTTGGCCGAAAGGAAACGCGCGCTTTGGTCTTGGCCCTCGGCCGGTTCGAGCGAGCAGGTGCAGTAGACAAGGATTCCGTCCGGCTTCAGCAATTGCGCCGCCTCGTCCAGCATGCGCCGCTGCAGGGCTTCAAGTTCCTTGATCTGGACAGGGGATTTCACATAGGGCAGATCGGGATGCCGCCGGATCGTGCCGGTTGCCGAGCATGGGGCATCGAGCAATACCGCATCGAACTTTTCCGGCGGGTCGAAGGCGAGCAAGTCGCCCACGATCACTTCGGCCTCAAGCTTGGTGCGCTGCAAATTTTCGCGGAGCCTTGCCACACGCTGCGCGGAGATATCGACGGCTGTCACCCGGGCGCCTGCCGCACAAAGCTGCAAGGTCTTGCCGCCGGGCGCGGCACAGAGATCGAGCGCCGTCTTGCCAGCGAGATCGCCGAACAGCCTGGCCGGCATCGCCGCCGCGGCATCCTGAATCCACCAGGCGCCTTCCGCGAATCCGGGAATCTCTTCGATGGGACCGCTGTGGTGAGCGAGCCTGACGCTTCCGGTCGGCAATGCGAGACCGCCAAGCCGCACGGCCCAGCCCGCCACATCGGATTTCGGCGTGATGTCGAGCGGCGGCTCGTCGCGATGGGCCTTGGCGATGGCGGCGGCTTGCGCCGGTCCATAGGCTCTTGTCCACGATGTCCACAGCCAATCCGGCGTGTTGCGCCGCGGGTCCTCAAGACCATTCAGGACGCTACCGCCTTCGGCCGCGATCTTGCGCAGCACCGCGTTGATCAGCCCGGTGAAATGCCGCGCCTCGCGGTCCTCCTTGGCAAGCCGCACGGAAAGATCGATGGCCGCATGGGCGGGAGTGTCGAGAAACAGGAGTTGCGCGCCCCCGAGCAGCAGTATGAGCGGCGCCGGACCCGACCTGCGCGGCAGGGGCTTTGCCATGAAGTGGGCAATGACCGCCTCGATCTCGCCCTTGTGACGGAGGACGCTGAAAATCAGGGCGTGCAGGAAGGCCCGGTCGCGCGGCGCAAGCCGGTCCTGGCTGTCGAGGAATTCGTCGAATGACACGCCTTGCCCGAAAATCCGGGCCAGGCCGTCGATCGCAAGTTTCCGAACGGCAAATCCCGCCGTTTCCTCCGCCACGCTCAGCCCCAGGGGCCGGTGCGGCGTGACCGACTGGCGCTCCACGGACCTGATGATGTGGCCTGGGGAGCCGCCAACTCGCGCGCCATGGCCTCAAGGGCGGCGATGCGGTTTTCGGTGGCGGGGTGGGTGGCGAACAGATTGTCCATGCGCTGCCCCGACAGCGGATTGACGATGAAGAGATGGGCGGTTGCCGGATTGGCCTCGGCCGAATGATTCTCGATGCGATGGGCGGCATTGGAGATTTTCGCCAGCGCCGAGGCAAGCGCCAGCGGCCGGCCGGAGATTTCAGCACCGCCGCGGTCGGCGGCATATTCGCGGGTGCGGCTTACCGCCATCTGCACGATCATGGCGGCGAGCGGCGCGAGAATGAGAATCAGGATCGACCCCAGGGGACCGAGCGGGCTGTTGCGGTCGCGGCCGCCGAACAGGAAGCCGAAATTGGCGAGCATCGAGATAGCGCCGGCGATTGTCGCCGTCACCGTCATCACCAGCGTGTCGCGATTCTTGATGTGGGCCAGCTCATGGGCCATGACGCCGGCGATTTCGTCGCGGTTCAAGAGCTGCAGAAGCCCGCTGGTGGCGGCGACCGCCGCATTCTCCGGATTGCGGCCGGTGGCGAAGGCATTGGGCTGCGGATTGTCCATGATGTAAAGCTTGGGCATTGGCAGGCCCGCACGCTGCACGAGCTCTGCCATCAGGTCGTGGAATTCCGGCGCACCGGCGCGATCGACGGGCCGGGCGCCATGCAGGCCGAGTACCATCTTGTCGGCATTCCAATAGGTGAACAGGTTCATTGCCGCCGCCACGACAAAAGCCATGACCATGCCGGTCTGGCCGCCGAGAAGAAAGCCGACGGCGAGGAAAAGGCCGGTCATCGCCGCCAGAAGCAGGCCGGTGCGCATCGTGTTCATGGGCCGCAATTCTCCTTGATCGAAGCCATCTGCACGTCCCATATGATGGTGATCATGAGCCCCCGCGACAAGATGCAAGCCACCGGACCCTTAAGCTCCGAGGCCCGCCGCGCCTTGGCCGAAGCCGAAGTCCGCCGCGCCGCCGCCAAGGCCATGCAGTTGCCGAAGGAACTGAACGGCCGCCAGGGTCCGGAGCCCACGCGTTACGGCGACTGGGAACAGAAGGGCATCGCCAGCGATTTCTGAGCCTCAGGGAAACCCTAGCGCCCGCCGGATGGCGGCGGCACTGACACCCTGCTCGCGCAAGGCCCGCAGCGAAATATCGCCCGCACTCTTCGACAATTTGCGCCCGGTCTCGTCGCCGATAAGTTCGTGATGATGGTAATGCGGCGCCGGCAGGCCGAGCAGGTCCTGCAGCAGCCGGTGAATGGCGGTTGCGGCATGCAGATCGCGGCCGCGCACCACATGGCTGACGCCTTGCAGGCAATCGTCGGTGACGACCGCGAGATGATAGCTGGTGCCGATGTCCTTGCGCGCCAGCACGACATCGCCCCACAGCGAGGGATCGGCCGCGACGGTTTGTGCTTTTTCCTCGAATGTGAGTGGAGAGGCGAGGCGCGATTGCGCCAGGCGCATGTCGAGACGCATGGCATGGGGAATACCTCCCGCCATGCGATCGCCGATTTCCGATGGCGCAAGCCTGCGGCAGGCGCCGGAATAGAGCGGCTGGCCTTCCGGATCGCGGGGCGGATCGGCACCCGGCGCGGCGACGTCCTTGCGCGAGCAGAAACAGGGATAGAGCAATCCCAGTTCCGCAAGCCGTCTCTGCGCCCCGGCGTAATCATTCATATGCCGGCTTTGCACGCGCACCGGCTGTTCCCAAGTGAGACCCAGCCAGGCGAGATCGGCGAGCGCCAGGGCGGTGAGCTGGGCGGTGCAGCGCACTGTGTCGATGTCTTCGATGCGGATGAGAAACCGCCCGCCGCACTCCGCCGCCATCCTGGCATTGAGCAGCGCCGAATAAGCATGACCGAGATGCAACTCGCCATTGGGGCTGGGCGCAAAGCGGAAGGCGGCAACGCTCATGGCCCGCTCTTGCGCGACTTGCGCCGAAAGGTCAAACAGGGGCAATGCGCACGCTCGACACCGATGCCGATCTCCGTGCCGCGGTGGAGACATTGCTGCGCGTCGAGCCGCGTTTCGCCGCGGTGATCGAAAACCACGGTCATCCACCTTTGCGGCGCATGCATGGAGGCCTGGCAGGATTGCTGCGCATCGTCACCGACCAGATGATCTCGCTCAGGGCGGGAGAAGCGATCTGGGCCCGGCTCGAACGGGAACTACGGCCCTTCGATGCCGGGTCGATCGCGCGCAGACGCGAGGCGAGCTTGGTGCGCCTCGGCCTTTCCGGCGCCAAGGCCCGAACCTTCAGGCATGCGGCGAAGGCGGTTGCTTCGGGCGCGCTCGATTTCGACAATTTGCATCAAATGCCCGATGAAATTGCGTGGGCTGCGCTCACCGCACTGCCCGGCGTGGGCCCATGGACCGCCGATATTTACCTGCTCTCTGCCATGGGCCGCGCCGATGCCTGGCCGGCGGGCGATCTAGCACTACTGGCCGCGGCCCAGCATCTTTTCGGCCTGACGCGACGCCCCGATGCCAAGGCTCTTGCCGCCTTGGCGGAGAGTTGGCGGCCCTTCCGCTCGGTAGGCGCCAGGCTGCTGTGGAGCCATTATCGCGGCCTCCGGGGCCTGGCCCAGACCGTGACGTGAGGCCTTCACAGAACGGTTACGCAAGATATAGTATGGTCGGAAGCAACCTAACCGATGAGGCGAGGGTGTATCACGCCCCGATGGCGCCGGAAGCCTGTCCCGCACTTGTACTCAACGCGGATTACCGCCCGTTGAGCTACTATCCTTTGTCGCTGTGGTGCTGGCAGGATGCGATCAAGGCGGTGTTTCTCGATCGCGTCAACATCGTCTCCGAATATGACCGGGTGGTGCGCTCGCCTTCCTTCGAATTCCGCCTGCCCAGTGTCGTCTCGCTCAAGAGCTATGTGAAGCCGTCGCGCACCCCCGCCTTTACCCGGTTCAACGTCTTCTTGCGCGACCGCTTCACCTGCCAGTATTGCGGCGACCACAGCGATCTTACCTTCGATCACCTGACACCGCGCTCCAAGGGCGGCCATACCACCTGGGACAATGTCGTCACCGCCTGCTCGCCGTGCAATCTGCTCAAGGGCGGGCATTTGCCCAACGAGGTGAGGATGTATCCGGCGCACAAGCCGGTGCGGCCGACGGTGTCGCAATTGCACAGCAACGGCCGGCTGTTCCCGCCCAATTATCTGCACGACAGCTGGCAGGACTATCTCTACTGGGATACCGAACTCGAGCCCTGATCGCGCGCGCCCGCCAGTGCCATGGCCGCCATGGCAAGGGAGATCACCGCATTCCATCCGGCGAGCGACAGGCCGAAAATACGGATCGCCGCCTCGTCGCAGCCGACCACCGGCTTGCTCAAATCCGGCAGCAATCCGGTCATGGCGCCGCCGCAGGTATCGGGACCCGGCCAGAATTTCCACTCGACGCCCGCATGGTAGGCGCCGAACACGGCACTGCCGATCCATAGGAGGCCGAGCAGAACTAGACCCGCTCTCGCCGCGCCGGCCTTGGCCGGCGCCATCGCCGCGATGACCAGCGCCAGCGGAATTCCCGCATAATAGGCCCAGCGCTGCTGGAGGCAGAGCGGACACGGCGCATAGCCGAGATATTCGAATATCCAGGCGCCGGCGATGGTGGCCGCGGCGATTGCGGCGACCGCCATGGCGGCATTGCGGGCGGACAAATTGTTCAACATGCGCCGAGCGCTCCCGATGGCCCAAGATACTTCGCGGCGAGATAAAGCGCGATGAGGATTGCTGCTGCGGCCGCGGCGATCAGACCGAGGCGGCGTTCGATGAAATCCTTGATCGGCTCGCCGAAGCGCTTGAGCGCCCAGGCAAGGGCGAAAAAACGCGCGCCCCTGGCGACGATGCAGGACATGACGAAGAAGGCGAAGTTCACCTGCGCCACGCCGGCCAAAATGGTGACCACCTTGATCGGCGGCAGATGCGCCAGTCCCGACGTGACCAGCAGCAGCATCAGCGTGTCCTCGCCGGTGCAGTCGCGCAACTGCTCGAAGGCAACGAGCTTGCCGTAGAATTCGAGGATCGGCCGGGCCGCCACGTCATAGGCGAGAAGCCCAAGAAAATATCCGGCGATGCCGCCCAGCGTCGAGGCGGCGGTGGCCACCAGCGCGTAGCGATAGGCGAAGCTCGGCCGCGCCAGCGCCATGGGCAGGAACAGGACGTCGGCCGGCACCAGGAATACCGAGCTTTCGATGAAGGCGATGACGGCAAGCCAGACCTCGGCGCTCTTCCGGGCGGCAAGCGACAGCGTCCAGTCGTAGAGTTTGCGCAACATCGGGGGAGAATCAATCCAGGGAGGGAGGGGAGGTGCGGAGCTTCTTGGTTTGCGAACGCTTCGCCTTGGAGTCAAGCCGCCGCATCCTGGCGGCCTTGCCGGGCCTCGTGGCGATGCGCCGTTTCGGCCTGACCGCGGCGCGGCGCAACATGTCCACGAGCTTGGCCAGCGCATCGGCGCGGTTGCGCTCCTGCGAGCGGTGCCTCTGGGCGCCGATCACCAGAACGCCGTCCTGGGTCAATTGCCGCCCGGCGACGGTCTTGAGGCGGGCCTTGAGATCGTCCGGCAATAAGGCCTTCGCCACATCGAAGCGCAGCTCGACCGCGGTCGCCACCTTGTTGACGTTCTGCCCGCCGGGCCCCGAGGCGCGCACGAAACTTTCGGAAATGTCGGCCTCGTCGATGGCGATGGAATCGGTGATGCGGATCATGCGCGGGCCTTTAAGCGCCTTTCCGGTTGACGGCGCAAGCGCCGCCCCCTAATTCCCGCACCGCACGGCCTCTGTGGCGGAACCGGTAGACGCGGCAGACTCAAAATCTGTTGTTCGCAAGGACGTGGGGGTTCGAGTCCCTCCAGGGGCACCAGCGCCGCCGGGCGATTGCAAGTGTAGCACAAATGTGCTACATAAGACCGATGAGCAAGACAGCCGTCGTCCGCGCCCGCATTGAACCCGCCCTGAAGCAGGATGCGGAGCACATATTATCGCGGCTCGGGCTCACCTCCAGCGAGGCCATCGGTATTTTCTTCCGCCAGGTGACAATTCATCGTGGCCTGCCCTTTTCCGTGACCATCCCGAATGAGGCAACCGCCAAGGCCATTGCCGAGACGCGCCGCGGCAAGGGAACGCGGACATTCGCCAGCGCCAAGGACTGGGCCAAGGCGGCTCGGCGTGGGTAAGCCCGGCGGATGCGCAAGGTCATCGAATCCGCGCGCTTCCGGAAGGACATGAAGTTGCAGAGAAAGCGCCGTAAGGACATCGACCGCCTTGTTGAGGCTGTTTCCACACTTGCCGAGCTTGGCCGTCTCCCCGCAAGCTTCCACCCGCATCCGCTCAAGGGCAAATGGAAGGGTGTTTGGGAATGTCACATCGAGCCCGACTGGCTGCTTCTCTATGAAGTCGATGAGGAGGCGGTGACGCTCTATCGCACGGGGACCCATGCCGATCTCTTCGAATGACCGGTCCCTCAGCGGCGTATTTGCGCCGGTCTTGACTCCCTTCGATGCCGGATTGATGCCGGACCGCAAGGCCTATGCCGGCTTCTGCCGCTGGCTGCTCGGCCAGGGCGCGGGCCTGGCGATTTTCGGGACGAACTCGGAAGCCAATTCGCTGTCGCTGGCCGAACGCCTCGACCTTCTTGATTATTTGCTGACCGAAGGCCTGCCGGCCGCCCGCATGATGCCGGGGACCGGCGCCTGCGCCCTGCCCGATGCGGCAGCGCTTTGTGCCGCGGCGGCGAAGGCCGGGACGGCGGCCGTTCTTATGCTGCCGCCTTTCTATTACAAGGGCGTTTCCGACGACGGTCTGTTCGCCTTCTATGCCGAGGCGATCGAGCGCACCGGCGATCGAGCGCTCCGCATTTGCCTCTATCACATTCCGCAAGTTTCCGGCGTTCCCATCCCGCTCGGCCTCATCGGCCGCCTGATCGGGCGTTATCCCGAGACCGTCATCGGCATCAAGGATTCCGGCGGCGACATGCGCCATACGCAAACGATGCTCGAGACCTTCCCGGATTTCCGCGTCTTCTGCGGCAGCGAATCATTTCTCACGGAAACGGTGCGCCTTGGCGGGGCGGGCTGCATTTCGGCTTCCGCCAATGTCAATCCCTCCGCGATTTGTGACGCATTCGGCCGCGCGACGGAGACCGGCGCGGCAGAGCGGCAGGCGGAACTCGACGCGTTCCGGCAAACCCTCGAACCCTATCCGATGATCCCGGCGCTCAAGCGGATCGTGGCGGAATTAGCGCGCTATCCGGGCTTTGCCCGGGTGCGGCCGCCGCTCATGGACCTGGATGAGAGCCGTGCCCAGGACCTGATCGGCACATTGAACGCCATGGGCTTTGCCGCTCCAGGACTGGCTGCCTCGGTTTCTTCCCATTTCTGAGTGTTGATTTGTCCAAGAGACAGGGTTACCCCATTCGGAACTTCGGGTGGCAAAGCCCGTTAATCTTCATGGACCGCATCTTGACCGTTTTCTTCCGCATCATTTCCTTGGCCGTGGCGATCGCCTTTGCGGCCGTGACCGCCGAGGCGAAGTCCGCCGGTCCGTCGCTGCTCTTCGATCCGGCAACCGGTCTGGTGGTTTCCCAGGAGCGGGCGGGCGAGGTCTGGTATCCGGCGTCGCTGACCAAGCTGATGACCGCCTATCTGGTGTTCAAAAGGCTGCGCAGCGGCGAAATGCGGCTCGACCGGAAGATTCCCGTCTCGGTTTTCGCCAACTCGCAGCGGTCGAGCAAGATCGGCATCAAGCCGGGCGGCGCCGTCACAGTCGATTTCGCGCTGCAGGCGCTGCTCGTCTATTCCGCCAACGACATGGCGGTGGTGCTGGCCGAGGCGGCTGGCGGCACGTCCTATCGATTCGTGCGCGAGATGAACCGGTCGGCGGCAGTCATGGGCCTCACCGGAACCCATTTCGCCAATCCCAACGGACTGTTCGATCCGCGCCAGGTGACGACGGCGCGCGATATGGGCATTCTGGCGGCGACCATCCTGGCCGGATTTCCCGAATATGCCCACTATTTCTCGCAACAGCACGTCGCCGTCGGCAAGCGCAAGCTGCGCAACCACAACAGCCTGATCCGGCAGATGCCGGAATCGGACGGCATGAAGACCGGCTTCGTGTGCAATTCCGGTTTCAATCTCGTTGCCTCGGCGAGCCGCGGCGGCCGGCGGCTGATCGCCGTCGTGCTGGGTGCCGATACGCCGAAGGGCCGCGCCGATCTGGCGCAGATGCTGCTGACCGACGGCTTGGGCCGCGAGCTTCCGCCCAACCGCCCGCGGCTGACGCAGATCGCCAATGACAAGCTTGGCGCGCTGGTTCCCGCCGACATGACCGCCACGGTTTGCCGGCGCAAGGCGACGGTCGCCCTGGTTAGCGCCAGGGAGCTTGGCGGCTGGGGCATTTCGCTTGGCAGCTTCGACACGGCCGAAAAGGCCGGCATGGCGCTGCGCGGCCGGCTTCTGAGCCCCGCCGGACTTGAGGCGCCGGGCGAGGCCGGCGTTATTCGCATGCCGGCAAAATCCCGCTTCGCCGCCATGCTGTGGAATCTCGACAAGCCCACCGCCGGGTCGCTGTGCATCCACTATCTCGGACAGAATGCGCCGTGCGAGGTGATGACGCCCGAAGCCTTCGCGAAGATCGCCGCCCTGTCCACGGAACCCGCGCCGAGGCCGCAGAAGCCGGTGGCCCAGGGCTCCGATGCCGGCAGCACCAAGAAAAAGAAGAAAAAGCGTGCCAAGTAGCGCTACTCGCCGAAGCGGCATTTCATGATCCATCGCGCCGGCTCGGCGATTGCCTGCGCCCTTGCGGCGGCGGCACTTTACGGGCTGATCCCGAATTTCTCGCGCGCCGCATTCGAAAGCGGCGTGCCGCCGGTCGAGAGCACTTTCTTCCGCACCTCGGTCATCGCCATCGCCTTTGCCGTCCTGACGATCCTGCGCGGCGAAAATTTTGCCCTGCCGCGCGCCGCGCTCGGCTCATTCGCCAGCCAGGCATTGGCGACGCTGGTGATCTCGGTTGGCTATCTCGCAGCCGGACAGTTCATTCCGGTGGGCCTGGCGGTGATCATCTTCTTTTCGTTTCCGCTGATCATTCTGTTGGCTTCGCCGCTGATCGAAGGCCGCAAGCCGGGCCTGCTCCGTTTTGGCATTTCACTGTTCGCCTTTGCCGGGCTTGCGGTTGCGGTGGGCCCAAGTTTCGAAGGCCTCGATCCGCGCGGCCTGGCGCTGGCGTCAGCGGCGGCGGCGGGCGCGGTGCTGCAATTCTTTTCCGGCCGCGCCATTTCGCACCATCTCACGCCGACAGTCTTCGGCAGTCTGGTGCATTTCGCCATCTGGCCGGCAACTTTGCTGGTTGCCCTCACCGTCAGCGGTGGAACCCTGCAAATTCTCCCCGGCGGCACTGCCACGGCGCCGGGTTACACGTTTCTCTTAGCCCTTGCCGGGCTCTATGCCGCCGCCTATCTGGTGCAAATGCTGTCGCTGCGCTTTGCCCCGGCATCAACCGTTGCCCCCTTCTTCAACCTCGAACCCGTGGTGACCACCGGGGGCGCCGCCCTGCTGCTCGGTGAGCGTCTGGCCCTCAACCAGTATGCCGGCGGCGGCATGGTGCTGGCGGCACTCCTCGCCTCCAGCTTGATCGAAGACAAGGCGGGAAACCCATGACCGGCGAGATGGGCCCGCCCATTCCCGTGGCTGTACTCACCGGCTTTCTCGGCGCCGGCAAGACCTCCCTTCTCAACACGCTGCTCAAGGATCCGCTGCTCGCCAACGCCGCCGTCATCATCAACGAGTTCGGCGAGATCGGCATCGACCATCTGCTGGTGGAGAGCGCCGGCGACAACATCGTCGAAATGGCTTCGGGCTGCCTGTGCTGCACCATCCGCGGCGATCTGATCGACACGATCCACGAGCTTCTGGCGCGCCGCGATCAGGGCACGATCAAGGCCTTCGACCGGATCGTCATCGAGACGACGGGTCTCGCCGATCCAGCACCCGTGCTGCATTCGGTGATGAGCGAGCCCACACTGCTGGTGCGCTGCCGGCTTGAAGGGGTGATCACGGTGGTCGACGCCTTCAACGGCCCGGCGACGCTCGATGCCCATGCCGAGGCGGTGAAGCAGGTGGCGGTCGCCGACCGCATCGTGCTCGCTAAGGTCGATCTCCTGTCGGGCCGCGAGGGCGAGGATCAGCTCTTTGCCATCATCGCCCGCCTGCGCAAGCTCAATCCGGCGGCCCGGCTCCTGACCACGCACCGTGGCGAGGCCAATGCCGGGCGGCTGTTCACCATGGGCCTGTTCGATCCGCGGAAGAAGACACCGGATGTGCAGAGCTGGCTGGCGGCGGAAGCCTATGACAGGCCCCATCATCACCACCATGATGTCTCGCGCCATGACGATCATATCCGGTCGTTCAGCTTCGCCGAGGATCGCGCCATTAGCGCCGCCGGGCTTGAACTCTTTCTCGAACTTCTCAAGTCCTATCACGGCGCCAATTTGCTGCGCATGAAGGGCATCGTGAAGGTGGCGGACGATCCGGCCCGGCCGGTGGTGCTGCATGGCGTGCAGCATGTCTTTCATCCACCCGTCAGGCTCGCGAGTTGGCCCGATGGCGATCACCGCACGCGCCTCGTCTTCATCGTCAAGGACATCGAGAAGGCAATGATCGAAGGCCTGTTCCGCGCCTTCACCGATCGGATCGGCGGCGGGGCGGCGGCCTTCGCCGACAAGACCCTGTCTCTCAACCGCTAGCGGCGTGCGGGCGCCGCCCACTCGAAATCGCAACTCACTTGCGCCTGATTCTGAAAATGAAAGCCGTACCCGCCTTCTCCTGTGAGAGAAGCGCATGGCCTTGTTCGCTGCAGAAGTGCGCCATGTCCATGGCCGACATGGGGTCGGTGGCAATGATCTTCAGAACCTCCCCCGGCAACATGCTCGCGAGCCGCTTGCGCGCCTTGAGTACGGGAAGCGGGCAGAGAAGTCCGCTCAGGTCCATTTCGTCTTCGGCATCGCGTTCCGGCATGGATTGGCTATAAGACGTGTCTGTCTAAACGGGGAGTTACACGGTGCCGGACCTCTTGTCCAAAGCGCCCCTTACGGGCCGGGTGGAAAAATCGCAAGTCCCAGCAATCCGCTTGCTATTTACCGGCTCCGAAGTGCGCAACGCTCACGCATGAACATCGCCGGCGTCATCATTGCCGGTGGCCGCTCCAGCCGCATGGGCGGCGAGGACAAGGCCTTCAAGACGATCGGCGGCAGGACCATTCTCGACCGCGTGATCGCGCGGATTGGGCCGCAGGTGGACGCTCTGGCGATCAACGCCAACGGCGATGCCGGGCGTTTTTCGTCCACGGGCCTCGCAGTCTTTCCGGATCGGCTGACGGCGATCGCAACGCCGCTTGCCGGCATCCATGCGGGCCTCACCTGGGCGCGGGACAATGGCCATGATCTGCTCCTGACCGTACCTGCCGATACGCCATTTCTTCCCCGAGATCTCGTGGCCCGTCTCGCAGCACCGGCGATTGCGGCGTCCGGCGGGCAGGAACATTTCATCGTCGGCGTCTGGTCGACGAGTCTGGCGGATATGCTCGAGCGCGCCATCCGTGATGACGGCCTGGTCCGCGTCATGGACTGGGCCGCTCGTGTGCACGCGAAAGCCGTCGCATGGCCGGCAACGCCCTTCGACCCCTTCTTCAATGTCAACACGCCGGCAGACCTTGCCGAAGCGGCGCGGATTGCGGCAGAGTTCGATCCATGAACAAGGTGATCGGCGTTGCCGGATTCAAGAATGCGGGCAAGACGACGCTGGTCGAGAAGCTGGTGACCGAGCTGACGCGCCGCGGCTATCGCATCTCGACCGTCAAGCATGCGCATCATTCCTTCGACATCGACCATGAAGGCCGCGACAGTTTCCGCCACCGCAAGGCGGGAGCATGCGAAGTGGCTGTGGTATCGCAGAGCCGCTGGGCCGTCATCCATGAAGCGCGTGGCGAGGCGGAGCTGTCGCTCGACAAGATGCTGGCGAAGCTGGCGCCTTGCGATCTGGTGATCGTCGAGGGCTACAAGCGCGACCCCCACGACAAGATCGAGGTGCGCAACCTGGCGCTCGATCACCCGAAACTGGCGGGCGGCGATCCAACCATCGTGGCCATTGCCGCCAACGGCCCGGTTGACGAAGCGCCGGTTCCGATCTTCGGACGCGACGATGTAACCGCGCTCGCCGACTTCATCGTCAAGCACATGGGGCTCCCATGAAGCCGCAGGATGTCGTCAATTTCTGGACACAGGCTGGGCCCAACCGCTGGTTCACCAGGGACGCCGCCTTCGACGGGGCGCTCTCGGTGCGCTTCGGCGCGGCGCTGACGCAGGCGCGAATCGGCGCTTTCGACCATTGGAGCGAGAACCCAGAGGGCGCCCTCGGGCTCGTGTTGCTGCTCGACCAGTGCTCGCGCAATATCCATCGCGGCAATCCGCTCGCCTACGCCGCCGATGCCAGGGCTCTGGCTCTGGCAAAGGGCTGGATCGGCCGCAACTATCACCATGCTCTGCCCGCGCCCCTTGCCCGCTGGTTGATCATGCCCTTCGAACATGCCGAGGCCCTCGATGCCCAGAAGCGCGGTGTTGGCCTGTTCCAGACCCTGGGCCTCTCCGAGATGGCCCATTGGGCGCAGATACATCTCGACATCATCGCCCGCTTCGGCCGCTTTCCCCACCGCAACCCGGTGCTTGGGCGCCGCTCGACGCCGGCGGAACTGGCCTTCCTGGCCGCCGGCGGATTCGCCGGCTAGTGTCGCAATCCTGCCCACCCAAGTCGTTCCGCCCCACGCCTGTTGAATTCCGCTCACTAATGTGACCTCAATTCGAGGACCGGTTGCGAGGAAATCCCATGAAATCACAGGCGCGCGCGGTGGTGATCGGCGGCGGGGTCGTCGGCGTCTCGACCCTCTATCATCTGGCCAGGAAGGGCTGGAGCGATGTCGTCCTGGTCGAGCGCAAGGAACTGACCTCGGGCTCCACCTGGCATGCGGCGGGCCTCCTGCCCCTGTTCAACATGTCCTATTCGGTCGGCCAGATTCACAAATACTCGGTCAAGTTCTATGGCGAGCTCGAAGCCGAGACCGGACAGCATGTGGGCTTTAGCAAGGTGTCCAACATCCGCCTCGCCCGCACTCCGGACCGTTGGGACGAATTCATGTATTATGCCGGCGTGGCCGAGACCATCGGCATCAGGGTCAACAAGCTGACGCCCGAACGGTTGAAGGAAATCTGGCCGCTGTGCCTGACCGATGGCATCATCGGCGCTATCCAGCATCCCGACGACGGCTATATCCAGCCGGCCGACCTGACCCAGGCGCTGGCCAAGGGTGCCCGCTCGCGCGGTGCTGAAATCTATCGCAACACCACGGTCACCGGCATCACGCTATTGGCGAATGGCGAATGGCGAGTGGTAACCGACAAGGGCGACATCACCTGCGAGCATGTGGTCTCCTGCTCCGGCAATTTCGCGCGGGCGACCGGCGCCATGGTGGGCCTCGACATTCCAGTGATCCCGGTCGAGCACCAGTACATCGTCACCGAGCCGCACCCGCTGATCAAGGAGCGCCAGGCCAAGGGCCTGCCCGAAATGGGTGTTTTGCGTGAGGCCGATTCGAGCTGGTATATGCGCGAGGAAAACGGCGGGCTTCTGCTCGGGCCTTATGAGAAGGGTGCGCCCTGCTGCTACATGGACGGGCCCTCGGACCACAGCGAATACGAACTCTTCCAGGAAGACCTCGACCGCCTCGCGCCGCATATCGAAACGGCGATCGCCCGGGTCCCCGCCTTCGGTGAAGTGGGCATCAAGAAAGTCTATAACGGCGCCATCGCCTATACGCCCGACGGTTCGCCGATCATCGGCCCCGCCTGGGACAGGAAGAACTTCTGGCTCAACGAGGGCCATTCCTTCGGCGTCACCGCGGCGGGCGGCGCCGGCTGGCAACTGGCCGAATGGATCGTCGATGGCGAGCCGACCATCGACATGATGGGCGTCGATCCGCGCCGCTTCGGGCCTTACGCGACGCGCGGTTATCTCAAGATCAAGAACGAAGAAGCCTACGCCAATGTCTTCACGCCGCATTATCCCGATGAGGAGCGCCTGGCGGCGCGGCCTTTGAAGCGGGCGCCCTGTTACGATCGCATGAAGAACCTCGGAGCCGTGTTCGGCTCGGTCTATGGCTGGGAACGTCCCGGCTGGTTCGCGCCCAAGGACTATTCGCTTTCGGAGAATGACCTCAACAAGCCGGACGTGCTGCTCTCCCACAATCATGCGCCCCCCACCGAGGATGGCCGCATCGTCGAAAAGTGGTCGTTCCGCCGCTCGAACTATTTCAAGTTCGTCGGCGAGGAATGCCGCAATGTCATGAACAATGTGGGCCTGCAGGATATGTCGGCCTTCGCCAAGATGGAAGTGTCAGGGCCCAAGGCGCGCGAGTGGCTCGACTCGATTCTGTCCAACCGCATTCCGAAGAAGCAGGGCCGCGTGGCGCTCTGCCATCTTCTAACCCCGAACGGCGGCGTGCGCTCCGAATTCACCGTCTATGAATGGGCCCCGGGCCGCTTCTATCTGGTTTCGGCCGGCGCCTATGAGCGTCACGATCACGACGTGCTGCGCAAATTGGCGCCCGCCGACGGTTCGGTGCGCCTAAGCCCCATCACTACGCGCTTGGGTGTTCTGGTGCTCGCCGGTCTCAACTCGCGCAAAGTTCTGCAGAAGCTCACCGATACCGATCTATCCAGCGAAGCCTTCCCCTGGCTTTCCGGCAAGGAGATCGGCATTGGCCCCGCCTCCGCCCATGCGCTGCGCGTCAATTTCGTCGGCGAACTGGGCTGGGAGTTCCACCACCCGATCGAGCAGCAGAATGAAATTTTCGATCTCATCATGGATGCGGGGCGCGAGTTCGGCATCCGCCCTTATGGCATCAAGGCCATGTCGTCGCTCTCCATCGAAAAGAGCTACCGGCTGGTTCCGCGCGAGCTCTCCATCGAGTATTCGGCCTATGAATCGGGTCTCGAACGTTTCGTCCACCCCAACAAGGGCGCTTTTCTCGGCCGCGACGCGCTGGTGACAGGCCGCGAAAAGGCCCTCAACTGGAATTTCGTGACGCTGGAAGTGCATGGCGTCACGGATCAGGATTCGGATGCGCGCGGTTCCGAGCCCATTTATGCCGGGGGCAAGCTCGCCGGCCGCGCCACCAATGGCGGTTTCGGCTGGCGGGTCAACAAATCGCTGGCGCTCGCCATGGTAAAGCCGGAACATGCGAGCATCGGCCGCGAACTCGAGATCAAAATCCTCGACAAGATGTTCAAGGCAACCGTAATTCCCGAAAGCCCCTACGATCCTGACAACAACGCGCTGCGGGCCTGATACAGTGAGGGCATGAGCGGCGGGCAGCAGAGCTATGGAACGGGCGTAATCTTCGTCCTCATCGCCACGCTTGGCTGGAGCCTTTCCGGCGTCTTTGTCCGCTTGCTCCCGGGCCTCGACGGCTGGCAGATCAATTGCTGGCGCGGCTACTGGATGTCGGTGGCCCTCCTCGTCTATCTCCTTGCCATCTACGGGCGTGGCACGCTGGCGAAATTCCGCGAAGTCCCGCTGGTGGCACTCGCCGCTGCGGCCGGCTTCTTCTCCCTCGGCTCGACGCTCTATGTGACCTCGCTCACCATGGTGAGCACCGCCGTCATTTCGGTGATCGGCGCCACCTCGCCACTCTTCACCGGCCTGCTCAGCCCCTGGATCACCGGCGAAAGGCCAGGACTGGTTGCCTGGATCGCGGCCATGCTGGCGCTCGCCGGCGTCGGCGTCATCGCCTGGGACGGGCTCGAAGCCGGGAGATGGCTCGGCATTCTGGTTTCAGTCTGCGTTCCCATTGCCTTCGCTGGACAGACTTTGACACTGCGGCGTTATCGCGGCGTCGACATGGTGCCGGCAATCTGCGTCGGCGGTATTGCCACCTTCTTCATTACCGGGGGCCTAGGATTTCTGGCCGGCCATGCCGGCGGCGGTTTCGATGTGGCGCCTCGCGATGTATTGCTCTTGTCGGCCATGGGCCTTCTGCAACTCGCCATTCCGCTGATCTTCTATGCCAAGGGCGCCAAATCGGTACCCGCCATTACGCTTTCTCTCATCGTCATGCTCGATGCGGTGATCAATCCGCTGTGGCCATGGCTGGCGGTGGGGGAAACGCCGGAACACGCCGCCTTCATCGGCGGCTTCATCATTGTCGGCGCGGTGCTGATCAGCATTTTCGGCGGCCGGTGGATGGCGATGACGGCAAGCAAAGAACGGAGATTCAACCGTCCAGTTCTATCCGATGCGCCTTGACCATGTCCGCCATGCTGTTGAAGCGGAAATTGTACCTTGGTTGGACGTCTGGATTCATGGTTGCGCCAAAGCCCTGCTGATCGTGGCGGCGGTAGATCCAGCATGAGGCGAGGCCCGCCTTGTTGGCCGGCGCATGGTCGTGGAACAGGCTTCCGGCCGTATGGAGAATTTCTGATTTGGCGATACCGAGGCCCTGGAGTTTGTCGATCATATAGTCGAAATTGCGTCCGCTCGGCTTATAGGAACCGATGTCCTGGGCCGTATAGATCGCGTCGAACGCCACCTGAAGCCGCCTGTTGCTATGAGCAAAGCTGGTATTGTCGACATTCGACAGAATGACCAGCTTGTAGTGTTGCTTGAGATAAGCCAGCGCTTCCGCCGAGTCAATGAAGGCCGGCCAGTCCTTCACCGAATTGCCATAGGTCTGGCATTCATCCCATGAAGTGTCGACCCCCCATTCCTCCGCCAGCCGCTTGTAAACGACGGAAAGGAGTTCGCTGTATTTCATTGCAGGTGTACAGACCTGCTGCGAAGCCTCCTGCCGCGCATGGGCTTCCAGAATGTCATTGCGTGAGAGCGGTCTCTTCGCGCGTCTGGTCAAGGGCTGCAACGCCTCCACCATGCCGCTCTCCCAATCGATCAGCGTGCCGTAGCAATCGAATGTCAGCGCCTTGAAGCCGGTCAGTCTCATTTCACAAGCTCCACACAAAGTCTCAATACCGGTCACCGGCCGGATATGGCGGCGGCGGGGCTGCTGCCGTTACGCCTTGAAATTGTCCTTGCGCCGCCGCAGTTCGGCGAAGACTTCCGCCTCGCTCGCCTGCTCGAGACCGAGATTGGTGCGGATCTCCGGACTGTCGGGCCTGAGGAAGGGATTGGTCTTGAGTTCGTCGCCGATGGTGGTGGGGCAGGTCATCTCGCCTTTGATCCGCTGGTTGGCCACCAACTCGGCACGCGCCTGCAGGACGCGGTTGCCGGGTTCGACCGAAACCGCGAACTTGGCATTGGCTTCGGTATATTCGTGGCCGCAATAGACGAAATTGTGCGGCTTCAGCTTGCGGAACTGATCGAGCGAGCCCCACATCTGCTCCATTGTGCCTTCGAACACCCGGCCGCAGCCCATGGCGAACAGCGTATCGCCGGCAAACAGCGAGAACTCGGAGGGGATATGATAGGCGATATGGCCCTTGGTATGGCCCGGGCAGTCATAAATCTTAACCTCCCGCCCGGCCCACTGGAAGGTCTCCCCGCCCCTGAGGAGCTTGCGGATGCCGGGAATGCTGTCGGCCTCGGCCGCCGGACCCATGATTTGGCAGCCGAACCGCTCCTTGAGGGCCAAATTGCCCGCCACATGATCTTCGTGATGATGGGTGGTCCAGATATGGGTGAGCTGCCAGCCGCGCTTCTGCAATTCCCCCTCGATGACGGAGGCATCGGGCGCATCGATCGAGGCTGTCGCCCCGGTGCGGTGGTCATGCACAAGGACACCGTAATTGTCGCTTCGGCACATGAACTGGTGCATATCGAGATGGGACATGAAATTGCCTAACCCTGATCGATTTCGCTGGTGACCGCCGGAACCCCGGCTACTATTCTTATTCTTAATGGATGTCGTCGATTTACGCGAGTTTTATGGAAGCCGATTCGGAAATTCCACCCGGCGGCTGATCGCTCAGGCATTGCTGCCGAAAATGCAGGCACTGGCCGGCGCCACGGTTGTGGGTCTTGGCTTTGCCACCCCCTACCTCGACGGCGGCATCGAAGGTGCGCGCACCACGCTGGCCTTTATGCCGGCGCGGCAGGGCGTGTTGCAGTGGCCGCCGCAGGCACCGGTCAGTTCAGCCCTGGTGGACGAATTCGATCTGCCTTTGCTGGAGAGCGTGGCCGATCTGCTTCTGGTGGTGCACGGGCTCGAACTCACCGACAATCCGGCCGAGATGCTGGACGAGCTTTGGCGGGTGCTGGCGCCGCAGGGCCGTCTGCTGCTGGTCGTGCCCAATCGCCGCGGCATGTGGGCCCGCTTCGATTCGACACCTTTCGGCTATGGTCAGCCTTTCTCGCGGCCGCAGCTTGCAAGCCTGCTCAAGGAGACCCGCTTTTCCATCATGTCCTGGTCGCAGGCCCTGTTCATGCCGCCCATCGATCGCGATCCGTTCCTGTCCTCCGCCCCCGCCTTCGAACGCGTCGGCGATTGGCTGATGCCGCACTTCGCCGGCGTGATCATCGTCGAGGCGGTCAAGCAGGTCTATGCCACCTCCTCCGGCAAGCGCGCGCGGCGCCTGGTACCGCGCCTGCGGCCGGCTCTGGCGCCCGCTCCCGCACGCCTCGAGCCGCCGAAAATTCCCTGACCGAGGCTTTGCATTTCACCGCGCGCCCCCTATGAATATGCCGCCTTGCAAGGGGATTTGCGGGGACGGCAGAAAGTTCGAGACAGGGAACCATGGGCACGCCGGCCGCCGAGGAGGCGACACTTGACGAGATCCGCAAGGAGATCGATGCGATCGACGACCGGTTGCTCGCTCTGCTCGAGCGGCGTTTCGAAGCGGTCGGCAGGGTTGCGGCCGCGAAATCCCTCAATGGCGGCGTTGCCGGCTCGCCGATCCGTCCGGCGCGCGAATCCGCCATTCTGCGCCGCCTGCTCAACCGGGCGGAGAGCCCGGTGCCGGCCGAACTCACGGTGCGGCTTTGGCGCGCCATGATATCCGCCGCCACCCAGAGCCAGGCCCAGCTTACCATCCATGTCGGCAAGAGGCTCAACTCATCGATCGGCCTCAGGCTGCGCATCCGCGACTATCTCGGCACCATGCCGGTGGAGGAATGGCGCGACGAAGCCCAGGCGCTGATGCAGGTGAATGCCGGGACGAGCGATCTCTGCGTGGTCGAGACCGAATCGCCATGGGTCGAAGCTTTTGTGCAAGGCAAGGCGGGCCAAGCCCAGATCATCGGTGTCCTGCCGGTTCTGCGCGAGAATATACAGCCAAAGCTCCTGATTTTCGGACACGCTCACGTCGAGCTGACGGGCAACGATGAAACCATCATCGTCAGCGACGGAAACTTGCCGCGCGATTTCACACCCCCACCCCTGTGGCAGGTCAAGGCCGGAACCCGGCGCATCTCCTGCCTACCCGGATTCCATTCGGAACATGAGAGCCCGCTGGTCGGGCTGATGCGTTCCAATGCCACGCTCGGCCTCAAGGTGGCGGGGCGTTATCCAAGCCCGATCGAGGTTGGATCATGAAAGCGCAGGCTGACGGCGCCCGGCCCATGCCGAAGCCGGGCATTCTGGATATTGCGCCCTATGTGCCCGGCAACAGCGGGCCCAAGGGTGTCAAGGTTTACAAGCTGTCGTCGAATGAGTCGGCCCTGGGTGCGAGCCCCAAGGCGATTGCAGCCTTTGCCGCCGCAGCGGCGTCTCTGGAACTTTATCCCGATGGCTCGGCTGGCGAACTGCGCGAGGCGATCGCCGTGCGCTATGGCCTGAAACCGGATCGCATCGTCTGCGGCGCCGGATCCGACGAATTGCTGCAACTTCTGGCTCACGCCTATCTTGGCCCCGGCGACGAGGCGATCCATTCGCAGCACGGATTTCTGGTCTATCCCATCGCCATCATGTCCAATGGCGCCACCGCGGTCGTGGCACCGGAGCGCGACTACACGGCATCCGCCGATCGCATCCTCGAGCGGGTGACGGCGAAGACCCGCATCGTGTTTCTCGCCAATCCCAACAATCCGACCGGCACCTATCTGTCCTTCAGCGAGGTGAAGCGGTTGCAGGCCGGTTTGCCGAAGCGGGTGCTGCTGGTTCTCGATGCGGCCTATGCCGAATATGTGCGCCGCAACGACTATGAATCGGGGATCGAGCTGGTCTCGACCTTCGACAATGTGGTGATGACCCGGACCTTTTCGAAGATTTACGGATTGGCGGGCTTGCGGCTCGGCTGGGCCTATTGCCCGGCCCATGTGGCCGGCGCGCTCAACCGCATCCGCGGGCCCTTCAATGTGTCGGCCCCCGCGCTTGCGGCGGGCGCTGCCGCGGTGGCCGACCAGGCCTTTGTCGAGACGGCAATCGCCCACAATGAGAAATGGCTGCCCTGGCTCACCCGCGAGATCGCAGCACTCGGCCTCGAGGTGACGCCGAGTGCCGGCAATTTCGTGCTCGTCCATTTTCCCGCCGATGCCGCACGCAATGCTCCGGCGGCCGATGAGTTTCTGGTCTCGCGCGGGCTGGTGCTGCGCCGCATGGAAGCCTACGGGTTGCCGGGTGCATTACGCCTGACGGTGGGGACGGAAGCGGCCAACCGCGCGGTTGTCGCCGCGCTCAGGGAATTTCTCGCGTGAGCGTCCGCTTCAACCGGGTGGCGTTGATCGGATTGGGCCTCATCGGCTCGTCGCTCTGCCGCATCATGCGCCGCGAGAAACTGGCGGTGCACATTGCCGGCCATGCGAAAAGCGCCGCCACCCGCGACACGGCAAAGGCCCTCGGTCTTTGCGACAGCATTCACGAGACTGCGGCCGCTGCCGCGCGCGATGCCGATCTGGTGATCCTCTGCGCGCCGGTGGGTGCTTGCGGCGAGATTGCCCGCGAGATTGCGCCGGCGCTGAAGGCGGGAGCGACCCTCACCGATGTGGGATCGGTCAAGGCGGCGATCGTGCGCGATGTCGGATCGCATGTGCCGCAGGCGGTGCATTTCATTCCCGGCCACCCGATCGCCGGCACCGAGCAATCGGGGCCCGAATCGGGTTTTGCCGAACTCTTTACCGGCCGCTGGTGCATTCTGACGCCACCTCCCGGCAGCGCTGCCGAGGCTGTTTCCGAGCTCGAGAAATTCTGGCGGGCCTGTGGTTCGAATGTCGAGATTATGACGGCGGAACATCACGATCTGGTTCTCGCCATAACCAGCCATCTGCCGCATTTGATCGCCTACAACATCGTGGCGACGGCGGCCGACCTCGAGGATGTCACCGATTCCGAAGTGATCAAATTTTCCGCCGGCGGCTTTCGCGATTTCACCCGCATTGCATCCTCCGACCCCACCATGTGGCGCGATGTCTTTCTCAATAACCGCGACGCCGTCTTGGAAATGCTGGGGAGGTTCTCGGAAGACCTTTCGGCCCTGCAACGGGCGATCCGCTGGGGCGATGGCGAAGCGCTCTACAACCTCTTCAGCCGCGCCCGCGAAATCCGCCGCGGCATCATCGCCGCCGGTCAGGATACGGCGGCTCCGAATTTCGGACGCAATTCGGTCAAGCCTCAATAGAGCGGCGGCAGATCGGCGAGTTTGACCGGGCCCCAGTAGAGTTCGCCATCCTTGGCGATGAAATCGGCTTTCGCCTGCTTGTCCACGGCGGAATTGTCGATGAGGCCGAGCAGGGTCTTGAGCGCAGCGCGATCCGGCTCGGAAAGCGGATGATAACGATTTGCTTCGCCGAGCAGTCCGTCAATATCGTTGGTCTCGGTGGCGATGGTGCCGGCGAGCCGCCTGTCTTGGTCGAGTCCGAGCCAGCCCTTGCCCTTTACGACGACGCCATGGTGGGCGATCTCGGCGGACAGGATTTCGGCCCGCGTTCCCGTGACCGAAGCATTCAGCAGCGGCTTCGATTGGGCGAAGAGCAAGCCGGGCACCACCACATCGAACGATGCGGCATCGAGCCTGACCGGCCCTTGGACTGTACCGTAAACCGTGACGTCGCGCGCATTCATCGCAATATTTGCCCCGCTATTGCGGCAGCGAAGATGAAGCGCCATGAATGCGGCATCCGCCACGCCGGAAACCGTTAGCGCCGGAATTTCGATCGAGAAACGGCCGCACTCCGTTCCGGTGTAACGAAAGCTGGCGATGGCCCGCTCATGGCCCGCCTCAAGGAAGGAACCGTTGCTGGCCTTGATCGACGTGGGCCCGTCGAGAAGTGCCACAATGCTGGACGGATTGTAGGCCTGGGCGACGATCGATAGCGCCGAGCCGCGGACGGTGACATCATGCTCTTGCACTTTGCTGGTAAGAACGGGCGCGCGGCAGGCGAATTCGAAGCGGAAGGGGTACCCGCCCCAACTTTCGTCCATGCATGAGAGGCTGGTGCCCTGCCGCGCGATCGCTTCGCGGCGGCTTGCCGCCTGGCTTTTCGCCAACTCAAATGCGAACAGCCAGTAACCCGACCAGGCGGCGAACAGCAGGAGCACTCCGGCGAGCGGCGCGAACATGCGCCAGGGACGCGATTTTCGTGCGGTCATTGGCCTTGGCGAATCGGTTCGCTATAGGGGACGGAATGGCAAACATGCAACAGTTCTGGATTTTTGGCTATGGTTCCCTGATGTGGAATCCGGGCTTCGACTATCGCGACAGCGAGCCCGCCCTGATCCACGGCTTTCACCGCAGCCTCTGCGTCTATTCCTTCGTCCATCGCGGCACGCCGGAGCGGCCGGGGCTGGTGCTGGGACTCGATCGCGGCGGCTCCTGTCACGGCATGGCCTTCCGGGTGGCGGCGGAGAAGTGGGACGAAACGCTCGCCTATCTCAGGGCGCGGGAACAGGTGACTTCCGTCTATCTTGAGGCGATGCGGCCGGTCCGGCTGTTGCAGAACGGCGTGAGGGTCGAGGCCCTCGCCTATGTGGTCGACCGCAGCCACCGGCAATATGCGGGCAAGCTCGACAGCAATCGTCTGCTGACTTTCATCCGTCAGGGGCGAGGCCGATCCGGGAATTGCGCCGATTATGTGCTGAGCACGCTCGCTCATTTGCGCGACATGGACATCCACGATGCCGCCCTCGAGGCGCTGGCAGCGCGGCTTAAGACTCAGGCGGCGAGTCTCGCCGGCTGAGCCTCCTCATGCAAGCCCGGCTGGCTAGCTGAAACCTCGTCCAGCGCCAGCTCAAGATCGGCGAGAACCGCCTTCGCGTCGGCTTCGTTGCGGGCGAGCAGATGCACGTGGATCTCGTCTGGCGCCGGTCCGGCAGTGCTTGGAGCAAAAGCATCGAGGAAGGATGGGAAGCGGCCCACGGCCAGCGCCTCGCGGGCATTACCGACGCGCCTGACCGCCACATAGACGGCACCAGGGAGCGGCGGGCAGGAGCGGGCTTCATAAATCGAATGAATGTAGCGCCGGCCTGAGGCGCCGCGCCAATACCAGAAGCGGTCGCCGCGACCGAAGTCCTCAGGGAGTTTTGCCGTCATGGGGGAGCCAAAGATCATAAGAACAAACATAGAACATTTATGTGCGGCCGTCAAGCCCCATCAGCTACATTTTGAATAGCCGCAGGAAAGACAAGTGGCGCAGCCCTCCTGATAGGCGAGCGCTTGTTCGCCGCAGCGCGGGCAGGAAGCGCGCCGCCCCTCGCCCACCGCGATCGCAAGAGTCAGGCCCTTGTCGTGCTCGTCGCGCTTGAGAAAACCGGTCTCGATCATGTGCCGCTCGATCACCCCGCCGATCGCCGCCAGGAGGCTCGGCACATAGCGCCCTTCCATCCACTGGCCGCCGCGCGGATCGAACACCGCTTTCAACTCGTCGACCACGAAAGAGACATCGCCGCCGCGTCGGAACACCGCCGAGATCATCCGGGTCAGCGCCACGGTCCAGGCATAGTGTTCCATGTTCTTGGAGTTGATGAAGATCTCGAAGGGCCGCCTTCTTCCGCCTTCGACGATATCGTTCACCGTGATGTAGATGGCATGATCGGTTTCCGGCCATTTGAGCTTGTAGGTGAAGCCCGGCAGGACCGCCTGGCGCTCGAGCGGCTGTTTCATGTAGACGACTTCGCCGCTTTTGGGCGCGCTTTCGACGGTGAGCACCGAGCCCGTCACCTCATTGGGCCGGAAAGTGGTGCAGCCCTTGAGGCCGAGATCGTAGGCCTCGGCGTAGACCGCCTTGAAATCCTCGAAGGCGAGCGAGGCCGGCACATTGATCGTCTTGGATATCGAACTGTCGACATGGCGCTGCACCGCCGCCTGCATGGCGAGATGGGCGTGCGGCGGCAGCGTTTCCGCCGTGACGAAAACCGGCGGCAATTGTGATTCCCGGCCCTTGAGCGACCACCACAGCCGGGCGGCGTAATCCTCGACCCGCTCCACCCGGCGCGAACCGTCGGGCATCAGGATCTTGCGGTCATAGGCGATGCTGAAGATGGGTTCGATGCCGCTCGAGACATTGCCGGCGAAGAGCGAGATCGTGCCGGTGGGCGCGATCGAGGTGAGCAAGCCGTTGCGGATGCCGTGTGTTGCGATCGCCTTTCTGATGCCGGTGGAAAGCCCCGCAGCATGGCCGGTAGCAGCGAATGATTCGCGGTCGAAGAGCGGGAAAGCGCCCTTCTCCCGCGCCAATTCTATGCTCGCGCGGTAGGCGGCATCCTCGATCGCCGCCATCCAGCGTGAAGCCGCTTCGGCAGCTTCGTCGCTGCCATAGACGAGCCCGCACATGGCGAGTGCGTCGGCCAGTCCGGTCATGCCGAGGCCGATGCGGCGCTTCGCCAGTGCCTCCCGCTTCTGCGCCTCGAGTGGATAATTCGAAATATCGATAACATCGTCCATGAAGCGCACGGCTGTGGCTACGACCCGGCGCAGTTCCACTTCCTCGAGGCGGGCATCCCCGGTGAAGGGCGGGGCAATGAAACGGGTGAGATTGACCGAGCCGAGAAGGCAGGCGCCATAGGGCGGCAGCGGCTGTTCGCCGCACGGATTGGTGGCGTGGATCGTCTCGCAATAGGCGAGATTGTTTTCGCGGTTGATGCGGTCGATGAAGATGACGCCCGGCTCGGCGTAGTCATAGGTCGAACGCATGATCAGGTCCCACAGTGCCCGCGCCTTCAGAGTGCTGAAGGTGCGGCCGCCGAACACCAGCGGCCAGTCGGAATCGGATTTGACCGCCTTCATGAAGCTGTCCGTCACCAGCACCGACAGATTGAAATTGCGCAACCGCCGGGGGTCGCGCTTGGCGGCGATGAAGTCCTCGATATCGGGATGGTCGCAACGCATGGTGCCCATCATGGCCCCGCGCCGTGATCCCGCCGACATGATGGTGCGGCACATGGCATCCCACACATCCATGAAGCTCAAGGGCCCCGAGGCATCGGCTCCCACGCCCCTGACAGGCGCGCCCTTGGGCCGGAGCGTCGAGAAATCATGGCCGATGCCGCCGCCCTGTTGCATGGTGAGGGCGGCCTCTTTCAATCCGTCGAAAATGCCGGCCATCGAATCGTCGATGCGGCCCAATACGAAGCAGTTGAATAGCGTCACCGTGCGCCCGGTCCCGGCGCCCGACAGGATGCGTCCCGCCGACAGATAGCGGAAGCCCGACAGAATGCCGTGGAATTCCGCGGACCAGCGATCACGCTCCGCTTCCGGTTCGGCCGCCGCCACGGCTTTCGCCACCCGCCACCAGCTCTCATCGATCGAGCCGTCGACGGGGGTGCCGTCCTCCGCCTTTAACCGGTATTTCATGTCCCAGATGTCCTGGGCGATTGGGTCGAATAGCTGGGAGCTGCGATCGGTCATGGCGGTTGCTCGGCTTTAGAGATGGCGAGTGTAACGCCAAACCCCTTACGTGTCGAGGAATTGTTCTCGTTTCGTACCGGCCCGGCCCTCGGACACGAGCTTTGCCGTGGCGGTTTCGATGGCTGTCTCGAGCTGCGTTTGAAACTCCCGGCGTGGCTGATCGGGCGGAATGGGCGGGAGGAATTCGATAATGATGGTGCCTGGGTAGCGGAGGAATTTCCGCCGCGGCCAATAGAGGCCGGAGTTGAGGGCGAAGGGCGTGCAGGTGACTCCGAGCTTGCCGTAGAGTGCCGCGGCACCCGGCTTGTAGTCCGGCGGATCGTCGGGGCCTCGCCTTGTCCCTTCCGGCATGATGACGATCTGGCGGCCGGCCTCGATCTCCTGCGCGGCCCGCGCCATCAGACTGCGGAGTGCGGCGGTACCGGCGCTGCGCTCGACGGCGATCATCCGGAACTTGAAGATGAACCAGCCGAAGAACGGGATCCAGGTGAGTTCCTTCTTCAGCACCATGGCGGGATCGTCGAGGAGCGGCAGGATGGCGAAGGTTTCCCAAAAGGACTGATGCTTGCCGGCAACCAGCGCGGCACCTTTGGGGATATGTTCGCGGCCGCGCACCTCCATGCCGGTGCCGGCGATCACCCGCAGCAGAAACAGCGACGTCTTCGCCCAAGACTGCAACGCCCGGATCGCCCATTTGCGCGGCAGCAGGAAGAATTCCGCTCCCAAAACCAGGAACAGCGCCAGATTGACATAGAAAGCGATATTGAACAAAACCGAGCGCAGCACGATCACGGCATGTCCCTCAGCATGCGGATCAATGTCATGCGCGAGGTCACGAGGCTGATGAGCGTCGCGGCGAAGGGTACGGCGAACAGGATGCCGTAGTTCCACACAGCGGTGTCCGGCGGCGCGAAGAGCAGGCTGCGGCTGGCATCGGCAACGCCGCCCGCCCCCGCCGGGCCGGTGAGGCCGAGGAGAAAAAAGGTGAGCAATCCCAGCGCCACGCCAATGAGACCGCCCCACAGTCCGGTCTTGAGAAAACGTCCGTCGATCTGGCGCGAGATATAGCCGTCGCGGGCACCGATAAGATGCAGCACGTCCACCCCCTCGCGATTGGCGTCGAGCACCGTGCGGGTGGCGAAGATCACCATGGCGATGGCCGAGACGCAGATGAGGAACAGGACCGCGAAGGAGAGCGTCGACAGCGCCCGCGCCATGCGCGTGAACTCCGCTTGCCAGCGCTTGTGGGTATCGAGGCTAGCGCCTTTGACCTTGACCTTGAGCGCATCGCCGAGAGCCGCGAGGTCGGCGGGGGCTCCTTCATCGATGGTGACGCGGATCAGCCGCGGAATGGGCAGGTCCTTGAGATTACCGCTGCCGAGCCACGGCTCCAGAAGTTTCGCCGCCGTGGCGCGGTCGAGGGTCTTGATTGCTGCGATGCCGGGAAAATCATCGAGCAGCGCCACGGCCTTGCCGAGCTCCGCCTCGATATCGGAACCCTGCACCGGGCGGACCTGCACCGTCACCTCGCGCGACAAGCTACCGGTCCAGCTTTCGACGGCGCGATCGATGAGGATCAGGGCGCCGATCGCCAGGCAGGCGAGATAGCACATCACTGCCATGGTCACCGTCAGGGCCTTGAGGGGTGCGGCTTCCGGCGGCACGATGGGGCCCGGCCGGTATGGTGTGGCGCTGCTCATGCCGCGCGCAGCTCGCCGTGTTCGAGATGCATGACCGGCGCCCCGGCCTGGGCGATGAGTTTGGCATCGTGGGTGGCGAGCAACACCGTGGTGCCGAGCCGGTTGAGTTCGATGAAGAGATGCAGGAGCCGGCGGGCAAGGGCTGGATCGACATTGCCGGTGGGCTCGTCGGCGAGCAGAAGTTCCGGCTTGGCGATGACGGCGCGGGCGATGGCCGCGCGCTGCTTCTCGCCGCCCGACAGCACCGGCGGATAGGCATGGGCCTGATCGGCAAGCCCCACCCAGCTCAACAGGTCCATGACATCGGCGCGGTAGCTCGTCTCGCGCCTGCCGGCCACGCGCAAAGGCAGAGCCACATTGTCGTATGTGGTGAGATGATCGAGCAGCCGGAATTCCTGGAAGACGACGCCGATCCGGCGGCGCAGCAGTGCCAGCCCGGAACGATCGAGTGCCGCAACATCCTCGCCGAACAGCCGGATCAACCCGCGCGACGGCCTGAGTGCAAGAAAGAGAAGGCGCAACAGCGACGTCTTTCCGGCCCCCGACGGTCCGGTGAGGAAGCAGAAGTCGCCGGACTCGAGTCTGAAGTTCACGTCACTGAGAATCTCCGGGCCCTGCCCGTACCGCAGGCCGACACTTTCCAGACGAAGCAATCCGTTGTTCCTTTCAGCCGTTTCGCCCTTTGTGCACAAACCGTCTTAACGCGGCATTAACCGTGTTTGCCGTTAACCTTCGTTTCCGGACGAGCCGAAGGTCAGCCGCTGCCGAATCATGATCGTTTCCTGCCCTTCCTGCGCCATGCGCTACGATCTTGCCGCTTCGCATTTCGCGGCGGAAGGCACCATGATCAAATGCGCCGCCTGCGGCCATAGCTGGCTGGAGGGCCGCGCCGTCGAGGTGATCGACGTCTCGCCGCGCCAGCTACCGGCGGTGATCGACCATCACGGGCTGGAGCCGGACCGGGAAATCCGCCGCCTGGTCGAGGCCTCGCTGGAAGCGCGCGAAGCTTTCGCCGCCAGGCGCCGGGAACGGCGCGCCCAGCTCAAGCGCTGGGCGGGACTTGCCACGGCGATTTTGTCGCCGGTCATTTTCGTCGGCACTTTCCCCGAGTATGTGGTGCGGGCCGCCCCAGCGTCGGTGCGCGCCTATGAAAAGCTCGGCATGAGCGTCAACATCTACGGTTTGCAACTGCGCCGCATCGAACAGCGGCATACGATCGAGGGCGGCACCCGAGTGCTCTCGATCAAGGGCGAGATCGCCAATGTCTCGGGCAGCGAGCGCAAGATTCCCTGGCTGCGCTTTGCGCTCAGGGACGGCGCCAATGCCGAGGTCTATCGGTGGATGCTCGATTCGGGCGCAAGGCCGCTGCGGCCCGGCGAAAGCACGAGTTTCGTCACCCGCGTCGCCGCCCCGCCCGAAGGCGCAAAAAATCTTGAAATTCGCTTTGCCCACGCGGATGAAATCGGCTCAAATGCCGTTCCATGAGTGAACTTTCAATCGACGGTCACCGCATCGCCGTCCTGTTTTCCGATACCGAGATCGCCGCGCGCATCGCAATTCTTGCGACGGAGATTGCCGCGCGCCAGCCCAAGCGCCTTCTGGTCGTGCCGGTGCTCAAGGGCAGTTTCGTCTTCGCTGCCGACCTGATGCGCGCCATGCACCATGCCGGGCTGTCGCCGGAGGTGGATTTCATGATCCTGGCGAGCTATCGCTCCGCCACCGTCTCCTCGGGCCGGGTCGAAGTGCTGCGCGACATCGAATCGAATGTCGCGGGCCGCGATGTTCTGCTGATCGACGATATTCTTGAATCGGGACGCACGCTCGCCTTCGCCAAGGACCTGATTGCGGCGCGCGGCGCGGCGATCGTCATGACCGCGGTGCTCCTGGAAAAGCCGGGGCACCTTGCCGCCAACATCAAGGCCGATTTCCGCGGTTTCCTCTGCCCCGACAAATTTGTCGTCGGCTACGGGATGGACATGGCCCACCAGTTCCGCGAATTGCCCTTCGTCGGCCACGTGCTGAGCGCGGCCTGAGCTCGAATCTTTTCGGCCCAAGGTTGTCACCCATGTCTTAGGTACGTTCCGTTACCTATGTCTCCGGGCCGTACAAAAGGGAAACTGGAGCGGGCGATGGGATTCGAACCCACGACCCCAACCTTGGCAAGGTTGTGCTCTACCCCTGAGCTACGCCCGCGTGAGTAAGCCGGCGAGGCCGGCGAGGTGGCCGGTCTTATTGCGCAGCCCTGAAACAAATGCAAGAACAACCTGGTTCCGCCCATTCCCGCGACTGAAAGGCCGCCCATGCCCGCGACCCGTGCCGAGCTTTTTGCCCGTTTCGACAGCCTCGGCATCAAGACCGCGACCCGTGATCACGCTCCGGTCTTCACCGTCGAGGAGGCCCGCGCCCGGCGCGGCGAGATACCGGGCGGGCATTGCAAGAACCTGTTCCTGAGGGATGAAAAGGGTGCCGTCTGGCTCATCGTGTGTCTCGAGGAAGCTCGCATCGACTTGAAGGCGGCCCCCGCCAGGATCGGCTCGAAGCGGCTGACCTTTGGCAAGCCGGACCTGCTCATGGAGGTTTTGGGCGTCGAGCCGGGCTCGGTCACCCCCTTCGGCCTGATCAATGACAACGCGGTCCGGGCCAATGTCATTCTCGACAAGCCGATGATGGACGAGGACCTGCTCAACTTTCATCCGCTGAGCAACGATGCCACCACTTCAATCCGCGCTGCCGATCTCTTGAGTTTCATTCGATCCTGCGGGCACCAGCCCCGAATTGTCGCGGTCAGCTGAGGGGGTCATTGTAAATGCCGTCGCGTTGCGCCATTTATCGGGCCTGAACGCAAGGAAGATTGTGATGGATTCGATTATCGGCGGTCCGGCCCCACGGCCGGGGAACGGCGCCGCCCCGCCCGGCGAGCTGATTAAGGACAGCGACACCAAGCGCTTTTTGGCCGATGTCATCGAAGCCTCGCGCAAGCAACCGGTGATTGTCGATTTCTGGGCGCCCTGGTGCGGCCCCTGCAAGCAGCTTGGACCTGCCCTCGAAAAAGCCGTCAAGGAGGCCGGCGGCAAGGTGAGGCTGGTCAAGGTCAATGTCGATGAGAACCAGCAATTGGCCGCCCAGATGCGGGTGCAGTCGATTCCGGCGGTCTTCGCCTTCGTCAATGGCCAGCCTGTGGACGGTTTCATGGGCGCGCTCCCCGAGAGCCAGCTTAAGCAATTCATCGCCAGACTGTCGGGCGACGGCGGCATTGCCGAGGAGATCGAGGCGGCGGTGACGGCGGGACGCGAGGCGCTGGCGCAGCACGACTATCTAACGGCGGCGCAGATTTTCGCCCAGGCGGTGCAGGCCGACCGCGAGCATGCCGGTGCCATTGCCGGACTGGCCCGCTGCCAGATCGCCACCGGCGATCTTGAAAACGCCAAGGCGACATTGGCTCTGGTGCCGCCCGCCAAGAGCAAAGACGCCGATGTCGTGGGGGCGAGAGCCGCTCTCGAACTTGCGCTCCATCCGGTCGATCACTCGGCGATGGCCGAGCTGCAAAGGACGGTGGACAAGGAGCCGGACAATTTCCAGGCGCGGCTCGATCTCTCCGCGGCGCTGAACGGTGCCGGACAAAAATCCGAGGCTGTCGATCAGCTCCTCTACATCATCCGCAAAAACCGCGGCTGGAACGATGAAGCCGCCCGCAAACAGTTGGTGCGGTTTTTCGAAGCCTGGGGCCCCAAGGATGAAGTCACCCTGCAGGGCCGCCGCAAATTGTCCTCCATTCTGTTCGCGTGAGCCGTCATGAAATTCACCGACCGCTATCGAAACCCCGACGACCTGCCGCAAAGATTGCCGGTCTTTCCCCTGGCTGGCGCCCTTCTGCTGCCCCGCGCCGAATTGCCGCTCAACATCTTCGAGCCGCGCTATCTCGACATGGTGAACGACGCCATGGCCGGGGGCCGTCTCATCGGCATGATCCAGCCCGCGCTCGAAACGGAAACAAATGACCCTCCGGCGCTGATGGGCATAGGCTGCGCCGGTCGCATTACCGCCTATGCCGAGACACCCGACAACCGCATCTTGCTGACGCTCAACGGCGTCAGCCGTTTTACCGTCCTCGAGGAGCTCGACGTCGATACCGCTTACCGCCAGGTGATCGCCGATTTCCGCCCTTTCGCCGTCGATCTCGTCTCCGATCTTGGCGCCAGTGAAGTCAATCGCCCGGCGCTTCTGAAGGCGTTCCGTGACTATCTCAGCGCCAATGACATGAATGCCGACTGGGACCAAGTCGATGCCGCCTCGACGGAAGTGCTGGTCAACACCCTATCGCTGCTGGCGCCCTATCCGGCCAAGGAAAAGCAAGCCTTGCTGGAAGCGCCCGATCTCAAGACCAGGGCCGAAGTCCTGGTGGCGTTGACCGAGATGGCGCTGGCCCGTACTCCCGGCGGCCCGCGTTCCCGTTTGCAATAGGTGAACCAATGACCGGCCAGCGGGAAACCGATCCGCGCCTGCTCGAACTGCTGGTCTGCCCGGTGACCAAGATGCCGTTGCATTACGATCGCGAGAAACATGAGCTGGTCTCGCGTACCGCGCGTCTTGCCTATCCGATCCGCGACGGCATCCCGATCATGTTGCCCGGCGAAGCGCGGGAACTTGACGGTGACTGATCCGTGGCCGGAGGAATTGCGCCTGCGCGACGGCGGCAGGCGTCTCGAAATCCGCTTCGACACCGGCGAAGTCCACGCGCTCGACGCCGAATATCTGCGGGTCGAAAGCCCGAGCGCCGAAGTAAAGGGCCACGGGCCCGGCCAGGAGCAGCTCGTGTGGGGCAAGCGCAATGTGACGGTCGCCCGGCTCGAGCCGGTCGGCACCTATGCGGTGCGCATCATCTTCAGCGACGGCCACGGCACCGGTCTCTACACCTGGGCCTATCTGGCGAAGCTTGGCCGTGAGCGCGAGGCGATCTGGGCAACCTATCTTGAAAAGCTCGCTGCGGCCGGCCGGTCGCGCGGTTAGAGCGGTTCGCCCCGCAGCAATTTCGGCAAGTTGCCGGTTTGACCTGCCGCCTCCTTGACGAATAGCGATTTCAGCGCCGGCGAGCTGCCCGCCGCAATCAAGCCGGCATCGCGCAGCAAGCGCAGGGCGGCATTGTCATTGGCGAACATTCGGTTGAGGCCGTCCATCGTCAGGGCGGTCATCACCGTGTCGAAACGCCGCCAGATGCTGTAACGCTCGAGAACCGCATCGCCGCCCGGATCGAGGCCCAGCGCGAAAGCGTCGTGTATTGATTCCGCCAGCGCCGCCACATCGCGCAGGCCAAGATTGAAGCCCAACCCGGCGATCGGGTGCACTACATGGGCGGCATCGCCGACGAGCGCGAGCCGCGGGCCGGTGAATTCGCGGGCGATGAACATCGCCAAGGGATAGCTGTGCCGTCCACCAACGAGCCTGACATCACCCAGACGATCGCCGAAGCGGCGGCGCAGCTCTGCCAGAAACCCTGCCTCGCCGAGGCCAAGAATCCGTTCCGCATCAGCTTTGGTCTCGGTCCATACGAGGGAAGAACGGCTGCCGGGAAGCGGCAGGATGGCGAAAGGGCCGGAGGGCGTGAAATGCTCTTCGGCGCGGCCGCCATGGGGTAGATCGTGTTCCACCGTGGCAACGATCCCCATCTGGTCGTAGCTCCAGCCCACCAAATCGATGTTGGCGGCGGCCCGCGCCGCCGAATTGCGCCCGTCGGCGGCCACGATGAGGGAAGCCTTGAGCGCAACGCCGTCGTCCAGCGTGACTTCCGCCAAACCCGGGCCGAATCGAAACTCTGTCGCCGCATGGCCTGTGACGAAGCTTATGTGCGGTGAGGCTGTCGCCGCCGAAAGCAGCGCACCATAGAGATGCCGGTTCTCGACCATATGGGCCGACGGGGCACCATCCATGTCCGCTTCGCCGAACTGCATCAGGATGGGCCGCGTTTCGGCGCCGGGCCGGGCATCGGTGACGACGATCTCCTGCATCGCCTGAGCTTGAGGGGCGATCTCGCTCCAAACGCCCAAGGCTTCGAACATGCGCCGGGCACTGGCGGTAATCGCCGAAGCCCGGCCGTCGAAGGCACTCGAGGAAAACTCCCTGGGATCCTTGGCGTCGATGACCGTGACTTTCAGCGGACGGCGCAATTGCGCGCCACCCAGCGCCACGGCCGCCGCCAGTCCATTCAGGGCGGCACCGGCAACGATGGCATCGGACTTCGTAGTCATGACGGTTGAAAGACGGCCTTCGAGGTATTCCGTCAAGCGTTGTGGTTTTGCCATTCCGTCGCAGGTTCGGATGATGAAAAAATTAGCATGACGGTGAACCTGCTTAGAAAATAGTCATGGTTATTCTCGCCGGGATTTCAAATGGTTAAAAAAATCACGTAATATCAATATGATAGATAAAATATGCCGATTGGCACGCTTCTTGTTTTGCACTGCATCATTGCCAACAAGAGGGCTGCTGCATGAAGTATGTCATCGCCATCCTGAAGCCGTTCAAACTGGAAGAAGTCCGTGAGGCCCTTGGCGGGCTGGGCATCCAGGGAATCACCGTCACCGAGGTCAAGGGCCACGGCCGCCAGCGCGGTCATACCGAGTTCTACCGCGGGGCCGAATACACGGTGAGCTTCGTGCCCAAAGTCAAAATCGAGATTGCCATTGACGAAGCTCTCGTCGACCGGGTGATCGAAGCCATTCAGATCTCGGGCCAGACCGGTCAGATCGGTGACGGCAAGATCTTCGTCCTGCCGCTCGAACAGGCGGTGCGCGTTCGCACCGGCGAAACCGGCCAGGCCGCGCTCTAAATCCATCAACATCAGGGGAATTCCATATGACCTTTCTCAATAACATCCGGTGGCTCTCGTCCGCTATCCCGGCGGGACTGGCTCTCGCAGCCCTGCTTCCCGCCTCTGCGGCAGAGGCCGCGGCCACAGTCAACAAGGGCGACACGGCCTGGATGCTGGTGGCCACCGCCTTTGTGGTGCTGATGACCGTTCCGGGCCTCGCTCTCTTCTACGGCGGCCTGGTGCGCAGCAAGAACGTCCTTTCGGTGCTTATGCAGGTACTGATCGTCTTCTGCGTGATTTCGATCCTGTGGGTCGTCTACGGCTATTCCGTCGCCTTCAGCGGCAATGCCTCGGCCGCACTCAATCCCTTCTTCGGCGGTCTGTCCAAGGCCTTCCTGTCGGGCGTCGACATCTCGACACTGGCGGCGACCTTCTCGAAGGAGACCTATCTTCCGGAACTGGCATTCGTCATCTTCCAGATGACCTTCGCCTGTATTACACCGGCACTGATCGTCGGCGCCTATGCCGAGCGCATGAAGTTCTCGGCGGTGCTGCTGTTCATGGTGATCTGGTTCACCTTCGCCTATTTGCCGATGGCCCACATGGTGTGGTTCTGGGCGGGGCCGGATGCCTATACCCTCAGCGCCGATAATCTCGATGTCATGAAGGCGATCGTCGGCGAAGAGGCAGCAACGAAGTTCCTTGCCGATCTAGCCGTGGCCACCACGGAGGATGCGAGGAACGCGGTACTCTCCGCCTATGCGTCTGCCGTCAACGCCACCAACGGCTATCTCTTCAACTGGGGTGCCATCGACTTTGCCGGCGGCACAGTGGTGCACATCAACGCCGGTGTCGCGGGCCTCGTCTGTGCTTTCGTGCTGGGCAGGCGCGTCGGCTATGGCAAGGACCTCATGGCACCACACAATCTCACCTTCACGCTCGCCGGCGCAGGGCTTCTGTTCTTCGGCTGGTTCGGCTTCAATGCCGGCTCCAACCTTGAAGCCAACGGCCTCACCGCATTGGTCATCCTCAACACCATAATTGCCGCGGCGGCGGCAACCCTTGCCTGGACCTTCGGCGAATGGGTGTTCCGCGGCCATCCGAGCCTGCTCGGCGCCGCCTCCGGCGCAATCGCCGGTCTCGTGGCAATCACACCTGCCAGCGGCTGGGTCGGCCCCATGGGGGCGATCTTTATCGGTGCCACCGCCGGTTTCGTCTGTCTCTGGGCGGTGGTCTGGCTCAAGAGCAGGCTCGGCTATGACGACGCGCTCGACGTCTTCGGTGTCCACGGCATCGGCGGCATGCTCGGCGCCATCCTCACCGGCATTTTCGTCAATCCGGCGCTCGGCGGCATGGGCGTGACCGACTATCTCGGGTTCGATACTTCCTCGAAAGTGGCGGACTATGCGGCCAGTACTCAGATCACAGCGCAAGTCGTGGCTGTAATCACCGCAGCACTATGGACGGCTATCGTCAGCTACATCGCCCTGATGATTTGCAAGGCGACGACCGGTCTGCGGGTCTCCGAACAGGAGGAGCGCGAAGGGCTCGACATCGTCGATCACGGCGAACGCTCATACAACTGAGCGCTTCTGTACCCAGACAACCCGGCGGGAAAACTCCCGCCGGTTTTGCTTTTTTGCCGGCCATTTACGGCGCTTTAACCAACTGCCGTCAGACTGCCGTTAACCATTTGTTATGTCCGCGCAAACGGGGCGTGACGGATGGCAGAGATGCGCATGGCCTACGATCCTTCCATCGATACCGACGACAGCGCGGTGCCCGCCGCCGTACGGCGATTCCTGCGCAATCGGCTGTTCGAGTTTGCCGGCGGCGGCCTCTTCGCTGCCCTGATCGCCATCGGAGTGGCGCTTGCTACCTGGTCGGTCGACGATCCCTCATTGAATCACGCGGTTGACGCCGTGCCACGCAATTGGCTGGGTTATCCCGGCGCCGTTATCGCCGATGAGATGATGCAGCTTCTGGGTCTCGGCGTATTGTGGCTGATTGCCATCCCCATGGCTTGGGCAGTGCGCCTGATCGGTCATGACGCGGTCACCCGTCCGTTCCGCGCCTCCTTTGCCTGGATCGCTGCCTCCTTTAGCGCCAGCGGCGCTTTCGCCGCCATCCCGGTCCCGGCAAGCTGGTCTCTGGCCGCCGGACTGGGCGGCAATGCCGGTGACATTCTAAATGGCGCGCTGGTAGCGGTTCTGGCACTCGGACTGAAGGCGGCCTTTGCCAAGACGGTTGCGGGATTCGCTTTTGCGGCGCTGGCATTGTGGATTGGCTTGCAGGCAACCCGTCTCCATCGGACTGCCGCCATCGCAAGTGCAGGCTATATCGGCACGCGCTGCAACGAACTCGCTGCGGCCATTCTGCGCGCCATGCGCCACCTCTATGCCGGCTGGCGGGGGTGGCGTGAGCGCCGGCGTCTCGAAGCCGCTAACCACAAATCCGAAGCGCGCGGCGACATTCTCATGCGTCTTGCTCCAGCCCGCAGCGGCGGCCTGTACCGAAACCGGATTGAGCCTTTGCTCGATAGCCGGGCGCGGCAATTCGAGCCCCCGCTGGAAGGTGCGGAGCAAGTAGACAATGACGCAGAGGATGAAGAAGTCGAAGCCGAAGCGGATGAGGAAGTACCCGGCGAGGATGACGACGATACGGTCACGCCGCGGGTAAGCCGAACGGCCAAGCCGATCAAGACCGGTAAGCGATTCAGGAAGGATACACAGCTCGGTTTTCGTTTTACCAAGCCTGAGGAATTCGAATTGCCGCCGCTGACACTTCTGAGCGAGCCGAAGCGGCTTAACCGTGGCGCCGATCTCTCCGACGAGGCCTTGGAACAGAACACCCACATGCTCGAAGGCGTACTCGAGGATTTTGGCGTCAAGGGCCAGATCGTCAATGTGTGGCCGGGCCCGGTTGTGACCCTTTACGAGCTCGAACCGGCGCCAGGCATCAAATCGTCGCGGGTAATCGGCCTTGCCGATGACATTGCCCGTTCGATGAGCGCTGTTGCGGCCCGCGTCGCCGTCGTTCCGGGACGCAACGCCATCGGCATCGAATTGCCCAACAGCAAGCGCGAAACCGTCTATCTGCGGGAATTACTCGCGTCCGAGGCTTTCGAGAAAACCGGCCAGAATCTCGCTCTGGCGCTCGGCAAGAATATTGGTGGCGAACCGATCTTCGCCGATCTGTCGCGCATGCCGCATCTTCTGATCGCCGGCACCACTGGTTCCGGCAAGTCGGTTGGCATCAACACCATGATCCTGTCGCTGATCTATCGGCTGCCGCCCGACCGCTGCAAGCTCATCATGATCGATCCGAAGATGCTGGAGCTTTCGGTCTATGAGGGCATTCCGCATCTGCTCTCGCCCGTCGTGACCGATCCGCGCAAGGCGATCGTGGCGCTCAAATGGGCGGTGCGCGAGATGGAAGACCGTTATCGCAAAATGTCGAAACTGGGAGTGCGCAACATCGACGGCTATAATGCCCGCGTCAAACAGGCGCTGGCCAAGGGCGTGGTCATGACGCGCACGGTGCAGACCGGCTTCGATCCGGAGACGGGCGAGCCGATCTTCGAGCGCCAGCAAATGGACATGGCGCCGATACCTTACATCGTCGTGATTATCGACGAGATGGCCGACTTGATGATGGTGGCCGGCAAGGACATTGAAGGCGCCGTGCAGCGTCTCGCCCAGATGGCCCGTGCCGCCGGCATCCATGTGATCATGGCTACCCAGCGGCCCTCGGTCGATGTCATCACCGGCACAATAAAAGCCAATTTCCCCACCCGCATATCCTTTCAGGTCACCTCCAAGATCGACAGCCGCACCATTCTGGGCGAGCAGGGCGCCGAACAGCTGCTCGGCCAGGGCGACATGCTTTATATGGCGGGCGGCGGGCGCATCTCGCGCCTGCATGGCCCCTTCGTCTCCGACAGCGAGGTTGAAAAGATCGTCGACCATCTCAAGTCCCAGGGCAGCCCCAAATATGTCGACGCTGTCACCGAAGAAACCGAGGATGGAAACTACGGCGAGTCCAGCGCCTTGACCGGTGGCGAGAACGGCGGACCGGGCGACGAGCTTTACGATCAGGCCGTGGCGGTCGTCTTGCGCGACAAGAAGGTTTCGACCAGCTATGTCCAGCGCCGCCTGCAGGTGGGTTACAACAAGGCGGCGAGCTTGATCGAGCGGATGGAAAAGGAGGGGCTCATTTCCGCGGCCAATGCCACGGGCAAGCGCGAAATCCTGGTGCCGGGCGACAACGCGCGTGTCTAGCCCGCCTCAAAACGGCCAGTTTGTGCTTTTACTGCGTCAACCAAGACAAGGGGATTCAATATGTTAGCCAAGGCCGCAATTCTGATCCGCTTTACCCTCGTGTTCGTGGGTACGATGCTCGCTATTGCCGTGCAGGCTTCTGCCGCCAAATCGATCGAATTGACCTCCGAACAAACCGCTTCCATTCAGGAAATCTCTTCTTATATCAATGGGTTCACGACACTGCAGGGCGACTTCACCCAGATCAGTCCGAAGGGCAATAAGTCGACGGGTATCTTCTATATCAGCAAGCCCGGCAAGATGCGTTTCGAATATGCCCCGCCGAACCCTTTCCTGATCGTCGCCGACGGCACTTGGCTGACCGTGAAAAACCGCAAGAAGGAAAAGGGCGATCAGTATCCCTTGTCGCAGACGCCGTTACGTTTGGTGTTGAACCAGGACGTCGATCTGATCCGGGATGCCAAAATTCTCGCCTACGAGGAGGCCGATGGCCTCGCCACTCTCACTCTGGAAGACAAGGGCGATTCGCTTAGCGGCAAGCTGGTCCTGGTATTCGACCGCAAGCGGCAAGCCCTGCAACAATGGATCATTGTCGACAGCAAGGGGCGCCAGACCACCGTTTCGCTTGCAAACATTGTTGCCGGGATCGACCCCGATCCCCAGCTTTTCGTCGTCAAAATCGACCGGAAGCAGCGGGACTCGCGCTAGATCCAGATAAAGTATTCGTGAAGTCGGCCCGGCCTATTGAATTCCGGACACGAAATTTCCACGTCAACAAATCATGTATGGCTGGTAGGCGGCACGGGCCATTTTGCCCCCGCTCAAGCGCCCTGCCGCAGCCGTCATGGGCGCCGGTTTCCCCTCCCGGCGTAAATTGCGCGTTCGGCGCGCGGGCGCCCGGTTCCCCGGCCGGGCGCCCATCGTATTTCTGATGCTTGCGTCGGCTCGCCGCGCTGTGCCATGGACTTCCCATGAAACTCAAGATCGCCACCTGGAACATCAATTCCATTCGCCTGCGCATTAATCTCGTGACAGAACTACTGCAGCGCTGGCAGCCCGATGTCTTGTGCCTCCAGGAAACCAAGTGCCCACAGGGTCAGTTCCCGGCAACTCCGATCAAGGCGCTCGGCTATTCCCATATCGCTGAATCCGGCCAGAAGGGCTACCATGGCGTGGCTATCGTCTCCCGGCTCCCGATACGCACCCAGGAAGTGAAAAATTTCTGCGGCAAGGATGACTGCCGCCACATTTCCGTGGTTCTCGAAGGCCGCCGGCCGGTCACCGTTCACAACCTTTATGTTCCCTCCGGCGGCGACGAGCCGGACCCCAGAATCAACGTGAAATTCGCCCATAAGCTGCAGTTTCTCGCCGAGCTTGAAACCCGGTTCGCGGATGGCTGCGTGCCCAGGGGCCACCACGGCGTGGTTGTCGGGGATCTCAATATCGCGCCGCTGGAGCACGATGTCTGGTCGCACAAGGAGCTGCTCAAGGTTGTCAGTCATACGCCTGTGGAGACCCAGGGCTTAATCCGGGTACAGAAGGCCGGGCGCTGGGTCGATCTGATGCGTCAGCATGTGCCGGAACCCGAAAAGCTCTTTACGTGGTGGAGTTACCGCGCCCAGGATTGGGCGGCGAGCAATCGTGGCCGCCGCCTTGACCATATCTGGTCGACGCCGGGCCTCGCTCCCCTGTGTGGACGGATAGACATTTTGCGTGAAGCGCGCGGTTGGAGTCAGCCGTCCGACCATGTTCCCGTCATGGCCACCTTCGACCTACAGGTCTAGGAAGGACTTTGCCCGTTCGAGCATATCGCGGGCGTGGTTGAATTCGCTGAGCGAACCGTCAAGTTTGCGGGCCAGTGCCTTGAACACGGCGGCACCGAACTCCGGATATTCGTGGGCAACCTTGAGAAAGAGCTTGCGGTCGATTTTGGCGGCTAGCAACGGACCGACGGCGACGGCGCTGACCGAATAGGATGTCTTGGCTATCATTGCGGCTTCCCCCAGGAACGCGCCGGGCTCGGCATAACCGGTGACGTCGCTTTGGGCACTCTTGCCGACCCTGATTTCGGCCCTGCCGCTCAGAATTAGATAGGCGGCCGAAGCGATTTCGCCCTGGGTGACAAGATGTTCTCCGGCGGCAAAATGTTGTCGTTCGGCTGCGAAGGCGATCACCTGCAGGGGTACAGGATCGCACTCCGCGAAGATTGGTATGTTGCGCAGAGTTTCCGCATCCGCCCGGACGCTCATTGAAATCTATCCGTGTCAATCCGTCCCAATGGCTTGGCGCCCTGATTCTCCCGCCTTTCGCATAAGAATCCGAATGGCCGGCAAGATCAAGGGACGAGCTTGTAACCGCCGCCTTCGGTCACGAGGATTTCTGCATGGCTGGGATCGCGCTCGATCTTTTGCCGCAGCCGGTAGATGTGGGTCTCCAGGGTGTGGGTGGTGACCCCGGCGTTGTACCCCCAGACGTCGTGCAGAAGCACGTCGCGCCCAACCACCTGTTCGCCGGCCCGGTAGAGGAACTTGATGATTGCGGTTTCCTTTTCAGTAAGCCGGATTTTCTTGTTGTCGTCGCGAATTAGCATCTTGGCACTGGGCTTGAAGGTATAGGGACCGACCTTGAAGATTGCGTCCTCGCTCTGCTCGTGCTGGCGCAAATGCGCCCGGACGCGGGCCAGAAGGACGCCAAATCGGAAGGGTTTGGTGATATAGTCGTTGGCACCCGAATCGAGCCCGAGGATAGTGTCGGAATCGGAGCTCTGGCCGGTCAGCATCAGGATCGGGCCCTTATAGCCGTTGCGGCGCATGATTTTGCAGGCCTCCCGACCGTCCATATCGGGCAGGTTCACGTCGAGGAGCACCAGATCGGCGTGATCCGCCTTGGCGGCCTTGATGCCGGCGGTGGCGTTGGCCGCATCGGCAACGCTGAATTCGTCGTGCAATGCGAATTGCTCCTTGAGACTGTCGCGCAGCATGTCGTCATCGTCGACGATCAGGATTTTCTTGGTCGTGGTCATGGCTGAATTCCCGAAAGCAGGGGCTTGCCGCCCGATTCAGTGATGTTACGGTGAGCAATGCCGTTTTGAAAGCCGCCGCGCAAGACAACCCGCCGTGAGGAAAATGCTCACATATCTTCACGTTCGCGCGATCAGCCCGCGAGCGGTGAGTGGCCTTCTGACGGCTGGGGCCCTCAGCGTACCCTGCTTTTTCGGCCGTTCCGGCATGACCTTTCGCAAGCGGGAAGGCGACGGCGCGACGCCCATGGGCGTCTGGTGGCTCCGCCGCATTCTTTATCGGGCGGACCGGATCGGGCCGCCGCGCGCCTTGGTAGAACCCCGTGCGATCCGGCCCCACGATGGCTGGTGCGAAGCCGTGGGAGACCGCAATTACAACCGGCTCATCCGCATACCCTATGGCTCGGGACACGAAACCCTTCGGCGCGGCGACCGGCTCTATGACATCGTCGTCGAGCTCTCGCACAATGAAAGACCGAGGATTCAAGGGCACGGCAGTGCGGTGTTCTTTCACCTGCACCGCGGCGACGGCGGCCCCACGGCGGGCTGCATCGCCGTGTCGCTGAAGGACATGAAGAAAATTCTGGCGCTGTGCGGGCCGCGCACCCGCATGGTCGTTGGGCCGGTCAGTCGCGTGCCCCGAAAATCGCCGTGCCCACCCGAACATGGGTGGCGCCGCAACTGATCGCTTCCTCGAAATCGCCGCTCATGCCCATGCTCAGTCCGGCGAGTCCGTTGCGGCGGACTATCTCGCGCAGCAATTCAAAGTGCGGGCGCGGCGCTTCATGCAGAGGCGGAATGCACATCAGTCCGGTGACGGCGAGTCCGATCCGGTGGCGGCAGTCGGCGATGAAGCGGTCAGCGTCCACCGGAGCAATGCCAGTCTTTTGCGGCTCGAGTCCGGTGTTGATCTGGATAAAGAGTTGCGGCCTCCGGCCCTGTTTGGCGATCTCGCCGGCGATGGCCTCGGCGATTTTCGGACGGTCGATGGTGTGGATGGCATCGAACAGGGCAACCGCTTCCCCCGCCTTGTTGCTCTGCAGGGGCCCGATCAGGTGCAATTCAACATCGGGTATGGCGCGTTTCAGTTCCGGCCATTTGGCCTTGGCTTCTTGAACCCGGTTCTCGCCGAACGCCCGTTGCCCGGCGGCGATCACGGTCTCGATACTGGCCGTTGCAAATGTCTTGCTGACGGCAATCAGGGCGATACTTGCCGGATCGCGTCCGACTGCGAAGGCCGCCTCGCAAATGCGGCGCCTGACGGTGTCGAGACCTTGATAGGACATGGTGCCCGCTTATGGCCATGCTTGCGGGGCATTTCAAGGACTGGTACTGCCAAGCCTGCAATCCGCAACCGGCAGAGAGAAGGGGACCCGCCGCTTGACGACCGAACGCTACAATCCGCGCGACGCCGAGCCGCGCTGGCAGCGCTACTGGACCGAAAATCATTGCTTCGAGGCCCGTGAGGACCGGTCGAAGCCGAAATACTATGTGCTCGAGATGTTTCCCTACCCCTCGGGACGCATCCATATGGGTCATGTGCGCAACTATACCATGGGCGATGTGATCGCCCGCTTCCGGCGCGCCTGCGGCTACAATGTGCTGCATCCCATGGGCTGGGACGCTTTCGGCATGCCAGCCGAGAATGCCGCCATCGAACACGGTGTGCATCCGAAATCCTGGACCTATGAGAACATCGCCGCCATGCGAGGGCAACTTAAGGCGATGGGTCTCGCCATCGATTGGAGCCGCGAGATCGCCACCTGCGATCCCGCCTACTATCGCCATGAGCAGGAAATGTTCATCGATTTCCTTGCCGCGGACCTGGTCGAACGCAAGGTTTCGACCGTCAACTGGGACCCCGTCGACAATACGGTTCTGGCCAACGAGCAGGTAATCGAAGGGCGCGGCTGGCGCTCGGGCGCGCTGGTCGAAAAGCGCGAACTGGCGCAGTGGTTCCTGAAGATCACCGCCTATTCCGATGAACTGCTGTCGGCCCTCGATCGCCTCGACCGCTGGCCGGACAAAGTCCGCCTGATGCAACGCAACTGGATCGGCCGCTCCGAGGGCATGCGCTTTTCCTTCGCACTCGAAGACGAAGCGGGCAGGATTTTCGACGAGAAGCTGACGGTCTACACGACACGGCACGACACGATTTTCGGCGCCAGCTTCTGTGCCATTTCGGTAGACCACGATCTGGCGAAGCGACTGGTCGAAACAGATCCGGGGCTTGCCGCCTTCCGCCGCGAAGTGGCCGCCCTCGGCACCAGCGAGGAATCGATCGAACGCGCCGAGAAAAAGGGTTATCCGCTCGGTCTCTATGCCCGCCATCCCTTCCGCGAGAAGGTCCGCCTGCCGGTCTATGCCGCCAATTTCGTGCTGATGGGATATGGCGAGGGAGCGATTTTCGGCTGTCCCGCCCACGACCAGCGCGACCTCGATTTCGCCCGTAAGTACCGTTTGCCGGTCGTGCCGGTCGTGGCGCCCAAGGGCGTGGATGCGGCATCCTTTTCGATTGACGGCGAAGCCTATCTGGAAAAAGAAGGCGACGAGACTGTCCTGATCAATTCCGATTTCCTCGATGGTTTGAGCGTGCCGGCGGCAAAGGAGGAAATCGCCCGGCGCATGGAAGCAATGAAGATCGGCGCGCGCCGGGTGAATTACCGGCTACGCGATTGGGGCGTTTCGCGTCAGCGCTATTGGGGTTGCCCCATTCCAGTGATCCATTGTGCCTCCTGCGGCATCGTGCCGGTGCCCAAGAAGGATTTGCCGGTCATCCTTCCCGATGACGTGACTTTCGACAAGCCTGGCAATCCGCTCGACCATCACCCCACCTGGAAACACGTCAATTGTCCCAGTTGCGGCGCCCAGGCGCGCCGCGAGACGGACACTTTCGATACGTTCGTCGACTCGTCATGGTACTATGCCCGCTTCTGTTCGCCCGCCTCCATGCGCCCGGTTGATGCGGCGGCCGCCGCTTACTGGTTGCCTGTCGACCAATATATCGGCGGCGTCGAGCACGCGATCCTGCATCTGCTTTATTCACGCTTCTACGCCCGCGCCATGATGCGCACCGGTCATCTTGGCATCGCCGAACCCTTCGCCAGCCTGTTCACCCAAGGCATGGTGGTGCACGAGACTTTCCAGTCCGCTTCCGGCGAGTGGGTGTTGCCGATTGATGCGGTGCAGAAAGATGGCCGCTGGGTCCATGCCAAGACCGGCGAGCCGCTGACCGTGGGCGGCATCGAAAAGATGTCGAAGTCGAAGAGAAACGTGGTCGATCCCGAAGCGATCATTGAGCGCTACGGTGCCGATACGGCGCGCTGGTTCATGCTCTCGGACACGCCGCCCGAACGCGACATCGAATGGACAGAGGCGGGAGTAGAGGGTGCCTGGCGATTCACCCAACGTCTCTGGCGTCTCGTCAACGAGGCGGTGCGCGAGGGATCGCCGGGCGAACCCACAGGGGAGGCGGGCGCGGCATTGGAGCTGCGCCGCGCTGCGCACCGCGCACTCGATGCGGTGACCGGCGATCTGATGAATCTGCGCTTCAACCGGTCGATCGCGCGCATCTATGAACTTGCCAATGCGCTGGGCGCGGCATTGCAATTGTCGGACCGTTCCGAGCCTGTGCGTCGCTCGATCCGTGAGGCTGCGGAAATCATTGTGCTGATGTCGGCGCCGATGATGCCGCATCTCGCCGAAGAGTGCTGGAAACAATTGGGCCATGTGAAGCCTGTCGTCGATGCCGCGTGGCCTAACTCCGATGCCGCCCTTGTCGCCGATGATTCCGTGACTATTGCTGTTCAGGTCAACGGCAAGCGCCGTGACGAGGTCCGGCTCGCCAGGGGTCTCGGCAAGGATGCGATTGAAGCAGTGGTCCTGAAGTTGGATAGTGTCGCAAGGGCTCTCGACGGCAAGCCGGTTCGCAGGGTGATCGTGGTGCCGGACCGGATCGTCAATATCGTGGGATGACGATGCAGAGAATTCGCCGCGTACTTGCCTGGTTTTCCTGCGCTGCGATGCTGGCGGTTGGCGGCTGCGGCTACCGGCCTCTATACGGAACGGCAGGCGACGACCGCGGCGTCGTGGCGGCATTGGCGTCCGTCTCGATCCCGGAGACGGATACGCGGCTTGGCCAGATCGTGCGCGGCGATCTTCTCTCGGCCATGCGCCCCGCCGGCACGGCCACGCAGAATCGTTATGTCCTCGTGTTGCGGCCGGAGGTGAAGACCGCCAGCATCATCGACAAGCCGTTGCCAAGTATTACGCGCCGCTCGGTGCAAGTGGTCGTAAACTTCGAGTTGACGGGCAACGAGGGCGTGCTGCACAGTGGCAAGACCTTTTCGCAGGTTTCCTATGACGTAGTGCGCGAGCCCTTCGCCGACATGCAGGCGGAAGCCAATGCCATGGAACGCGCGGCCCACGAGGTGAGCATGGACATCCGCTCGCGGCTGGCCGCCTATTTTGCTTCGCATTAGGTGATCGCGTGGGCGTTCTCAAGGCAGCGGCATTCGACGGATTCCTGAAGAAACTGCCGCCGGACGTGTGCGCCGTGCTGATCCATGGCGCCGATGCAGGAGTGGCTCGCGAACTCGCCAGGCGGGCAGTCGCAAAGATTGCCGGAACGGCCGATGATCCCTTCAACGTCGTGCGGCTTGACGATGCGGCCCTGGCGTCCGATCCGGGGCGCCTGGCCGATGAATTCGCGTCCCTTTCGATGCTGGGCGGTAAACGGGTGGTATGGGTTACCGATGCCGATCAGGCCTTTCTCAAGGCCGTTGAATCGATCCTGAATGGCGGCCGCAGCGGCAATCTCATCGTGGCGGAATCCGGTAACCTCACAAAGACATCGCGGCTGCGGACGGTTTTCGAGAAGAGCGAGCGGGCATTCGCCGTTGCTGTCTACGAGAACGACGGCGACCAGATCGCGGCACTCATCGAATCGATTTTGTCGCCGCTCGGTCTCGTTTTGGCGCCCGATGCCGGTGCGAGACTGCTGGAGTTGCTCGGTACGGACCGCGCCGCCGCCTGCCAGGAAATCCGGAAGCTGGCGACCTATTGCCTCGGCGCCAGTGAGATCAGACTCGAGGATGTCGAAGCTATTTGCGGCGACTCTTCCAGTGAGAACGCCGACGGATTGATCGATGCCGTCTTCGCCGGTGAAGTGGAGCAAGCGGACCGAGACTTCACGGCGCTGGCCGCAGCGGGCGTCGATGCCGGCCGAATTCTCACGCTTGCCGGATCGCATGTGGTGAAACTTCAGTCGTTGAAGCTCGACATCGAGCGGGGCATGCGGGTGGAGGATGCTCTGCGATCGGCGAGGCCGCCGGTCTTCTTCAAGCGCCACGAGACGGTCCGGTTGCAGTTGCGCATCTGGGACATTGCCTCGCTGTTGTCTGCGGCAACGACGCTTTCGTCGTGCACCCTGCAGATGCGCCGCACGCCGGCACTCGCCGAAACCCTCGCCTCCCGCGACCTTTTGGCGCTGGCCCGTAACGGACGGGCGCTGCACGCCGCGCTACAATAATCAGTATGCGGACGAATTAACCGGCGCGCATCAAGCGCCGGCACAGATCCTCAAGCTGCTCCAGCGAGGCATAGCGGATGGCAATGGTGCCGCCTGCGCCCTTGGCAGCGATCTCGACCTTGAGGCCGAGCGTTTCGCCGACGCTCTTCTCCATGGCGCGTGTATCGGCATCCTTTTCCGGCCGCGGCTTGCGTGCCGCGGCCGCTGCCGCCTTCCGCGTCAGCTCTTCAGCCTCGCGCACCGACAGACCAAGCCTTATGATCCGGTCGGCGAGTTCGGCCGGCGAATCGGTCGCTACCAATGTCCGGGCGTGACCGGCGGTGAGCCTGCCGTCCTCGATCATCTGGCGCACCGAGTCGGGCAGCGTCAGGAGCCGGAGCGTGTTGGCGATGTGGCTGCGGCTCTTGCCGACCGAATCTGCGAGCTGCTGCTGGGTGTAATTGAATTGATCGAGCAGCATTCCGTAGGCGCGGGCCTCCTCGAGCGGGTTGAGATCGCTGCGCTGGATGTTCTCGATGAGGGCGATCTCGAGGGCTTCGCCGTCGCTCAGTTCACGGATCAGAACCGGGACTTCATGGACCCCCGCCTTCTGCGCCGCCCGCCAGCGCCTTTCGCCGGCAACGATTTCAAAGTCTCCGTCGCCGCGCGGCCGCACCACCAAAGGTTGCAGAAGTCCCTTGTCGCGGATCGACTTGGCTAATTCTTCCAGATCGGCATCGGGGAAGTGTTTGCGCGGGTTGTTGGGGCCGGCATGGAGGAATTCGACCGGTACGTGCCGCAGGCTGCGGATATCCTGCACGACGGCCTCTTCGTTCGTATCCTCGCCGATCAAGGCGGCAAGACCTCGCCCCAGCCTTTTCTTTTGTGCCTGCATCTTGCCGCTGTCCAAGTTCTGTGAGTATCCCGTACCGGCTCCGATACGATTGAGCGTTACGCCAACGAATCGATCATGCCGCCCGCAGTTCCCGTTCGCGCCGGATCACTTCCGAAGCGAGTTTGATATAGGCCTGCGACCCGCTGCAGCTGTTGTCATAAAGCAGAACCGGTTTACCGTAGGACGGCGCTTCCGACACCCGCACATTGCGCGGTATGACCGTCTGGTAGACCTTGTCGCCGAGCACGCTGCGCACGTCCTCCGCCACCTGTTCCGACAGGCTGTTACGGCGATCGAACATCGTGAGTACCACACCCTGGATGGCGAGCCGCGGGTTGAGATTTGCCTTCACCCGCTCAACTGTTTTGAGCAGTTGGCTCAAGCCCTCGAGCGCGAAGAATTCGCACTGCAGGGGCACCAGTATGGCATCTGCCGCCGACAGTGAATTGATGGTGAGGAGATTGAGCGACGGTGGGCAGTCGACCAGAATATAGCTGTAGCGCCGGGAAGGGCTGGTCTCGGCCTGCAGCCGCTTGATGGCGTCGGCCAGCCGGTAGGTCTTGCGGTCGATTTCCGCCAGTTCCAGTTCGGCGCCGAGCAGGTCCATGGTCGAAGGCGCGCAGTAAAGACGCGGAATACCCGATTCGACGATCACCCCCCGCAGCTCCGCCTCGCCCACTAGCACATGATAGGAGGATTTTTGCCCAGGCTTGCGGGCAATGCCAAGGCCGGTGCTGGCATTACCTTGCGGGTCGAGATCAATAATAAGCACCGTCTCGCCCACCGCCGCCAGAGCCGTGCCGAGATTAATGGCGGTCGTGGTCTTGCCGACGCCGCCCTTCTGATTGGCCACCGCGAGAATGCGGGCGCCGGGCGGCCGGGCAAACGGGAAATCAGGATGGGACACGGGAGGCCTCCTTAACGGCCAGTATGACGCCCTGCGAATCAGTCACGCTCGGGTGCTTTTCTACAATGATTCTCCAGGATTTGGCCGCCTCGGTCAATTCGGCATCCAATCCTCGTCCTTTGTGAAAGAGTCCAGTGCCTCCGGCTGCGAGGAAGGGCGCTGCCAGGTCGAGCAGCCTACCGAGCGGTGCCAAGGCCCGTGCGGTCACCACTTCCACGTGCGGACGGCCGGGGTCTGAACCGATCGTCTCGATCCTCACCTGGTGAATGATCGCCCTAGCCTCGCATTGCCGGGCTGCCTCGCCCAGGAATGCGGCCTTCTTACCGTTGCTTTCGTAAAGATGGGCTTCAAGGCCGGTGGCGACAGCGAGAACCAGACCGGGAATTCCCGCACCCGAACCCAGATCGGCGATGATCCTAGTTCGCGGCGGAATGAGCGGGATCAACTGCAGGGCATCGAGAATATGGCGCTGCCACACCTGGCTCGCTGCCGCAGGTCCGATCAGATTGATGCGCCGTTGCCATTGCAGCAGGAGGGCCACGTAGCGCTCGAGCCTGACCGATGATTCACGTGAAACATTGAAACGCTGCAGAAATTCTTCCGGCAGCGGCCCCGCCATGGCCACTAGGCGCTCTTGCGGCCGGTCCCGCGCCTGACATGACCGAGGAGGACTGCCAGCGCCGATGGCGTTATGCCGTCGATACGGGCGGCCTGACCGAGGGTCGCCGGCCGCACGCGGGAGAGCTTCGAGCGCATTTCCGCCGACAGGCTCGGGATGGCCGCGTAGTCCAGTTCATCCGGGAGAATCAGCTGTTCTTCCTTGCGCAGCGCAACGATCTCCGCCTCTTGCCTGTGGGAATAACCGGCATAGACCGCGTCTGCCTCCAGTGCCGCAATGGCAAATGCCGGTAGTGCGCCAAGCTCAGGCCAGATTGACCGGACGCACTCCATCCCCACCTCGGGCATTGCGATGAGGTCCGAAGCGCTGCGCTGCTGGCCATCCTGGTTAACCTTCAGGCCCAGCTTGGCTGCGGCCGAGGAGGTCATGCCGAGACTGCCGGCAAGGGTTCGCGCCTGCATGAGGACCGACTGGCGCGCCCGAAAGCCCGTAGTCCGGACCTCGCCGGCAATACCGAGTTCAATGGCTTTCGGCGTCAGCCGCTCGTCCGCGTTATCGGCCCGCAGCGTCAGCCGATACTCGGCTCGCGAGGTGAACATCCGGTAGGGCTCTGAGACGCCGCGGGTGACCAGATCGTCGATCATCACGCCGATGTAACCTTCGGCCCGGTCGAACACGGCGGCGTCCAGGCCGCCGGCCCGCCGGGCCGCATTGAGACCGGCAACGAGCCCTTGGGCCGCCGCCTCCTCATAACCGGTCGTACCGTTGATCTGGCCCGCCAGAAACAGACCGCCGATCGCCTTCACTTCGAGAGCGGCAGTGAGTTCGCGGGGGTCGACATAGTCATACTCGATGGCATAGCCGGGCCGCAGTATGTGAACCTTCTCGAGCCCGGGAATGGTTCGGATGAAGCCATGTTGGATGTCTTCCGGCAGGGAGGTGGAAATCCCGTTTGGGTAGACCGTGTGGTCATCCAGCCCTTCCGGTTCGAGGAAAATCTGGTGCGAAGACCTGTCCCGAAAACGGAAGATCTTGTCCTCGATCGACGGGCAGTACCGCGGACCGGCGCTCTCGATCTGACCGGAATACATCGGCGAGCGATGCAGATTGTCGGCGATAAGCCGGTGCGTCGCGTCCGTCGTCTGGGTGATGAAGCAAGAAATCTGCGGTGTGACGATGCGCTCCGTGAGAAACGAAAACGGCACCGGTTCGGTATCGCCGGGCTGTTCCTCCAGCCGCTCCCAGGCAATCGTCCTGCCGTCGAGCCTGGCCGGCGTCCCGGTCTTGAGGCGCCCGAGCTTGAGGCCGGCATCCATAAGCTGCTGCGACAGTCCAAGCGCCGGCGGATCGCCGGCGCGGCCCGCCGGAATCTTCTTCTCGCCGATATGGATTAACCCGCGCAGGAACGTGCCCGTCGTCACTACAACGGTACGGCCGCGAATCGTTCGGCCATCCTCGGTGAGGATTCCCGCAACCTTGCGCCCTTCGAGAATGAGGCCGCTAACCGCGCCTTCGATGACGGCGAGATTTTCATGTTCGCGGATTTCACCTTGCATCGCCAGCCGGTAGAGCTTGCGGTCGGCCTGGGCGCGCGGTCCCCGCACGGCAGGTCCCTTGGAGCGATTAAGCATGCGGAATTGAATCCCGGCCCGGTCGGCAACCCGGCCCATGAGTCCATCGAGTGCGTCGATCTCGCGCACCAGATGTCCCTTGCCCAATCCGCCGATGGCCGGATTGCACGACATCTCGCCGACGCTGACGAACTTGTGGGTGACGAGGGCCGTGCGCGCGCCGGCCCGTGCCGCAGCACTCGCCGCTTCGCATCCGGCGTGTCCGCCGCCCACCACGATTACATCGTAACTCGCTGCCATGCGCGGCTCTTTAATGGAACGGGCCCTCCCGGTCAAAGGTACGCCCTCGTTTCACGTGAAACAGGTTTAGTTATTTTCCGATGCAAAATTCGCTGAAGATCGAGTCCAGCAGATCTTCGACGTCGATTCTGCCGGTCACCCGGCCGAGACATTGGCCTGCCTTGCGCAGGTCCTCTGCCCTCAGCTCCAGATGCTGGCCGTCATACCGTAGTGAATCGTTGAGATACCGAATCGATTCCGCAATTGCCTGTTTCTGCCGTGCCCGGACGATCACCGAATCTTCCGCGTGGCGGAACTCCCGCTTCACCAACTCGGTCAGACTGGCGAGCATCTCAGGCAAACCTGCACCGGTGCGGGAAGAAACGAGGTGCGCCTTCGCCGGATACTGCCGATTCGGAACGGAGTGCTGCAGAAGGTCGGATTTGTTGTGCACCCGGAGCATCGGTACGGAGCCCACCGCTGGAGGATGGCTTTCGGCAATATCGGGAGCGCTCACCCAAACGACGACATCGGCGCCATCCAATTCGCGTTTCGTCCGCGCCATACCGATTTCCTCGATCTCGTCGCCGGCCAAGGCGCGTAGTCCCGCCGTGTCAGTGAGAATGACCGGCATGCCGGCAAGGTCAATCATGACTTCGATCGCATCCCGTGTCGTGCCGGGTCGCGGCGACACAATCGCCGCATCGCGCGCCGCAATGGCGTTGAGCAGACTCGACTTGCCGGTATTGGGAACCCCCGCCAGTACGACCTTGACGCCGGAGCGTATGGCCGAGGCACGGTCCGCCTTGGCCAGGGCCTCCGACATCGATGCGACAAGTGCCGCCGTTTTCGGCCCGACATCCCGGATGGCGGCCTCCACCACGCCCTCTTCCTCGGCGAAATCCAATGCCGCTTCCACATGGCCGAGTATGCCGATCAGCTGGCCGCGCCAAGCCTCATAGACGGAGCTCGCCTCGCCCAGCAAATGGCCGACCGCCTGGCGCCGCTGCATCTCCGTCCGGGCGCGCAACAGATCGGCGAGGCCTTCGGCCTCGACCAGATCCATCCTGCCATTGGCGAAGGCCCGGCGGGTGAATTCGCCCGCCTCCGCCGGCCGTACCCAGTCGATCCGGTTGAAGGCCGCAAACAGCGCCGCCGCTACCGCCTGGCTGCCATGGACATGGAACTCCGCCACATCCTCGCCGGTGACAGTATTGGGTCCAGGCATCCACAGTACGACCGCCCGGTCGATGATTTCGTTGGATGCCGGATCGACGATCCGCCGCAGGCTGGCCTTGCGGGCTTCGGGCCTACCGCCGGCAAGCTTATCCAGCACCGGGCCGGCTTGCGGGCCACTCACCCGGATGACCGCAATACCGGCAATGCCGGCACCGGTGGATTGGGCATAGATCGTATCTGAAGTCATCATTTCGGAATCGAATCGATACTTTTTGGGGTTTCCGGTTTCGCTCCAACGCGTATGGCCCTAGCATGTCCCGGTTTGAGGCCAGGAACAATGCCGCGCAACGAGCTCGACCGCGAAACCAGCCCCTACCTGCTCCAGCACAAGGATAATCCGGTGCACTGGATGGGCTGGGGAGCGCCTGCATTTGGCCGGGCCCGGGCGGAAGACAAGCCGATCCTGCTCTCGGTCGGTTATGCCGCCTGTCACTGGTGCCATGTCATGGCCCATGAAAGTTTCGAAGACCAGGCCACCGCCGGTCTGATGAATGCCAGCTTCGTCAATATCAAGGTTGACCGCGAGGAACGGCCCGATGTCGACCGCATCTATATGAACGCACTGCACGCACTTGGCGAGCAGGGCGGCTGGCCGCTCACCATGTTCCTGACGCCCGAGGGAGAGCCCTTCTGGGGCGGCACCTACTTCCCGCCCGAAAGCCGCTACGGGCGGCCGGGATTCAAACATGTCCTGTCCGAAATCACCCGTATCTGGCGGAGCGAGCGCCACAAGGTCCATGCCAACTCGGCGGCACTGACGGCGGCGCTAAAGCAGCCGGAGGAGCCGCCGCAATCCACTGACATAACGACTGCCCGGGTCCAGGGTGCAGCGGCGGCCATGCTGCGCGCAATCGATATGGACTTCGGCGGCCTCAGGGGCTCGCCCAAATTTCCCCAGGCGCCGATCTTCTCATTCCTCTGGTCGGTCCATGAACGCTGGCCTTCCGAAGCCATCGCCGCGGCCGTCGAGCGCACCCTCACACAGATCTGCCAGGGGGGCATCTATGACCATCTCGGTGGCGGCATCGCCCGCTATTCGGTCGATGCCCAATGGCTGGTGCCGCATTTTGAAAAGATGCTCTACGACAATGCGCAATTTGTGAGCCTCCTGACACGTTGCTGGCTGCGCAACCGCAATCCGCTGTTCCGCATCCGGACCGAAGAGACAATCGGCTTTGTCTTGCGCGAAATGACAACCGCTGGTGGCGCTTTTGCCGCGAGCTATGATGCCGACTCCGAGGGCGAAGAGGGAAAATTCTATGTCTGGACAAAAGAGGAGTTAGAATCCCTGCTCGATCCGCAGGCGGCAGAGCTGTTTTGCTCCGCCTACGGAGTAACGCCTGAGGGTAATTGGGAAGGCCACACGATACTCAACCGCTCCCATGCGCTCGCACTCGCGGACGAGGCAACCGAACAGAAACTCGCTGCCGCGCGCCGGATTCTCTTCAACAAGCGGTCGCAGCGGAATCATCCCGGCTTCGACGACAAGGTTCTCGCCGATTGGAACGGCCTGATGATTGCCGGCCTCGCCGAGGCCGCCTTGGTCTTCGGCTGCAGCGACTGGAAGGACGCCGCCGTCGAAGCCATGGACCGGATCATGGCCTTGCTCTGGCGCGATGGCCGTCTGCTGCATTCGCACCGCGCCGGTCAGAGCCGCCATGAAGCCACCGCCGAGGGCTATGCCAATCTGATCACTGCCACCCGGGCGCTTCACACCCTGACCGGATCGCGCGCCTACATCGCCACGGCGGAAGGCCTTGCCCGCGCCCTGATCGCCCATTTCTGGGACGGGAATATGCAGGGACTGTTTTTTTCATCCGACCGGGCCGACGGTCTGATCACCCGCACCCGCTCGGTTCACGACGATGCAACACCCAATGCCAACGGCATCATGCTTGGCAATCTTGCAGCGCTCCACTACCTGACAGGCGATCGCTATTATCTCGAAAGGGCCGAAGCGATTGCCGCTGCTTTCTCCACAACGGCATTATCCAATCCCTTCGTCGCGCCGTCTTTGCTGAAGAATGCCGGCCTGCTTTCGGATCCGGTGCAGTTTGTGCTCTCCGGTGTAGGCGGCCAAGAACTCCTCATGGAAGCGCTGTCCCATACCGGCCTCGACATCATTTTCCAGAAGATCGCGTCTGCTACAGAACTCGCCGTGGATCATCCTGCTTTTGCCAAGGCCGGCGCTGGCGGTCAGGCGCGACTCTATATTTGCCGCGGCCAGACCTGTGCCGCACCAGCCGTCACGCCGCAAGAGGTGCGTGCCGCGCTCGGTCTTCTCGGCCTCGCGAGGGCCTGATCAGGCATTCATCGACTCGAAGAAATCGCCATTGGTCTTGGTCTGGCGCAGCTTGTCGAGCAGGAACTCCACGGCATCCACCGTTCCCATGGGATTGAGGATGCGGCGCAGCACATAGGTCTTTTTCAAGACATCGGGCTTCACCAGTAGCTCTTCCTTGCGCGTGCCGGATCGCAGGATATCGAGTGCCGGGAACACCCGCTTGTCGGCCACCTTGCGGTCGAGGATGATTTCCGAGTTGCCGGTGCCCTTGAACTCTTCGAAGATCACTTCGTCCATGCGGCTGCCAGTATCGATCAGCGCAGTGGCGATAATGGTCAGCGATCCGCCTTCCTCGATGTTACGTGCCGCGCCGAAGAACCGTTTCGGCCGCTGCAGGGCGTTGGCATCGACGCCTCCGGTCAGCACCTTGCCGGAGGACGGTACTACCGTGTTGTAGGCGCGGCCGAGGCGGGTGATCGAATCGAGCAGAATGACCACGTCGCGGCCGTGCTCGACCAGGCGCTTCGCCTTCTCGATCACCATTTCCGCCACTTGCACATGGCGTGAGGCCGGCTCGTCGAAGGTCGAGCTGATCACCTCGCCCTTCACCGAGCGCTGCATGTCGGTGACTTCCTCGGGCCGCTCGTCAATGAGCAAAACGATGAGATAGATTTCGGGATGGTTGGCGCTGACCGAATGGGCGATGTTCTGCAAGAGCACTGTCTTGCCGGTGCGCGGCGGTGCCACGATCAGTCCGCGCTGGCCCTTGCCGAGAGGTGCCACAATGTCGATAACTCTTGCGGAATAGTCTTTCCTCGTCGGATCGGCCGTCTCCATCTCCAGCGGCTCGTCGGGATAGAGCGGCGTCAGGTTGTCGAAATGAACCTTGTGCTTGGTCCTCTCCGGATCCTCGAAATTGATGGTGTTGACCTTGACCAAGGCGAAATAGCGCTCACCTTCCTTGGGGCTGCGGATCTGGCCTTCTACGGTGTCACCGGTGCGCAGCGTGAATTTCCGGATCTGGCTGGGGCTCACATAGATATCGTCGGGTCCCGCCAGATAATTCGCATCCGGCGAACGCAGGAAGGCGAATCCGTCCTGCAGCACCTCGACCACGCCCTCGCCAATGATTTCGACGTCGCGCGCCGCGAGATTCTTGAGGATGGCGAACATCAGTTCCTGTTTGCGCAGCGCACTCGCATTTTCGACTTGCAGTTCCTCGGCAAGTGTCACCAGTTCGGCCGGCGTTTTGCGCTTCAGGTCCTGCAGCTTGATTTCTTTCAATTCGGCAATGCTGGTCATGATTCCGAGGGTTCTTTGGGGGAGGGAAAGCCGGACCGCAATCGGTCAGGCAAGGAAGGGAGAGGAGGAACAGGCGCTCGTGCCAGCTTCGGGCATCGGCCTTAAGAAGCGCTTCATAACAAATTCTAGCCATGCTTCCAATACAAATTCGTAAAATCTAGAATGGCCGCACGATAACCATGACAACGATCACAACCAGGAGCAGGGTCGGGACTTCGTTAACAATGCGGAAATAGAGCGCGCCGTGGGGCCGCAGATCGCGCGCAAACTGGCGCCGGTTCCTTTCCAGCATGCCATGAAAAATCGACAGGACCAGGACAGTGGTGAGTTTGACGGCAAGCCACAACGGCATTGGCCAGAGGATGCCGCCAAGCCAGGCCGTCAGCAGGCCCGCCAGCCAGGACGTAACCGCGGCGGGAACCATGATCGCTTCCGCCAGCCGCCTTTCCATGATTTTGAACTGCTCGGAAACTTCGCCGCTTGGGGCCGACGCCGCGTGGTACACGAAAAGCCGCGGCAGATAGAACAATCCCACCATCCAAGCAACAACGGCGATGACATGGACGGCCTTCGCCCACAAATAGAAATCAGCCATCGCCGTGTTCTCGATCGTGAGTCCGCACCGCCTCGATCACCGCCTGCAGCCGGCCGGGTTCGGTCTGTGGCCGGATTCCATGTCCGAGATTGAAGATGTGCCGGCCGGTCGGAAGCGCAGCGGCGAGCTTCACCGCTTCACTAACGGAAACCGGCTCTTTCGCCAGAAGTGCCACCGGATCGAGATTTCCCTGGATGGCGCAGTTTCCGGGAATTCGTTCCGCCAGCCAGTCGATCGCCAATTCCGATTCAATGCCGATGGCCTGCGCCTTCGTCGCTTCGGCGACGATCGGTTGTGCCGCTCCGGCACCACGCGCAAAAACAATCACCGGAACACCGGGATGAATTTCGCGCAGCCTCGCCGTCATGTCCGCCAGAGGGCCATCCACCCAATTCTTCCTGAGAGAAGCGGGCAGATCTCCCGCCCACGAATCGAAGATCTGGATGACATCGGCACCGGCCTTTATTTGCTCCGAAAGATAGGCTACCGACTGATCGATCAGCAGTGCAATAAGCCGTGAAAACCATTCCGGGTTTTCGTAAGCGGCAAGCCGTGCCGTTTCTCGGTCCGAACTTCCGCCTTCGATCATGTAACTCGCCACCGTCCACGGCGCGCCGCAGAAACCGATCAGACCGGATTCAGGTTGAAGCGCCTCCTTCACGCGCTGCAAAGTTTCGCACACCGCCTTAACTTGTCTGGAACCCGAAACCGGCACCAACCGCGAGATCCGTTCCACTCCTCTGATCTTCTCAAGAACCGGACCCTCATTCTCCTCAAAATGGAGATCGACGCCCATCGCATGGGGTACCACCAGAATATCGGCAAATACGATAGCTGCATCAAGATCAAAGCGCCGAAGTGGCTGCAATGTGACCTCGGCTGCCAGTTCCGGATTGTAGCAAAGATCGAGAAACGATCCGGCTTTCTGCCGGACATCACGATACTCAGGCAGGTAACGTCCCGCCTGACGCATAAACCAGATCGGCCTGCGCTCCGGCTTTCGCCCGTTCAGAACGTCAAGAAGAGGTTTGGAAGCCAATGATCGCCCTATATCAAGTATTGAATCTAGGATTCTGTTTATAGTGTTTGGGGTGCCGATTCCGGGATACAATTATATCCTTGGCTAATGCACATGGCCTGTCATAAAGATTTTCTCAACTATTGATTGTAGTAATATTAACGTAAAATTAACAAATCTTAACAATGTGTTCATAATCGAAGGATGACTTGTATCAGAACTTATTGAATCTTATCCAAAGGCCATGTTTATCCCCGATACCCCGGCAAGCCATACTCATCGGCAAGCTACTGGAAAACTCCAGACCATATCCGCCCAAAAACACTACCGCCTATTGGCAGAGCGACTATTGTCCACAATCTATCGACAGCAAGTTCTGGGTGCCCTATTGAAGCCCAACCAACGATTCTTTCATCTACATTTGATCTCCGACGCTACTGGCGAGACCCTTAACACGGTAGCACGGGCGGCGACGGCCCATTATGCCGATTATCGCCCCGTCGAGCATATTTACGCCCTGATCCGCACCTCGAAGCAGCTTCAGCGGGTTCTAGACGATATCGAACGACAGCCAGGTATCGTACTGTTCACGATTATCGACAAGGATCTGCGTCATCAGCTGGAACGGCACTGCGACCGCCTCGGAGTTCCCTGCATTTCCATTCTTGATCCGGTGATCAGCAGCCTAGCCCAATATCTTAATGCTGAGTCGCGTCCGCAAATTGGCCGGCAGCATGCGCTGAATGCCGAATATTTTCATCGCATCGATGCGCTGAACTTCACCATGAACCACGACGACGGCCAGAATACTGAAGAACTTGAGAAGGCCGACGTTGTCCTTATCGGGATTAGTCGCACATCCAAGACTCCAACCAGCATCTACCTCGCTCAGCGCGGCATCAAGACGGCGAACGTCCCGATCGTCCCCGCCGTTGCTGCGCCTCGTGCCTTGCTCGAAGCGCGTCGCCCTCTGATAGTCGGTCTCATCGCCAGCGCCGAGAGAATTGCGCAAATCCGCCGTCACCGCCTCTTGACTTTGAAGGAAAACCGCGAAACCTCCTATGCCGATCCGCGCCAGATCACCAGCGAGATCGTTTTCATGAAAAACCTTTGTGCTGAACGCAACTGGCCCCTCATAGATGTGACGCGGCGTTCAGTCGAAGAAACCGCGGCAGCTGTGATCAATCTCCTTGGCGAACGGCATCCCCAGCCGGAACCCAATCTGTAATGACTGTTATCCTCGCTTCAACCAGCCCGATCCGCCAAACCCTACTGAAACATGCCGGAGTGGAATTCACGGTCCGTTCGCACCTCGCCGATGAGGCACAATTGAAAAAGACTCTCGGTCTGGCGAAACCCGCAGACATGGCCATGGCGCTCGCGGAAGCGAAGGCGCGGTCAGTCTCCGGGCGGCAGTCTTTGGACCTCGTCATTGGCGCCGATCAAGTTCTTGAACATGCCGGCGCTGTGTTCGACAAACCCCATGACCTGGCCGGAGCCCGGGTGCATCTTGCCGCGCTGCGCGGCAAGACTCATCAACTTCATTCGGCGCTTGCTTGTGCCCGCGGCGGAGAAATCATTTGGCGTTGCGCGGCAACGGCGCGGCTCACCATGCGATCCTTTTCACAAGCATTTCTTGACTCGTACCTGACGCGCATGGGTGTCGAAACAGGCCGTTCAGTGGGTGCCTACCAGCTGGAAAGTGAGGGCATTCAGTTGTTCGAGAAAGTCGAGGGCGACTATTTTACCATCCTCGGACTGCCGCTCCTGCCGCTCCTCGCATTGCTGCGTGAGCAGGGCGAACTGGCATCATGATAAAGGCCTGCGTCATAGGTTGGCCGGTAGAACACTCGCGCTCGCCCCTCATCCACAATTACTGGCTCAAGCAGCATGGCATCGCCGGCCATTACGACCGCGTTGCGGTCGAACCCGGAGTGGTGCGCGATTTCCTCTCGCGGCTGGAAGAAAACGGCTTTGCCGGTTGTAACGTAACTCTGCCCCACAAGGAAGCGGCGTTCGCCTGTGTCGAGGCGGCCGACGAGGCAACGAAACGTTTGGGGGTAGTCAACACCGTCTTTCTGCGTAATGGCAGGACTTTTGGTACCAGCACCGACGGCGAGAGCTTCATGGCCAATCTGGCGGCGAGCGCCGGAGTGATACCGGTCCGTAATGAGCGTGTGGTGTTACTCGGTGCCGGCGGTGCCGCCATGGCGATTGCCGGCGCGCTCGCCGACGCCGGCGCAGGCGAAATCGCCGTCGCCAACCGGACTTCCGAACGCATCAAAATCCTGCGCCGCAAATTCGGTTCGGTGATCGTTCCGGTGGACTGGGAAACGAGGGGAGCTGCCCTCGCCGAATGCCGTCTCCTGATCAACACCACCGCGCTCGGCATGAAAGGTCAGCCACCACTCGAACTCGATCTTGCGCGCCTGGGAGCAGAAGCGATCGTTGCCGATATCGTCTACACGCCGCTTGAAACTACGCTACTGAAAGCAGCAGTGGCGCGCGGCAACCGCACGGCAGGCGGTCTTGGCATGCTGTTGCATCAGGCGATACGTGGCTTTGAATTGTGGTTCGGCGCCCGGCCAACGGTGACGCCCGAGCTCTACGCGCTGGTTGCCCGCGATATCGATCCGGGCTGGTTACCATGATCGTCGCCGGCCTCACGGGTTCGATTGCCATGGGCAAGACTGAAACGGCTCGCTTGTTTGCTGCCCTTGGCGTTCCCGTCTTCGACGCCGATGCTGAAGTGCACCACCTTTATGCCAAGAATGGTGAGGCGGTGCGTGCGATCGGTGCGCAGTTCCCGCAGGCGGTCATAGATGGCGCGATAGAGCGCCAGCGCCTGGCCGAGCTGGTCCTGAAGGATCCCGAGGCGGTGAAGATGCTCGAGAGCATCGTCCACCCGTTGGTCCGCAAGGCGGAAAATGAATTCACCCGCAGATGCCGCGCCGAAAACCGGCCGCTTGCGGTCCTCGACATTCCGTTGCTGTTCGAAACCGGGCGCCAGCACGATGTCGACAGGATCATCGTGGTTTCGGCACCGGCCGATGTGCAGCGCTCCCGCGCCCTGGCGCGGCCCGGCATGACACCGGAGAAATTCGAGGCAATCGCCGCCCGTCAGGTTCCCGATGGCGAAAAGCGGCGGCAAGCGCATTTCATCGTCGACAGTTCGCAGGGTATCGATCAGGCTCTTGCGCAGGTCAAAGCCATCGTGGCAATGCTGATGCAGCAGGCGGGAGCAATATGAGGGAAATCGTTCTGGATACCGAAACCACCGGGCTTGATCCGGCCCAAGGCCATCGTGTCGTCGAAATCGGTGCGCTCGAACTCATCAATCATCTTCCGAGCGGCCGCAGCTTTCAGGCCTATATCAATCCCGAGCGGCCGATTCCGCCAGAGGCCGAGGCGGTGCACGGTCTGGGCAATGTCTTTCTCAAAGACAAGCCGGTGTTTGCCGCGGTCGCCGAGGAATTTCTCGGTTTCATTGCCGATGCAGCACTGGTGATCCACAATGCCAGCTTCGATGTTGCCTTTCTGAACGCCGAACTAGGCTTACTGGGAAAGCCGCCGATACTGGGCGAACGGGTAGTCGATACGCTGGCGCTGGCGCGGCAGAAACACCCCATGGGGCCAAACAGCCTCGACGCCCTGTGCAAGCGCTATGCTATCGACAATTCCAAGCGTACGCGGCATGGGGCTTTACTCGACTCGGAACTCCTCGCTGATGTCTATCTCGAATTAATAGGTGGCAAGCAGACCGCCCTCACGTTTGCAACGGCACCGTTCGCCAGACCCGTCGTTTACGTACCAGCGCGGCCCGGACTGACCAGGCTGCGGCCCCTGCCTTCGCGACTATCGGAGAAGGAACGCGCCGCCCACGGCCGCTTCGTGGATGGCCTGGGTAGCGGCGCGCTATGGAAGAAATTTGCGGATTAGGCCTTGACGGTTGCCTGCTGCTGTTGCTGTTGCGACATGCGCTTCTGATACATGCCGGCAAAATCGATGGGATCGAGCATCAGGGGCGGGAAGCCGCCGTTGCGCGTGGCATCCGCCAGGATTTGCCGTGCGAAAGGAAATAGCATGCGCGGACACTCGATCAGCACCGCCGGGTGCAGCATGTTGGGCGGAAAATTCTCCAACCGGAAAGTTCCGGCATAGAGAAGCTCGGCGGCAAAGATCACCTTGCCCTGCACGGTTGCCTTGGCGTCGAGATGCAGTTCGACTTCGAAATCGCTGGGCGCCAGGTTGCGAGCGTTGACATTGACGGCAATGTTGATGTCCGGCTGCGTCTGCTGCGGCGACAGCGACTGCGGAGCGTTGGGATTTTCGAAACTCAGATCCTTGAGATACTGGCCGAGAATGCGCATCGACGGTTGCGCGCTGGGCTGCGGTTGCGGCGCCTGGACGATGAGCGGAGCCGCGCCGGCCGAAGTGGCGGTGCTTGGCGATTTCTCAGCCGGATTCTTGTCGCCGCCATTGACAGCCTTGGCCGGGACCGGCGCCTTCTTCGGTGCGGGCTTCGCAGTCTTTGCCATCTCGGTTATGCCTCTTTGCCGATCTGGCCCGTTCGCTAACATGAAGGGCCCTGAGCCGCAAGGCAGGGACTAGCCCTCAAGCCGCTCCCGCTTGTCTTCCGGACCGGGAGTGTCCACATTCTCGCCACGAATTTCGACGGCCTCGGCATCGATGATGAGCCCCGCAGGCCGGTGATGTACGCTGAAAACATTGTGGAAGAAGCCTCCGATCCACCGCTGAACCGGCGGTAGTAGCAGATACAGACCGGCGGCATCGGAGACAAAGCCAGGAACGATCAGCAACAAGCCCGAGAAGACTCTGAATACTCCGCTGAGGGCCTGGTTCGACTGCGCGGTATCCGGCCGGGGCGGCTGACGAACGGCCGTAGCAACCGAAATGCCGCCGGTCCGGATCAAGGCGACGCCTGCCACCACGGCGCCGACGATCAACAGCAACACCGGTAAAATGCCGATCCACCCTCCAACGACGACGAGGGATGTGATCTCGGCCAGCAATCCGGCCACGAGAATCAGGGGAAAATAACGAATCATTGTGGTTTCAATCCGGCCAGTTTCGGTTTGGACGCTGCAAGTTCGCTCCTATATAAGGGCAGACAAGGTACGGCTGCAATTGTCCAGCCGGGGCCATCGGACTTCAGATTAGTGGAATGAACCAGGTGTTCGACCCGTTCAACCTCATCATCCTCGCCATTGCGCTCGTTGTATTCTGGCGGCTCAAGTCCGTGCTCGGCAGCCGGACTGGACACGAGCGGCCGCCATTCGATCCTTATGCGACGGGCCGCAAAAGCGATGCGCCCGCCAGTCCCGATGCCGCCAATGCCAATGTGCTGCGCTTCCCTAAGGAGGCCGAAACGCCGGAACAGGCCGCGGGCGCGGCGAAAGAAGCCCCGCTTCCGATTTGGGCGGGCTATGCCCCGGAGGGGTCGGCGGCGGCCCAGGGTCTGGAGCGGCTCGTCAGTGCCGACCCTCAATTCTCGCCGAAGAGTTTCATCGACGGCGCCAAGCTTGCCTATGAAATGATCGTCGACGCCTTTGCCCGCGGCGACAAAGCGGCACTCAAGGGTCTACTGGCGCGTGAGGTCTATGACGGATTTGCCCGCGCCATTGATGCCCGCGAGGCTGAAGGCCAGAAGCTCGAGTCCCGCTTTGTCGGCATCGACAAGGCCGAGATCGCCGCTGCCGAACTCACTGGCAAGCGTGCCGGCATCACTGTGAAGTTCGTCAGCGAGTTCATTTCCGCCACCCTGTCGAAAGCCGGAGCGGTGATCGAGGGCGATCCCAAGCAGGTGCGCGAGATCACCGATGTCTGGACCTTCGAACGCGAAATTGGCTCCCGCGATCCCAACTGGAAGCTCGCCGCCACCGAAGTGCCGGCGTGAAGACGAGCGATGCCGGCTGCCTCTTGAGTCTTGCCGCTGCTTTGGTCATGGCTGCAACCGTGAAAGCAAATGCCACACAGGTTCTGGAGAAAGTCGATATCGCGGCCATCCACGGCTGGCACGACGACGATCACGGAACCGCCCTTGCGGCCTTCCAGCGCTCCTGCGCTGAAATCATCGCCGAGGGCCGGGCCTTCCAACGGCCGGTGAGGTTCGGCGGCAGCAGGAGCGAGTGGGTGGCGGTCTGCCGGGCGGCGGCGGATGCAGCCGCTCCCCGCCGCTTCTTCGAAACCCATTTCGTGGCCCTTAGCGTCCACGATCCCCAGCGCGCCGAGGGCCTGTTTACTGGCTACTATGAGCCCGAGGCGAGGGGTAGCCGCACGCCAACGCCCGAATTCCACGTGCCGATCTATCGAAAGCCGGCCGATCTCGTCGCCTTCGACGAGGTGACAGAAAAGGCGCTCGGTCTCAAATATGGCCGCCTCATCGGTGGCAAGCCCGCCGCCTATTTCACCCGCAGGGACATCGAACAGGGGTCGCTGGCGGGCCGCGGCCTTGAAATCGCCTGGCTCGCGGATTGGGCCGATGCCTTCTTCATTCACGTCCAGGGATCGGGCCGGGTGCGTCTGCCCGACGGCTCGCTTATGCGGCTTGCCTATGCCGGCAAGACCGGCCAGCCCTATGCCGGCATCGGTGCACGTCTTGTCGAGCACGGTGTTCTCAGCCGCGAGAACATGTCGATGCAGGCGACCCGCGCCTGGATGACAGCACATCCGCAGGCCGCGCGCGAGCTGATGTGGGAGAACAAGTCTTTCATTTTCTTCCGCGAGGTCGAGATGGAAGACCCCGCACTCGGGCCGCCCGGTGCCCAGAAGGTATTATTGACGCCGCGCCGCAGCCTGGCGGTCGATCGCAGCCTGTGGATGTTCGGCACGCCCGTCTGGCTCGACACGATGACACCGTCCGGGCCGGGTGGTGCGATGGAGCCGTTCCGGCACCTTATGATTGCCCAGGATACCGGAACGGCGATCAGGGGCCATGCGCGCGGCGATGTGTTCTGGGGCGCCGGCGAACAGGCGGCCCTTGCCGCCGGCCACATGAAGAGCCCGGGCCGCATGATCGTGCTCCTGCCGCGCGATCTGGCGCGGCGGATTCTCGACAGCCAATGATTCGCAAGCTGCCCGATTTTGAATTGTGGTCCGAAGTGGCGAAGTCGGTGAAACCATTGCGCCGCCGGGGAACGAAGAAGGCGTCACTGGCAACGGCCGTGGAAGGGCCGAGACCCACGCCAAAAATTTCCGCACCGCATAGCCACATTCCGCGTGCCGTGGCGAAGCTGCCGCCGCCGATCACCGGGTTCGACCGCCGCACGGCGCAGAAGCTAACCCGCGGCAACGTCGACATCGAATCGCGTTTTGATCTGCACGGCACTGGCGTGGAAATAGCGCGGGTCAGGCTCTTGCAGTTTCTGCGCCAGTCTCAGGCGCAGGGGCAGCGTACGGTTTTGGTCATCACCGGCAAGGGCGAATCGCCCTATGCCCGCCACACGCTACATGGATCAAGCCACTTTCATGCGCCGGAGCGGCAAGGCCGCCTGCGCCGCCTGGTGCCGGAATGGCTGCATGAAGCGGAGTTCCGCTCGCTGGTCTCCGGCTTCCAGCCGGCGCATCCCAAGCATGGCGGGGGCGGGGCGTACTATGTTCGAATGCGGAGGACGCGGGAGCGATCATGACTCCCTTCGGCGAACGCCTGCGCAAACTCCGGGCCGAACGCGGTGTCACGCTCACGGCCTTGGCCGAGGCGGTCGGAGTATCTCCCGCCTATCTCTCGGCGCTTGAACATGGCAAGCGCGGCCGCCCCGGCTGGCATCTCATCCAGCGCATCATTACTTATTTCAACATCATCTGGGACGAGGCCGAGGAGGTGGTGCGCTTGGCGCGCATTTCGCATCCGCGCATCGTGATCGATACGTCGGGGCTCGATCCGAAGGCCACCGCGTTGGCCAACCGGCTTGCCGACGATATTGGCAGGTTGGATGCTGGCTCGCTTGCCGAACTGTTGGCCGTTCTCGACCGCCGCAAGCCGAAACTTAAAGGATGAACTTCGACAGATCGGCGTTCCTGGCGAGATCGCCCACATGCTTGTCCACATAGGCCGCATCGATCCTGACGGATTCACCGGAACGGTCGGTGGCGGCGAAGCTCACGTCATCGAGCACCCGCTCAAGAACCGTCTGCAGCCGCCGTGCCCCGATATTCTCAATCGCCGCATTGGTCTCCGCCGCAATCCCGGCGATCGCCGCGATGCCGTCCTCGGTGAATTCGAGAGTGACACCTTCGGTCGCCAGCAGCGCCTTGTATTGCTTGATCAGGCTCGCCTCCGGCTCGGTCAGGATGCGCTTGAAGTCGTCCCTGCCTAGGGCCTTGAGCTCGACGCGGATCGGAAGCCGTCCCTGGAGCTCCGGCAACAGGTCGGATGGCTTGGCAAGATGGAAGGCGCCCGAGGCGATGAACAGGATGTGGTCGGTCTTGACCGGTCCGTGCTTGGTTGAAACGGTCGTGCCCTCAATGAGGGGCAGAAGGTCGCGCTGCACGCCCTCCCGGCTGACATCGGCGCCTTGGCGCTCGGAACGGGCGCAAATCTTGTCGATCTCGTCGAGAAACACGATGCCGTTGTTCTCGACCGAGTCGATCGCCTCCTGCACGATCTGTTCCTGATCGAGCAGCTTGTCGCTTTCCTCCGCCAGCAGCAGCTCGTGGCTGGCCTTGACGCTCATGCGCCGCGATTTGGTGCGGCCGCCGAAGGCCTTGCCCAGCATGTCGGAGAGATTGATGACGCTGGCCGAGGAACCCGGCATTCCGGGAATGTCGAAACTCGGGAAGCCGCCTGTATCGGCCACTTGGATTTCGATCTCCTTTTCATCGAGATCGCCGGCCTGCAGTTTCTTGCGGAAACTCTCGCGCGTCGCTTCCGAGGCATTGGCGCCCACCAGCGCCTCGACCACCCGGGCCTCGGCATTGAGCTGCGCCTGGACCTCCACGCCCTTGCGCCGCGCCGTCTTGACCATGCCGATCCCCGATTCCAAAAGATCGCGGATCATCTGGTCGACGTCGCGCCCGACATAGCCCACCTCGGTGAATTTCGTCGCCTCCACCTTGATGAAGGGTGCATTGGCGAGCCGGGCGAGGCGCCGGGCGATCTCGGTCTTGCCGACGCCGGTGGGTCCGATCATCAGGATGTTCTTCGGCATCACCTCTTCGCGCAAAGCACCCTCGAGTTGCTTGCGCCGCCAGCGGTTGCGCAGCGCAATCGCCACGGCACGCTTGGCGTCGGTCTGGCCGACGATGTAGCGATCGAGTTCGGAAACGATCTCGCGGGGTGAAAAATCGTTCATTCGAGGCTTTCGAGCGTGACGTTGGTGTTGGTATAGACGCAGATTTCGGCGGCGATCGCCATGGCCTTGCGGGCGATCGCCTCGGCGTCCATCTCGGTATCGATCAGCGCCCGCGCCGCGGCGAGCGCGTAGTTGCCGCCGGCGCCAATGGCAGTGACGCCGCGTTCCGGCTCCAGCACGTCGCCGGTGCCGGTGAGCACCAGGCTGACGGTTCGGTCGGCAACGATCATCATGGCTTCCAGCCGGCGCAGATAGCGGTCGGTGCGCCAGTCCTTGGCCATGTCGACGCAGGCGCGGGTGAGCTGGGTCGGATATTGCTCGAGCTTGGCTTCCAGCCGTTCGAACAGTGTCATGGCATCCGCCGTGGCTCCGGCAAATCCGGCGATCACCTGACCGCCGCCCAAGGGCCTCACCTTCCTGGCATTGCCCTTGATGACCGTCTGGCCGAGACTCACCTGCCCGTCCCCGGCGATTACCACCTTTCCGCCCTTGCGGACCGTCAGGATGGTGGTTCCGTGCCATTGCAGCGGTTCGCTCATGAGAGTCCCTCTTCAAAGCCCCGCCTCATGTAAGCCGCGTTCACCGGAAAGAAAAGCCGCCCTTGGCCAATTCTTGCTGCATCTGCTAAGAGGCGGCCCGAAACCGCGATCACCGCGGGGAGGGACCCATGCGCAAGGCCGCGATCGACCGCAAGACCACCGAAACGGAAGTTTCCGTGTCTGTCGATCTCGACGGAAGCGGCGACTATGACGTAAAGACAGGCGTTGGCTTTCTCGACCACATGCTGGAGCAATTGGCCCGTCATTCGCTGATCGACATTAAGCTCCGCGCCAAGGGTGACACCCATATCGATTTCCACCATACGACGGAAGATAGCGGCATCGCGCTGGGCCAGGCCATCGCCAAGGCCCTGAGTAATCGCACGGGCATCCGCCGCTACGCCAGCCTGCATCTACCCATGGACGAGACCTTGAGCCGCGCGGCAATCGACTTGTCTGGCCGGCCCTATCTGGTCTGGAAAGTCGCCTTCTCGCGCCCCAGGATCGGCAACTTCGACACGGAACTCGTGCGCGAATGGTTCCAGGCTTTCGTCATGAATTCCGGTATCACGCTGCACATCGAAACGCTCTACGGCGACAACAACCACCACATCGCCGAATCCTGTTTCAAGGCGCTGGCGCGGGCCCTGCGCGAGGCGATCGAGATTGACCCACGCCAGAAGGACCGAATCCCTTCGACCAAGGAATCGCTCGAAGGCTGATGGCCATCTTTTCGGTTCATAACCGCCCGGCGGCCCGCCTAGACGATGCCATCTTTGTGAAGGATGGCTTCGCCTGGCCCGCCGTCGTTTTCACGCTTCTCTGGACCCTCTGGCACCGCATGTGGATCGTGGCGGCAATCGTCTTCTCGGCTACTGCCGCCGTCGCGGCGCTCGCATCGTGGCTTGGGCTGGGCGATGCGCCGGTCAATCTCGCAAGCCTCGCGGTCGGCCTCATTCTCGGCTTCGAAGGCAACGATCTGCGGCGCCGGTCGCTGGCGCGGCAAGGCTACGAGGAACTTGGCCTGGCGCCGGGCCGCGATCTCGATGAGGCGGAGCTGCGCTTTTTTGCGGCGCAAGCGCCGTTTCAGCCTTCGGCCTCGAACGCTGTGCCGCCGAAGCTGCGGCCCGATGGTCACGAACCGCTCGGCCTCTTCGGAACCGCCGGATAGTCTTATGAGCGTCGCCATCATCGACTATGGCTCCGGCAATCTGCATTCCGCCGCCAAGGCCTTCGAGCGCGCCGCCCGTGATGCCGGAGTCGCCACATCGATTGCCGTCACCGCCGATCCCGATTCAGTGCGTAGGGCCGAACGCATCGTGTTGCCCGGCGTCGGCGCCTTCAACGATTGCCGCAACGGGCTGAAATCGGTTGCCGGCATGTGGGAAACTCTCGAGGAAGAGGCAATGAAACGAGCCAAACCCTTCCTCGGCATCTGCGTCGGCATGCAGCTGATGGCGGAGCGCGGCCTCGAGCACGATGTGTCGGAAGGCTTTGGGTGGATTCCCGGCGACGTGAAGCGGATCGAGCCTGCCGATCCCGCCCTCAAGATTCCGCACATGGGCTGGAACACGCTCGACATGATGCGGCCGCACCCGCTGCTCGGCGGCCTCTCCCTCGGCGCGCAAGGCCTCCATGCCTATTTCGTTCATTCCTATCACCTCGCCGCCGCCGATCCGGCGACCGTCATCGCCACTTCGCCCTATGGCATGGCGATCACCGCCATCGTGGGCCGGGGCAACATTGCCGGAACCCAGTTCCATCCCGAGAAGAGCCAGACGCTCGGTCTCGCCCTCATCGCCAACTTCCTGCGCTGGCGGCCATGATCCTGTTTCCCGCCATCGACCTGAAAGACGGCCAATGCGTGCGCCTCAAATTGGGCGACATGGCGCAGGCTACGGTTTTCAATGACGATCCCGCCGCCCAGGCTCTGGCGTTCGAGAGACAGGGCTTTGAATGGCTGCATCTGGTCGATCTCAACGGCGCCTTCGCCGGCAGACCGGTGAACGGTGCGGCAGTAGAGGCGATACTGAACAGGATCACTATCCCGGTCCAGTTGGGCGGCGGCATCCGCAATCTGGCACGGATCGAGGATTGGTTGGCGAAGGGAATCCGCCGCATCATTCTCGGGACTTTGGCGCTCCGCAATCTCCACATCGTCAAGGAAGCCTGTAGGAAATTTCCGGGCCAGATCGCCGTCGGCATCGACGCCAAGGCCGGCCACGTTGCCGTCGAGGGCTGGGCCGAGACCTCCAGTCTCACCGCCATCGATCTGGCGCGGCGCTTCGAGGATGCGGGCGTCGCCGCCGTCGTTTTCACCGACATCGACCGCGATGGCGCCCTGAAGGGCCTCAATATCGCCTCGACTCTCGCTTTAGCCCGTGTCGTGAAGATTCCGGTGATCGCCTCGGGTGGCCTGGCCTCGATCGACGATATCCGGCGCCTGCTTGAGCCCGATTGCGCCATTCTCGAGGGTGCCATCTCCGGCCGCGCCCTTTATGACGGCCGCCTCGATGCCGGCGCGGCGCTGCGTCTCATCCGCGAGGCTGCGTGATGCTGAAGGCCCGCCTCATTCCCTGTCTCGATGTCAAGGATGGGCGCGTCGTCAAGGGCGTCAGGTTCATGAACTTGCGCGATGCCGGAGACCCGGTCGAAATCGCCAAGGCCTATGATGCGGCGGGCGCCGACGAATTGTGCTTCCTTGATATCACCGCGACACACGAAAACCGTGGCATCATCTTCGACATAGTGGCGCATACGGCGGAAGCCTGCTTCATGCCCTTGACGGTGGGTGGCGGCGTTCGCACCCTCGACGATGTTCGCAAGCTCCTGCTTTCCGGCGCCGACAAAGTCTCGATCAATTCCGCTGCTGTCGCCGACCGCCAGTTCGTGCGCCAGGCAGCGGAAAAATTCGGCAGCCAGTGCGTCGTTGTCGCCATCGATGCGAAATCGGTTGGCCGCGGAAATTGGCAAGTCTTTACGCATGGCGGCAGGAGGCCGACGGGCCTCGACGCGGTCGAATATGCCCGCCAGGTGGTTGCTCTCGGTGCCGGCGAGATCTTGCTGACCTCCATGGATCGCGACGGCACCGGCGCAGGCTTTGATATATCCCTGACGCGATCCATCGCCGATGCCGTCACCGTGCCGGTCATCGCCTCGGGCGGCGTAGGCAATCTCGATCATCTGGTCGAAGGCATCCGTGACGGTCATGCGACCGCTGTTCTCGCCGCTTCGATCTTTCATTTCGGCACCCATTCGATCGCCGAAGCGAAACGGCATATGGCCGGCCATGGTGTGCCGGTGCGGCTGTGCTAAACAGGGCGAAGGGCGTGGACGATGGCTGAACACAGACTGCACATTCTTGCGGAACTTGCCGATGCCGTGGCAAGCCGCCGCGCCGCGCCGCCGGATCAATCCTATACCGCAAAACTCCTATCCCAGGGCATCGCGAAATGCGCCAAGAAGTTTGGCGAGGAAGCGGTTGAGGCGGCACTCGCTGCCGTCGCAGGCGACAAACCCCATATGACCGCCGAGGCGGCCGATGTGTTTTATCACCTGCTCGTCCTGCTCGAAGCCGTGAATATTCCGCTCGCCGACGTGATGGGGGAACTGGAGCGCCGCAAGGGCGTGAGCGGCATCGCCGAGAAATCCGCGCGCAAGCAGGTCTGACGATGGAAGAGCTGGCCAAGGAAGTCTCTCCCTTCCGCCGTTTCGCGCGCGAGGAATGGGCGGCGCTGCGGGCCGACACGCCCATGACGCTGACCCAGGCCGATCTCGATGAACTGCGCGGCCTCAACGACCGCATCGATCTCGCCGAAGTCGAGGCGATTTACTTGCCGCTCTCAAGGCTCCTCAATCTCTATGTGGCGGCCACCCAGGGCTTGTTTCGCGCCACCAACAATTTTCTGCACATCGCCGACCGCAAGGTTCCCTACGTCATCGGCATGGCCGGCAGCGTGGCGGTGGGCAAGAGCACTACCGCTCGCATTTTGCAGCGTCTTCTGGCGCGTTGGCCCAAGCATCCCAAGGTCGATCTGGTGACGACCGACGGCTTCCTTCTGCCCAACGCAGTGCTCGAGCGTGAAGGCCTGGTGAACCGCAAGGGCTTTCCGGAAAGCTACGATCTGCCGGCGATCCTGCGCTTCATGTCGGACATCAAGGCCGGTGAGCGCCATGTGACCGCACCAGTCTATTCGCATCTGACCTATGATGTCCTCAAGGACGAGCATATCGCCATCGATCAGCCCGACATTCTGATCGTCGAAGGCCTCAACGTGTTGCAGACCGGACGCCCGCCGCGCGACGGCCGCGGAATTCCCAACGTCTCCGACTTCTTCGATTTCTCGATCTATATCGACGCCGACATCGAAGACCTGCGCAAATGGTACATCGACCGCTTCTTCTCGCTGCGCGACGGCGCCTTCAAGAATCCGAAATCCTATTTCCACCGCTACGCGGCGCTCACCGACCGCGAGGCCCACGAAACCGCCACCCGCATCTGGGAGACGATCAACCTGGTGAATCTGCGCGAAAATCTCCTGCCGACCCGGCCGCGTGCCGACCTTGTCCTGCGCAAGGGTGCGGATCATTTCGTCCGCAGCGTCTTCCTGAGGAAATTATAGCAGACCCAATGCGGTCGCATGGGCCTTGAGTCCGGCTTCGGGCCGCGCACCGATGTGGGAGATCACTTCGGCCGCGGCGAGGGCGCCAAGCTGGGCGCAGTGCGGCAAGGATTTTCCATTGGTAAAGCCGAAGAGAAACCCCGCGGCGAACAGGTCGCCCGCACCGGTGACATCGACGACCTTGTTGACCGGATAGGCGGGCGCCGCATGCATTTCCTCGCCCCTTGCCACGACGCAGCCCGCCGCCGACCGGGTGAGGACCGCGATGGCGCAGTCGCGCCGGATCGCCTGTAGGGCGCCATCGAAATTCTGCGTCTGATAAAGGGATTTGATTTCCGTCTCGTTGGCGAACACGATGTCGATGTCGTGGCGGATCAGATCGAGAAAACTGTCGCGATGCCGTTCGACGCAGAAAGAGTCCGACAGCGTGATCGACGTCATCCGCCCGGCCTTGCGGGCGATCTTTGCCGCCAGCTTGAAGGCATCCTTGGCTGTCGGCTTGTCCCACAGATAGCCCTCCATGTAGGTGACCTGTGCCGCCGAGACGACCGCGGCATCGATGTCGGCGGTGGCAAGGTTCACAGAGGCGCCGAGATAGGTATTCATGGTGCGCTCGCCTTCCGGCGTCACGAGAATGAAGGAGCGTGCCGTGGCCGGGCCGTTCTTGGCCGCGGCGGAATCGAAGCGCACGCCCTGGGCCCGCATGTCGTGGCGGTAGACTTCGCCCAGCTGATCGTCCTTCACCTTGCCGAAAAAGGCGGCCCTGCCGCCGAAGGAGGCAACCCCGGCGACGGTATTTCCCGCCGAGCCCCCGGAGATTTCGATGGCCGGTCCCATGTCGCCGTAAAGTTCGACGGCGCGCGATTCGTCGATCAGATTCATCGAGCCCTTGACCAGCTCGTGCCTGGCGATGAAGGCATCGTCCACCCGCGCGATCACGTCGACGATGGCGTTCCCAATGCCGAGAACGTCGTAGTCTGCCTTCGTCATGGATGCCCCTGCATGGCCTTGCTCCGTTTGCCCCTAGCGGAAGCCCCTTGCACTGGCAAGCCGCGGCGGTAACCTGAGCGGCCCATGATTGCCGCTTCGTTCAAAGCGCTGGGCGATCTCCTTTCGCCCGAGTTCCGCTCCGTGCTGCTCAAGGCCGTCGGTCTCACGCTGGTGCTTTTCATTGCCGTGCTGGTGGCGGTGGAAGCCGTCATTTCGATGCTGACGCTCATTCCCTGGCCTTGGGCCGAAACCGTGCTGGCGATCGGCACCGGCCTTGCCCTGATTGTGGCATTCTTCTTTCTCATGGCGCCGGTGACCGCGATCTTCGCCGGGCTGTTTCTCGACGATGTCGCGCTGCGCGTCGAAACCCGCCACTATCCGAGAGATGCGCGCGGCACTGCGCTCACCGCCACCCGCTCCGTCGCCATCGCCCTGCAATTCGCCGCGGTAATATTGGCCGTCAATCTGGCGATTCTGCCGCTGGTGTTCACCGGCATTGGCGCCGTGGCGCTGGTTGCCGCCAATGCTTATCTGATCGGCCGGGAATATTTCGAGATGGTGGCCATGCGTCACATGCCCGTCGACGAGGCAAGGCGTATCCGCAGGGAGAACGCGCCGCGGATTTTCGCCGCCGCAATTGTTCCGGCACTTCTCTCTCTCGTGCCGGTGCTCAACCTCGCCGTGCCCCTTTTCGCCACCTCCTATTTCGTGCACATCTTCAAGCAGGTGCGGGCGTCTTCGGTTTGAATTTGCAGATATCGGCGATCAGGCAGCGCCAGCATTCGGGCTTGCGCGCTTTGCACACATAGCGTCCATGCAGGATCAGCCAGTGATGCGCATGGCGCATGTATATCGCCGGCACGGCCTTGAGGAGTTTCTGTTCGACTTCCATTGGTGTTTTGCCGGGCGCCAGGCCGGTGCGGTTGCCGATCCGGAACAGATGCGTATCGACCGCGATGGTGGGCTCGCCAAAGGCGGCATTGAGTACGACATTGGCGGTCTTGCGGCCGACGCCCGGGAGTGCTTCCAGCGCCGCGCGTTCGCACGGCACTTGGCCGGCGTGGCGCTCGGCCAATGCCCTGGAAAGGCCTATCACATTCTTCGCCTTGATGCGGAAGAGGCCGATAGCCTTGATGTAATCGCGAAGCCTGTCTTCGCCCAGCGCCAGCATCTTCTCCGGCGTGTCGGCAACTTGGAACAGGGATTTCGTCGCCCGGTTGACGCCGTCGTCGGTTGCCTGCGCCGAGAGCACCACGGCGACGAGCAGGGTATAGGTATTGAGCGATTTGAGTTCGCCCCTGGGCTCGGGCTCCGCCGCATGGAAACGGCGGAATACCTCTTCGATTTCGGCGGCGGTGAGACGGGTTGCTTTGGCCATGGAGTCGCCGTTCAATCGCTCATTGGGTAGAACGGTATCATGGAATGAAGCAACCCGAATTGCTGGCGCGCCACGCTGACGCCGCACCGCTGCCTGTCGCGGCAAGGTTTTGTGGCGGTCATGGCCGTCATCGTAACCGTCGATCTGGCGGGGGGCATTATCTTTTCCGCGATCGGCGCCTGGCCGGTTACAGGTTTCATGGGTCTCGATGTGGCCCTCGTATGCTGGGCCTTCCGCGCCAATTTCGCCTCGGCAAGGCAGGCCGAGCACATCGAAGTCACCGAGCATGAGCTGATTCTGACTTCGCCGGGGAGCTGAATTCGGCTCTCACCCGGCCGCTTATCTGATCAAGAATCGGGTGGTTCCCGTCCCGGTCCGGGCCTATCTTGGCGCTATGAACACGATCGAAATCGACAAATCCCCTTCCCGCGACTATGACCTGGTCAGGCGGAGCCTGGCTTTCCTGACCGAGAACTGGCGCGACCAGCCATCGCTGGAAACGCTTGCCGAAAGATCCGGCGTCAGCCCCCATCATCTGCAGCGGCTGTTCACCCGCTGGGCGGGTTTGAGCCCCAAGGCTTTTCTGCAGGCCATGACCATCGACCATGCCCGCGGGCTCCTCCGTGATTCCGCCAGCATTCTCGATACGGCCTATGAGGTGGGCCTATCGGGTCCCGGCCGCTTGCATGATCTTTTCGTGACCCATGAAGGCATGTCCCCGGGCATCTACAAGGCGAAAGGCAAGGGCCTCGTCATCCGCCATGGTTTCCACGATTGCCCCTTCGGCCGCGCCCTGGTGATGGTGACGAGCGAGGGCCTCTGCGGTCTCGCCTTCGCCGATCCGGGCGGGGAACGTGCCACGCTTGCCGACATGATGTCGCGCTGGTCCGAGGCCGATTATGTCGAGGACAAGGTGGCGACCGCGCCAATTGCCGCCCGCATCTTCGAGCCCGGCAACTGGAAACCCGACCAGCCGCTGCGCATCGTCTTCATTGGCTCGGATTTCGAGATCCGCGTCTGGGAGACCCTGCTCAGAATTCCGCTCGGCAAGGCCTCGAGTTATTCTGCCATCGCCGGCCATTTGGGCCAGCCCCAGGCAGCCCGCGCTGTCGGCACGGCGGTTGGCAAGAATCCGATCTCTTTCGTGGTTCCCTGCCACCGGGTTCTGGCGAAATCCGGCGGACTGTGCGGCTATCACTGGGGCCTCACCCGCAAGCGCGCCATTCTCGGCTGGGAAGCCGGAGTCGCGGCGCGCGCCGCCTGATCAGAGTTTCATGTAGAAGATGGCCGTGTCGTCCAACTCGCCGGTGGGCGACAGGGCATAGCCCGGAATATGGCCTGCGCATGTGAAGCCGAGACCACGATAAAAAGCTTCCGCAGGGCTGTTGACGACAGTATCGAAATTAACCAGGGTGTGTCCCATGGCGCGGGCCTTTTCGATCAGTGCATTCATCAACAATGTACCGACGCCGCACCTGCGGTAATCTCTGTGCACCAATAGCTTCGCTACTTCGCAGCGATGGCGTTGGTTTGGTTGCCAGGCCCGGTCGAGGATAACGCAACCTGCAATCTTACTGTCATCGCGGGCTACAAAAACGATCTTGCCACCGTTGGCGACCGCACCGGAAATGCCGCGCCAAAAGGCTTCGCCGTCCTTGACCGAAAACGGCGGCATGAAGCTGACACCGGCTCCCGATGCCACGGCATCGGCGAGAATCTCGCCAAGACGGCCTGTTGCGGCGTTGAACTCTTGCGGGCTCAGATTGCTCACCTGCATTAAGCCAGCACCTGCGCCGAAATAGGCCGGGAATCGGCGCCAAGCCGGTAGACCACCGGCACGCCGGTTTCCAGTTCGCGTTTCAGAATCTGCTGCGGCGTCAAACCTTCGATTCCCATGATCAGTGCGCGCAACGAATTGCCGTGGGCGGCCACCAGCACGCGCTTGCCAGACAGTACGTCCGGCAGGATGCGCGCTACGTAATAGGGAAGCGCCCGGGCCAGCGTATCCTTCAGGCTTTCCCCGCCCGGCGGGGCCACGTCATAAGAGCGGCGCCAGACATGCACCTGCTCTTCACCCCATTTCTTGCGCGCGTCGTCCTTGTTGAGGCCGGTCAGTTCGCCATAGTCGCGCTCGTTCAAGGCCTGATCGCGGATCGTTTCAAGTCCCGTCTGGCCGAGTTCGGCGAGCATGAGATCGAGCGTATGCTGGGCCCGGGTCAGCACGCTGGTATAGGCGATGTCGAACTTGAGGCTTTTGGCCTTGAGCAATTTGCCGGCAGCCTTCGCTTCCGCCACGCCCTTTTCGGAAAGGTCCGGATCCTTCCAGCCGGTGAAGAGGTTTTTGAGATTCCATTCGCTCTGACCGTGGCGGACGAGCACCAGCAAGCGCTCCATCTTCACTCCAATCCCAAAACATCGGTCATCGAATAGAGACCGGGCTTCTTGTCGACCGCCCACAGCGCCGCCCTCACCGCGCCGCGGGCGAAGATGTCCCGGCTCTCGGCCTTGTGAGTGAGTTCGATCCGCTCGGCGGGGCCCGCGAATATCACCGTATGCTCGCCGACGACCGACCCGCCGCGCAGCGTTGCGAAACCGATATCGCCCGGTGGCCTGGCCCCGGTATGGCCGTCGCGGGCGCGGATCGAGCGCGCCTTGAGGTCGATGGCGCGTCCCTCCGCCGCCGCCTTGCCCAGAAGCAGGGCCGTGCCCGACGGCGCATCGATCTTGTGACGGTGATGCATTTCCACGACTTCGATGTCGAACTCCTCGCCAAGCGCCGCCGCCACCTTCCTGACCAATGCCGTCAGCAAATTGACGCCGAGGCTCATATTCCCGGACTTGACGATTCGCGCATGGCGCGCCGCCGCCTTGATCTTGGCTTCCCCCGCTCCGTCGATGCCGGTGGTGCCGATCACATGCACGATCCGCGCCTGGGCGGCGAACTCGCTCAGCGCCACGCTTGCCGCAGGCACGGTGAAATCCACGATGCCGTCGATCCTGGTGAACAGCGCGACGGGGTCGTCGGTGACCGCGACGCCAAGTTGGCCTAGACCGGCGAGTGCGCCCATGTCCGCGCCCACATGGGGCGAGCCCTTGGGTTCGAGGCCACCAACCAGCGCGCATCCTTCGGTCTCATGCACGATCCGGGTCAGCACGCGGCCCATCCGGCCCCCCGCGCCGGCGATGGCGAGTTTCATGGGACAGTCCCCTTTCGAGCGGCGGTCATAGCAATGCAGCGCCCCGATGGAAAGCGCCGCAATGGCGCCACAAGGGCCTATATATTGATTTCCCTCCAAGCGGGTTTCCATGCGCAGTCTGGTTCGCGGAGTTGTCTGGTTCGTTGTGGTCCTGGTCGTCCTGCCGGTCGCCGCTGGCGCAGTCATGGCCTATGGCCGCGGCTGGCCGGAAAGCTGGCGGACCGCCAACTGGTCGTCATCCGGCCTCCTGCTTGAAGCATCGGCCGCTCCAACTGCCCGCGTCCTGATCCTCGCGGCGCGCACCGGAAACTGGAAATCGATCTTCGCCGAGCACCTGTCGATCGTCCTCAAACCGGAAGGAGCCGCGGCCTGGACCCGTTATGATGTCGTCGGCTGGGGTAGTCCGGTGCGCCGCAATGCCTTCGCGGCCTATGCCTTCTGGTACGGAAATCGGCCCTATGTGGTCTTCGAACTGGAGGGGGCCGAGGCGGCCAGGCTCATTCCTGAAATCGAAGAGACCATCGGACGCTATCTCTACACGGCGCGCGGCAGTTACGCGGTTTGGCCGGGGCCGAACTCAAACAGCTTCGTGGCCTGGGTCGTGCGCAACACCGGCGGCTTCGAAACCGAGCTTCCACCCGCTGCCGTCGGCAAGGATTATCTCGGACCGGGATTTTCTGTCGCCGATGCTCCGAGCGGCACCGGCTATACCGTGTCCTTCGCCGGCATCGCAGGTCTGACGGCCGCCTGGCGCGAAGGTCTTGAGATCAACCTTGGTGGAGCCATTGTCGGCATTGACGCGGACGATCTTGCCGTCAAGCTTCCATCGCTCGGCACCTTGATTCTGCGCGATCTCGCCTTCTGATCACACGCCTTCGACGATCACCAGGTCGCTATCGGCGCAGGTCTCGAAGATGCGCAGCGCCGCCTGATATTCGGGCGAGTGGAAACAGGCCTTGGCCGTCTCGAAGGAGTCGAACTCGATCACCACATGGCGGTCGCCGGACTTTCCCTTCGCCACTTCGAACTGTCCGCCGCGCACCACGAATTTGGCGCCATACTTGTCGAAAGCCGCCTTGTTGGCGGCGATGTAATCGGGATAACGCTTGGGATCGCGGATGCGGACACTGGCCATCCAATAGCCCTTGGCCATCGGCTAGACTCCTTCGACGACGACGATCTCGGCCTCGCCCGCGCCTTTGCGCTTGGCTTTCGCCGCCTGGTATTCGGGCGAGTTGTAGCAATCGATCGCCGCCTCGAGCGACGGGAATTCGATCACCACATTGCGCGGCCGGCCCTGGCCTTCCATCTGCTGCGACTTTCCGCCCCGCGCCAGGATCGTCGCGCCATATTTCCTGAATGCTTCCGGCGCCGCCTCGGCATAGAACTTGTACCGGTCGGGATTGCTGACGGTGACATGCGCGATCCAGTAGCCCTTGGGCACTTCTCAGCCTCCAAAGCCGTCCCAGAAGGCCCGGGCCTTGGCGAAGAAGCCCTCGGACTCCGGCGAATTGTTGCGGGCTTCCTTCTCGAACTCGCGCAGGAGTTCACGCTGTCGGCGGGTCAGATTGACCGGCGTTTCGACCGTCACCTGGATATACATGTCGCCGTGCTGGGACGAGCGCAGCACCGGCATGCCCTTGCTCTTCAGGCGGAACTGCTTGCCGGTCTGGGCGCCTTCGGGAATCGTGACCCGCGCCTTCTTGCCGTCGATGGTCGGCACCTCGATCTCGCCGCCCAGCGCCGCGACGGTCATGGAAACCGGCACCTTGCAAAACAGGTCCGCGCCGTCGCGCTGGAAGAAATCATGCGGGCGCACCGAGAGGAAAATATAAAGATCGCCCGGCGGCCCGCCGCGCAGGCCCGCCTCGCCCTCATTGGCAAGGCGGATGCGTGTGCCGTCCTCAACCCCCGCCGGAATGCTGACTGACAGCGTGCGCTCCTTGGTGACACGTCCCTGGCCGCCGCAATTGCCGCACGGATCGGAAATCACCTGCCCCCGGCCCTGGCATGTCGGACAGGTGCGCTCGACCGTGAAGAAGCCCGATTGCGAACGGACCGCGCCAACGCCGCCACAGGTACCGCAGGTCTTGGGATGGGAACCGGGCTTGGCGCCCGATCCGGAACAGACCTCGCAGGTGACGGAGGAGGGCACGCGGATTTGCGCCGTCTTGCCGGTATAGGCTTCGGTGAGCGCGATCTCCATGTTATAGCGGAGATCGGCGCCGCGCGCCGCCCCGGCACTGCCGCGTCCGCCGGCCCCGCGCCCGCGGCCACGTCCGCCACCCATGGAAACCCCGAACAGATCCTCGAAGATGTCGGACATGGAGGAGGTGAATTCGGGTCCGAAGCCCGCGCCGCCGCCGGCCCCACGCGCCCCGCCCATGCCGCCCTCGAAGGCCTGGTGGCCGAAACGGTCGTAGGCCGCCTTCTTCTGCGGGTCCTTCAGGACATCATAGGCCTCGTTGATTTCCTTGAATTTGTGATCGACCGTCTTGTCGCCCGGATTGGCATCCGGGTGATATTGCTTGGCGAGCTTGCGGTAGGCGGCCTTGAGTTCCTTTTCGTCGGCATTTCTGCCGACACCCAAAATCTCGTAAAAATCGCGCTTGGCCATGGGAAAATGTTACCGGAAGGCGGATTGATGGAATGGCCTATAGCAGACCTCATCCCGAGGTGTGAGCCCCAAGGACGAGGATCCGCCGAACATTGTGTCTTAGGCCTTCTTGTCGTCGTCCTTCACTTCCGTGAAGTCCGCATCGACCACGTCGTCGTCTGCCTTGGAGGATGCGCCGCCGCCCGGCGCTGGACCGGCCTCGCCGCCCGCCGCACCTTGGGTCTTGTAGAGGGCTTCGCCGAGCTTCATCGAGGCCTGGGCCAGCGCGTTGGTCTTGGTCTTGATCGTCTCGGTGTCGTCGCCTTCCATGGCCTGTTTGAGGTCGGCGATGGCCGCCTCCACCGTGGACTTGTCGGCGGCCGAAATCTTGTCGCCGAGCTCGGTCATCGACCTGCCCGTCGCATGGATGAGCGCCTCGGCATGGTTCTTGGCTTCGACCAGCTCCTTGCGCTTCTTGTCCTCGGCGGCGTTGATCTCGGCTTCCTTGACCATCTTCTCGATCTCCTTGTCGGAGAGACCGCCCGAGGCCTGGATACGGATCTGCTGTTCCTTGTTCGTCGCCTTGTCCTTGGCCGAGACGTTAACGATGCCGTTGGCGTCGATGTCGAAGGTAACCTCGACTTGCGGCACGCCGCGCGGCGCCGGCGGAATGCCCATCAAATCGAACTGGCCGAGCATCTTGTTATCGGCCGCCATCTCGCGCTCGCCCTGGAAGACACGGATCGTCACCGCCGTCTGGTTGTCGTCGGCGGTGGAGAATATCTGGCTCTTCTTGGTCGGGATCGTGGTGTTGCGATCGATGAGGCGGGTGAACACGCCACCCAGCGTCTCGATGCCGAGCGACAAGGGCGTGACATCGAGGAGCAGGACGTCCTTCACTTCGCCCTTGAGCACGCCCGCCTGGATCGCAGCACCGATGGCCACGACTTCGTCCGGGTTGACACCCTTGTGCGGCTCCTTGCCGAAGAACTGCTTCACAACTTCGATGACCTTGGGCATGCGCGTCATGCCGCCGACGAGCACGACCTCGTCGATCTGGCCGGCGGTCACGCCGGCATCCTTGAGGGCTTGGCGGCAGGGCTCGACGGTCTTCTGGATCAGATCGTCGACCAGTGCTTCGAGCTTGGCGCGGGTGAGCTTCAAGGTTAGATGCTTCGGACCCGAAGCATCGGCCGTGATGAAGGGCAGGTTGATTTCCGTTTGCGTCGAGGACGACAGCTCGATCTTGGCCTTTTCCGCGGCTTCCTTGAGGCGCTGCAGAGCGAGCTTGTCCTTGCGCAGGTCGATTCCCTGTTCCTTCTTGAACTCGTCGGCGAGGTAATCGACGATGCGCATGTCGAAATCTTCGCCGCCGAGGAAGGTATCGCCGTTGGTCGACTTCACCTCGAAGACGCCGTCGCCGATTTCGAGAACGGAAATGTCGAAGGTGCCGCCGCCCAGGTCATAGACCGCGATGGTGCCGGCTTGCTTTTTATCGAGGCCATAGGCAAGCGCCGCCGCGGTGGGCTCGTTGATGATGCGCAGAACCTCGAGGCCCGCGATCTTGCCGGCATCCTTGGTGGCCTGGCGCTGCGAGTCGTTGAAGTAGGCGGGAACCGTGATGACGGCCTGCGTCACCGACTCGCCGAGATAGCGCTCGGCGGTTTCCTTCATTTTGGTCAGAATATAGGCCGAGATCTGCGACGGCGCGTATTTCTGGCCCCGCGACTCGACCCAGGCGTCGCCATTGTCGGCGCGCACGATGTTGTAGGGAACCAGCTTCTTGTCCTTGGCCACCATGGGGTCGTCCATGCGGCGGCCGATCAGGCGCTTGATGGCGAAGAAGGTGTTCTCTGGATTGGTGACGCCCTGTCTTTTGGCGGGCTGGCCAATGAGGATTTCGCCGTCGGTATTGAAGGCCACGATTGACGGCGTGGTGCGGGCGCCTTCCGCATTCTCGATGACCTTGGGAGTCTTGCCTTCCATCACCGCAACGCACGAATTGGTCGTGCCGAGGTCGATGCCGATCACTTTAGCCATGTCCAGTCTCCGTGTGGCAGGCGGGCCCTGCGGAAGCCCGCAAATGGCGCTTCCGCGACCCAAAAAGGGGCCGCCTCCTGATTGACATATGGTCCGCTTCCCCGCGATTCCCAAGGGGTGTGCGACGTTCTACGGTTATATAGGGAGGGGAAAATTGCCGATCAAGCATGGAGAGGCGGTCAAAATGCGCCAACCCGGACTGCGTTATCTGCCCGGATTTCTCGATCCCGCGGCCCAGCAGGGCCTGGTGGAAGTACTCCGCCGGGCGGTCGCCGAAGCCCCGTTCTTCATTCCCGTCATGCCCCGCACGGCACGGCCTTTCACGGTGCGCATGACCAATCTCGGGCCCCTGGGCTGGGTCTCCGATCGTTCAGGCTATCGATATCAGGAGCGCCATCCTGAAACCGGGCGGCCGTGGCCGCCGATTCCGGCTGCGGTTCTGGCGATCTGGAAGGAAGTTGCGGACTATCCGCATCCGCCCGAAGCCTGTCTCGTTAACCATTATCGCGAGGGCGCCAAGATGGGGCTGCACCGCGACGAAGACGAAGAAGATTTCTCTGCCCCCGTCGTTTCGATCTCGCTCGGCGACACCGCCCTCTTCCGCATGGGCGGTAAGGAGCGCGGCTGCAAGACCGGGACCTTCAAGCTCGCCTCCGGGGATGTTGTAGTGATGGGCGGTGCCTCCCGCCTTTGCTATCACGGCATCGACCGGGTTCTCGCCGGCACCTCGACACTTCTGAAGGACGGCGGCCGCATCAATCTCACACTGCGGCGGGTGACGAAGCCCTAGGCCTCGGCCTTCGCCACGCCCACCATGGCGGGGCGCAGGCAGCGTTCGCCGATGGCGAAGCCCGCCTGCATTTCCTGGACCACGGTGCCCGGCGGATGCTCCGTGGTCGGAACCTCGAAGATGGCCTGGTGCATGTGCGGATCGAATTTCTGGCCCACGGTTTCGATCTTGCGGATGCCGTGGCGCTGGAAACTGTTGAGGAGGTCGCGTTCGGTGACCTCGACCCCGGCCAGCAGATTCCGGGTCACCTCGTCGGCAACCTCCCGCGCCTCCGGCGGCACCGCCGCGAGCGCCCGGCCGAGATTGTCGGCGACGCTCAAGAGATCGCGGGCGAAATTCGTCGCCGCATAAAGCGTCGCCTCCGCCTTCTCGCGCTCGGTGCGCTTGCGCAGGTTGTCCATCTCGGCCGCCAGCCGCAAGTGCCGGTCCTTTAGGGCGCCCACTTCTTCCTTCAGAGCGGCAATCTCGGCATCGCGCGGATCGACGGGGGGTTCGGCGATTGGCGATTCGATCTCCGTCGGGGTGGCGATGAAGTCAGGCGTATTCGTCTCGTCGGCCATGGGAACGCTCATACCGTTTGTGTCATGTCGGGGATGGCCCGCATATCGGCCGGGACGCCGGAAAAATCAAGTGAGAAGGCGGCCGACGACCTTGGCGGTATAGTCGACCATGGGAATGATCCGGGCATAATTCATCCGCGTCGGCCCGATGATGCCGAGCACGCCGACGATCTTTTCCTCGCTATTGCGGTAGGGGGCGACGATCAGCGACGAGCCCGACAGCGAAAACAGCCGGTTCTCCGAGCCGATGAAGATGCGCACCCCTTCGCCCGCTTCGGCAAGGCCCAGAAGCTGGACGAGTTCGCGCTTGTTCTCGATGTCGTCGAAGAGCTTGCGGATGCGCTCGAGATCGTCGACGGCGGTGGCGTTTTCCAGGAGATTGGCTTGGCCCCTGACGATCAGGGTCTTGGCGTCGGGATCGCTGTCGCCCGACCAGACGGCGATTCCGGCCTCGACGATGCGGGCCGAGACGTCGTCGAGCTCGTGCCTGAGGCTCGCCATTTCCTCGCGCATGAAGCGCTGGACTTCGGCGATCGTCTTGCCCTGGAATCGCGTCGAAAGGTAGTTCGTAGCCTTGACGAAGGTGGCGGGCGGCAGTCCCGGCGGCACGTCGATGACGCGGTTTTCCACCGCTCCGTCCTCGCCCACCAGAATGACCAGCGCCCGGCCCGGCGCGAGATTGACGAACTCGATGTGCTTGAGCCGCGCATTCATCTTCGGCGCCATGACAACGCCGGCGCAGTGCGACAGGCCCGACAGAAGCATGGTCGCTTCGCCCAGCACGTCCTCGATGCGGCGCTGCCGGTTGCTGGCGGCGATTTGCGCGTCGATGTGAGCCCGTTCGTCGGGAGCCATCGCGCCCACTTCCATCACCGCATCGACGAAGAACCGGAGCCCCGCCTCAGTCGGCACCCGGCCGGCGCTCGCGTGCGGCGAATAGATGAGGCCCGCATCCTCGAGATCCATCATTACGTTGCGCACCGAGGCCGGCGACAGGCCGGATGGCAGGATGCGCGAGATGGTGCGCGAACCCACCGGCTCGCCGGTTTCGAGATAGGTATCGACCAGCCTGCGGAAAATGTCGCGCGAGCGCCGGTCGAGACCGGCGAGGCCGGTGAGCTTTTCGTCGAGGAACGGCTTTGGTGGGATCGAACTCATGGGCGGCAATGTAGGAATCAAGTTGGCTCCGGTCAATCGGCAGGCTAGAACCCCCGCCGTTCATGAAAGGAATTGCCGATGCGTCCCTCCGGGCGGCAGCCCGATCAATTGCGCGCCGTGAGTTTCGAGCGCGGCCTCAGCAAACATGCCGAAGGTTCCTGCCTCGTTCGTTTCGGCGACACCCATGTGCTGTGCACCGCCTCGCTGGAGGAGAAAGTGCCGCCCTGGATGAAGGGTCTCGGCAAGGGCTGGGTGACGGCCGAATACGGCATGCTGCCGCGTTCGACCGGCGAGCGCATGCGCCGCGAGGCGGCCCAAGGCAAGCAATCAGGCCGCACCCAGGAAATCCAGCGCCTTGTCGGCCGCAGCCTTCGCGCCGTTACCGACCTCGTGGCGCTGGGCGAAAAGCAGATCACCCTCGATTGCGATGTCCTGCAGGCCGACGGCGGCACCCGCACTGCGGCGATCACCGGAAGCTGGGTGGCCCTGCATGACTGCCTCAAATGGATGCAGGCGCGCGCCATGTTCAAGACTTGGCCGATCAAGGACCATGTGGCCGCCGTCTCCTGCGGCATTCATGACGGCGCCGCGGTACTCGATCTCGACTATGCCGAGGATTCGGCCGCCGGAACCGATGCCAATTTCGTTATCACCGGCAAAGGCAGCATTGTCGAGGTGCAGGCTACCGCCGAAGGCGAGCCGTTCTCGCAGGACGACTTTCTGCAATTGCTGGCGCTCGCCCGCAAGGGCGTAGATGAACTCGTGATGTTGCAGAAATCCGCCATCGCATGAGACGCACGCTCACATCCGGCCGGCTCGTCGTCGCTACCCACAATCCCGGCAAGCTCGCCGAGATCAGGGAACTCTTGGGTCCCCATGGGGTCGAGGCCGTTTCGGCAGCATCGCTCGGCATTTCCGAGCCCCATGAGAGCGAGGCGACTTTCGCCGGCAATGCCCGCCTCAAGGCGGTACATTCCGCGAAGGTTTCGGGCTTGCCGGCGCTTTCCGACGATTCCGGTCTTTGTGTCGATGCTCTGGGCGGCGAGCCCGGCGTCCATTCGGCGCGCTGGGCCGGTGCTGCCAAGGATTTCGCGCTGGCCATGCGCAATGTCGAGGAGAAGCTGCAGGCCAAGGGCGCCGTCACGCCGGATGCGCGCAAAGCCCATTTCGTCTGCGCGCTCTGTCTCGCCTGGCCCGATGGCCACGGCGAAATCTTCGAAGGCCGCGTCGACGGAACCCTGGTCTGGCCGCCGCGCGGATCGAAAGGCTTCGGCTACGATCCGATGTTCGTGCCCGGCGGCCTCGCCCAGACCTTCGGCGAGATGGAGCCGGAAGTGAAGCACACGATGTCCCATCGCGCCCGCGCCTTCGGGAAACTCATCGATGCCGTGTTCTGAACCGGGTTTCGGCATCTATGTGCATTGGCCCTTCTGCAAGGCCAAGTGTCCCTATTGCGATTTCAATTCCCATGTCCGCCATGGGCCGGTCGATGCCATGGGTTTTGCCGCAGCCCTTGCCGCCGAGCTGGGCTGGCTGGCGCAGCAGACGAAGGCACGCACTGTCGCCAGCGTCTTCTTCGGCGGCGGCACACCCTCGCTCATGCCGCCTGCCGCCGTAGCCCATGTCCTCGAAGCGATTGCCGGGCTCTGGCCCATGGCTGCCGATGCCGAAGTAACCCTCGAGGCTAATCCGACCAGCGTCGAGGCGGAGAACTTCCGCGGCTATCGCGCCGCCGGGGTCAATCGCGTCTCGGTCGGCGTCCAGGCCCTCGATGCGGCCCATTTGCAGGCGCTCGGCCGCCGGCATTCGCCGGAGGAAGCCATCGCTGCCTTCCGGTTGGCGGCCAAAATCTTTCCGCGCGTTTCCTTCGACCTGATCTATGCGCGGCCCCGTCAGACGGCGGCGCAATGGCGCGACGAGCTTTCACAGGCCTTGGCCGAGCAGCAGGGCCACATGTCGCTCTATCAGCTGACCATCGAGCCCGGCACCGCCTATGCCGATCTCTTCGCCCGCGGCGCGCTTCCCGTGCTCGATGAAGAGACGGCGGCCGATCTTTTCGACATCACCCAGGAGCTCACCGAGAAGGCGGGCCTTGCGGCTTACGAAGTCTCGAACCATGCGAGAGCCGGCCATGAATCGCGTCACAACCTGCTTTATTGGCGCTATGGCGAATATGCCGGTGCCGGTCCCGGCGCCCACAGCCGCATCGCCGCCGGCCTGAACCGCCGCGCGCTCGTCGCTGAAAAACATCCCGAAACCTGGCGCCAGCTGGTTGCCTCGCGCGGCAACGGCATCATCGAGGACTCCCTTGTCTATCCCGCCGAACAGGCGGCCGAATATCTGCTGATGGGCCTGCGCATATCCGAAGGCATCGATCATGCCCGCTATGCGGCGCTCGCCGGACGCGCCATCGGCGATGACAGGATCGCGGGCCTCGAGTCCCTCGGCCTTCTCCGCCGCGACGGTGCGCGCCTCGCCGCGACGCGCAGCGGCCGCCGCGTTCTCAACGCGTTGATTGCCGAGCTTGCCGCCTAGAAGGCCGTTGGCGCCGACGCTATGACATCGGGTCCGCCCGGCCCCATTTGCAGGATGGCGAGGCCGCGCTCGATCAGGCCGCTGTCGCGGAAGCGGAACAGGCCATTGGCGCCCTGATAGCCCTGCGCACCGGCGATCGCCGCCGTCGAGAAATCGCCGCGCCTTGCGAGATTGACCGCCAGTGTAGCCGCATCATAGGCAAGGCTCGCCAGGCGCGGCGGTTTGGCTCCATGCAAGGCTGCATATTTCTGGTCGAAGCGGGCCACCAGATCGGGTGCGACGCCCGCATACCATCCACCCATGGCGATGGGGACATTGCGTGTTGCCGCGTCGTCCCATTGGCCGGTGCCGAGAATCTTGACGTTTCCGGGCGTAATTCCGTTTTCCGACAGCGCCGTTCCGATCTTGGCGAGAATTTCGCCGCTTTCCGGCAGCAGCAGTGCCGCTCCCTGGCCCTGGAGAGCCGGCGCAATTTGGGCGGCGGACTCGGCAATCGAATCGTCGACGCGGGCATAACGCTGCCGGCTCACGATCGACGCGCCATATTGTCCCGCCGCCTGGACCAGCGACCGCTCGACGGCGGCGCCGTACTGCGAGGCGGGATAGAGTGCGGCGATGCTGCGATAACCCTTCGATGTCGCGAAGCGCAACACGCCGGCGATCTCCTCCTCCGGCAGGAAGCTCATCAGGAAAGTCCCGTTGCCGGCGACCGCGCTTGCCGAAGAGAAGGCGATGACATTGATGCCTCGGCTTTGGGCCACCGGGTCCACAGCGCGCACTTCCTCGGCGAGCAGCGGCCCGAGGATCAGCCGCGCACCTTCATTGAGGGCGGCATCGGCCGCCGCTTTGGCGCCGTTGGGCGAACCGCCCGTATCCTTGACGATAAAGCTGACGCCGCCGCCCGTGTCGGCCAGCGCCATCTCGGCCGCCTGCTTTAGGGCAATGGCGATCCTCTGGGTCTCGCCCGGCGCCGACAGCGGCAGGAGCAGGGCCACCTTGCTTCCACTTTCCGGCCGGGACTGGCTTGAGGGCTCCTCGTCGCTGAACAGCGAGCCCATGCGGGCCGTACCGCCGCAGGCGGAGAGCAGTACGGCCACAAACGCGATGACCAGATATCGCCACTCCCACTGGCGGCTGCGGCGCGCTAGCATGGCACGAGCCCCGGCTTGTTCACGCGAAATTCCCCCGGATACGGATGACGTTGCAAAAACCCCGATCGGACCGCCGCTATAGCATAGGCGCCGCACAGTTCGAGGCCGAAAAACTCGAAGCCGGCCTCCATGTGGTGGCAACCCCCATCGGCAATCTGGGCGATATCACCATCCGCGCCCTTGCCACCCTGACTGCCGCCGATGCCATCCTCTGCGAAGATACCCGCACCACGGCGAAACTCCTCGAACGCTACGGGATCGGAACGAAACTGCGGCCCTACCACGAGCATAATGCGGCGAAAGTACGACCCGGCATTGTGGAGAAACTCAAGTCCGGCCTGACGCTGGCGCTGGTCAGCGATGCCGGCATGCCGCTCATTTCCGATCCGGGCTACCGGCTGGTCGCCGAAGCGCTCGAGGCCGGCATTGCGGTGACCGCCTGTCCCGGCCCCTCCGCGGTGCTGACCGGCCTTGCCCTCTCGGGGCTTCCTACCGATCGCTTCACCTTTCTGGGCTTTCTTCCCGCCAAGGCGGGCGACCGCAAACGCCTCTATGGCGAGTTCGCCGGGCTGCGCTCGACGCTGGTTTTCTTCGAAAGCCCGCACCGCATTGTCGCAACCCTGGCGGAGATCGAAGCGGCATGGCCCGGCCGCCAGCTCGCCGTGGCGCGCGAGCTCACCAAGCTGCATGAGGAAGTACTCCGCGGCAGCGCCCGCGAACTGCGCGAAAATCTGGCAGCGCGGACCGCGGTCAAGGGCGAAATCACGGTGATCGCCGGTCCGCCGCCGGAGCCCGTCCCAGCATCGGGCGAGGAGGTCGACGCAGCCCTTGCAGAAGCGCTCGCAGCCATGCCCGCCGGCCGGGCCGCCGCCGAGGTCGCCCGCCGCTTCAATCTCCCCAGGAAGGAGGCCTATGCCCGCATTCTGGCGCGCAAGAAGGCCACCGATGGCTGACGCCCGCCGCGCCCGCGCCGAGCGTCAGGGCCGTTGGGCCGAACTGGCAGCACTGTGGTCGCTCCGCCTCAAGGGCTACCGGCTGCTCGCCCATCGCTACCGGAGTCCCCATGGCGAGGTTGATCTCATCATGCGGCGCGGCCGGGTCACGGCCTTCATCGAAGTCAAGGCGCGCCGCAGCGCCGATCAAGGGATCGAATGCGTGACACCGTTTCAGGCCAAGCGCATCGCCGCCGCGGCCCGCAATTGGATGGGACGCGATACCCGCGCGGCACAGGATTTCTGCCGTTTTGACATCGTCGCGGTCTCACCCTACCACTGGCCGCGCCATGTCGAGAACGCCTTCTACGGAGACGACTGAGCGATGCCGCTGCGGATTGCCGTCCAGATGGACCCGATCGAAACCGTCAACATCAAGGGCGATTCGACCTTCGCGCTGATGCTGGAGGCGCAGGCGCGCGGCCACCGCCTGTTCTATTACCGCACCCAGACGCTTGCCCTTGCCGGGGACACGCTTTGGGCCTCGGGCCAGGACACGACCGTGCGCGACGAGCCCGGCAACCATGCAACGCTGGGCGCGATGACGCGCGCCGATCTCGGCGCCTTCGACGTCGTGCTGATGCGCCAGGATCCGCCCTTCGACATGGCCTACATCAGCGCCACTCATTTACTGGAGCACATTCACCCGAAGACCCTGGTGGTCAATGATCCCGTCGAGGTGCGCAACGCGCCGGAGAAGCTCTTCGTCCTGCGCTATCGCAATTTCATGCCGGAAACGCTGATCACCCGCGACCCGGTCGAGATTGCCGCCTTCCGCCGCGCCCATGGCGACATCATCCTGAAGCCGCTCTACGGCAGTGGCGGAGCAGGGGTGTTCCGCCTCGGCGAGGCCGACCAGAATTTCGCCGCCCTGCTCGAACTCTTCACCCAGACCTTCCGCGAGCCATTCATCGCCCAGCGCTATCTCCCCGAAATCCGCAAGGGCGACAAGCGCATCATCCTCGTCGACGGCAAGGCCGCGGGCGCCATCAACCGGGTTCCGGCGGTCTCCGACAACCGCTCCAACATGCATGTGGGCGGCAGGCCCGAGCCCGCGACGCTGAGCAAGCGCGAAGAGGAAATCTGCGAGGCGATCGGCCCCGATCTGAAAAAGCGCGGCCTGATCTTCGTGGGGCTTGACGTGATCGGCGATTATCTGACCGAGATCAACGTCACCTCGCCCACCGGCATCCGCGAGATCAGGCGCTTCGGCGGCCCCGACATCGCCGCGCTGATCTGGGACGCGATCGAAGCCCGGAGATAGAGCATGTTCCGCCAAAGTGTACGCGCTTTGGCGATAAGAACATGCGCCAGATTATGTTCGCAATTTGTTCTTGCCGTGGCCTGCAAGTTGTTATAGCGTCAATTCCGTGGGCCAGGGGGCGGGATCATGACGTCGCGGGTGGCAACGGTGGCATTTCAGGGGATCGAGGCGGTCGCCATCGACGTTCAGGCGCAATTCGTCTCAGGGTTGGTGCAGTTCCATGTGGTGGGCCTGCCCGACAAGGCGGTGGCCGAAAGCCGCGAGCGCGTCCGCGCCGCCCTCTATGCCATAGGCCTTGCCCTTCCCGGAAAGCGCCTCGTCGTCAATCTCTCGCCCGCCGATCTGCCCAAGGAAGGCAGCCATTTCGACTTGCCGATCGCCCTTGCCCTGTTGGCCGCCCTTGGCGTGCTGCCCCATGATTTTCTCACCCGTTACAGCGTCATGGGCGAGCTCGCCCTGGACGGGTCGATCCTCGCCGTGGCCGGCTGCCTGCCGGCGGCGATGGCCGCCAATGCCCGCGATTTGGGCTTGATCTGCCCCAAGGCCTCGGGCGCCGAGGCCGCCTGGGCGGGCGAGGACCTCGACATTCTGGCGCCGCAGAACCTCGTGCAGCTCATCAATCATGTGAAGGGCAGCCAGGTTCTGACCAGACCCAGGCCCGCCCTCGCCGAGGACCTGGGGACGCTTCCCGACCTCAGGGATATCAAGGGCCAGGAGGCCGCCAAGCGGGCCCTCGAAGTGGCCGCCGCCGGCGGTCATCATCTGCTCATGGTGGGCCCGCCCGGGGCCGGCAAATCCATGCTGGCCCAGCGCCTACCCTCCATCCTGCCGCCCATGGATGCCCGCGAAATGCTCGATATCAGCATGATCGCCTCGCTGGCCGGCGAGCTTGCCGGCGGCAAGCTGTCGCGCCGCAGGCCGTTCCGGGCGCCGCACCACTCCGCCTCCATGCCGGCCTTGGTCGGCGGCGGCCTCCGGGCGAAACCGGGCGAAATGGCGCTTGCCCATCACGGCGTCTTGTTTCTCGACGAGTTGCCGGAATTCCAGCCGCGGGTGCTCGAAAGCCTGCGCCAGCCGCTGGAATCGGGCGAGACGGTGGTGGCGCGGGTCAACTATCACGTCACCTATCCGGCCCGCTTCCAGATGGTCGCGGCGATGAACCCATGCAAATGCGGCATGGCCGGCGAACCCGGCCACGTCTGCAGGAAGGGCCCGCGCTGTGCCGCCGATTATCAGGGGCGCATTTCCGGCCCGCTGCTCGACCGCATGGATATCCAGATCGAATTGCCGGCGGTGAAGGCCTCCGACCTGACCCTGCCGCCGCCCAAGGAGTCGAGCGCCGATGTGGCGCTGCGTGTTGCCGCCGCCCGCCAATGGCAGAAGGACCGCTTCGCGAAACTGGGACTTGCGCATCTGCGCACCAATGCCGAGGCCGACGGCGTCTTGCTCGAGGAAATCGCCAGGCCCGATGCGCCGGGCCTCAAGCTCCTGCGCGAGGCCGCCGATGCCATGAACCTCTCGGCGCGGGGCTATCACCGGGTGCTGCGTGTGGCCCGCACCCTGGCCGATCTCGATGGCCGGGAGGAAATCGCCCGCATCCACATCGCCGAGGCGCTCTCTTACCGCCAGCGGCTCGCCTCGTTTCAAGCCGCCGCATAGTGCGTTTTCCCGAAAAGTGGAATCACTTTTCGCAAAAGAAAACGCACTTGGTCAATAATTTAGCGCATGTTCTTGCCGCCAAAGTGTGTACACTTTGGCGGAACATGCGCTAATCGATGCGGGCCGAAAGCGTGCCCAGCATGCCGTAGTCGAGCCGCACTTCGTCGCCCGGCGCGATCGTCACCGGCTTGAGACAGGTTCCCGTCGTCACAAGGTCGCCCGCCTTGATGCCGCCGGAATAGGTCGCCACTTCATTGACCAGCCAGGTAAGCGCGATGACCGGATCGCCGAGCACCGCTTCGCCGCTGCCCGAGGCCACCAGCGATCCGTTGACATGGGCAGCGACCCGGTGCCGCACCAGATCGAGCGATCGCCATTCGGCATAGGCCGATGGCGCGGTGACAAGCCAGGAGGCGCAGGCGGTATCGGCGATGAGCTGGGCCGCACCCACGGCCGTGTAATCGCGGTAGCGCGAATCGGGAATTTCCAGCGACAGGTGCAGGCCGGCAACCGCCGCCAGGACTTCGCTCCGGTCATAGAGCGCGAGTTCCGCGGGCAGGTCTTCGCCGAAGCTGAAGGCGAATTCGGCCTCGGCGACGCGCATGATATTGTCGCCGAGACGGACCGTGGCTCCGGCCGCCAGCACGCGGTTTTGCAGCAGCCGCCCCGCCAGCGGCCCGTCGACATTGATGTGTTTCTGTCCCGCCGCGCTGGTGGCGGCGATTTTCCAGCCGACGACCTTTTGTTGCGAAAGCCCGGCCAGCGTCTCGGCAATCCGGTAAGCCCCGGCACGGGTGGCCGGGCGGCAGCCGTCCGGCAGGCCGCCGGTCCGCGTTCCCTCCCGCCAATGCGTCCACAAATGCCGGGCCGCGGTCTCGATTTGTGCGCCGTTCATGCTCGGGCCTTGCGTTAAATCGGGGCACCTCCGCCGTCAATGGCACAGGCCGTTTACGTCCCGTTTACCTTTCGCCGAGGTTTGAATGCATTAAAAATTCCTTCATGCCAATTTCAATCAAAATAAAAACAAACCACAGGGAACGACAAATGATGCCAGGCGGCAAACGTCCACCCGCCGTTCCGGCGAACGCCGGCGCGCTCGAACATGCGTTGCGCGATCTGGCGCGGCCCGAAGTAGGCTATGGCGCAGCGCTCGGCGGCGCCTCGGCCGCCCTGGTGGTGAGCGCCTTCGTCATCATGCAATCGCTCCCCTCCGACGCCTCGGCAGCCTTGCTCGCCTTGATGCTCGCCGGCGTGATCATGGCGGTGGGCATCGCCGCCGGCGCCTTCGCATGGCGCCGCTCCGCCCGGCGCCGCATGCTGGCACTGGCTACCACGGTCGCGGCCCTGCAGCAGGCCGGCGCCCAGGCCGAAGCCTCGAACCGCGCCAAAACCCGCTTCCTGGCGACCATGAGCCACGAAATCCGCACACCGATGACCGGCGTCATCGGCATGATCGGCCTGTTGCTGGAAACCGAGCTGACGCCCGAGCAGAAAGCCTATGCCAATGCCGCCCAATCCTCCGGCCGCGCGCTCCTGTCGATTATCGATGAAATCCTCGACACCTCGAAGATCGAATCGGGCAGGCTGGAACTCGAAAACAAACCTTTCGATGTGGACGCGGTCGCTGAAGCGGTGACCGAGCTTCTGGCGCCGCGCGCCCATGACAAGGGCATTGAAATTTCGGGTCACGTGTCGGCTCGCGTGCCGGAGCGGATCATGGGCGACCAGCACCGGCTGCGCCAGATCCTGTTCAATCTCTGCGGCAATGCCATCAAGTTCACCGATAAGGGCGGCGTCTCGCTGACCGTGGACCTCGACGGCGGCAACCGGCTCCGTTTCGAAGTCAGGGACACCGGCGTCGGCATGTCGGAGGAGGAGTGCAGGCGCGTCTTCGAGGAATATGTCCAGGCCAATGCCGCCACGGCGCGGCGCTTCGGCGGCACCGGCCTCGGTCTGTTCATCGCCAAGACGCTGGTCGACCGGATGGGCGGCACGATCTCGGTGACGAGCGTTCCGGGCCAGGGGTCCTGCTTCTCCTTTGTGTTGCCGCTCGCTGCGGCGGGCGATGCCGCCGTCCCGGAACCCGTTCTCGCCGGCCGAACTTATGAACTAGCCCTCGCCGATGGACCGATCGCCGATCACCTCGCAGCGACGCTTGCGGAGTTCGGCGCCAAGGTGCGGCGCCTGACCGGTGCGGCCGGACTGCGCCAGGCCCTTTCGAAAGCCGGCGCCGAGCCGGCCTTCGCCGTCATCTGCGATTCGTCTCACGCCGGCCTGCTGCGGAGCTGGGCGCGCAAGTCCGGCGGCGTCCGCCAGGACCGCAAGCAGGTTTGGGTCATCATGCGGGCCGAGGAGCGGCGGCAGGCGCGCGATCTTCTGGGTCCGCCCTTCGCCGGCTATCAGCTCAAGCCGTTCCGCCGCAAGACGCTGCTCCGGCAATTGACCGCCAGGGACGGCGCGCAAATCGACGCCGCCGTTTCCCGCTTGCGCAAGGTTGTGAAGCAGGCCGGGCGCCCGCGCCCGCTCAACATCCTTCTGGCCGAGGACAACCCGGTCAATGCGCTGCTCGCCCGCACCATGCTGGAAAAGGCGGGTCACCGCGTCACCCACGCCGTATCCGGCAGCCAGGTGCTGGCATTGCTCGAAAAGAGTGCCGCACCCGATCTGGTGATCATGGACGTGGAAATGCCGGACCTCGACGGACTCGAGACCACCCGCCGCATCCGCGCCATTGAGCGGGCGCGTCAAACCGCCAATCCATTGCCCATTCTGGCTTTGACCGCCAATGCCCGGCGCGAGGATCATGACGAATGTCTCGCCGCCGGCATGGATGGGCACCTGTCCAAGCCCTTCGACCGCCACGATCTCGACGAAGCCATCGCCCGCCTCGCCCACCGCCGGGCCGCCTGAAACCGTCTTGGAACTTTCATACTGCCGCTCCCTATGGCAGAATCATTTGGAGGGAGCGCATGCCGCCGTTGGAACCCCGCGCAATACTGGCAACGAAGGGCGATCTCGCAGTCCGCCTTGCCGGCGGAGCCGATGAAATCGCCGAAGCCCAAAAGCTTCGCTACCGCGTTTTCTATGAGGAGTTGAATGCCAGGCCCGATGCCGCGGCCGCCGCGGCCCGCCTCGATGCCGACCGGTTCGACGGTTTCTGCGATCACCTGATCGTCACGCACGGGCCCGATCTGGTCGGCACCTATCGCCTGCTGCGTCAGGAAGTGGCGGAGGCCAATGGCGGCTTCTACACCCAAGACGAATTCGACATGGCCCCCCTCATCGCCGCCCACCCCGGTTTGCGCTTTCTCGAACTCGGCCGTTCCTGTGTGCTCAAACCCTTTCGCACCCGGCCCGTGGTCGAACTACTCTGGCAGGGCATCTGGAATTACGTTCGCCGCCACCGTTTCGACGTCATGCTGGGTTGTGCCAGCCTCGAGGGCACGGATCCCGATCGCCATGCGGCGACCCTGACGTTTCTCGCCCGCAATTGCGCCGCACCTCACGAATGGCGCGTCCGCGCGCTTGCCCACCGCTATGTCGAGATGAAGCGCCTGCCCGCCGCACGCGTCGATCCGAAAGCGGCGCTCAAGGCGCTGCCGCCGCTGATCAAGGGCTATTTGCGGCTGGGCTGCTACATCGGAGAAGGCGCCGTCATCGACGAACAGTTCAACACCATCGACGTGCTGATCGTGCTCCCCGTGTCGGCGATCGACGCGCGCTATTTCGTCCATTTCGGCCAGCCTAACGGTTGATGTCGTAGGCCGCGATCGCCGCCAGATTGACGATGTCGGTGGTGGTGGCCGACATGGAGGCGATCTGCACCGGCTTGTCGAGGCCGGTGAGTAGCGGTCCCACCACGGTGACGCCGCCCAGTTGCTGCAGCATCTTGGTGGAGATGGAGGCCGAGTGGGCGGCCGGCATGACCAGCACATTGGCGGGTCCGGTCAGGCGGCAGAAGGGATAGAGTGCCATGGCTTCGCGCGACAGGGCCACGTCGGCAGCCATCTCGCCGTCATATTCGAAGTCGACATGGCGCTTGTCGAGTTCGGCCACGGCGTTCCTCACATATTCGGCGCGTTCGCCGCGCGGATAACCGAAGGTGGAGTAGGAGAGAAACGCAACCCTGGGCTCGTAGCCGAAGCGGCGCGCAACACCCGCCGCCTCCTGGGCGATATCGGCGAGTTCTTGCGCCAACGGCAGTTCGTGCACCGAGGTATCGGCGATGAACACCGTGCGGCCGCGCACCAGCGCCATGGAAACGCCGATCGGCCGGTGGCCCGGCCGGTTGTCGACCGCCTGGCGCACGTTGTCGAGCGCCACGGAAAAATTGCGCGTGAGCCCGGTCACCAGCGCATCGGCGTCGCCCAGCGCCACCATGCAGGCGGCGAAGACGTTGCGGTCCTGATTGGCCAGGCGCTGGCAGTCGCGGAACAGGAAGCCGTTGCGCTGCAGGCGCTCGTAGAGATAGTTCGCATAATCGACATTTCGCTCGGAAATGCGGGCGTTGAGAATTTCGACGTTCTCGTTGAGTTCGAGGCCGCTGGCGGCGAGCGTCTTCTCGATCTCGATCTCGCGGCCGATGAGAATGGCGGTGCCGAGCCCGGTACTGGCGAAGCTGTTGGCGGCGCGGACCATCCGGTCCTCCTCGCCTTCGGCGAACACCACGCGCTTCGGATTGACGCGGACCTGTTCGAAGACGTTCTGCAGCGTGCCGGCGATCGGATCGAGCCGCGCCGAAAGCTCGGCGGCATAATTGTCCAGATCGGCGATATGCTTGCGCGCCACGCCCGAGTCCATGGCGGCCTTGGCGACCGCCACCGGAATGGTCGAGATGAGCCGCGGATCGAAGGGAACCGGGATCATGTAGTCGGGGCCGAAGCTGAGCCGGGAACCGTGATAGGCGGCCGCCACTTCATCGGGCACGTCCTCGCGCGCCAGCCGCGCCAGCGCCTGCGCCGCTGCGATCTTCATCTCCTCGTTGATCGTCCGCGCCCGGACGTCGAGGGCGCCGCGGAAGATATAGGGAAAGCCGAGCACATTGTTGACTTGGTTGGGATAGTCGGAGCGGCCCGTCGCCATGATCGCGTCGGAACGGACTTTCGCCACTTCCTCGGGAAGGATTTCCGGATCGGGGTTGGCCATGGCGAAGATGATCGGGTTCTTGGCCATGCTTGCCACCATGGCGGGGGTCAGCGCACCCGCCACCGAGAGCCCGAAGAAGACGTCCGCCCCTTGCATCGCATCGGCGAGCGAGCGGGCCTTGGTCGCGACCGCGTGGGCCGATTTCCACTGGTTCATGCCTTCGCTGCGGCCCTTGTAGACCACGCCCTTTGAATCGCAGAGGATGACGTTTTCGCCCGGAACCCCCAGCGACTTGACAAGTTCCACGCAGGCGATGGCGGCGGCGCCGGCGCCGTTGCAGACGAGCTTGATTTTCTTGATGTCGCGCTTGGTAATCTCGAGTGCGTTGATCAGTCCTGCGGTGGCGATGATCGCGGTGCCGTGCTGGTCGTCATGAAACACCGGAATGTCCATGAGCTCGCGCAGCCGCTGCTCGATGATGAAGCAGTCCGGCGCCTTGATGTCCTCGAGATTGATGCCGCCGAATGACGGCCCGAGATAGCGCACCGCGCCGATGAATTCGTCGACGTCCTTGGTATCGATTTCGAGATCGATCGAATCGACGTCGGCGAAGCGCTTGAACAGCACCGCCTTGCCTTCCATCACCGGCTTGGCGGCGAGCGCGCCCAGATCGCCCAGTCCGAGGATCGCCGTGCCGTTGGTGATGACCGCGACGAAATTGCCCTTTGCCGTATAATCATAGACGGTGTCGGGATCTTCGGCGATCCTGCGCACCGGAACCGCCACGCCGGGGCTGTAGGCGAGCGACAGGTCGCGCTGCGTCGCCATCGGCTTGGTCGGGTTGATTTCGATCTTGCCGGGCTTGCCGCGCTGATGAAATTGCAGGGCCTCCTCGTCGGTGAAGGTCGGCCTCTTGCCTGGCTTTCGGTCGGCGCTCATGAAAAACCTTTGGAAATGCGGATGAATGGACCAAGGGAGGGCCAAGTTAGAGAGTGGACGGACAATCCTCAAGCCCGATCCGCGCCATGCCATATTGTGAGATTTTTGCCGATTCCTGCTAAGGAAAGCCATGAACGAGATGATGGCCATGGACGCTGAGGCGGCGGGCGAGCCCGCCACGCCGATGATGGCGCAATATCTCGAGATCAAGCGGGCCCATCCCGATTGCCTGCTGTTCTACCGCATGGGCGATTTCTACGAGCTTTTCTTCGCCGACGCCGAGACGGCCTCGCGGGCGCTCGGCATCGCCCTCACCAAACGCGGCCGGCATCGCGGCGGCGACATTCCCATGTGCGGCGTGCCCGTCCATGCCGCCGACGGCTATCTGCAGCGGCTGATTCGCCAGGGCCACCGGGTCGCCGTCTGCGAGCAGTCCGAGGATCCGGCCGAAGCGAGGAAGCGCGGCTCCAAATCGCTGGTGAAACGCGATGTGGTTCGGCTGGTGACGCCGGGCACGCTCACCGAGGATTCGCTGCTTGAGTCCCGCGCCCACAATTATCTCGCGGCACTGGCGCGGGTGAAAAATGCCGGCGAACTGGCGCTCGCCTTCGCCGATATTTCCTCGGGCGATCTTGCGGTCCTGCCGACCGTCCCCGGCCGCCTGTCGGCCGATCTCGCCCGCCTCGATCCGCGCGAGATCGTCGTTGCCGATTCGCTTCTCGCCGAGCCGGAGCTAGCCCAAATCCTCGGCAATTCCGGCATAGCGGTGACGCCGCTTCCCGCCAGCCGCTTCGACAGCGTCTCCGGCGAGCGCCGCCTGAAGGAGCATTTCTCGGTTGCCACACTTGACGCCTTCGGCACTTTCTCCCGCGCCGAAATCGCCGGCCTCGGCGGCCTCCTCGACTATATTCTCTTGACCCAGGTGGGCCGTGTTCCGCATCTGCGCCATCCCCGCCGCGAGGCGCCGGGCGCGTCTTTGCTCATCGATGCGGCAACTCGCGCCAATCTCGAGCTTACCCGCACGCTTGCTGGCGAGCGCCGCGGCAGCCTTCAGTCGGTGATCGACATGACGGTGACGGCGGGCGGCGCGCGGCTTCTGTCCGGCCGCCTCGCAAGTCCGCTCGCCGATGCCGCGGCGATCGAGACGCGCCTCGACGAGGTGAGTTTTTTCGTAAGTGCCGGCGATCTGCGCGGCGAAACGCGCCAGTCGCTCGCCGGCATGCCCGATCTCGCACGCGCCCTCGGCCGCCTCAGTGTCGGCCGCGGCGGCCCCCGCGATCTCGCCGCTATCCGCGATGGCCTCGCCTGTGCCGAAGCTCTCGGCTCTCGCCTCGCAGCCGGCGCCGCATTGCAGGTGCATCCCGCCAATATTGCCGCCGCGCATGCCGTCCTGACCGATATCCCCAGCGCCCTGATCGCCGATCTCGCCAATGCGCTGGCCAATGAGTTGCCCTTGCTGGCGCGGGACGGCGGCTTCATTCGCGCCGGCCATATCGCCGAATTGGACGAGAACCGGCAACTCCGCGACTTAACCCGCCAGGTGATCGCCGGGCTCCAGGGCAATTATGCCGAAGCCACCGGCATTCGCACCCTGAAGATCAGGCACAACAATATTCTCGGCTATTTTATCGAGGTCACCGTCCAGAATGCCGGTGTGCTGCAAAGGGCCGAACTGGCGGGAACCTTCATCCACCGCCAGACCGTGGCCGGCGCCATGCGCTTCGTCACCACCGAGCTGGCCGATCTCGAACACCGCATCGCCGCCGCCGCCGGCCGCGCCTTGCAAATCGAGCTGGAAATCTTCGATCGCCTGGTCAAGTCGGTGATCGCCGGGAGCCATGCGATCTCGCGCATAGCCGAGGCCGCGGCGGCGATCGATGTGGCATCATCGCTCGCCGAGCTCGCCTTGCGGCGGCGCTATGTGCGGCCCCGGATCGATGGCACCACCACCTTCGAAATCCGCAATGGCCGCCATCCGGTGGTCGAGACCATGTTGCAGGAGCGCGCCGAAGCCTCCTTTATCGCCAATGATTGCGATCTTTCGACCGGCGGAAAACGGCTTTGGCTCGTCACCGGTCCCAACATGGCGGGAAAATCCACCTTCCTCCGCCAGAACGCCCTGATCGTCATTCTCGCCCAGATGGGGTCCTTCGTGCCGGCGGAAGCGGCCCATATCGGCATCGTCGACCGGCTGTACAGCCGGGTGGGGGCGGCCGACGATCTCGCCCGCGGCCGCTCCACCTTCATGGTCGAGATGGTCGAGACGGCCGCCATTCTCAATCAGGCGGCGGAGCGCTCCTTCGTCATACTCGACGAGATCGGCCGCGGCACCGCCACCTTCGACGGCCTCTCCATCGCCTGGGCGACGGTCGAACATTTGCACGAGGTGAACCGCTGCCGCGCCCTCTTCGCCACCCATTACCATGAGCTGACCGCCCTTGCCGCCCGCCTCGAACATCTCGCCAATGCCACCGTCAAGGTGCGCGAATGGCAGGGCGATGTCGTATTCCTCCACGAAGTCGTCCCCGGCGTTGCCGACCGATCCTATGGCATCCAAGTGGCCAGGCTCGCGGGGTTGCCTGCGGCGGTCACGGCGCGCGCCGCCGAGGTTTTGACGCTCTTGGAGAAGAGCGATCAGTCCGCCGCCCGCCTGTCGCTTGCCGACGATCTGCCTCTGTTTTCGGCGGCGCGGCCGCAAGCTGCCCGGCCGAGGGGAGCGAGCGAGATAGAGACGAAGCTTGCCGCCATCGCCCCCGATGAGCTTTCGCCGCGCGAGGCGCTGTCCCTTCTTTATGAACTCAGAGCCGCCTTGCCGAAATCGCCATGACCGCCATCGCCGATCCTGCAAGACTGATCGATGTGGCCGTGCTGCGGCGGCAGCTTGAAGCGCTTGCCGGCGAGCACGGCAGTGCGTCGGCGAAACTGCGCCCGGCCATCGTCGAAATCTTGAAGGACGTCCTCAGGACCGCCCGCGGCGAAGCCGAGCGCCGCCTCCTGGCCGATGGCCGGGGCACGACCTGCGCCGAGAATTTGAGTTTCGTCGAAGACGAAATCGTCCACGCTCTCTTCGACCTCGCCGCCACGCGGTTGTTTACGGCTCCGCAGGCCGAACGGGTCGCCGTGGTCGCGGTCGGCGGCTATGGCCGCGGCACGCTGGCGCCCGGTTCCGATATCGATCTTCTCTTCGTCTTGCCGTCGAAGCAGACGCCATGGGTGCGGAACGCCGTCGAGTTCATTCTCTACACCCTCTGGGACACCCGCCAGAAAGTGGGCCATGCCACCCGCAGCATTGACGAATGCATTCGTCAGGCGAAGACCGACAATACCATCCTGACCGCCATTCTCGAAGCCCGCTTCATCTGCGGCGACCGCGCCCTGTATGACGGCCTCGTCCGGCAATTCCGCAAGGACATTGTCGCCACCGGCGCCAGGGAATTCGTCGCCAGCAAGCTTGCCGAACGCGATCTCCGCCAGCACAAGGCGGGTGTCAGCCGCTATCTGGTCGAGCCCGACGTCAAGGACGGCAAGGGGGGCCTGCGCGACCTGCACACGCTGTTCTGGATCGCCAAGTTCCTCTATGCGACGAATTCTCCCGATGAGCTGGCCGAGAAGGGCGCCTTCACCCGCGGCGATCTTGCCACCTTCAAGAAATGCGAGAATTTCCTCTGGTCGGTGCGCTGCCATCTGCATTTCGTGGCCAGGCGCGGCGAAGACCGGCTGAGTTTCGACCGCCAGCCGGAACTCGCCCAGCGCCTCGGCTACCGGGCGCGCGGCGGACTGAAACACGTCGAACGCTTCATGAAGCACTATTTCCTCATCGCCAAAGACGTGGGCGACTTGACCCGCATCTTTTGCGCCAGCCTCGAAGCCCGGCAGGTGAAAGACGTGCCCGGTCTGAGCCGCATGCTCGCCCGCCTGCGGCCCAGCGCCTCGGGCACGATCAAGGATGCGCCGGACTTCCGCCTGGAAGGCGGCCGCATCGTTCTGTCCTCGCCCAATGTCTTCGCGAAGGATCCGGTCAATCTCATCCGCCTGTTCGCCGTCGCCGCCCGCGACGGCACCGAGATCCATCCCGATGCGCTCAAGGCCGTGCGCCGTTCGCTGCGGCTCATCAACCGGCGGGTCTGCATGGACGCCGAAGCGAACGCGCTGTTCGTCGGCATGCTGACTTCGGGCGCGCTCTCGGAAACGGCGCTCCGCATGATGAACGAGGCGGGCGTGCTTGGCCGCTTCATTCCCGATTTCGGCCGCGTCGTCGCCATGATGCAGTTCAACATGTATCATCATTATACGGTCGACGAGCATCTGATCCGCGCCGTCGGCGTTCTCTCGGCCATCGAGCGGGGCGAACTTTCCGAGGACCACCCGCTTTCCGCCGCGATCTTGCCCACGCTGACCAGCCGCCGCGCCCTCTATGTGGCGGCCTTCCTGCATGACATCGCCAAGGGCAGGCCCGAGGACCACTCGCGTGCCGGCGAGCGCATAGCGACAGAACTGGGCCCCAGGCTCGGTCTTTCGCCTGGCGAGACCGAAACCGTGGCCTGGCTCGTCCGCCATCATCTGTTGATGAGCGAGACCGCCCAGATGCGCGACCTGAACGACTTCAAGACCATTCTCGATTTCGCGGGCGTCGTGCAGAGTCCGGAGCGCCTGAAGCTCCTGCTCATTCTCACCGTCGCCGATATCCGCGCCGTAGGCCCCGGCGTGTGGAACGGCTGGAAGGGCCAACTGCTGCGCACCCTCTATGCCGAAGCCGAGCCGGTGCTGTCGGGCGGCCATACCGGGACGACCCGCGGGGAGCGCGTGGCCGAAGCCCAGAACCAGTTCTTCAGCCGCCTGCCGTCATGGAGCGAAGCGGAGAAAGCCGCCTATGCGGCCCGCCACTACGACGCCTATTGGCTGGTCACCGGCGTCGAGAAGCAGTTGAAGCACCAGGCCCTCATGGCCCGCGCCGGGCGCGGCGAAGTGGTGACCGATGTCGAAACCGACGCCTTTACGGCGATCACCGAACTCACCGTCTATACTCCCGATCACCCACGCCTGCTCGCCCTCATCACCGGCGCCTGCGCTGCGGCCGGCGCCAACATCGCCGGCGCGCAGATTTTCACCACCGCCGACGGCATGGCGCTCGACACCATCCTCATCCAGCGCGAATTTTCCGGCGAGGACGACGAGCGCCGCCGCGCCGGCCGCATCGCCGAGCTGATCCGCAAGGCGCTCAGCGGCGAATTGCGGTTGAAGGAGGCGGTCGCCCGCGCCTGGCGGCCGCAGGCCCGCATCAAGGCCTTCACCGTCGAGCCGCGCGTCATCGTCGACAACCAGTCGTCGAACCGCTTCACCGTCATCGAGATCAACGGCCTCGACCGCATCGGCCTGCTCTACGACCTGACCGAGGCGCTCTACGGCCTCAATCTCAACATCGCCTCGGCCCACATCACCACCTTCGGCGAAAAGGCGATCGACGTGTTCTATGTGACCGACCTGACCGGCGGCAAGATCGAGAATGCCGGCCGCCACCGGCAGATCGAGCGGGCCCTATTTGCCGCGCTGGCGCCGGCGCAATCGGCTGTTGCCGCAACCCTGTGAACATGCGCTATAGCGTGAAATAGGGAATCGAAGCGCATGTCATTGCTCAAATCGGCGGCAACCGTCGGCAGCCTCACACTGGTCAGCCGTCTTCTGGGTTTCCTGCGCGATCAGCTCATCGCCTTCACCATCGGCACCGGCCCGGTCGCCGAGGCGTTTTTCGTCGCCCAGCGCTTTCCCAACCTGTTCCGGGCGCTGTTCGCCGAAGGCGCTTTCAATTCCGCCTTCGTGCCGCTCTTCGCCAAGCGCATCGAGGGCGAAGGCGAGGCGAAGGCCCATGCCTTCGCCGTCGAGATGTTCTCGGCGCTTCTCGCCTGGCTCCTCGTCTTTTCGGCCATCGCCATGATGGCCATGCCGCTGCTCATGTATGCGATCGCCCCTGGCTTCGTGGGCAAGCCGCCGCAATTCGATCTCGCCGTCGATCTGACGCGCATCTGTTTTCCCTATCTGCTTTTCATATCCCTGACGGCGCTGCAATCGGGCGTGCTCAACAGCCTCAACCGCTTCACCGCGGCAGCAGCGGCGCCGATCCTCCTCAATCTCGTGATGATCGCTTCGAACGTCGTTGCCTGGCTTGTGGCCACCGGCGACAGTCCGGCAACCGGCTACATCTTCGCCTGGGGCATTTTCGCCGCCGGCGTCGCCCAATTCGCGCTGCTCGCCGTGGCCTGCCGCCGCGCCGGCATGGCGCTTCTGCCGCGCTGGCCGCGATTCACCCCCGATGTGAAGCGGGTGATCGCACTCTCGTTTCCCGGCATTGTCTCAGGCGGCATCATGCAGATCAATCTGGTGATCGCCACAATGATCGCCACCACCTTGGATCGCGCCGTCTCCTATCTCTACTATGCCGACCGTCTCTACCAGTTGCCCCTCGGCGTCATCGGCGTCGCCATCGGCGTGGTCCTGCTGCCCGATCTCTCCCGCAAACTTCGGGCCGGCAACGCCGCCGCCGCCGCCGCCAGCCAGAACCGGGCGCTGGAACTGTCCCTGTTCCTCACCGTTCCCTCGGCAATTGCATTGATGGTCATTCCGGTGCCGATCCTGCACACGGTCTTCGAACATGGCGCCTTTACCCGCGCCGACACGCTGGCGGTTGCACCGGCACTTCTGGCCTTTGCTTCGGGCCTGCCGGCCTTTTCCATGACCAAGGTGTTCCAGCCCGCCTTCTACGCCCGCGAGGACACGGCAACGCCGATGCGCTTTGCCATCGTCTCGGTGGCGGTCAATGTTGCGGGAAGCCTTATCTTGTCGCGCTGGTTCGGCCATGTCGGCATCGCCATCGCCACCTCGCTCGCCGCCTGGGTCAATACGGCGCTGCTGGGGCTGACGCTGGCGCGGCGGGGCTTATATGCGCCCGACGAGCGCTTGTCCCGCCGGCTGCCGCGCATGTTGTTGTCGGGCCTCTTGATGGGCGCATTGCTGCTCGCCGGAGCCTGGTTGCTGGCCGGGAATTATGCCGAGAGCGCGGGCATCCTTGCCGCCATCTGGGGTCTCGTGCTCCTGGTGGCGGGCGGTATCGCCGCATATTTCACCCTCGCCCATCTGACCGGCGCCATGACCTTCGGCGAACTCAGATCGATGCTGAAACGCTAGGAAAAACCGGCTAGATTCCAGGCCATGACCGATGCCACGCAAGACAAGGACGTTGCCTTCGGCTTCCGCAAGGTGGCCGAGGCCGACAAGCAGAGCCTCGTCAACGAGGTCTTTTCCAAGGTCGCCGAACGTTACGACCAGATGAACGATCTGATGTCGGCGGGCCTGCATCGCCTGTGGAAGGACGATTTCGTGACCATGCTAGGTCCACCGAAGTCGGGGCCCTTCCACGTTCTCGATGTGGCGGGCGGCACCGGCGACATCGCCTTCCGCATCGCACGCGCTGGCGGCCCCGCAACCCATGTGACGATCGCCGATATCTCGCCTGAAATGGTGGGCGAAGGGCGCAAGCGGGCGGAGCGCGAGGGCCTGCTCGGCCGCTGCGATTTCACCGTCGGCAATGCCGAGGCGCTGGCCTTTCCGGCTAAATGCTTCGATGCCTACACGATCGCCTTCGGCATCCGCAATGTCACCCATATCGACCGGGCGCTGGCGGAAGCCTTCCGCGTGCTGAAGCCCGGCGGCCGCTTTCTGTGCCTGGAATTCTCCCACCCCGACGTGCCGGTCCTGGATTCGTTTTACGATGCCTATTCCTTCACCGTCATCCCCGCCATCGGCAAGGTGGTGACCGGCGACGGCCAGCCCTACCGCTATCTGGTCGAGAGCATCCGCACCTTTCCGAAGCAGGGGGAGTTCAAGGCGATGATCGAGCGGGCGGGCTTTGCCCGCGTCTCTTACCGCAATCTCGCGGGCGGCATCGTCGCCATTCATTCGGGCTGGCGCATCTGATGCCGGCGAGCCTCGTGCACATCTACAGGCTCCTCAAAGCCGGCCGCACCCTGGCGCGCTATGACGCACTCCTCATGCCGGAGCAGGTGGCGTCGTTGCCGTGGCCGGCGCGCCTCCTGCTGCGCATCGCCAAGTTGGGCACAAGCCCGCCCGCCATGGATGCCGAAAGCCGCCTCACCGCGGCGCTCTCCGCACTCGGTCCCTCCTATATCAAGCTCGGCCAGTTTCTGGCGACCAGGCCCGATATCGTCGGCCCCAGGCGGGCCTTCGAATTGAAGGCTTTGCATGACCGGCTGCCGCCCTTCGCCATGGCCGAGGCGCGCGCCGCCATTCGCGCCAATCTCGGGCAGCCGGTGGAGAATCAGTTTTCGGAATTCGGCCCGCCGGTCGCCGCCGCCTCAATCGCCCAGGTGCACAAGGCGCGCACCACGGAGGGCATGGCGGTAGCCGTCAAGGTGCTGCGCCCCGGCGTCGAGAAGCGCTTTGCCGCCGATCTTGCGAGCTTCTTCTTCGCCGCGAGGCTCGCCGAGCGCTTCAGCGCCGAAGGCCGGAGACTTCGCCCGGTCGCGGCGGTGGCGACGCTCGAGCAATCGATGAAGCTCGAACTCGATTTGCGCATGGAAGCCTCGGCGATCGCCGAATTGGCCAAGAACACCCAAGACGATGCCGGCCTCCGCCTGCCGAAGATCGACTGGCAGCGCACCGGCCGCCAGGTGCTCACCACCGAATGGATCGACGGCACGCCGATTTCCGATCTCGTCGCCCTCAAGGCCAAGGGCTTCGATCTCGTGGCGCTCGGCGACACTGTGATCCAGTCCTTCCTGCGTCATGCGATCCGCGACGGCTTCTTCCATGCCGACATGCACCCGGGAAATCTTTTCGTCGACGATCTCGGCAATCTCGTCGCCGTCGATTTCGGCATCATGGGCAGGCTCGGCGGCAAGGAGCGCCTGTTCCTCGCCGAAATTCTCTACGGCTTCATCACCCGCGACTATATGCGCGTCGCCCAGGTGCATTTCGATGCGGGCTATGTGCCGCGCGGCGAGGATCCGGCCAGTTTCGCCCAGGCCCTGCGGGCGATCGGCGAGCCGATCATGGACAGGCAGGCGAGCGAAATTTCCATGGCGCGGCTCCTCACCCAGCTCTTCGAGGTGACCGGCCAGTTCAACATGACCACCCAGCCGCAGTTGCTCCTGCTGCAGAAAACCATGGTGGTGGTCGAAGGCGTCGCCCGCACCCTCAATCCCAATCTCAACATGTGGGTGACGGCCGAGCCCGTGGTGAAGGGCTGGATCGAGCGCAAGCTCGGGCCGGTGGGCAAGATCGAAGGCGCGGTCGAGGGCGCGGCCTCGCTGGGCCGCATGGCGATGACGCTTCCCGGCATGCTCGACGAGGCCCAGCGGGCAACCCATATGCTGGCGGACATGGCGCAAGCCGGCGGCATCAAGCTCGACCGCGAAACCACCGAGGAACTGGCAAGGGCCCAGGCGCGCCACGGGCGGCTGCCGCGCTATGCCATTGTGGCAGGCGCGCTCGCCCTCATCGTCATTGCCTACAATTTGGCTTTTTGACCGGGAATGTTTCAGTTTGAATTTTTGCCGCTGCGCCTCCTCAAACATAGATGATCAAAAAGGAACTTCCTCTTGCTCTGATGGCGCAGGAGGAGCTGGAGTCGGACTCAATTGTCCGAAACCGGAGGGGGGTTCGGAAGGCTCTGGGTCGTCTATTTGTTCATGTCCAAGCTCCATAAGCCCGTAGGTATTTGGCGCCGACCGAGTAAATACTTCCCCACGACGAACATAGGCCGCCAATGAGCTGGTTAGCGACGCGCGTGCCTCCCGAGTTCCATCTTTGCCAAGTTGTTCAAGGATAGCGTTGATATGCACGGGCTTTTGTGCCTTTAGGATCACAGACCGAGCCTGTGCCACAGCGCTTCCCGCTCTAAGCACCACCGATTCGGAAGGTTTGGGCAAAATCTTCAATACGTCTTGCAAAGCCTGCACATAAACTCTTGCTTCCTTTATCTTCTCTTCAAGCAATTGAATTTCTTGTTCTTTTCTGCGTAGCGTGTTTTCGATCTTCCGACGTTCGTTCATGATATGGACTCCTGTATGGGAGTGATGGTAAAATATGTGACATGGATATGCAATCAGGAAACATCAGTTGGCAAATGAACTAGCGGATCGGCCAGAGTACCGCGACACCATGCATCATCTAGAAAAGGCCAGGCGAGTTGCCCAGTCGGGGGTTGAGTATTGGTTTGCGCGCGAGATCTATGGACTACTGGGTTACCAGGCATGGGCAAATTTCGTCGGTGTCATTGATAAAGCCAAAGCGTCCTTCTCCAATAACTCGGTCGATCCATCCCATCATATTGTCGATACCAGGAGCATGATGGGAGTCGGGAAAGGAGCACATCGGTCGTCAGAGGATTTCTTTCTCTCCCGTGCCGCCTGTTATCTGATTGCAATGAATGGCGAATCCACTAAACCTGAGATTGCAGCCGCGCAGGCTTATTTTGTCATCAAGACTCGCGAAAAAGAGTTGGACGAGGAGGATGACAAAGATGCCAAACGACTCGAGCTGCGAGAAAAAGTAAGCCAGTCTTTCAGGCGAGTCAGCGGAGTAGCCAAAAGTGCGGGAGTTCCAAATCATCTGCAGGGTGTCTTTCATGATGCCCGGTACAGGGGTTTATACGGCATGACCGCGAAAATGGTTCAGGCAAAGAAGGGCCTTGCCCCGAAAGAGCAACTATTTGATCGCTCGGGACCGCTTGAACTATCGGCAAATGATTTTCAGATGAACTTGGCGGCGGAAGTAATCGAACGCGAAAGGATCAAGGGACAACAACCGGTAATTAAGAAAAATGAGGATGTCGCCAAGCGGGTCCGCGCAGCTATTAGAGAGAGCGGCGGGACAATGCCTGAAAATCTGCCTTTAGATTCGCCGATCGGCGAAGTGCGTAAGAGGATACGGGCGCAAAAGAAAATTGCCACTAACCGGACCACCTAGATTCCACTCACAGAGCGCGAGTTGGACTCGAACAGCACTTCCTAACCGATGGAGTCGCGCGCCTCGCGGATTTCCGGCATAATGCATCCATGACCAATCTTTCGGGAAAAACCGTCCTGCTCGTGATCGGCGGCGGCATTGCCGCCTATAAATGTCTCGAGCTGATCCGCCTGTTGAGGAGCCGCGAATGTCGCGTTCGCACCATCATGACCCGCGCGGCGGAGGAATTCGTGACACCGCTGTCGGTTGCGAGCCTCACCGGCGAGAAGGTGAACACCGCCCTCTTCAGCCTCACCGACGAGATCGAGATGGGCCATATCGAACTCTCCCGCGCCGCCGATCTTCTGGTGGTGGCGCCGGCGACCGCCGATTTGATGGCCAAGATGGCCCACGGTCTGGCCGGCGATCTCGCCTCGACGGCACTGCTCGCCACCGACAAGCCGGTGCTGATCGCCCCCGCCATGAATGTGCGGATGTGGACCCATGCGGCAACGCGGCGCAATCTTGAAACCCTGCGGCATGACGGCATCGCCGTGGTGGGGCCCAATGACGGCGAAATGGCCTGCGGCGAATATGGCCCGGGCCGCATGGCCGAGCCTGCGGAAATCCTCGCCGCCATCGAAGCAAGATTGCGGCCCGCCGCGCGGCCTTTGGCCGCCAGGAAGGTGCTGATCACCGCCGGGCCGACGCGCGAGGCGATCGATCCCGTCCGCTACATTTCCAATTATTCCTCCGGCAAGCAGGGCTTTGCCATCGCCGCGGCGGCGGTGGCGCTGGGGGCCGAGACGGTTCTGGTTTCGGGGCCGGTCAGCCTGCCGATCCCGCCCGGCGTCCAGATGATTCCGGTGGAGAGTGCCGCTCAGATGCTCGCCGCCTGCGAAAGTGAACTTCCCTGCGACATCGCCATCTTCGCCGCCGCCGTCGCCGACTGGCGCGTAGCGCAAGTGGCGGGCGAAAAGATCAAGAAGAGCGAGGGCCGCATTCCCGCCCTCGCCATGGTCGAGAACCAGGACATCCTGGCCACCATCGCCGGACGCCGCGAATTGCGTCCGGCGATCGTCGTCGGCTTCGCGGCGGAGACCTCCGATGTCGTCAACCAGGCCCGCGCCAAGCTCGCCGCCAAGGGTTGCGATCTGGTCGTCGCCAATGATGTGAGCGCTGCAAAGGGTGTCTTCGGCGGCGACCGCAACAAGGTGCACATCGTCTCGGCGGCGGGCGTCGAGATCTGGCCGGACATGACCAAGCAGGAAGTCGCCCGCAAGCTCCTGGACATGCTGGCCGCGCGGCTGCCGGCCAGGGCAAAAGCCGCCGAATGATCGAGGTTTCCATCCAGCGTCTGGCCAGTGGCGAGGGCCTGCCCCTGCCGTCCTATGAAACGGCGGACGCGGCAGGCATGGATTTGCGCGCCGCCGAAGCCGCCGTCCTCAAGCCGGGTGCCCGCTGCCTGATGCCGGTCGGCTTTGCCATCGCATTGCCGAAAGGCTTCGAGGCCCAGCTCAGGCCGCGCTCCGGCCTTGCCGTCAAGCACGGCGTCACCGTGCTCAATGCGCCCGGCACCATCGACAGCGATTATCGCGGCGAGATCAAGGTGCCCCTGATCAATCATGGCGAAGGCGATTTCGCCATCGCCCGCGGCGACCGCATTGCCCAGATGGTGATCGCCGCCGTCGCCCACGCCGTCTGGACGGAAACCGCAAATCTCGAAGCCACGGCCCGCGGCGCCGGCGGCTTCGGCTCCTCGGGGTCCAAGTGATGGCGCTGTCGCCCGGCGAGCTCGAGCGCTACGCCCGCCACATCGTTTTGCCGGACATCGGCGGCCCCGGCCAGGCGAAGCTCAAGGCGGCCAAGGTGCTCGTCGTCGGCGCCGGCGGTCTCGGCGCCCCGGCGCTGCTCTATCTGGCGGCGGCCGGTGTCGGCACGCTCGGCGTCGTCGACAACGATAAGGTGAGCCTCTCCAACCTGCAGCGCCAGGTCGTTCACACCACTGCGCGGGTCGGCGAAGCCAAGACCCGCAGCGCCGCCCAAACCCTTCACGCCCTCAATCCGCATGTGACCGTCGTCGAACACCAGGAGAGACTCACTGCTGCCAATGCCCTTGCCATCATCGGGCAATATGATGTCGTTGCCGACGGCAGCGACAATTTCCCCACCCGCTTTCTGGTGAGCGATGCCTGCTTTTTCGCCGGGAAAACGCTGGTGACCGCCGCGGTCGGCCAGTTCGACGGGCAGATTTCCACCTTCAAGCCGCATGAAACATCGCCCGGCGGCACGCCCTGGCCCACCTACCGCTGCCTGATGGGCGAAATCCCGCCGCGTGGCCTGTTTCCGGCCTGCGAGGAGGCGGGCATTCTCGGCGCCCTTCCCGGCGTCATCGGCGCCATGCAGGCCATGGAAGTGATGAAGGAAATCACCGGTGCCGGCGACAGCCTGGCGGGACGGCTCGTCATGTATGATGCTTTGTCAGCGCGTTTCTACGAAACCGCCCTTGCCTGGAATCCGGACAACCCGCTCACCGGCCGCAAGCCCTCGATCGTCTCGCTCGATCCCGCCAATTACGTCGCCGGCGAAATCTGACGCGATCTTTCCCTCGCCCCATGGGAGAGAGGGAAAATAGCGGGCAAACCAGTTCGACAGCAGGCGAAATCTAACCGCCGTTCTCCACGCCCTTCTTCAAATCTTCCGGGCGCGGCATGGAGATGATGTTGTAGCCCGAATCGACATAATGGATTTCGCCGGTGACGCCCCCCGACAGCGGCGACAGGAGATAGAGCCCCGCTCCCCCCACTTCCTCGAGCGTGATGGTTCTGCGCAAGGGCGCGTGGTTCTGCTGGTAATTGAACATGGCGCGGGCTTCGCCGATAACCGCCCCCGCCAGCGTCCGCATCGGACCCGCCGAAATCGCATTCACCCTTATGCCCTGCGGCCCGTAATCGGCGGCGAGATAGCGCACCGAGGATTCGAGCGCCGCCTTGGCCACCCCCATGACGTTGTAATTGGGCATGACGCGCCTGGAGCCGCCATAGGTCAGCGTCAGCAGCGAGCCGCCATCCGGCATCATGGCGGCGGCGCGCCTGGCGATTTCGGTGAAGGAGAAGCACGAGATCACCATGGTGCGGATGAAATTCTCGCGGCTCGTGTCGGCATATTTGCCCTTGAGCTCGTTCTTGTCGGAGAAGGCGATGGCATGGACGAGAAAATCGATCTTGCCCCATTGCTTCTTGAGGGTGGCGAAGACCTGATCGACGGTGGCGATATCCTCGACGTCGCAGGGCAGCAATAATTTCGATCCCACCTCGTCGGCCAGCGGCTTCACCCGCTTGCCGAAAGCTTCGCCCTGATAGGTGAAGGCGAGTTCGGCGCCGTGCCTGTGCAGTTGCGTGGCGATGCCCCAGGCGATCGAGTGGTCGTTCGCCACTCCCATCACCAGGCCGCGGCGGCCGCTCATCAAGGGATTGTTCATGGCCTCAGCCGTTATGGCGCTGGAGGACGAGGGTGGCGTTGGTGCCGCCGAAGCCGAAGCTGTTCGACATCACCGTGTCGATTTTCGCGTTGTCCCGGCGCTGGCGCACGATCGGCAAGTCGGCGAATTCCGGATCGATCTCCTCGATATTGGCGCTCTCGCAGATAAAACCGGATTTCATCATCAGGATCGAATAGATCGCCTCCTGCACGCCGGTGGCGCCGAGCGAATGTCCGGTCAGCGACTTGGTCGCCGCGATCGCCGGAATATCCTTGCCGAAGACCTCGCGGATCGCCTCGATCTCCTTCCTGTCGCCGATCGGCGTCGAGGTGGCGTGCGGGTTGATGTAGTCGATCTTCTCCTTGACCGTCGCCATGGCCAGCCGCATGCAGCGCGCCGCTCCCTCGCCCGAGGGCTGCACCATGTCGTAGCCGTCGGAGGTGGCGCCATAGCCGGCGAGCTCGGCGTAGATCTTGGCGCCGCGCGCCTTGGCGTGTCCGAGTTCCTCGAGCACCACCGTGCCCGCCCCGCCGGCGATCACGAAGCCGTCGCGGTTCTTGTCATAGGCGCGCGAGGCCTTCTCCGGCGTATCGTTGAATTTCGACGACATCGCCCCCATGGCGTCGAACAGCACCGACAATGTCCAGTCCAGTTCCTCGCCGCCGCCGGCGAACATCACGTCCTGCTTGCTCCACTGGATCAGTTCGGCGGAATTGCCGATGCAATGGGCCGATGTGGCGCAGGCCGAGGAGATCGAATAATTGACCCCGCGGATGCCGAAGGGCGTGGCCAGCGTCGCCGAATTGGTGCTTGACATGGCGGCGGGAACCGCGAAGGGCCCGACCCGTTTGGGGCCCTTCTCGCGGGTTGTGTCGGCGGCGGCCACGATGGTCCTGGTCGAAGGCCCGCCCGAACCCATGATGAGGCCGGTGCGGTCGTTCTTGACGTCCTTCTCCTCGAGGCCCGAATCGACGATCGCCTGCTGCATGGCGGCGTAATTCCACGCCGCTCCGTCGCCCATGAAGCGCCGCGCCCGCCGGTCGATCTGGTCGAGATCGTATTTCGGCGCGCCATGCACCTGGCAGCGGAAGCCGAGCCGCGCATAATCCTCCGCCCTGACGATTCCGGATTTCGCCTCGCGCAGGGAGGCCAGCACTTCCTGGACATTGTTACCGATGCTCGACACGATGCCGAGCCCGGTGACGACCACTCGCCGCATCTCGATCTTCTCCTCAGGCGGGATTGGTCTGGAACAGGCCGACCCGCAAATCGCTTGCCGTATAAATGGTCTCGCCGTCGGCTTTGAGCAAGCCGTCGGCGATGCCGAGGTTGAGCTTGCGCAGGATGACGCGCTTCAAATTGACGACATACTCGACCTTCTTGACCGCCGGCGTCACCATGCCGGTGAATTTGACTTCGCCGACGCCGAGCGCCCGGCCGCGGCCGGGCGCGCCCAGCCAGCCGAGGAAAAATCCGAGCAGCTGCCACAGCGCATCGACGCCGAGGCAGCCCGGCATCACCGGATCGCCATGGAAATGGCAGGGAAAGAACCACAGATCCGGTCTTATATCGAATTCGGCGGCGATCTGCCCCTTGCCGTGCTCGCCGCCGGTTTCGGAGACGCGGGTGATTCGGTCGAACATCAGCAGCGGCGGCAGCGGCAATTGCGCGTTGCCGGGGCCGAACAGTTCGCCGCGCCCGCAGGCCAGTAGATCGTCGTACAGAAACTGCGATTTGCGCTCTACCATGCTTGATCCGATAGTCTGCGGCCCATAGCCGGCTGCCCGCCGGCGCGGAGACGTTCCTAACATGAAGGCGCCCGCCCTTCAAAGCCCGGCGGTTGGGCGATTTGGCCGCATTTGCAACGCGAGCTGACTCCGTTCTATAAGACCGCCATGACTCTTCGCCGGGATGAAACTGCCGGAAAATTGCGCAATGCGGGGCTGCGGCCGACGCGTCAGCGCTTGGCCTTGGCCGAAATCCTGTTCGGCTCCGGCGACCGTCACGTCAGCGCCGAGGCCCTCCACGGCGAAGCGATTGCGGCCCGCGTGCCGGTATCGCTGGCAACCGTCTATAACGCCCTCAACCAGTTCACCCGGGCGGGCCTCCTGCGCGAGGTGGCGATCGAGGGCGACCGCTCCTATTTCGACACCAACACCTCGAATCACTTTCACTATTTTCTCGAGGGCGAGGGGCGGCTCATCGACATCGGCAGCGATGATATCGAGGTGAAGGGCCTGCCGCCCGCCCCCCAAGGCACCGAGGTCGGCCGCATCGACGTCATCGTGAGATTGCGCAGGTCGCGGCGCTAGCGCGTTTTCCCGAAAAGTGGAATCGCTTTTCGGACAAGAAAACGCGCCAAGTCGATAATTCGGCGCATGTTCTTGCCGCCAAAGTGTCTACACTTTGGCGGAACATGCGTTAATCGACGCCTTCGCCGGGATAGACGCCCCACAGCATGGTCTGCTCGATCCAGCCGTCATAGCCGCCGGCGGAAATCAGGCACCATTCGCCGGTGCAGGCCTCGATCTCGCCGATGACACCCGCCTGCAGTTTGGCCACCATGCCGCCGCCGCCGGCCGACTGATAGAGCGCCATGGCCTGGCCCTTGCGCCACGGCGCCACCGCGGCGGTGCGCTTGCCCGACAGCATGTTCTGCAGGATCCAGCCTTCGTCGCCGTCGCTGTCGCGGATGCGCCGCCAATTCTCGAATTCGGCGACGATCTCGACCGGCATGCCCTTGCGCTGGAATACCCAGGCGACCGCATGGTCGCTGGAGGGACCCCGCCGCACATTGACCTTCTCTGCCTTCAGCGAAACGAAGCGCGGCAGCGGCAGGCCGGAAGGCCCGGTCTGATTGCCCGCCTGGCCGATCGCGGCGGTGGTTTCGGCGCTTTGAGCGGCGCCGGCCAGCGAATAAGGCCGCGCTCCGAACAACGGCCAAGAGGCCGCCACGGCCACCGCAAGGCAGGCCGCGGCCACAATCGCCAAGCCCAAACGCCGCTTTCCCCCATTGGCCTTGGCCATCGACTGCGGTCTTCCCCTTTCCGCGTTTGCGCCCGCCGATTCGTCTGCTAGACACGCGCGTAATTTACACCACTCCTTCCGCCATGCAACGGAAGGGCCCATGGCAGGATTGGCCGCCCCGGGTTAAGATTATATTTAGAATTGTCGAGCGGAGCCTGAAGTCCCGATGAGCAAGCGCAAGCCTGTGGTTGTCGTCACCCGGAAATTGCCTGACGTCGTCGAGACGCGGATGATGGAGCTGTTCCACACCAGGCTCAACGCCACCGACCGGGCCATGGGCAAGGCCGAGCTGATCGAGGCGGTGAAGCAGGCCGAGGTGCTGGTGCCCACCGTAACCGACCGCATCGACAAGTCGATCGTCATGCAGGCCGGCGAGCAGCTCAAGCTCATCGCCAATTTCGGCACCGGCGTCGACAATATCGATGTCGAGACCGCGGTGGCGCGCGGCATCACCGTCACCAACACGCCGGGCGTTTTGACCGAGGACACCGCCGACATGACCATGGCGCTGATCATGGCGGTGGCGCGGCGGCTGATCGAGGGCGCCAAGGTGATCGGCGCCGACAATTCCTGGGCTGGCTGGTCGCCCACCTGGATGCTGGGCTCGCGTATCTGGGGCAAGCGCCTCGGCATCATCGGCATGGGCAGAATCGGCACCGCGGTCGCGAGGCGGGCCAAGGCCTTCGGCCTGCAGATCCATTATCACAACCGCAAGCCCGTTCACCCCAAGGTCGAGGAGGAGCTCGAGGCCACCTACTGGGAAAGTCTCGACCAGATGCTGGCGCGCATGGACATCGTCTCGGTCAATTGCCCGCACACGCCCGCCACCTACCATCTGCTCTCGGCCCGCCGTCTCAAGCTGATGAAGCGCCAGGCGATCGTCGTCAACACGTCGCGCGGCGAGGTTATCGACGAGAACGCGCTGGCCCGCATGCTCGAGGCGGGCGAGCTTGGCGGCGCCGGCCTCGACGTCTTTGAGCACGAGCCCGCCGTCAATCCGCGCCTGCTCAAGGTCAGGAACGCGGTGCTTTTGCCGCACATGGGCTCGGCCACATTGGAGGGCCGCATCGACATGGGCGAGAAAGTGATCATCAACATCAAGACCTGGGTCGACGGCCACAACCCGCCCGACCGCGTACTGCCGTCGATGCTGTGACCGCTATTCCTTCCCTGCCTCGCCGGTCTCGGGCTCCGGTTGCGCCGGCGCGCGGACCGTCGCATTGCGCGTGCTGATCTTGACCCGCTTCACCCGGCGCGGATCGGATTCGACGATTTCGAATTCAAGCCCGCTGCCGTGGCGGACGATCTCGCCGCGCGCCGGCACCCTTCCCGCCATCTTGAAGACGAGGCCCGCCAGCGTGTCGGCCTCCTCTGCCTCCTCGCCGGCGAGGAAATCGATGCCGAGCAGTTCCTCGAGCTTTTCGATGTCGACCCGCCCGTCGGCGGCATAGACGCCTTCGCCGATGGGCTTGATGAGGTTCTCTTCGTCGGTGTCGTGCTCGTCGGAAATGTCGCCGACGATCTGTTCGACCAGGTCCTCGATCGACACCAGCCCGTCGGTGCCGCCATATTCATCGATGACGATGGCGAGATGGATGTGGCTCGCCTGCATCCTGACCAGCAGATCGGCGGCCGGCATCGACGGCGGCACGAACAGCACCTCGCGGTGCAGTCCCGATTGTTTGACGGTGAGCGCCAGTTCCGCCGCCGGGATCGACAGCGACGGCGCCGCGGGCTTGGCCGCCTTGCTCTTCCGGCGCCTCGTCCCTTTCACCGACATCCAGCGCATGAAGTCCTTGACATGCACCATGCCGGCGATGTCGTCGAGGCTTTCGCGGTAGATCGGCAGGCGCGAATGATTGGCCTCGGTGAAGCGCAGCAAGAGTTCGTGCATCGTTGCCGTATCCTCGATCGCCACGATATCGGCGCGCGGCACCATCACATCGTCGACCCGGAGGCTTGCGAATTCGATGATGTTGAGCATCATCGACTTTGCTTCCTCCTTGAAACTTTCGCCCGGATTCTGCGCCTCGTGGGTTTCGATGGCGCCTTCCAGGCTTTCGCGCAGGCCGATGTCGCGGCTGCCGAAGAGCTTGGCCTTGAGCCGCCTCCACCGGCCTTCCTTGCGCGGCTCGTGCGCCCCGCCGCCGTTTGCCGTGTCAGTGCCGCTCATAGGGATCCGCGATTCCAAGCTGCTTCAGGATTTTGCGCTCCAGCGCTTCCATGTCTTCCGCCCCGGCTTCGGCTTCATGATCGTGGCCCAGAAGATGCAGGACGCCGTGCACGATAAGGTGTGTTGCGTGGTGGGGCAACGGCTTGCCCTGTTCTGCCGCCTCGCGCGCCACCGTGCCGAAGGCGAGTGCGATGTCGCCCAGGAGCGTGGGCCCGCCGTCGGGCACCGGCCGGCCGGGGGGTGCGGGGAAGGAGAGGACATTGGTGGGCTTCGCCTTGCCGCGCCACCGGCGGTTCATCTCGGCGATCGCCGCATCGCCGGTGAAGAGAATGGCAAGCACCGCGGGCCGTGGGCCCTCATAGGCGGCGGCCAATGCGGCATCGACGGCACGGCGCGCCAGCCCCGCGAGGTCCGGGATGGCGTCCCAACCGCTGTCGTCGGCTGCGATGCTGACCGTCATTTCTTCGGTTTTGCCGTCTTCCTGTCATAGGCCGCGACGATGCGGCCGACCAGTGGGTGGCGCACGATGTCGTCGTTGCCGAAGGCGATTTCCGCAACCCCCGGCACATTTTTCAGCGTCGCCACCGCATCCGCCAGGCCCGAAATGATGCCGCTGGGCAGATCGACCTGGGAGGGATCGCCGGTCACCACCATGCGGCCGCCTTCGCCGAGCCGGGTCAGGAACATCTTCATCTGCAAGGGCGTGGTGTTCTGCGCCTCGTCGAGGATGATGAAGGCGGAAGCAAGCGTGCGGCCGCGCATGAAGGCGAGCGGCGCGATCTCGATCTGGTTTTCGCTAAGACCCTTGGCAACCAGGCTCGCCGGCATCACGTCATAGAGCGCGTCATAGAGCGGCCTGAGATAGGGATCGACCTTTTCCTTCATGTCGCCGGGCAAAAATCCCAGCCGCTCGCCCGCCTCGACGGCGGGCCTGGACAGCACGATGCGGTCGACATCGCCGTTCATCAGGGCTTCCGCCGCGCAGGCCACCGCCAGATAGGTCTTGCCGGTGCCGGCGGGTCCGGTGCCGAACACCAGCTCGTTTCGCCTTATCGCCTCGACATAATTGCGCTGCATGGGCGTGCGCGGCATCACCAGCTTGCGTCTTGTCCGTATCGCCGCGCCGCCGCTCTCGCCCGCCGCTGCAACTTCGCGCATGCGTATGGCTCCTTCGACATCGCCGCGCGTCACTTCCAGCCCTTGCCGCGCCCGGCTGTAAAGCGAGGATAGCACATCGCGCGCCGCATCGCGCGCCGCCCTATGGCCGCGCACCGACACCCGGTTGCCGCGCGGCGTGATGTCGACGCCGAGCCGGTGCTCGACCAGGGCAAGATGCTCGTCATGCTCGCCGCACAAGAGCGACAGGAGCCGGTTGTCGTCGAAAGCTAGGGTAAGGATATCGGGCTCGGCGGCGCCGGTGCCGGACTTCGTGCCGGCGACGTCATTCGCACTGACGGGGCGATTCAACGTACTGTGTCTCCAGAATCAATCATGCCGCATCCCTATAATGGCCTGAAAGACTGTTGGCTCCAACACCGTCAATATGCGCCTCGACGATCTGGCCCACGGTTAATTTTCCGCCGCTGAGATGCACGGCCTGCAAATACGGTGAACGGCCCATCAACTGGCCCGCGTCGCGGCCCGGTTTTTCCAGCAAAACCGGGAGCTTGCGGTTGACGCAAGCGGCGTTGAAGTCGCCCTGCTGGCGCTGCAGCAGGGCCTGCAATCGATGCAGCCGGGCGAGCTTGACCGGTTCCGGCACTTGATTTGTCGCTTCCGCCGCGGGCGTCCCCGGCCGCGGCGAATATTTGAACGAATAGGCCGCGGCATAGCGGACCTCGCGGACCAGCTCGAGGGTGCGGGTGAAATCGGCGTCCGTTTCGCCCGGGAAGCCCACGATGAAATCGCCGGAAATGGCGATATCGGGCCGCGCCTTGCGGATGCGTTCGATGAGCCGCAGATAGGACTTGGCCGAGTGCCCGCGGTTCATCGCCTTGAGCACGGCATCGCTTCCCGCCTGCGCCGGCAGATGCAGATAGGGCATGAGCTTTGGGTTTTCCCCATGGGCGGCAATCAATTCATCATCCATGTCGCGCGGATGGCTGGTGGTATAGCGCAACCGTGCGATACCGTCGATCTGTGACAATCTTGCGATGAGGCCCGCCAGACGCACCGGCGCGCCATTTGCATCCCGGCCGTGATAGGCGTTGACGTTTTGGCCGAGCAGCGTCACCTCGCGCACCCCCGCTTGCGCCAGGCGGCGGGCCTCGCTTTCGATCTGCGCCACCGGCCGCGAGAATTCGGCGCCCCGCGTATAGGGAACCACGCAGAAAGTGCAGAACTTGTCGCAGCCTTCCTGCACGGTGAGAAAAGCAGTGACCGCCGTGCCCGTAACCTTGCGTTGGCCCAGCCCGTCGAACTTGTCCTCGGCTGGAAATTCCGCCTCGATGACGGCGCGGCCTGAGCCGGCGCGGCGTTCCAGCAATTGCGGCAGGCGATGATAGGTCTGCGGCCCGAACACCAGATCGACGGCCGGCGCGCGTCTTACGATTTCCTCGCCCTCGGCCTGCGCCACGCAGCCTGCGACCGCGATCAGCATGCCGCGGCCCTGGCCCCGGCGCTTCTGCTTCATGCGCCTGATCCTGCCAAGCTCCGAATAGACCTTCTCCGCCGCCTTCTCGCGGATATGGCAAGTGTTGAGAATGACGAGATCGGCGTCTTCCGCCGTGGCCGATTCGGAATAGCCCAGGGGAGCCAGCGCCTCGCGCATGCGCTCGCTGTCATAGACGTTCATCTGGCAGCCATAGGTCTTGACGAAAAGTTTTTTCGGGATCGGGCTCATGGCCGCTCTGCTAGCCCATTTCCCGGCCGCCGTGAAGCGCGCGCACCAGGCCCTGGCGCACCAGGGCTTCGGCGCGGCTGGCCAATCGCTTCCGATCGCCATCCGGCGCAAGCGGCGGGTGGCAGACGACCGTCACTTCCATGGGCCCGGCGGCAAGTGCTTCCCACAGATGCGGCGGCAATTCCATGCCGCCATACCAGGCATAGAGTGGCCTGAGCCGCCGGTTCATCGGCATGTTGCGGTGGCCGTCATAGGCAATCGTCACCGGCTGGACCCGCACCTCCGGCAATTCGGCGGCGGCGAAAAACGCCGTCTTGAACGGCCGGACGCTGGCCCCGTCGCTCGATGTCCCCTCGGCAAACAGCACCAGAATATCGCCCGCCTTCAGCCGTTCCTGGATTTCATCGCGGCCCTCGCCGGTGGTGTGCCGCCGCTCGCGGTCGATGAACACGGTGCGCTGCAGCCTCGCCAGCGATCCGAAGAACGGCCAGCCGTTAACCTCGCGCTTGGCGATGAAGGAGACCGGTGCGACGGCGCTGAGAATGACGATGTCGAGCCAGCCCGCATGATTGGCGGCGATCAGCGCCGGGCCGCGGGCGACGGGCTCGCCCAGCACCTTGAGCCGCACGCCCAGTATGCGTAAGACCGCCCGGTGATAATGCATGGGAAAGCGCCGCGCCATGGCCGGCCAGAACCAGATGAAGAACTGTTGCAGCGGCATCAGCGGCAGGGTGAAGGCGGCGAAGACCGCGAGAATGAGCGGCGGCCGCGACCGGCTCATGGAACGAGCGCCTTGCGCATGACGATGGCGTCCTCGCGTCCGGCGCGGCTTTCGTAGTAATCGGGCCGCCGGCCCGCCTCGCTGAATCCGCAGGCGGCGTAGAGCGCCCGCGCCGCCGCATTCGAATGCGCCACTTCGATGAACAGCGCTCTCGCTCCCAGTGCCGCAAGCCGTGCCGCCTGGTGAGCGATGAGTTTTCCGGCGATGCCGCGCCGCTGTGCGCTAGGCCTTGTAGCGATGCTGACGATTTCCGCTTCATCGGCGGCGCGCCGCAAGAGCGCGAAGCCTATGGGCTCGTCCCCCGCCAGCGCCAGTGCGGCGGTGGCGCCGGGCATGGCCATGAGCTTGGCGAATTCTCCGGCGCTCCACGGGTTGTCGAAGCTTTCGGCGTGAAGAGCGGCCAGAACCGGCGCTTCCGCCAGCGAAGCCTCGCGGATGACGATGGCGGCATCGATCTGTTGCGGCTTGGCATCGGGCGCGCGAAGATAAAGAGGGGCCGGCATGGAACCGGAAACCGGCGCGGCGATTGCCAACGGCCAGAAGTTTGCAGCACTTGGAAGATCGCCCGCCCGGCTCCGCGTGAGATCGTCGCGGCCGGCGGCGGCAACTACGCGGTGGGCCCCGCTGCCGAGAATGGTACAGGGTCCCTCTGGCAAGAGTTGCGCGGCGCGCGCGGCCGTCATTACCGCGGGCTTGTCCATGATCCTGCCGCCGCTGAAGAGCGCCGCATAGACTTCATCCCGGCGCGCATCGGCGGCCACCAGGATCGGTTGATCTCTCTCCGCCTCGTTGACGCTAATCGCCGATAGCGTATCGATGCCGGCGACCGGAATATCGAGCGCCAGGCCAAGTCCGCGCGCCATGGCAAGCCCGATGCGGACGCCGGTGAAGGTGCCGGGCCCGATGGTGACGGCGATGCGGTCGAGATCGGAAAACGCCAGCCCCGCCTCTTCCATCGCCATGCGCACCATGGGGGCGAGCGCTTCGGCATGGCCGCGCTCCATCGCCACCTGGGCCTTGGCCAGCGGCAGGTCATGATCGCTGTCTGCAACCGCAACCGAACAGGCGGCCATGGACGTATCGATGGCGAGAAGCTTCATGCTGCGGCGTGATAGGCCGCGGCCGTGGCTGCCGTCAAACCGGGCGCACCTCGCTCACTTCCGGAATGAAGTGGCGCAGCAGGTTCTCGATGCCGTGCTTGAGGGTGGCGGTCGAACTCGGGCAGCCCGAGCAGGAGCCCTTCATGTTGAGATAGACGACACCTTCCTTGTAGCCCTGGAAGGTGATGTCGCCGCCGTCCTGGGCGACCGCCGGCCGCACCCTTGTTTCCAGCAGTTCCTTGATCGTCGTGACGATCTGGCCGTCGGCGGCGTCGAAGAATTCCCCGCCCCCGGCGGGCTTGCCTTGATCGTCCTTGAGGACGACCGGCGCCCCCGACAAATAATGGTCCATGATCAGGCCGAGAATGGCGGGCTTCAGATGCTGCCATTCGCCGCCCGACTTGGAGACGGTGATGAAATCATGGCCGAGAAATATGCCGGAGACGTTCTGCACCGTGAACAGGCGCTGGGCGAGCGGCGAGTCCGCCGCCTCATCGGCCGCCCGGTATTCACGGGTCGAGCCCGGCAGCACCGGCTTTCCGGGGATGAATTTGAGGGTGGCGGGGTTGGGCGTCGCTTCGGTCTGGATGAACATGTCCGATTCCTCTGGTCGGGTATCATATAGTCCAGATTAGAACAGTTTCAAAGTTTCAAATCCGCCTCTCATTGCGCTTGACGAGACCCGTCAAGCGATGTATTAAACCAGAAGGTTATTTAACCTGATGGTTTTATAAAGCATGACGCCAGACCGCCTCAGCACGACCCTGTCGGCCCTCGCCGATCCCACCCGCCGGGCCATCCTGGCCCGCCTCGCCACGGGCGAAGCTTCCGTCAAGAAAATCGCTGAGCCCTTCGCCATGAGCCTTCCCGCCGTCTCGAAGCATCTGAAGGTGCTGGAGCATGCGGGCCTCGTAACCCGCACCCGCGAGGCCCAGTGGCGGCCATGCCGCCTTGCCCCGGCGCCTCTCAAGGATGTGGCCTCATGGCTCGAACAATACCGCCGTCTCTGGGAGGAACGCTTCGACCGCCTCGATGCTTATCTCAAGGAAATCCAGAAAGGAGATGCCGATGACAGCCGCGACTAGACCTGAACCCGCGCCCCCTATCTCTCGGGCCGGCGACTGCGACTTCGTCATCAGCCGCGACTTCGACGCGCCCCGCGAACTGGTCTTCAAGTGCTGGACCGATCCCGGCCACATGGCCCGCTGGTGGGGGCCGGAACATTTCACCAACCCCGTCTGCGAGATGGATGTGCGCCCCGGCGGAACATTTCGCATCGTGATGCGCGGGCCCGACGGCAAGGACTATCCGATGAAGGGCGTCTTCCGCGAGATCGTGCCGCCTGCGCTTATCGTCAAATCCGATGACCTGTCCGAGAACTCCGACGAATGGTTCGACCTGGTGCTTCCGGACCGGCCCAAGGGACAGGGCAAGCCCAAGATCGATCTCTTGACCACTGTCACCTTCGAGGATCTCGGCGGCAAGACCAGGGTCGCGATCCGCACCCGCTTCGAGCAGGCCGCCATCCGCGATGCCTTCCTGAAGGTCGGCATGCGAGAAGGCTGGAGCGGCAGCCTCGACAAGCTCGCCAATCTCCTCGACGCCATCAAGCACTCCGATCGCGAAATAATCATGACCCGGCTCCTCGATGCCCCGCGCGAGCTGGTGTTCAGGGCTTTCACCGACCCGGACAACATCGGCAAGTGGTGGGGGCCAAACGGCTTCTCCACCACCACTCACGCGATGGACGTGCGGGTGGGCGGAGTCTGGCGCTTCACCATGCACGGGCCCGACGGCACCGACTATCCCAACCGCGTCGTCTACACCGAGATACGCAAACCCGAACGCATTGCCTACGACCACTATGCCGGCGATGAAGGGCTGCCCCACTTCAAGGCGGTCGTCACACTCGACGCCGAGGGCGCCAAAACCAAAGTGACGCTTCGCCTCATCGCCGCCACCGCCGAAAGGCGCGACGGCTTCGTGGCCTTCGGCGCCGTCGAGGGCGGCCTTCAGACTCTTTCCCGTCTCGCCGCCTATCTCGACACGGCCAGGAACAAGGGAGCATGACCGTGAACAAGACTGCCACTGCATCGGATCGGGAATTCGTCATCAGCCGCGTCTTTGACGCGCCGCGCGATCTTGTCTTCAAAGCCTTCACCGAGGCCGAGCGCATGCAGCACTGGTGGGGCCCGAAGGGCTTCATCGTGGTGAAATCCGCAATGGATCTGCGCCCCGGCGGCTTCTATCACTTTTGTCTGAAGGGGCCCGACGGCGCCCTCATGTGGGGCAAATTCGTCTATCGCGAAATCGTGGCGCCCGAGCGCATCGTGTGGATCAATTCCTTCTCCGACGAGGCGCGCAATGTCACCCACCATCCGATGAGTCCCACCTGGCCGCTCGAAATGCTCTCGACCGCCCTGTTCGAGGAGGATGGAAAGGCCCGCACCAAGGTCACGCTCAAGTGGTCGCCGCACAATTCCGACGAAGCCGGGCGCGCCACCTTCGCGGCCGGCCATGCCAGCATGAATCAGGGATGGAGCGGCACTTTCGAGCAACTGGCCGCCTATCTGGCGACGGCCCGTGAAAGGTAGTGAGCCATGGCAACGAAAATTTTCGTCAATCTGCCGGTGCGGGATCTCAAGAAGTCGATGGACTTCTTCACCCGGCTCGGCTTCAAGTTCAATCCGCAGTTCACCGACGAAACGGCGGCCTGCATGGTCATCAGCGAAGACATCTATTCCATGCTGCTGACCCATGCGAAATTCCGCGAGTTCACGCCGAAGGCAATCGCCGATGCGACAAAGGCGACGGAAGTGCTCACCGGGCTCTCCATGGACAGCCGGGCGAAAGTCGACTCCCTGGTCGAGACGGCATTGAAGGCGGGGGCAACCCCGGCCCGGGACCCGAAGGACCATGGCTTCATGTATGAGAGAAGCTTCAATGACTTGGACGGCCACATCTGGGAGATTTTTTGGATGGACCCGGGCGCCGTCAAACCACAGTGAGCGGCAGGAATCGCTGGTTTTACAAAAAGTGTGTCATTGCCGGGCTTGTCCCGGCAACCCACCCATCAACCGGCACTGGCGCCCATCGATACATGGGTCGCCGGAATGAATCCGGCGATGACAGATTTTGCAAGCGATCACGAGACGATGAAACCGGCGATCTTGCGCACCTCGCGGATGATCGGCGCGGCGATCGCCCTTGCCCGGGCCGAGCCGTCGGCGAGCACGCTTTCGACATAGGCGGGATCGGCCTGCAGGCGCTTGATCTCTTCGCCCACCGGTCCCAGCCGCGCCACCGCCAGATCGGCGAGCGCGTTCTTGAAAGCCGAGAATTGTCCCCCGCCATATTGGGCGAGAACCTGCTCGGCCGTCTCGCCCGCCAGCGCGGCATGGATGCCGACGAGATTTTCCGCTTCGGGCCTTCCCTTCAGCCCCGTCGCCTCGGACGGCAACGGCTCGGGATCGGTCTTGGCCTTGCGGATCTTTTTGGCGATGGTGTCGGCGTCGTCGGTCAGATTGAGCCGCGACAGGTCGGAAGGGTCCGACTTCGACATTTTCTTGGCGCCGTCGCGCAAGCTCATCACTCGCGTCGCCGGCCCCGCGATCATCGGTTCCGGCGGCGGAAAGAAAATATCGCCATGTCCCGCCTCGCGGATCGCATCGGCGAAATCGAGATTGAACTTGTTGGCGATGTCGCGGGCCAGCTCGAGATGTTGCTTCTGGTCCTCGCCCACCGGCACATGGGTGGCCTTGTAGGCGAGAATGTCGGCCGCCATCAGGATGGGGTAGATGTAGAGGCCGGCCGAGGCCGCCTCCTTGTCCTTGCCCGCCTTCTCCTTGAACTGGGTCATGCGGTTGAGCCAGCCGATACGGGCAACGCAACTCAGCACCCAGGCAAGCTCGGCATGTTCGGCCACCTGCGACTGGTTGAATATGATGCTCTTCCTCGGATCGAGGCCGCAGGCGAGATAGGCGGCGGTCACGTCGAGAATCGCCTGGCGCAGCTCTTTCGGCTCCTGCCACACCGTGATGGCATGCAGATCGACGATGCAATAGATGCATTCGTGCGTGTCCTGCATGCGGATCCAGTTCAGCATGGCGCCCAGATAATTGCCGAGATGCAGATTGCCGGTCGGCTGCATGCCGGAAAACACGCGCGGGACGAATGCGGACATGGAAAACCCCTCGAAACCCGCGCCGCTTATGCCCGCAAACGGCCACGCTGAAAAGGGGGCGAGGCCCGGCCTTGCCCCAAGCCTGCCGCCGGTCTAACCCCTCTGCCATGCCCGAACTCCCCGAAGTCGAAACCGTCATGCAGGGCCTGAAGTCCGTGCTCGAAGGCCGCCGCATCCTCGCCGTCGAGCAGCGCCGCAAGGACCTGCGCTTTCCGTTCCCGAAAAATTTTGCCGCGCGGCTTGAGGGCCGGCGCGTCGAAACCTTGAGCCGCCGCGCCAAATATATTCTGGCCGCCCTCGAAGGCGGCGAGACGCTGCTCATCCATCTCGGCATGACCGGGCGCTTCACGGTTCTGTCTGGAGAGGGCGCCCGCAATCTCGGCGAATTCTATTTCGAGGAAGGGGCGGGCGAAAACGGCAGGGGCCGCCACGACCATATCGTCTTCCGCATCGAGGGCGGCACAACCGTCGTCTACACCGATCCACGCCGCTTCGGCGTGATGGATCTGTTTGCCGATGCCGAAGCGTCGCGGCACAGATTGCTCAAGGACGTCGGCGTCGAGCCCCTCGGCAATGAATTCAGCGCCGCATATCTGGCCCGCGCCTTCGCGGCCAGGAAGGCGCCGCTCAAGGCCGCCCTTCTCGATCAGCGCATCGTCGCGGGCCTTGGAAACATCTATGTCTGCGAGGCCCTGCATCGTGCCCGCCTGTCGCCCCGGCGCAAGGCCGGAACCCTTGTGAAGCGCGGGCAACCCGATCCCCGCCTCGACGATCTCGTCCGCCACATCCGCGCCGTGCTCGGCGAAGCGATCGCCGCCGGCGGCTCGACGCTCAAGGACTACGCCCGGCCCGACGGATCGGACGGCGCCTTCCAGCAGCGCTTCGCCGTCTATGATCGCGAAGGCCAGGCCTGCGCCACGGTTGGCTGCACCGGCACGGTGCGGCGCATCGTGCAGTCGGGCCGCTCGACCTTCTATTGCCGGTCCTGCCAGAAATAGGATTGTCTCATGGCTTACGAGAATATCCTTGTCGAACAAGTGGGCGCCGTCGGCCGCATCACCCTCAACCGGCCGAAGGCGCTCAATGCGCTCAACACCGCCTTGATCGACGAACTCAACGCCGCGATTGCGGGCTTCGAAGCTTCATCCGCCATCGGCTGCATCGTCATCACCGGCGGCGACAAGGCCTTCGCGGCCGGCGCCGACGTCAAGGAGATGGCCGGCAAGACCTATGTCGATGCCTATCTCGGAAAATTCCTGGCGACCTGGGATGGCCTGACCCAGGCCCGCAAGCCGGTCGTCGCGGCGGTGGCCGGCTTCTGTCTCGGCGGCGGCTGCGAGCTTGCCATGGCGTGCGACATCGTCATCGCCGCCGACACCGCCAAATTCGGCCAGCCCGAGATCACCCTCGGCATCATGCCAGGGGCGGGCGGCACCCAGCGCCTGGCGCGCGCCGTGGGCAAGGCCAAGGCCATGGACCTGATCCTGACCGGCCGCATGATGGAGGCGCAAGAGGCCGAGCGCGCCGGGCTCGTCGCCCGGGTCGTCCCCGCCGCAAGCCTGATGGCGGAGACGATGGCTATGGCGGAAAAGATCGCCGCCTATTCGCAGCCCATCCTGATGATGGCCAAGGAGACGGTGAACCGCGCCTTCGAGACGACGCTTGCCGAAGGCATCCGCTTCGAGCGCCGCTTGTTCCTGTCGATGTTCGCCAGCGAGGACCAGAAGGAGGGCATGCAGGCCTTCATCGACAAGCGCAAGCCGAAATTCAGGAACAGGTAGGGCGAATAGCGAATGGCGAATGGATTATGCACTTCCTCACTTTATTCACTACTCGCTATTCGCTACTCGCTATTCGCTATTCGCTACTCGCTATTCGCTACTCGCTATTCGCCATTCGCCTCCTGCGGCCGGATCACCCCCTTGCGGATGATCAGGTTGCCGTAAAGCCGCCTTTCGCCCGAGGCGACGATGGCGAAGGCCGCCTTGACGCGATTGTAGAAATCCGCCCCGATCAGCGGCACGATTTTCCGCTCGGGCTCATGCTTCAGGAGCACCGCGGTGAAATCGCCGAACACCGGCTCCAGGCGCTTGGGATCGCCATAGGCGGCCGGCCGGAACACCGCCTCGGACACGAAATCGTCGACCGGCATCACCGACAGGATGGCATCGACGATGCGTGGGCCATCGTGCCCGTCCATGCGAATGAGGCGCTTGGCGTGGTCCTCCGCCGGATAATTGGCATCGACGATGGCGATCTCGTCGCCGTGCCCCATGGCGCGCAGCACCCGCAGCAGTTCAGGCCCCAGAAGCGGATCGATATTCTTCAGCACTACAAGGGCTCCTTGAACAGTACGTCGCGGTCGATGATGAAATTGGCGAACAGCGGCAGGCTCGCCGCCCCCATGGCGCGGGCATCCGATCCGATCGTGCCCTCGACGATCTCGAAGCGGCTGATGCCTTGCGTATTGACCCGCCCCAGCGCCGCCCGCGTCGCCGCCGCAAGCCGGCTGCGGACCTCTGCCGGCATGGCGCCGTCGATCACCACGGCGGCGCATTCGAGCACGCTGGCAACGCCCGCCGCCGCCTGCGCCAGGCTCGCCGCCGCCTTCTCGATCCAGAGGTCGAGGGCGGTGCCGGCCTCGCTCCAGTCGCCGGCATTCTGCCAGAGGAGATCGGGATTGCGGCCCCGTCGCCGCAGCTCCTGCTCGAGCAGGTAGAAGGAGGCGCTGCGAAGCAATTGCTGCGAACCGCCGGCCTCGGCGGGAACCGGGAAGGAGCCGAGCGCGCCGGCGTTGCCGCTGCGCCCCTGATACAGCGCACCGTTGATGACGATGCCGCCGCCGGCGAAATAGCCCACGTAGAAATAGGCGTAATCGCGGTACTCGTGGCCCTTGCCGAACAGCAGCTCGGCGGCGCAGGCGGCGGTGGCGTCGTTGCAGAAATGGATGGGCCAGCCGGTGAGCTTGGCGATCTCGCCCGAAAGATCGAAGCCGCGCCAGGCCGCCATGATCGCGTGCGGTGCCCCCATCTCCTCTTCCCAGCTCCACAGTTCGAATGGCGCGGCGATACCGAGGCCGGAAATGCGCTCGCGCTGTTTGGGCTTGAGGCCGGCGGCCAGCGATTCGATTTCCGACGCAACGAAGCCCAGTAGTTCCTGGGGTGCCGGAAACCGGTAGGGCCGGTGCACAGTGTTGCGCACCTGCCCGGCGAGATCGAGCAGCATGAGGTCGCCGGAGCGGCGGCCGATCTTGAGGCCGATGGCGAAGGCCCCGTCGGGATTGAGCGAGAAGGGGATGAGCGGCTGGCCCACCTTGCCGCGTTGCGGCTTGTTGCGGACGAGGAGGCCGTCGGCCTCGAGCTGGCGCACGATCACCGACACGGTCTGGGCCGACAAGCCGGTGAGTCTGGCGATTTCCGCCTTGGGCAGGCTGCCGTGCTTGCGGATCAGCGACAAGGCGAGCCGCTCGTTGTAGAGCCTCGCCCCGGTCTGCGTGGTGCCGCGCCCCAGCCCGGGCGTCCGCCCGGCCGGAATTCCGCTGCTGGCCCGTTCGATGTTCAAGACGGATGCCGCCTTCTGGGTTTGAATTTGCCGGGTCCGGAGAGCTTGTTGCAGCACCGGGGCCCTGTCAATAAATAAATCACTCGGATTTACTTATTGACTCCGGCATCGTTTTTCGTTCAAGATGAATTGGAGTGCGGGGAAGGGTTCCACCTTGAGCCCGCACCATCTGAAGCGCAACCTCGTCGTCATGGACCCCAACAGGGTCCCGTTCCATGGGAGGACCAAACATGAAGTCCATTCTGAAATCCGTACTGCTCGGAGCCGCCTTCACCGGCTTCGCCGCCGTAGCCCCGGCCTTCGCCGCTACCGGCGCCTGCCTGATCACCAAGACCGACACCAATCCCTTCTTCGTCAAGATGAAGGAAGGCGCGCAAGCCAAGGCCACTGAACTCGGCATCGACCTCAAGGCCTATGCCGGCAGGGACGACGGCGATAACGAAGGCCAGGTGGCCGCCATGGAGTCCTGCATCGCCGACGGCGTCAAGGGCATCCTGCTGGTGCCCTCCGACAGCAAGGCCATCGTCGACACGGTCAAGAAGGCCCGCGACGCCGGCATCCTGGTGATTGCCCTCGACACCCCGCTCGATCCCATCGACGCCGCCGACTCGACCTTCGCCACCGACAACTTCAAGGCCGGCGAATTGATCGGCGCCTGGGCCAAGGCCACGCTCGGCGATCAGGTGGCCAATGCCAAGATCGCCTATTTGGACCTCAATCCGAGCCAGCCGACCGTCGACGTGCTCCGCGACCAGGGCTTCATGAAGGGCTTCGGCATCGATCTCGGCGATCCCAACAGGATCGGCGACGAGACCGACGCCCGCAACGTCTGCCACGACATGACCAACGGCAACCCGGAAGGCGGCCGCAAGGCGATGGAGAACTGCCTGCAAAAGGATCCGGGCATCAACGTCGTCTATACGATCAACGAGCCGGCGGCGGCGGGTGCCTTCGAGGCGCTGAAGGCCGTCGGCCGGGAAAAGGACGTGCTTGTCGTCTCCGTCGACGGCGGCTGCCCGGGTGTGAAGAACGTGTCGGAAGGCGTGATCGGCGCCACCTCGCAGCAATACCCGCTGCTGATGGCCGCCATGGGCATCGAGGCGATCAAGAAGTTCGCCGACACCGGCGTGAAGCCGGCGCCCACCGAAGGCAAGACTTTCTTCGACACCGGCGCCACGCTGATCACCGACAAGCCGGCCTCGGGCGTTGAGTCGATCGACACCAAGGAAGGCATGGCGAAGTGCTGGGGCTAAGCCCCGATCTTCACAGATGACAAACCGGGGAGCAGCCGATAGGCTGCTCCTTCCATAATGAGAGGCGCGAAAAGCGCCGCTTCCTTGGGAGGGCAGGGAATGAGCACGGCTCAGGAATTCGAGAAGGCACTCGACCAGAGCGACAAGACCGTTGCTTCCTTCGAGAAGGAAAAACACAGTCCGATCGAGCGTGCCCAGCATTTCCTGCACGGCAATCCGGCCGCCGTGCCGCTCATCGTGCTGGTGCTTTCCATTTCTATATTTGGCTTCGTCATAGGCGCTAAGTTTTTCCTCGCCCTGCCCCTCATTCTGCAGCAGGTTGCTATAGCCGCCATCGTTGGCGCCGCCCAGACGCTGGTGATCCTCACCGCCGGCATTGATCTTTCGGTCGGCGCCATCATGGTCCTTTCATCCGTCATCATGGGCCAGTTCACCTTCCGCTATGGCATTCCGGTGCCTATCTCCATTCTCTGCGGCTTCGCGACCGGCGCCTTGTGCGGCTGGATCAACGGCGCGCTGGTGGCCCGCATGAAGCTGCCGCCCTTTATCGTCACGCTGGGCACCTGGCAAATCTTCTTGGCCACAAACTTTCTCTATTCCGCCAACGAGACGATCCGCAGCCAGGACATCGCCGCCCAGGCCCCACTGCTGCAATTGCTCAGCGGAAATTACATCATTGTCGTCATGGTGGTGCTCGTGGCAGTGCTCTGGTACGTGCTCAACCACACCGCCTGGGGCCGCCATGTCTATGCGGTGGGCGACGATCCAGATGCGGCGGCGCTCTCGGGCGTGAGCACCAATCGCATTTTGGTTCAGGTTTACATGCTGTCCGGCATCATCTGCGCCCTGGCGGGTTGGGTGCTGATTGGCCGGATTGGCTCGGTATCGCCCACTTCCGGGCAATTCGCCAATATCGAATCGATCACCGCCGTGGTGATCGGCGGCATCTCGCTGTTCGGCGGCCGCGGCTCCATCCTTGGCATGATCTTCGGCGCCTTGATCGTCGGTGTATTTCAACTCGGCCTCCGGCTGATCGGCACCGATCCGCAATGGACCTACCTCCTGATCGGCGTGTTGATCATCGGCGCCGTCACGGTCGACCAGTGGATAAGAAAGATTTCGGGGTAACGCCATGGCCGGGAAAACCGTGAAAACCAGGAAGATTGAACCCACCAAAGAGGCGGCAGCCGCGCCGCGCCGCGAGCCCCTTCTCACCACCCGCGGCCTCGTAAAACGCTACGGCCGCGTCACCGCCCTCGATCGCGCCGATTTCGATCTCTATCCCGGCGAGATACTCGCCGTGATCGGCGACAACGGCGCCGGCAAATCCTCGCTGATCAAAGCAATCTGCGGTGCGGTCATTCCCGATGACGGCGAAATCAGGATGGAGGGCAAGGTCCTGCATTTCCGCTCGCCGATGGAAGCCCGCGATGCGGGTATTGAAACGGTCTACCAGAATCTCGCTTTGTCGCCGGCCCTTTCAATCGCCGACAACATGTTTTTGGGCCGCGAGATCCGCCGGTCCGGTTTTCTTGGGCAGTGGTTCCGCATGCTCGACCGCCCGGCCATGGAAAGGCGCGCCCGCGCCAAGCTCACCGAACTCGGCCTGTTGACCATCCAGAACATCTCCCAGGCGGTGGAAACGCTCTCCGGCGGACAGCGCCAAGGCGTCGCCGTGGCCCGCGCCGCCGCCTTCGGCTCCAAGGTCGTGATCATGGACGAGCCGACCGCCGCGCTCGGTGTCAAGGAATCGCGCCGCGTCCTCGAGCTCATCCTCGACGTCAAGCGCCGCGGCCTCCCCATCGTTCTCATCTCCCACAACATGCCGCATGTTTTCGAGGTGGCCGACCGCATCCACATCCACCGGCTCGGCCGCAGGCTCTGCACCATCGATCCGAAGAAGTTCACCATGTCCGATGCGGTGGCCTTCATGACCGGCGCCAAGTTGCCCCCGCCGGAACTGGCGGCGGCCTGACTATTTCCCGAAGCGCTTCGCCGCATCACGCTTGTGTGATGCGAGCGCCATCAGCCGCCGGTCGCGCCAGGTCTGCGCCGCCTCGAGCCTGTCGCGCGGCACCGCCCTTCGCCGCTCCGCATCGATCAGGGCGGCGACCTCGTCCGGCCAGTCGCCGCTTCCGGCGATGTCGCGTCCCACCCGCCTTATCGTCTCGCCATAGCGCGCCATGTAGTCGGCAATCCCACCCGGCGCATTGAGATCGATGGTCTCGATCGGCCCCATGAAGCTCCAGCGCAGCGCCAGCCCGTCCTTCATGGTGCAGTCGAGATCGTCGGCCGAGACATAGCCCCTGGCGATCAGCCGCAAGGCTTC
>JBQTKG010000028.1:0-76519 GCA_052386315.1 Hyphomicrobiales bacterium
TAGTGAGTAGTGAGTAGTGAGTAGTGAGTAGCGAGGTGCGCCCCATTCCCCTTCTCCCCGCCGTAAGCGGCAGGGCGAAGGGGAAATGGGGGAGAGGCCTTTCTGTGCAAACAATAGCGGCTTTCGCCGGGATGACGGGGTGGGGGAATTGGGCGAAATTGCGTGGCGAACGGCTATTCCGCCGCCGCTTTCGGTGCCGCCTTGGCCTTCTTCGGCTTCGTGGCCTTCGTCACCGGAGCCTTTTTCTTTGCCGGGGATTTTTCGGCGCGGGCGGCGAGAAGGGCTACGGCCTCGTCGACAGTCAAGGACTGCGGGTCCTTGTCCCTGGGCAGCGTGGCGTTCGCCTTGCCGAATTTCACGTAAGCGCCGTAGCGGCCGGACAGCACCTGGAGATGGCCGCCGCCGCCGGGATGCGGGCCCAAGTCCTTGAGGGCGCCGGGGCGGGTCCGGGTGAAGCCCTTGGCCTTCCTCTCGGCCAAAAGATCGACGGCGCGGTTGATGCCGACGGTGAAGACCTCCTCGGCCGAGTCGAGATTGGCATAGGTGCCGTCATGCAGCACGAAGGGCCCGAAGCGGCCGAAACTGGCGACGATGGGTTTGCCGGATTCGGGATGCTGGCCCACCTCGCGCGGCAATGCGAGAAACCTAAGGGCGGCATCGAGATCGATCTCCTCGGGCTTGTAACCCTTGGGGATCGAGGCGCGCCGCGGCTTTTCGCCATCGACCGCCTCGCCCAACTGCAGATAGGGGCCGAAACGGCCCTGGCGGCGCGTCACTTTCTCGCCGGTTTCGGGATCGGCGCCGAGCTCGATGCCCTCGGCGGGAACGGTGCTTGCGGATTCGCCGCCAGCCGTCATGGGCCGCGTGAACTTGCAGTCGGGATAGTTCGAGCAGCCGACGAAGGAGCCGAACTTGCCGAGCTTCAGGGACAGCCGCCCGGTGCCGCAGGATGGGCAGGCGCGGGCATCGCCGCCGTCGGCGGGGGCGGGGAAGATATGGGGGGCGAGAATCTCGTTGAGCGCATCGAGCACATGGGTGACGCGCAGATCCTTGATGTCGGCCAGTGCCGCGGTGAAGTCGCGCCAGAAATCGCGCAGCATCCGTTTCCAGTCGAGTTCGCCGGCCGACACGCGGTCGAGCTGTTCCTCGAGATCGGCGGTGAAGTCGTATTCGACATAGCGGCCGAAGAAGCTTTCGAGGAAGGCGGTGACGACGCGGCCCTTGTCCTCGGGGATCAGGCGCTTCTGGTCGAGCCTGACATAGCCGCGGTCGCGCAGCGTCGACAGGATCGAGACATAGGTCGAGGGGCGGCCGATGCCGAGCTCCTCGAGCTTCTTGATGATCGAGGCCTCGGAATAGCGCGGCGGCGGCTCGGTGAAGTGTTGGGTAGCGGCGATACTCCGCACACCGATCCTGTCGCCGCGCGCCATCGGCGGCAGGCGGCGGGAATCCTCGTCCTCCCCGTCGTCGAGGTCCTCGTGATAGACCTTGAGGAAGCCGTCGAATTTGACGACCGAGCCGGTGGCGCGGAAGGAATAATGCTTGCCGTCATTGCCATCGGCGCCGAGATCGGCGGTGGTGCGCTCGAGTTCGGCGCTTTCCATCTGGCTGGCGATAGTGCGCTTCCAGATCAGGTCGTAAAGAGCGAGCTGGCCGGCATCGAGGGTTTTGCGCAGCGAGACGGGATGGCGGGAGAGTTCGGTGGGGCGGATCGCCTCATGGGCTTCCTGGGCGTTCTTGGCCTTGGTGGTGTAGCGGCGGGGCAGCGAGGGCAGATAGGGCTCGCCGAAATTCTTGAGGATGGCGTTGCGGGTGGCGGCGATCGCCTCGCCCGCCATGTCGACGCCGTCGGTACGCATATAGGTGATGAGGCCGACGGTCTCGCCATTGACGTTGACACCCTCATAGAGACGCTGCGCCACCTGCATGGTGCGGGAGGAGGAGAAGCCGAGCTTGCGCGAGGCTTCCTGCTGCAGGGTCGAGGTGCGAAACGGCGGATAGGGATGGCGCTTGGCGGGCTTCGAGTCGATTGCATCGACGGCAAAGCCGGCACCCTTCAGGGCCTGTTCGATGGCGCGGGCCGAGGCTTCGTCCTTGATGTCAAACTTGGCCAGCCGCTGGCCGGCGATGGCGCCGAGGGAGGCTGCGAATTCGGCGCCCAGGGGCGTGACGAAAGTGCCGTCAAGCGTCCAGTATTCCTGGGCGCGGAAGGCCTCGATCTCGAGTTCGCGGTCGCAGATGATGCGCAGCGCCACCGACTGGACGCGGCCCGCCGAGCGGGCGCCGGGCAGCTTGCGCCAGAGAATGGGCGACAGGGTGAAGCCCACCAGATAATCGAGGGCGCGGCGGGCCAGATAGGCATCGACCAGAGCCGGATCGATATCGCGCGGGTGCTGCATCGCTTCCAGCACCGACCGCCTGGTGATGGCGTTGAAAACGACGCGCTGCACCTTTTTGCCTTGGATGGCGCCCTTGTTCTTGAGGACTTCCAGCACATGCCAGGAAATCGCCTCGCCCTCGCGGTCGGGGTCGGTCGCCAGGATCAGCCGGTCGTCGTGCTTGAGGGCGGCGGCGATGTCGGAGAGGCGCTTGGCGGACTTCCCGTCCACTTCCCAGGACATGTCGAAATCGTCGTCGGGACGGACCGAGCCGTCCTTGGCGGGGAGATCGCGGACATGGCCATAGGAGGCAAGCACGGTGAAATCCGGGCCCAGATATTTGTTGATGGTCTTGGCCTTGGCCGGCGATTCGACGACGACAACGGTCATTCGGGGTCCTGGTTAGGGTGGGTCCGCCTCATATAGGCATCCACTCTGCGCCGCAAGCCGAGCGGTTAAATGGAAATTGACCTGTACGGCAACTCAAAACACGTCATGGTTGCTGGACGAAGCGTAAAACACGCTTATGTTTAATTGCCGTAGCGGAGCAGTGAATCGGGATTCATAGGAAGGACAATATCCATGGCGGCGCAGCATACAAAAGCAAGCGCGGCAACTGGCAACGGGATGGCCACATTCAAGGGGCGGGGGTCGCGGCTCGGCTCGGCCGATACGCAGCGGGAAACCGCTCAATACATCACCGACATGGTGCTGGAATTGCGCAATCTGGCGCGGACGGCGGAACTCAAAACCCTGAGCGGGCTCCTGGAGATCGCCTTCTATGAGGCCTTCTCGCTGGCCAACAAGGTCGATATTCCGGCGGCCGAAGTGGAGCGGCTCAAGGCGCTCGAGGCGGCGGCGAAGAACGTGGCGTAATCCGGCAAAGGGCCAGGCGGGCGGTTTCCGCCAGCGGTGTGAGGCGGCTCGTTTCTCCCGGGCTGAGAATGAGAGTTTCGCCGCAAGCAAGCACATGACCCGAGGCTGCAACCTCGCCATCGAGGACATGGACGAGAAGTGTCGCTGTAGCCGCATCGAGGCGCAATTCCGATGCGGCTTCGTGCACTTCAAGCCGGCTGTCATAGCGGTCGCGGCGGGCCATCAGATTAAAATCGCGCACCGGGCCGGCCAGCAGACGCCCCGCGATATTCCAATCGCCCGAGAAGCGGCGCGGCACGAGATTTTCGGCAAGGACGATCTGGCCTTCCGGACCGCCCTCCAGCACCATGCCTTGACCTTCGATCATCATGATGTGGCGGTCATAGCCGGGAAACGCCGAGAAGGGGCCATCGCTTGCCACATCGGCGATGCTGACCCGCCAGTCGAAGGGCCGGCCTGAAAGACCCGCATCCTCGGGCATGATGCAAATCTCCGTGGTCGTGCCGCCGCCATTCTTCCATGGCATGATGCGGTAGTCGGCGGCCCGCAGGATGCGCATATGGTCACAGCTTGTGGTGGGCGCGGGCAAGGGGCTCGGCATGGGCGATGACGCGGCGGATCGCCGGGAATTTGGCCTGCAGCCGGTTCTCGATGCGGTCGACGGCGGCATGCACGTCTTCCACCGTCTCATTGGGCGCGAACCGGCAATGGTAATGAACGAAGACGCCATGGTCGTTTCGGCGGACACGCATGTTGTGGAGATCGTTGAGGCGCGCCTCGCGGCGGGCGAGGCGGGTCAATGCGGCCTCGATCGCCTTGCGTTCGCGCGGCGCCGCGTCGCTGCCTTCGAGCAGGCGTTCCGGCTGCGGCTCGATGTGGCTTTCGACCTCGACATGGGGTCCGAGTTCGCGGCGGATGGCGGTTTCGAGTTTGGTTGCCGTCTGATGGGCGGCGGCCAGCGGGGTTGCGCCATCGACCTCCAGATCGAAGCTGACGGCGAGCCTTGTGCCGATGTGCTGCACGGTCAGACGATGGATCGCCATGTTGCGGCGCCCGGCGATGAGCATCACTTTCTGGAACACGGTCTCATTGTCGAGGGCCACCGGATTGGCGGTGACGGTCACGTCGGCATTGGCGAATTTCTCCTTCACCCTGGCGGCGATCGTGTCCCTGAGCTTGACCATGTCGTCGACCGGCATGGTGCGGGCGACTTCGACGACGATGCCGGCGAACAGGGTGGCTCCGGCGGGGCGCAGCCGCAGACGCTTGATGGCGAGCACGCCATCGGCATGCGCGACGATCTCGCGCACCGCCTCGGTGGCGCCTTCGGGGGCGGTGTCGAGCAAGTTGGCGAGCGTGCGCTTGCCAAGCCGCCAGCCGGCAAGCCCGACGAAAAAGGAGACAACGACGGCGGCGGCGGGGTCGGCAGCCGGAAGGCCCCACCAGACAGCGGCGAGGCCGAGGAGCACGACCATCGAGCTCCACATGTCGGAACTGAAATGCAGGGCATCGGCTTCCAGCGCCTCGCTCGATGTCTTGGCGGCCACGCGCGAAAGCGCCCTGGCGCGGTTGTAATCGATGACGATCGAGGCGGCGACGATGGCCACCGCCCACCAGGCAAGTTCCACATGGGTCTCGCCGGTGAGCAAGCGGTTTGCGGCCTCATAAACGATCCAGGCGGTGACCGCGAAGAGGAGACCGGTCTCGATGAGGGCCGCCACACTTTCGGCCTTGGCATGGCCGTAGTGATGCTCCTCGTCGGGCGGCTGTTCGCTCCAGCGGATGGCGACCCAGGTGACGATCGTGGCGGCGAAATCGATGATGCTGTGGAAGGCTTCCGAGAGAATGCCGAGCGAGCCGGTGGCAAGGCCTGCCACCAGCTTGGAGCCGGCGAGCAGGGCGCTGGCGAGCAGCGAATAGAGTGCGACAGTTTGTTTTTCGGAGACCGGCATGGCCGCCGTGTCTAGGGCGTGACCGCAGGTATGACAAGCCGCATTGGCTGGCCGTCCGCCGCTTACGAGGCTATGGTTGCCGGGTCAGGAGTTCCCGCCATGAAAGCCATTTCCGTATTCGCCGCCGCCTTGGCCTCGCTTGCGGCCATGACGCCGGCTTCCGCCGAGACGCTCGCCGAGCTCGCCGGCCACACGCATATTCACGGCATCGCGGTCAATCGCGCCGGAACGGCGAAGCTGTTGATCGCCACCCATCACGGGCTCTATGCCGTGGATGACGCGGGCAACGCCGTGCTTGTCTCGCCGGTCCAGGACTACATGGGATTCTCGCCCGATCCCGCCGATCCGCTCTCCTATTATGCCAGCGGCCATCCGGCGGAAGGCGGCAATCTCGGACTCATTGCCACGAAGGACGGGGGCGCGAGTTGGACGCAGATATCGCCGGGGCTCGGCGGTCCGGTGGATTATCACGCGATGGATGTGAGCCCGGCCGATCCCAAGACGATCTACGGCGCCTATGACGGACTGCAGGTGAGCCGCGACGGCGGAAAAACCTGGACCATGGCAGGCGCGTTGCCCGAAGGCCTCATCGACATCGCCGCCTCGGCGCTGGAGCCGGAACGTATATTTGCCGCGACCCGGACAGGACTGTTCCTCAGCGCCGACGCCGGCGCCAGTTGGGCGCCTTTGCAGTTCGCGGGCGAGCCGGTGAGCGTCATCGAAACAGGGGCGGGCGGCGCGCTCTTCGCCTTCGTGCTGGGCCGCGGCTTCGTCTCGGCCAATGAGCGGGCGCCGGCCGAATGGACGGTGGTGTCGAAGGATTTCGGCGATGCCGTTCCGCTGCATCTCGCAGTGGACCCAAAGGACGGCAAGACACTCTACGCCGCGACCCATACGAATGCGGTGCTGACGAGCCAAGACGGCGGCGCGAGCTGGCGCGAATTCGGGACGAAGTGACGGCGGACGCTTGCCGTGCCAAATCGCCGCCGCGTTGCCGCCGGTGTCCTGTTCCTGGTGACGATGACCGCGATCCTCGTTGTGTTGCTGTTCTGGGCGGGTCCGCTCGACCCGTTCGGGAGCGCCGATCCGGCGGCGCAGCGGATCGCTGCCGGACGCGCCGTCTATCGGCAATATTGTGCGGCGTGTCACGGGCGCAATCTGGAGGGCCAGCCCGACTGGCAGAGTCCGCTGCCGAGCGGCAAGCTTCCGGCCCCGCCGCATGACAAGACCGGTCACACTTGGCACCACCCGGACGAGATGCTGGTGGGGATCACCAAGAAGGGCATGATTCCCTACGCGCCGCGAGGCTATGAAAGCGACATGCCGGCCTTCGGCGAGTTGCTCACGGATGAGCAGATTGCGACGCTGTGGGCTTACATCAAGAGCACGTGGCCCGAGCGCGAGCGCCAATTTCAGGAGCAAATGACACGCCAATCGGGACTGCCGAAGCAGACGCAATGACGGCGGCACAATGCTCAGAAGCGGACTGACGAATCTTCCCGGCATGCGGTTCCGCCAGCCATTCGCACGCCGCATGCCGGGGCGGCGGACGGATGACTTGCGCGAAAGGCGGCAATCGTGCTGGCTGTCGATCGCTAGCTGCCATGCCATCCGATTCTTCCACCACAAGCCTGCCGCTGCCGCGCAAGGCGGGAGCGCTCACCTTCAGCGCGATTTTCGCCCTGGAATCATTGGCGCGTTCGCTCAATTCCACCGTGGTGTCGATACAGGCCTATGACATTCTGGGGGTCAGCCAAAAGGTCAGCGAATTGTCGACGGCGGTGTCGCTGTCGGTGCTGACCGCCACGCTGCTTCTGCCCTATGTGCTGGGCAAGCTGCGGCGGCGCTGGGCCTATAGTCTCGGCATCGCCCTTCTCATCGCCGCAAGCCTGGCGCTGGCAAGTTTCACGCTCGAGGGCCTGGCGGCCGGCATGTTCCTGCGCAATTGCGGCGCGGCGACGCTGAATATCACTCTATCGCTCTATATTCTCGATCACATCAAGCGCAGCGAACTGGCGCGGGCCGAGCCCTTGCGCCTGAGCCTTTCAACCTTCTCGTGGATGGTGGGGCCCGCTGCCGGCGTGTGGCTCTATTCGCAGTACGGGCCCGCCGCGGCGCAGGCAGCGGCGATTGCCACCGCGGCGGCTCTGTTCGGCCTGTTCCGGTATCTGCGGCTGTCGGCCCGCGTCACGCTGCCGTCCGGCACGCTGCAGCCGTTCAATCCGCTGGCCAATGTCCGGCGCTTCGCGGCCCAGCCGCGCCTGCGGCTTGCCTGGCTCATCGCCTTCGGGCGTTCGTGCTTTTGGACCAGCTTCTTCATCTATGGGCCGCTGCTGATCATCGAAGGCGGGCTAGGCCAACAATTCGGCGGGCTGGTGATTTCGGCGAGCCAGGCGATGCTGCTGTCGGCCTATGTGTCGGGGCGGCTGGCGCGGCGCCATGGGGTGAGGATCGTGATCGCGCTCGCCTTCGCGGCGGCGGCGCTGGCGTCGCTTGCCGCGGGAATCGCCGGCAAGGATGCGCCCTATCTGGCGGCCTTTCTGCTGCTCATCGGTTCGGCGGCGGCCTCGGCGCTCGACGGGGTGGGCGGCATTCCGTTCCTGCGGGCGGTCAAGCCGCACGACCGGCAGCGCATGACTGCGGTCTACCGCACCCATATCGATTTCTCGGAACTCATCCCGTCATTCGTTTTCGTCTTCGCGCTCTCCTTTTTCGAGATCGGCAGCGTCTTCGTGATTCTCGGCGCCGGCCTTGCCATCATCGGAGCCGTCAGCTGGAAGTTTCTGCCGCGTTCGATGTGACGGCACCCGTCCAGGCGGAACGGATCTGCCGGTGGGCATCGACATAACCGTCGGCCTTGCGCTTCAGATGTTGTTCCAGCCGAGCGGTGAGGCGCGGCAGCCGATGGAAGGGCACCACGGGAAGCGCATGATGGGCCGTGTGATGGGGCATGTTCCAGGCGAGGAAATTGACCAGCCGGTTGGTGAAGGTGGTGCGGGTGTTCGCCAGCATGTCGGGCAGCAGGGGGCAGGCGGCATGCTCGGCGAGAAGATAGGCCCTGAGGAAGGGCTGGCCGACGAGGGCGGGGACGATCCACAGATAGAGCGGCCAGGTCCATTGCTGCCAAAGGCAGACGAACGCCAGCGCGCCATAGGCGGCGAGATAACATCGCGCCTCGACGATCAAAGATGCGCGGCCACTTTCCGGCACGAAATCGTAACCGGCTTTGCCGAGTGCTGCGCCCATTACCACTGAAAGCTGCGACCGCCAAAAGGGAAGGCCCGATAAATGCCGGAGATATTCGCGCCGGTTGCGCGGGCGCGGCGCGGCGAGTTCCGGATCGCGCGCCGGGTCCTGGGTGTGGCGGTGGTGGGCAAAGTGAAAGTAGCGGAAATAGCGGGGCGGCAGGATGAGGAAAAAGCCCGCGGCTGTGGCCAATACGGCGTTCAGCAGCGGCGTGCGGAAGGCGGTGCCGTGGATGCATTCATGCTCGAGGGAGAAGAGGAAGACCAGCGCGACGCCATGCAGCAGCAGGGCAGGCAGGAGAATCCAGACATTCGGCGCCGCGAGCACTGCTATCGTTGTGGCGGCGAGCCAGGCGAGATGAAGGCCAAGATGAATAAGTCCCGGCCGGTCGGCGGTGGCCTTGAGGGCGACGAGTTCTCCGCTGTCGAGGGCGGCGATCGCTTCCTTATGAGTGTATTCGTGCTGCATCGGACTTGACGCCGCCCCTGCCTGGGCGGCAACCTGCGGCCCTGCGAGGGATGGCATGCCACAGAAGATAACCCTTGGCTACAAGGCACTGTTGGCCGATGCCGAGGCCGAGATCGCCCATGTTACGGCGGCGGATGCGATCGCCATGCTGGGGCGCGACGACGTGGCGATCGTCGATATCCGCGATCCGCGCGAATTGCAGCGGGAAGGGCGGATTCCCGGCTCCTATCATGCGCCGCGCGGAATGCTGGAGTTCTGGGTCGATCCGGAAAGTCCCTATCACCGGCCGGTCTTCGCCGAAGACAAGACTTTCATCATCCATTGCGGCAGCGGCTGGCGCTCGGCTCTGGCGACCCAGGTTTTGCAGCGCATGGGACTGAAGCCGGTGATGAATTTGATCGGCGGCTTCGGAGCCTGGAAAGAGGCCGGCGGGCCGGTCGAGAAAGTGGATGATAAATGAGCAAGCTGCATATCGTCCTCGGCAACAAGAATTATTCCTCCTGGTCGATGCGGCCGTGGCTGGCGATGAGCATGGCCGGCATTGCGTTCAAGGAAACGGTGATCCAGCTCGATACGCCGGAAACCAAGGCGGCAATCGCCGCGCACAGCAAGGCAGGCCGGGTGCCCGTCCTGCATCACGGCAAGATCACGGTGTGGGAGTCGCTCGCCATTCTCGAATATCTCGCCGATACCTTTCCGCGGAAGCACTGGTGGCCCAAGCCCGTGGCGGCGCGGGCGGCGGCCCGTTCGATAGCGAGCGAAGTGCATGCGGGCTTCGCGGCCCTGCGCAATGCCTGCCCGATGAATCTGCGGCGGCCGCGCCAGGCTGTTGCCATGCCGCCGGCGGCGACGGCCGATGTGGCGCGGATCGAAGCCATGTGGCGCCAATGCCGGACGCGCTTCGGCAAGGGCGGCAAATTCCTGTTCGGAAAATTCTGCAACGCCGATGCCATGTATGCGCCGGTGGTGACGCGTTTCGACACCTATGCCATTCCGGTGTGCGCCGACACCCGCGCCTATATGGAAAATGTCATGGCCACGCCGGCCTTCAAGGCGTGGAAGGAAGCGGCGCTTAGGGAGAATTGGGTGATCAAGGCGGACGAGGTAGATTAAAACATATAAGTCAAGTCGGATAGCACCAAATGATTTCGCGGTAATAGTCGATGCGGACCGATGCGGAAATCGCGCCGAATTTCTTACGGCATGCCTTGCGCGCTTCTTCCATCAACTTCGCTCTCTGCTCGGAATTGTAGTTTTTCCAGCCTTGCTTCTTTTTGGCAGCATCTGAATCGGGTATTGAAATGCCCAAAGTCAACGCAGCAGCCAAGACAAAAACAAAACTCCGTTTCATGGTAACCTCCCCTAAGGTTAACCGATGGACGTTAGCAGCCTATCGGGATGACCGCAAATCGCACTAGGCGAGTGACACCAGGCCCCGCGGATGCCGGGCGATGCGGCCGGCAAGTTCGAGCTCAAGCAGCAGACCGGCGACGGCGGCGGGCGCTAGCGCCGACTCGCGGATCAGGTCGTCGACGGCGACGGGAGCGGGCGAGAGGAGCGACAATAGACGGCGGCGGGCATCGGGGCCGGCATCGGCGGCATCGTCCAGCTCCTGTGGTTCGGGCTCGAGGAACATGGTGCGGTTGGGGGTGAAGCTTCCGCTAAGCGCGTCGAGAACATCGGCGGCCCGGGTGAGGAGAGAGGCGCCGTCGCGGATCAGTTTGTTGCAGCCTTCGGCGCGGGGATCGAGGGGCGAGCCGGGCACGGCGAAAACCTCACGGCCCTGCTCGGCGGCCAGCCTGGCGGTGATGAGCGAGCCCGAGCGCAGCGCCGCTTCGACCACGATGACGGCGCGGACCATGCCCGAAATGATGCGGTTGCGGCGGGGAAAAAACTCGGCGCGCGGCGCCGTGCCGGGGATCATTTCGGTGATGAGCAGGCCGGTCTTGCCGATTTCGTCGTGCAGCGCCTGGTTCTCCGGCGGGTAGATGACGTCGATGCCGCCAGCGAGCACGGCAGCGGTGCCGGCGGCAAGCGCTGCCTCATGGGCCGCGGTATCGATGCCGCGGGCCATGCCGGAGACGATGACGAAACCGGCCGCGCCGATTTCCGCCGCGAGCTGGCGGGCAAATTTACGGCCGAGCGCCGAAGCATTGCGGGCGCCGACAATGGCCACCGCAGGCTTATCGGCAAGCAAGGCCTCGCCCTTGATGCAGAGAAAGGGCGGGGCGCCATCGATGTGGCGGAGCAGCGGCGGGTAGCCCGCCTCACCCGGGACGACGAAGCGTGCGCCATACTGCGCCGCGCGTTCGAGATCGGCCTCGGCCTCGTCGCGGCCATAGACGCGCAGGCTTCGCGAAAGTCCGCCCTTGCGCGAAAGCTCGGGGAGCGCGGCGATCGCCGCTTCGGGCGCGCCATAACGGGCGATCAATTGCCGGAAAGTGGCGGGGCCGACATTCTCGCTCTTGCCGAGGCGCAGCCAGTCGCGGCGTTGCTCATGCGAGAGCAGGGGCAGGTTCATGACTTTTTCGACAGGGCGATTTTGGGTTCCTCGCCCCTGAGGAGCCGCGCGATGTTGGCGCGATGGGTGAGAAAGATGGCGGCGCCCAAAATGACGGCCGGCAGCAGCAGATCGTCACGGCCGAGGAGAATGGCCCACAGCGGCGTCAGCAGGCTCGCGGCCAGTGCGGCAAGCGACGACATGCGGAAGGCGAAGGCGACGGCGAGCCAGACCGTCAGGAAGATCAGCCCCAGCGGCCAATGCAGGCCGAAGAGCACGCCGATATTGGTGGCGACACCCTTGCCGCCCTTGAAGCCGAGCCACAGGGGAAAGACATGGCCGAAAAAGGCGGCAAGCCCCGCCAGAATGCCGGCATAGGGACCGGCGAGCCAGGTCATGGCGACGACCGGCGCGGCGCCCTTCAGCGCGTCGAGAAGCAAGGTGAGCGCCGCCACTTTCCAGTTGCCGGTGCGCAGCACATTGGTGGCGCCGATATTGCCGGAGCCGATCGAGCGGATATCGCCGAGGCCCGCCGACTTGGTGAGGATCAGGCCGAACGGAATGGTGCCGCACAGATAACCCACGGCGATCGCCACAAGCTCCAGCATGTCAGCGAGAGTAGGTGTAAACGCTGCGGCCCGCAACGAGTGTTTCGACGATGCGGCCTTCAAGGGTGCGGTGCTCGAAGGGCGAATTCTTGGCGCGCGAACGCAGGACATCGTCCTCGACCGTCCAGTTCAGATTGAGATCGGCCAGGGCGAAATCGGCGGGCGCGCCGGGGGCGAGGCGGCCGCTTTCGAGACCGAGAATCCGGGCGGGCGTGGACGCCATGGCCTCGACCAGGCGCTCGAGTTTCAGGCCCTCGTTATGATGCAGGCCGAGGGCGGCGGAAAACATGGTCTCGAGGCCGATGGCGCCGAAGGCGGCTTCGGCGAAGGGCAGCCGCTTGGTATCGGCACTCTGCGGGTCGTGGCCGGAGACAATGACGTCGATGGTGCCGTCGGCAACCGCTTCGACGAGGGCGCGGCGGTCTTCCTCGCTCCGCAAGGGTGGCGACAACTTAAAGAAGGTGCGATAGGCGCCGATGTCGTTTTCATTGAGGGTGAGATGGTGGATCGAGACGCCGCAGGTGACGGGCAGGCCGCGGGCCTTCGCGGCGCGGATCACGCCGAGGGAGATGCGGCTCGAAATCTGCGCGGCGTGATAGCGCGCCCCCGTCATCTCGACGAGGCGGAGATCGCGCTCCAGCATGATCACCTCGGCCATGGCCGGAATGCCGCCAAGGCCGAGACGGCCGGCGATCTCGCTTGAATTCATGACGCCCGTGGCAAGCGACGGCTCCTCGACATGCTGGACCACCAGCATGTCGAAGTCGCGGGCGTAGGTGAGCGCCCTTCGGAACAGATTGGCATTGGCCACCGCCCTGGTCCCGTCGGTGACGGCCACCGCGCCCGCCTCCTTGAGGAGGCCGATTTCCGTCATCGCTTCGCCGGCAAACCCCTTGGTGATGGCCGCCATGGGCGCGACGCGGACGAGGGCGGTATCGCGGGCGCGGCGCAGGATGAAATCGACGATCGCCGCATCGTCGACGGCGGGCTGGGTGTTGGGCATGACGATCATCGTCGTCACCCCGCCGCTGGCCGCCGCCTGCGAGGCGCTGGCCAGCGTCTCGCGGTATTCGGTGCCCGGCTCGCCGGTGAAGACGCGCATGTCGATCAGGCCGGGAATGAGGGTGAGCCCCTTGCAATCGGCGATGGCGGTGCCGGACCCGGCCGACTCGCGGGTGACCGCGGGCCCCACGGCGAGGATCCAGCCATCCTCGATCAGAACTCCGCCCTTGCCGATCAACCCTTGCGCGGGCGCCACGATATGGGCGTTGACGTAGGCGCGGCGGCGGCCGGCCTCATGGGGGGCGGGCGGCATCATGCGTTGCCTCCGCCGGGGATATTGCGGGCCAGCGCATCGAGCACCGCCATGCGCACGGCGACTCCCATCTCGACCTGTTCGCGGATCACCGACTGGACGCCGTCGGCGACGTTCGAGTCGATCTCGATGCCGCGGTTCATCGGACCCGGATGCATGACGAGGGCGCCGGGCTTTGCATACTTCAGCTTCTCCTCGTTGAGACCGAAGAAGCGGTAATATTCGCGGCTCGAAGGCACGAAGGCGCCGCTCATGCGTTCGAGTTGCAGGCGCAGCATCATCACCACATCGGCACCGGTGAGGCCGTCGGCCATGTTGCGGTGAACCTCGACGCCGAAATTCTCAATGCCCGGGGGCAGCAGTGTCGAAGGCGCCACGACGCGCACGCGGGCGCCGAGCTTGTTGAGAAGGTGGATATTGGAGCGCGCCACCCGCGAATGCAGGACGTCGCCGCAAATCGCAACGGCGAGGCCCTCGATGCGGCCGAGGCGGCGGCGGATGGTGAGGGCATCGAGGAGCGCCTGGGTCGGATGCTCGTGCTGGCCGTCGCCGGCATTGACGACCGAGCAGGAGACTTTCTGGGCCAGCAATTCGACCGCGCCCGAGGACTGGTGCCGCACCACGAGAAAATCCGGGTGCATGGCGTTGATGGTCATGGCGGTGTCGAGCACGGTTTCGCCCTTGGACAGCGCCGAGGTGGCGACCGCCATGTTCATGACATCGGCGCCGAGCCGCTTGCCGGCGATTTCGAAGGAACTCTGGGTGCGCGTCGATGCCTCGAAGAAGAGATTGACCTGGGTGCGGCCGCCGAGCAGCGCATGGCGCTTCTCGATCTGGCGGTTGACCTCGACATATTTGCCGGCGAGTTCCAGCAGGGCTTCGATTTCGGCGGGGGAAATGTCGGCGATCGCCAAAAGGTGCTGGCCCTTGAGGAGGGGGGAACGGCGCTGCGGCGATGTCATTAAAGCCGGGTGTGTAGGGGGGAAAGTACCGGGCGGCAAGGGCTTTCTTGAGGCTGTGGATTAAGCCGAAACCCCGATGCGCCAATTCGTCTCGTTGTTTCGGAAAATTCGGCCGCCGGCGCTAACCGCCCGCTAGGGCCGATCCCAGTTAACGCAACTGCCCGATGCGAGGCTGTGTCATGATTCCGCTGCCGTTGGCGTCGGCGGGTTTCGCATTGGCGGGATGGCCTGCGACGGCGGGTGTGTTGCGTGGGGGTCAGACATGGACAGACGCGGATTGCTGAAACTGCTAGGGGCTGGCGGCGCGGGCCTGTTGGTTCCGGCAGCCGATGCCATGGCTGCCGGCACGGCCTACTATGTGAGTGGCTCGGGCGACGACGACAATGACGGGTTGACGCCCGCGACAGCCTTCCGCACCCTGCCTAAGGCGGCTGGACTGACGCTGCCGGGCGACACGGTCTACGCAATGAACGGCGATTACGTAAGTACCCTGCAAGACAGCAACATCCTTACCATAAAGCGGCCGGGGGCGAGTGGCGCACCCATCGCCTTCCGGAGATTTCCGGGTCACAAGCCGCGCATCGTCGTGGCCGCGAACAATTGGACCGGAATTGAGATTCGCGCGTCGCATATCGTCGTCGAAGGGTTCGAAATCGCCGGGAACGCGGCCAACATCGGCTACGACTACGCCTATTCGCAGAAAAACAACAAGAATAACTGCGCGACCAACGCCAACGGCATCTATGTCGACGGAAGAAAGTACGGAACGCTTCACAATATCGCCATCCGCGCCAACGATGTGCATCACATGCCGGGAGGTGGAATCGTGGTGGCGGCGGCGGACTATGCAAATATCAGCGGCAACCAGGTGCACTCCTGCACCTGGTGGTGCGTCTACGGAAACAGCGGAATCTCGGTCTACAGTTCCAGGGATATCGACAGCAATACCAGGAAATACAAGACGATCGTCCGCCGCAACATTTGCTACGACAACCAAAACTACATTCCGTGGTACCAGTCGGGCAGATTCACCGACGGCAACGGCATCATCGTCGACGACAACAAAAACACGCAACAAACGGATGTGCCCGCCTACAAAGGCCGCACACTGGTGGTGAACAATCTCTGCTTCAACAACGGCGGGGCCGGAGTGCATTTCTACTCTTCGGCAAGAGTCACTTGCCTGAACAACACCACATATTTCAACAATCGCTGCCCGGAGCTCGACAGTGGCGAACTCAGTGTCACCGATTGCACGAACATCCATTGCAACAACAACATCCTGCACGCAAGGAACGGCAAGCGGGCGCAGAATTACAAGCGCAACGTCGGCGTCGAATTCGACTACAACATTTATTGGAACGGCACCTCCGTAGTGAAGGGGCCACACGATATTTCCGCCGATCCGCAATTCGTCAATGCCACGGTGGTTGCGGCGGATGCCGATTTCCGGCTGAAGGCAGGCTCTCCGGCGATCAACTCGGGTACGACAAAACTGGCGCCACCCGAAGATATCGATCGCAGTCCGCGTCCTTATGGAGGAAGGATCGACCGGGGCTCATACGAACGCCACGCTTAGCGTCACCACCAAGGGAATGGTGAGAGCGGCGCAGACCACTTGCAGCGTCAGGATATTGGCGACGAGGGGCGCGTCTCCTCCCATGTGGCGAGCCAGCACATAGGCGCCGGAACCGGTTGGCACCGCGCCCGAGACCATGGCGACGGCGAAGGTCTGGCCGGTAACGCCGAGGAGGGTAAGCCAGAAGGCCATGAACAGAGGCATGACCAAGAGCTTCAGAACGGTGGCGAGGACCACCGGCCCCTTGGCGGCCATGGCGTGATCGAGTCGCAGCCCCGCGCCGACGGTGAGGAGTGCCAGGCCCAGCGCACCCTTGCCGATCATGTCGAGAACCTGAAGACTGAGCCCCGGCAGCGGAAGGCCGGAAAATTTCCAGATCACGCCGCCTACGGAGGACAAGACAAAGGGATTCTTCAGGATCGACAGCGCCACGGTCCTGGCATCGGGCGGCTTGCCGGAGGCATAAAGCGACAGCACGGCGACATTGACGACGTTAAGGAGCGGGATCATCGCCGCCGCACTCACCGCACCGATCGCCAGCGCGCCCTGCCCGAAATAGACCGGGATGATGGCAAGCGCGATGAAGGTGTGCCAGCGGGTGGCGCCCTGGAAGAGGCTCGAATATTGCGGGCCGCCGAGGGCGAGTGCCGCACAGAGCGGACGGCGCAGCACCAGCAGCAGGGCGAACATGGTGGAGATCGCCAGCATCATGGCGAGCGCCATGTGCCAGACCGGTATGCCGGTGAAATCAGCGGCGGCGATTTCCTTGAAGATAATGGCGGGGAACAGGACGAAATAGCAGACATGATCGACCGCAACCCAGTGGCTCTCGCCGATTAGCCCGGACCGGCGCAGCCCCAGCCCCACAAGGATGACGATGAAGACAGGCAGCAGCGCAAGGAATGCGGCGGTCATCGGATCAGCTCAGCCAGCGCAATCATCAGCGGGATCGAGAAGAAGGAAACGACGGTCTGCACCATGACTGTAGCGGCAACCAGCGGCGCATCGCCGCCCATCTGGCGGGCCAGCACATAGGCGCTCATGGCGGTGGGCACCGAGGCGCAGACGATGCAGGCGACAAAGGCGGTTCCGGAAATGCCGGTGGCGAGGCTCCACAGGATCACGAGCGCCGGCGTGCCGAACAGTTTCAAGCCGGTACCGAGCCAGACGGCGGGCGAGCCCCTTATCGCCTCGTGGGTGGAAAGTCCCGCGCCCACCATCAGGAGGCCGGAGCCGATTGCCGCACCGCCGAGCATGCCCATGCTGGTCATCACCGGCTGATAGATGGGGATATGGGCGAAGTTGATGACCAGCCCCGCCGCCGTGGCCCAAATGAAAGGATTGCGGAAAACCACATAGGCGGTCTCGCGGGCGGTGAGCTTGCGGGCGGCGGCATTCTGGGCCACCACGGTGACCGCCATGATATTGGCGATGGGCACCAGCGCTCCGATGATGACGGCAACGAGGGCCACGCCTTGATCGCCGTAGAGTTTGGCGAGAACCGGCAGCGCGATGAAACCGTTCCAGCGGGTGGCGCTCTGGAACAGCGAGGAGAAGGCGGGCCCTTCGATCGACAGCCACGCCAGGATCAATCGGCGCGCCGCGAGAAGGCCCAGCGCCATGGTGAAGAAACTGGCGATCATGGTGACGGCGATGCCGGTCAGGGGCAGGCTGGCGATATCGGAGCGGATCAGGGTTTCGGCCAGAAGGGCGGGAAAGAACACCCAGTAGCCGAGCAGTTCGAGGCCGCGCCACATGTCCTCGGGCACGATGCCGCGCCAGCGGAGCGCCCAGCCGAGGGCGATGAGCAGGAAGATGGGCAGCAGGGTTTCGAAGGTGAAGGTCATCGCAGCGAATCCAGGGCGGCCTGCAGAATCCAGGCGGCGGCGAGCTTGTCGATGACGGCATGGCGCTTGGCCCGCGACGCATCGGCGGCGATCAGCATGCGTTCGACGGCGGCGCTCGACAGCCGTTCGTCCCAGAAGAGGATGGGGATCGGCGTGAGCTTCGCCAGATTGCGGGCGAAGGCGCGGGTCGATTGGGCGCGGGGACCTTCAGTGCCGTCCATGTTCACCGGCAGGCCGAGGACGATGAGGCCGACATTCTCGCGCGCGGCGAGCTCGATCAGACGGGCGGCATCGGCGGTGAATTTCCTGCGGGTGATGGTTTCGAGGGGAGTGGCGATGTGGAGCGTCAGATCGCTGGTGGCGACACCGATGGTCTTGGCTCCGAGATCAAGCCCCATGAGGCGGGTTGCGGGCGGCAGGGCGGCAACGGCGTCACGGAGGTTCCGATCCGCGCTAGGCATCCCCGAGGCCGTCACCCCGGCGAAAGCCGGGGCCCATTGAGATTGACAAGCCGGCGAAGTGCTGGGGGAAAGTGCTCAGGGGGTCCCGGCGTGCGCCGGGACGACGGTAAGGGACAGAGCGGGACAAGGTTGCGATCATTGCTTCCAGGGCCGACTGATTAGCGGATTTGCCCCACGCGTCAAACGCCGATCTTGCGTCCATGCCCGTGCGGCGCGATCATGGCTGACCCTGGGAGGAAACCTCATGAAGATCAGTTATATCGGCCACTCGGCCTTTCGCATCGAGACGGGCGGGGCGGTAATTCTCGTCGATCCCTTCATCACCGGCAATCCGGCGGCCAAGACCGATGTCAAGACGGCCTCGGAGGGGGTCACCCATGTGCTGCTTACCCACGGCCATGACGACCATGTGGGCGATGCGGTCGATATCCTCAAAGCCACCGGCGCCACGCTCGTCGCCAATTTCGAAGTGTGCAACTATCTCGCCGCCAAGGGCGTCAGCAATTACAGCCCCGGCAACCATGGCGGGCGCATATCGTTCGATGAATTCGACCTCGTCTTCACCAATGCCTGGCATTCCTCCTCGGCGGTCATCGAGGGCAAGCCCATCTATCTCGGCAATCCGTCGGGATTCGTGATCCTGCCGAAACGCGAGAAGGGCAAGACCCTCTATATCGCGGGCGATACCGGGATTACTCTCGACATGAAGCTGATCGAAGAACTTTATGCGCCGGCGATCGGCATCATTCCGATCGGCGACCGCTTCACCATGGGGCCGGAGCAGGCGGCCTATGCCTGCCGCAAATTCTTCAAGTTCAGGATCGTCATTCCCTGCCACTATGCCTCCTTCGCCGGATATGTCATTCCCGATGCGACGCCTTTCCTCAAGGCCATGGGGCCGGAGCGCCGCAAGGTGAAGGCGATTGCCGGCGGGCAATCGATCACGGTGTGAAAAGGAAGAGCCGCGCCCATGGCGAGGATGGAAGAACGCCCGGTGGGGGAGATCGTCGATCCGCTGCCGGCCGGCAACAGGCCGGATTTGCGGCCCCTGCACGGGCGCTGGATTTGGCTCGAGCCGGTCGCGGCGAAACATGCGGAAGACCTGTTCGCCTGTTTCGCCGAAAGCGACCCCAAGGGGCATTTGTGGACCTACATGGGCTATGGGCCTTTCGAGTCGGTTGAAGTTTTCAGCGAGTGGCTGAAGGGCAAGGAAGAGAGCCGCGATCCGTGGTTCTATGCCTTCATCCGCCGCGACAATGGCAAGGCCCGCGGCATGGGAGCTTTCATGCGCTGCGATGCGGCCAATGGCGCCATCGAGATCGGCCACATCTGGATGGCGCCGGGATTGCAGCGGACCCGCGAGTCGACGGAAGCGGTCTATCTGATGATCCGCCACTGCTTCGACGATCTCGGCGTAAGGCGCCTGGAATGGAAGTGCGATGCGCTCAATGCCGCCTCGCGGCGGGCGGCGGAACGCTTCGGCTTCACCTTCGAAGGAATTTTCCGCCAGCATATGATCGTCAAGGGCAGGAACCGCGACACCGCCTGGTACGCCATGCTCGACAAGGACTGGCACCGCGTTCACGCGGGCTTCGAGGCCTGGCTTAGACCGGACAATTTCGATGTGAAGGGCCGGCAGAAAGCCAAGTTGCGGCTTGTCTGAGCGGGTGCTATCCAGCGCCCGGTTTTACTGAAGGACTCCAGGAATGTCGGTCGATCAGGCAACTGTCAGGCAGGTGGCGCGACTGGCCCGCATCAAGGTTGCGGACGAGGACGTGGCGAAGCTTGAAGCCGAGCTCAATTCCATCCTGCATTGGATCGAACAATTGAATGAGGTCGATGTGTCCAAAGTCGAGCCGCTCACCTCGATGGTCTCGATGAAGATGAAGACGCGCAAGGATGAAGTGACCGACGGGCACTATCCGGCCGATGTGGTGAGAAACGCCCCGGCGCAGGAGGACTGCTTCTTCATGGTGCCGAAGGTGGTGGAATGACCTCCCTCACCGCACTCACCATTTCTGCCGCCCGTGACGGGCTTCGCAAGAAACAGTTTTCCGCCGCCGAACTGACCGAGGCCTATGTGGAGGCAATCGAGAAGGCCCGCGTCCTCAATGCCTTCATCGTCGAGACGCCGGAAAAAGCGATGGCGATGGCGAAGGCCTCGGACGCGCGGCTTATGAAGGGCGAAACCGGCCCGCTGGAAGGCATTCCGCTCGGCATCAAGGACCTGTTCGCAACCCGGGGCGTGCACACCCAGGCCTGCAGCCATGTGCTCCACGGCTTCAAGCCGACCTATGAATCGACGGTGACGGCCAATCTCTGGCGCGACGGCGCCGTCATGCTCGGCAAGCTCAACATGGATGAATTCGCCATGGGTTCGTCGAACGAGACCAGCTATTACGGCAATGTCATCAATCCGTGGCGGCGCCAGGGATCGAATGCGGCGCTGGTGCCGGGCGGCTCGTCGGGCGGCTCGGCGAGCGCCGTGGCAGCCCATATTTGCTCCGCGGCGACCGCCACCGATACCGGAGGCTCGATCCGCCAGCCCGCCGCCTTCACCGGAACTGTCGGCATCAAGCCCACCTATGGCCGCTGCTCGCGCTGGGGCATCGTCGCCTTCGCGTCCTCGCTCGATCAGGCGGGGCCGATTGCCCGCGATGTGCGCGATGCGGCGATCATGCTGAAATCGATGGCGAGTGTCGACGGCAAGGACACGACTTCGGTCGACATGCCGGTGCCCGATTACGAGGCGGTGATCGGCCGGCCGATCACGGGGCTGAAGGTGGGAATCCCCAAGGAATACCGGGTCGATCCGATGCCGGCCGAGATCGATGCGCTGTGGTCGCAAGGGGCGGCGTGGCTCAAGGAGCAGGGGGCGGAGATCGTCGAGATTTCGCTGCCGCACACGAAATATGCGCTGCCCGCCTATTACATCGTGGCGCCGGCGGAAGCTTCCTCCAATCTCGCCCGCTATGACGGCGTGCGCTACGGCCTGCGCGTGCCGGGCGACGACATCGTGTCGATGTACGAGAATTCCCGCGCCGCCGGCTTCGGCCGCGAGGTGCGGCGCCGCATCATGATCGGCACCTATGTGCTATCCGCCGGCTATTACGATGCCTATTACGTCCGGGCGCAGAAAATCCGTACCCTGATCAAACGCGATTTCGACGAGGCCTGGAGCAAGGTCGATGTGGTGCTGACGCCGGCGACGCCGAGCCCCGCCTTCGCGCCGGGCGAGATCACCGACCCGGTTCAGATGTATCTGAACGATATTTTCACCGTGACGGTGAACATGGCGGGGCTTCCCGGCATCGCGGTGCCGGCGGGCCTGTCGGGTGAGGGATTGCCGCTCGGGTTGCAGGTGATCGGCAAGCCCTTCGGCGAGGAGACGCTGTTCCAGACGGCGGCGGCGATCGAACAGGCGGCGGGGCGATACCAAGCGCCGCAATGGTGGTAAGGTTTGAGGAAGCAAGGTTAAGGAGATTCGAAATGGCGATGCGTGCAATGTTTCCGGCCCTGGCGGCGCTGTTGTCATTCGCATCGGGCGCCGGTGCCCAATCGCCGCCGCCGACCATGTTTTTTGCCGTGCTCAATGGCGGCAATGTCTGCGACAAGTCCTTCGTCCTCATCTGCGGCGAAGGCGATCCAGACGGCGTGGGGTCGGCCACGGTGACCATCATCTCGGAAACCAGGCTGTGCTTCGGATTGGTGGTGGACAATATCGGAACGCCGACCGCCGCCCGTATCCATGCGGGGCCGGCCGCGGTCAATGGGCCGGTCGTGGTCACGCTCCCCGTACCCGTGGGCGGCAATCCGGGCACCGCTTCGGGATGCGTGACGGTTGCCTCCGAAGTGCTGGCGGCCATCCGGCTGAGCCCGCAGAATTTCTATATCAACATACGCAATTCGAGCTTCTCCAGCGGCGCCGTTCGCGGCCAATTGTTCTGAGGCGGAAGAAAAAGAAGAAACCCCCGGCATTGCGGCCGGGGATGCAGGTTTCCAGGGAGGATGACCGGGGTGTCACTTGGCGCCGGGCTGCGGCACCAGGCGCAGATAGGGTTTGAGCGTCTTCCAGCCGCCGGGGAATTTCTCCTTGGCGGCTTCATCGGAGATTGAGGCGAGAATGATCACGTCCTCGCCCGGTTTCCAGTTGGCGCCGGTTGCGACCGACTTGGTGGCGGTGAGCTGCAGCGAGTCGATCACCCGCAGGATCTCATCGAAATTGCGGCCGGTGCTCATCGGATAGGTGACGATGAGCTTGATCTTCTTGTCGGGGCCGACGACCAGCACGTTACGCACCGTGGCATTGTCGGCGGCGGTGCGGCCCTTGGCATCGCCGCTGGCGTTTGGATGAATCATCCCGTAGAGCTTGGCCACGGCAAGATCGCTGTCGCCGATCATCGGATAATTGACCGTGGCGCCGGTCACGTCCTTGATGTCCTGCTTCCAGCGCTGATGATCGGCGACGGAATCGACCGAGATGCCGATCAGCTTGACGCCGCGCTTGTCGAATTCATGCTTGATCTTGGCCATCGAGCCGAGCTCGGTGGTGCAGACGGGGGTGAAATCCTTCGGATGCGAGAAGAAGACCGCCCAAGAGCCGTCGATATAGTCGTGGAACTTGATCCGGCCCTCGGTGGTGTCGGCTTCGAAGTCGGGGGCAATGTCGCCCAATTGCAGAGCCATGTGGACCTCCATTCACTCAGCTTGTTCTATATACACCGACGAGCGTTCTGAATAAAGAACAATTTCACCGCTGCGGGAATCGCCGGATTTGGGCATCGTCGCGGCGGGTGGTGACCACATGGCATTCAAGAGGCGCCTGGCGCGCGAGATGGGACTCACGACGGATGAGGCGGCGATTTTCCGGCAGCTGACGGCGCCGGAGAAAATCCAGGACTACATCACCGCCATGCCGAGCAACGCCGAACTCGACGGCGCCACCTGCTTTTCGGTGCGGACTGCGCTGGCCCGGAACTGTTGCCACTGCATCGAGGCCGCCTTTGTCGCCGCTTGCGCCCTGATGCTCAATGGCGAGCCGGCGCTTGTCATGGATTTTCAGGCGGAAGGCGACGACGACCATGTGCTGGCCCTGTTCAAGCGCGGCCGCCACTGGGGGGCGATTTCCAAGAGCAACTCGATCTGGCTGCGCTGGCGCGATCCGATTTACGCGAGTCCGCGCGAGCTCGCCATGAGCTACTTTCACGAATATGTGGTGAACGAGAAGAAGAGTCTCAGGCGCGTATCGCGGCCATTCGACATCGGCGCCTATGATCCGGCCTGTTGGGTCACGGCCGATGACGATTGCTGGGACATGGCGGGCGAGATCGACGCGGCACCGCATTTTTTCCTGATCACGGCGGCGCAGGCCCGCAGGCTCCGGCCGCGCGAGCCCTTTGAGGTACATGCCGACACGATCAAGGAATTCGGTGACGACGGAAGGCGCCACCTTTCTGATCGATGACCTGCGGCCGTGAACCGCGCCGCCTGAGCCGATCTGCCTATCACCGCAAGTTGACGGTCCGCGCGGCGCTTGTGTTTTGACCGGCCGCGGACAATGGCCTATTTTCGCCGCAGTTCGCACGCCACCGGAGACCGCACATGAATCGCCGCTTCTTCATTGCTGCCGCGGCCCTCGCCACCCTACCGCGCGCGGCATTTGCCGCAAAGCCGGAGCTATTCACCGGGCTGGTGAAGGGCGTGGCGGTGGGCGGCCATGACAGTGTTTCCTACTTCATGGGCAGTGAGCCCCGGCGCGGCGAGGAGAGGTTTTCAACCGTCTGGAGAGGCGCCGCCTGGCGCTTCGCCAACCAGGAAAATCTCGACGCCTTCACAGCCGATCCGGCGAAATATGCGCCGCAGTATGGCGGCTATTGCGCCTATGCGGTTTCGCGCGGCTATACGGCCAAGGGCGATCCCATCGCCTGGACGGTGGTCGACGGCAAGCTCTATCTCAACTATTCTCTCGACGTGAGGAAAACCTGGGCCGAAGACATTCCCGGCAATATCGCCAAGGCCGATGGCAATTGGCCGGGAGTGTTGAACTAGCAGGAAAGTGCTGCAATGACCAAACCCGTCATCGAGTGCCGGCCGGACGGGCCCTTTGTGGTGAAGGGCCTCGCCGAACTTCGCAATTCCAGGGGCGACAACTTGCCGGTGAGGCCGGTCATGGCGCTGTGCCGCTGCGGCGGCTCGGCCAACAAGCCGTTTTGCGACGGAACCCATGCGAAGATCGGATTTTCCGGAGCGCGCCTGGGCGGCGGCCCCAAGGACAAACGCCGCGACTATGTGGGCAAGCGCATCACCATCCACGACAATCGGGCGCTGTGCTCTCATTCAGCGCACTGCACCGATGGGCTTGCGGCGGTTTTCAGCTCCGAGCGGCGGCCCTGGATCGATCCCAATGGCGCCGCGGCGGAAGAGATCATCGAAGTGGTGGGGCGCTGTCCGTCGGGCGCGTTGAGTTATTCAATCGACGGTGTCGAACATCGCGACCATGAGCGCGCGGCGGCAATCACGGTGACCAAGGACGGGCCTTATGCGGTGACCGGCGGAGCGGAGCTAGCGGGCGTCGCAATGGGCGAGGGGGCGTCCACGGAGCATTTCACCCTGTGCCGCTGCGGCGCATCGAAGAACAAGCCCTTCTGCGACGGCAGCCACTGGGACGCGCAATTCAAAGACGAAAAGAACTGAACCCAGCGGGAAGTTCGCCTGCCGGCGCACATTTAAGAGTTTGGCAAGCGCCATCGGCTAAATAAAATCCAATTTTTCGAATCACGGATACGCAACCCGGCGGCGAAGGGGGCGCTCCGCAATGCGGTTGCAGGGGATTATGTATGTCTAACCGGTGGGGGGCCGCCGCGGCGCTCGTGGCGTGGCTGGCGGTTTGCGGGCCTGCATTGGCCGGTAATGGCGGCGGGCCAGTGGCGGCGGTGAGCGACAGGGCCAGCGACGAAATCGATGCCATTCACCCAACCATTGTGCAGAGGGCGCGCGGCCTCGGCCTGCCGGTGCTCGATGCGGCCGCAGCCGCCATTGAGCTGCTGCAATTTCCGTTGCGCGCCACAGCGGCCGAGAAGTCGCTGCAGAGTCACGCGGTATCAAATTACGTGGATATGTCGGCTGGCAGCGGGATCCGCGACTTCTCCTGCGGCAACAGCACATTCGACGGCCACAAGGGCACCGATCTCTTTCTTTGGCCGTTTCCCTGGCGGGCCATGGACCAGCGGGAAACCGAAGTCGTGGCGGCACTCGGCGGCACGATCATTGGAAAGCGCGACGGCGATTACGACCGGCAGTGCAGCTGGTCCACTTCCGATACCGGCAATCATGTCGTGGTGCAGCACGACAACGGCCTGATCGCCTATTATTGGCATTTGCAGAAAGGAACGGTGACGTCGAAGGCGATCGGCAGCCGCGTCGAGACTGGCGAAAAGCTCGGCTATGTGGGCTCTTCCGGCAAGTCGACGGGCCCGCATCTGCATTTCGAGGTCCGCAATGCGAGCGGCGCCGTGATCGAACCCGCCCGCGGGACGTGCAACGACACCGCCACGCGCTGGGCGCACCAGGCGGCCAAGATCGACACGGCGATCATCGATGTCTCGACCCATTCGGCGCCGCCAAGCGGCGGCAGCCAGTGCAGGGATCCGTCGCAGAACTACGACGATGTCTTCGAGCGCGGCAGGACCGTCTATGCCATGGGGGTCTTCCGCGACCAGTATGCCGGCGCCAAAGCCGTCATTTCGATCCTGCAACCGAATGGCTCAACGGCGGCATCGTGGAAGACGGGAAGCCCGTCCTCGGGCATATGGGCCGCCTCTTACTGGTACATGGGTTACAACTTGCCGTCGACTGCGCCCGCCGGGCTGTGGCGGGCGCGCGTTACCATCGCGGGGCAATCGGCGGAACACACATTCGCCGTTGCCTCGTCGATCTCCGCCGGCAGGGTCACGGCGAGCGTTGCCAGTCCCACGCGCACCGTCCGGGCGGGGCAGGCGAGCAATTTCCGGGTGACCGTCAACAATGGCGGAACCGCAAAGGCGGTGGGCTGCCGGGTCTCGCTTGGCCGGCCAATCCTGGCCACGACAGCATTCCGCCGCCTCGATGCTTCCGGCAATCCCGTGGGGCTCGCCGGCGAGGCCTTCAGCGTGGCGGCGAGCCGCAGCACCAATGTCAACCTCACCATCACGCCGAAGACCGGATTCGCCGCCAAAGCGGCGGAATTTCCGCTGCGCGTCACCTGCACCAATACGCCGGCCGCGCCCTTCTCGCGCACCGCAACAATGCTGGTACTCAGCTCTCCCTGAACTATGCGGCCACGGTTACTGCAGGGGCAGGGTATTGGTCGGCGCGCCGCCGCGGATGACGTTGTTGCCATAGGAAGTTATGACGCCGCCGTTCAGGGTTGTAACGTTCAACGGCTGGCCGCCAATGAAGGACGAACTCAGAATCACAATGCTGGCGCCGTCGACCCTGATGCCGAAATTCTTGTTGTTGTCGATCAGCGCATTCTCGACGAGAACGATATTGACGCCGCCCACTGTGGAAGATTTCACGTTGATGGCGCCGTTGTTGTTGGTGAAGGTGGTGTTCTCGATCATCACCCGGGCGATGTTGACGGCCTGGACATCGATGCCAAAGCCGCTGGCGGCGGCGGTGAAATTGCGGATGTCGCAGTTCTTGACCAGCAACCGGCCGTTGCCGATCATGCGGATGCCGTTGAGCCCGGTGTTGGCGCCTTCGATGTCGAGGCCCTGAAGCACGACCCGGTCGGTCGCCGCCGGCAGATTGACGATGATGCCATTGGTGAATGAGGCCAGCACCCCGGCGGTGGCGCCTTCGCCGATGATGCTGATCGACTTGGTGATGGTCACGGCGCCGAAGCCGCCGGGGTCGATGATGTTGATCTCGCCAAAGGCCGCGGTCTTGGAAATGGCGCCGGCGAAAGTCTTGCACGGCGCGGTGCGGCTGCACGGGTTGACATCGTCGCCGACGCCGGAAACCCAGGTGCGGGTCGCCTGCGCCTGGGCGGGAAGCGCGAAGATTATCAGAGCGATGAAGACGGAGAGGACGAGCCAGAGCCGGGAGTTCATGGGGGCTTCCTTTATCTTGAAGCGTGAAAGGTTACCGCAGTTTGGGTGACTGTAGAAGGGTTGAAGGGCGGTCAGTTCTTGATCCTCTCTCCTTTCGGATCATAGAAGCTGTGCAACTGCACCTTGGCCGGGTAGCGCCGCCAGGCGAGTTCGACGTCCCAGTGACCGGACTCGATCCACTCCCTGGTCACGCCGCCGTCGTGCTTGACGTAACCGAGGCCCAGGGAAAGATCGACACGGTGGCCCCAGGCGCCGCTCGTCGTCGAGCCGACGATGACGCCGTCCCGGCAGATGGGTTCCTCGTGATAGATCATCGGTGCACGGACGGAATTGTCGGAAAGCGCCAGGCAGACGAGGCGTTTGGCCTGGAGCGGCCGGGCGCGCTGCTTTTCCAGCGCTTCCTTGCCGATGAAGCCGCCCTTCTTGTCCCAGGCGACGGCGAAGCCGAGGCCCGCTTCGATGGGCGTTTCTTCATCCGACATGTCGTGGCCCCAGTGGCGATAGGCCTTCTCCATGCGGCAGTTGTTCATGGTGTGCATGCCGGCGGGCGTGAGGCCGAATTCCAGCCCCGCTTCCCACAGGCGCTCGAAAACGTGGGCGGCGAATTCCGCCGGGATGTAAAGCTCCCAGCCAAGCTCGCCGACATAGGTGATGCGGCTGGCGCGAACCCGCGCATAGCCGATCTCGATTTCCTGCGAGGCGCCAAAAGGAAAAGCGGCGTTGGAAAGATCGGCGCCGGAAAGCTTCTGCAGGAGCGCGCGCGACTTGGGGCCCATGACCGCGATCATCGGCAGGCCGGAGGTAATATCGGTGGCGATGCAGTGGGCGCCGTCCGGCGTGTTGCGCCCGAGCCAGGCCATGTCGCGGGTTTGCGGCGCGGCGCCGGTGACCACCAGGAATTTGTTTTCGGCAAGCCGCGTGACGGTGAGATCGGCCTCGATGCCGCCGCGCTCATTGAGCCACTGGGTATAGGCGATGCGGCCCGGCTCGACGTCGATGTTGTTGGCGCTGATGCGGTTCAGCACCTTGCAGGCATCGCGGCCTTCGACGGAAAACTTGGCGAAGCTCGCCTGATCGAAGAAGGCGCAATCGGCCATCAGTTGCTTGGCCTCGTGGTCGGCGCAAGGGAACCAGTTTTGGCGGCCGTAGCCGTATTCGTATTCCGGTTTTATGCCGCCGCGGGCATACCAGTTGGGCCGTTCCCAGCCGTTGACTTCGCCGAAGACGGCGCCGAGCTGCTTCGTCTGCTCGTAGATGGGCGAACGGCGCACGCCGCGCGCGGTCTCCGCCTGGCGGTAGGGCCAGTGCATGGCATAGAGAAGGCCGAGGCTTTCGCTCGCCCGGTCATGCACATACCGACGCACCGACTGGAAGGGATGGATGCGGCGGATGTCCATGGCGTTCACATCCAGGGGCGGATGGCCGTCCTTGATCCATTGCGCGAGCACGAGGCCGGCGCCGCCGCTCGACTGGATACCGATGGAATTGAAACCGGTGGCGACGAAGAGATCGCGAAGTTCCGGCGCTTCGCCGAGATAATAGCGCACATCGGGCGTGAAGCTTTCGGGGCCGTTGAAAAACAGCTGGATGCCGGCGGTTTCGAGCAGCGGCACGCGGTTGATGGCGGCGGCGAGGATCGGCTCGAAATGATCCATGTCCTCGGGTAGGGTCACGAAGGCGTGGTCCTCGCCGATGCCGCCGCCGCCCCAGGGCTTGGCCTTGGGCTCGAAGGCGCCGACCATCAGCTTGCCGGCGTCTTCCTTGTAATAGGTGCATTCATCGGGCACGCGCACCACCGGCATATCGCGCGGCAACTCGGCAATGGGTTCCGAGACGATGTAGAAATGCTCGCAAGCATGAAGCGGGATATTGACGCCGATCGAGCGGCCCAGCTCGCGCGACCACATGCCGGTGGCGATCACCACCTTGTCGGCGCGGATCGTGCCGGAGAGAGTTTCGACACCCACGGCCTTGCCGTTCTCGGCCAGAATGCGCGTCACCTTGGTGTTCTCGAAGATCTTCGCGCCGCGCGAGCGGGCCCCGGCGGCGAGAGCTTGCGTGACATCGATGGGATTGACCTGGCCGTCCTTGGGCAGGAACACGCCGCCCACCGCGCCTTCAAGATTGTAATGGGGCACGCGCTCCTTGATCTCGGCCACCGAAATCACGTCGACGGCGAGGCCGAAACTCTTGGCCATGGAGGCGCCGCGTTTCAATTCCTCCATGCGGCCTTCGGTCAAGGCGATGGAAATCGAGCCGTTCTGCTTGAAGCCGGTGGCCTGTCCCGTCTCCTTCTCGAGGCCTTCGAACAGGCCGGTGGTGTATTTCGCCAGTTCCGTCAAGTTGCGCGAGGCGCGCAACTGGCCAACGAGTCCCGCCGCATGCCAGGTGGTGCCGGAGGTGAGCTGCTTGCGCTCCAGCAGCACCGTGTTGGTAATACCGATCTTCGCCAGATGATAGGCGATCGAGGCGCCAACGATACCGCCGCCGACGATGACGACATCGGCGCGTGCGGGGAAGGACTTGGACATGGGGCAGGGCTCCGGTTGTTTGCCAGCAATAGCAACAAGCCCGTGCCCTGTGGAAGCGCCAGCGCGTCTCACCTGCCGGCGCCACAGGCTCATCAAATTCCTTTGCGGGGGGTAGGCCTTTCGACTATGAGAAGGCGCAGGAACGAACGGAATACACCATGCATCGAGGTGACATCTTACCGGCTGAGGCTTGGCAGCGGCTGCAGAACAATCCTTCCGCCGTGTTGATCGACTGCCGCACTCAGCCGGAATGGGTGTTTGTCGGCGTGCCGGCGGTCGAACGGCTGATCCGCCTGCCGTGGCAGGTGTTCCCCGCCATGCAGGTGAATGGCCAATTCGTCGCCGAGATCGAGCAGATGGGCCTGCCTAAGGATGCGGAAATCATGTGCATCTGCCGCTCGGGCGCGCGCTCGGCCTCCGCCGCCTCGGCACTCACCCAGGCGGGCTATACCAATGCCTGGAACGTGGCGCAGGGCTTCGAAGGCGACAAGGATACCAACGGCCACCGCAGCACGGTAGGCGGCTGGAAGGCGGCGGGCCTGCCCTGGGTGCAAAGCTGATGAAAAAGAAGGCCAAGGATCAATCGCCCGCGCGTTGGGGCGACGCCACCAAGCTGGTGCGCGGCGGCCTCGACCGTTCGCCCCATGGCGAGACCTCGGAAGCCCTCTTCCTCAATTCCGGCTTCGTCTATGACGAGCCGGAAACCGCGGAGAAGCGCTTTGCCGGCGAGGACGACGGCTATGTCTACGGCCGCTATGGCAATCCCACCGTCACCATGTTCGAGGAGCGGCTCCGGCTCCTGGAAGGGGCGGAGGCCTGTTACGGGCTCGCCTCAGGAATGGCGTCCGTATTTGGCGCGCTCGCCTGCCAGTTGAAGGCGGGCGATCATCTGGTGGCGTCCAAGGCGCTGTTCGGCTCCTGCTACCAGGTCGTGACATCGATCCTGCCGCGCTTCGGCGTCAAGACCACGCTGGTCGACGGCAAGGACATCGCTGCCTGGAAGCAGGCGGTGACGCGCGAGACGAAATGCGTCTTCCTCGAGACTCCGTCCAACCCGACGCTGGAGGTGATCGATCTCGCCGCCGTGTGCGAGATCGCCAAGAAGGCGGGCGCCTGCGTGGTGGTGGATAATGTCTTTGCAACACCTATCCTGCAACGGCCGCTCGACTTCGGCGCCGATGTCATCATCTATTCCGGCACCAAGCACATGGATGGGCAGGGGCGAGTCCTCGGCGGCGCCATCCTGTCGACCAAGAAGTTCAAGGAAGAGCTGCTCAAGCCGTTCCTGCGCCATACCGGTCCGTCGATTTCGCCGTTCAATGCCTGGGTGCTGCTGAAAGGTCTTGAGACGCTGAAGCTGCGGGTCGAGGCCCAGAGCCATGCGGCGCACTCGATTGCCGAGATGTTGCAGGCGGTGCCTGGCGTCACTCGGGTTCTTTATCCGCATCTTTCGACGCATCCGCAAGCCGCGCTGTCGCGGGCCCTGATGCGGTTGGGCGGCACCATGGTGACCTTCGAGGTGGCGGGCGGCAAGGCCAAGGCCTTCGACGTGCTGCGCAATCTCGGCCTCATCGACATTTCCAACAATCTCGGCGATGCCAAATCGCTGATGACCCATCCGGCCTCGACGACCCATCGCAACATCGGCGCCGAGGCCCGCGCCATGATGGGGATCACCGACGGCATGCTCAGGCTCTCGGTGGGGCTTGAGGACGTCGTCGATCTGACCGCCGATCTGAAACAGGCGATTGCCGGCTAAGGCGTGACATTCCTTGACTGAATCGATTGGGGATTCCGATGCGGCCGATTTGTGATTCAAGCTGACCACTGGGCAGGGAGGCCAGCGTGCTTTTGCCCTCGCTTGCGATCGCACATGGGTTGTGGGGCGGGTTGCTCAGGTTCCAGACATCGCGCTGCGGGCGCTGTCAAAAACTAACCCGCGCTAACTTGCTGACTGGAGCCGGCTCAGCTGCTCTCGTTCCATTGTATTTGGCAAGCAGCGACGGGACGTATTCGGCCGGTTTTGGCGGGCTGATCAGATAGCCCTGTATCTCCGTGCAACCTTCAGCGCGGAGTAACCTGAGATGCTCTTCCGTCTCGACGCCTTCGGCCGTCGTTGCCATTCCGAGACTGCGCGCAAGCTCCGCGATGGCGTGAACGATCGCGGTGCAGCCCGGCTTCGTCGAGAGATCGCGAATGAAGGAGCGGTCGATCTTGATCTTGTCGAAAGGGAAACTGCGCAGGTAGCTGAGGCTGGAATAGCCGGTGCCGAAATCGTCCATCGCAATGCGCACTCCGAGTTCTCGAAGCCTGTGCAGCGTCGCGCGCGTCGCTTGGCTCTCCAGCAGAAGCACCGATTCCGTTACTTCCAGCTCCAGGCGGGCGGGTACGAGCCCGGCTGAGGCGAGGGCGCTCATGACGGTGCCGACCAGATTGCTGCTCTTGAACTGAACCGCCGACAGATTGACTGCCACCAGAAGGGGAGCCGGCCATGTAGCGGCTTCGGCGCAAGCCTGGCGCAGAACCCATTCGCCGATCGGTATAATGAGCCCAGTGTCCTCCGCCACCGGAATGAACTCGGCCGGCGAGACCATGCCGCGTGTCGGATGGTTCCAGCGCAGCAGTGCCTCGAAACCGCTGATCTCGTTCGCCGCGAGATTGAAAACCGGCTGGTAATAGACCTCCAGTTCGCCGTTCCCGAGCGCCGCTCGGAGCTCGGCTTCGAAAAGACGCCGTGCCTGCAGGCGGGCGTCCATTTCGCGCTCAAAGAAGCGGACTGTCCCTCGGCCGTCTTCCTTGGCGCGGTAGAGGGCCAGATCAGCATTCTTGAGAAGCTGGTCCGGGTCAAGGCCGTCACTCGGCGCAAGCGCAACACCCACGCTGGTTCCAATAATAATTCTTTGTCCGTCGATGTGATAGGGCTCCCCGATCACTTCGGTGATCCGGTTGGCCAAGGCGCTGGCCGCCTCCGGCCGATCCAACTCGAATTGAATGACCGCGAACTCGTCGCCGCCGAGCCGCGCGACGACGTTGGCTTCGCGAACCGTGTTGCGGAGCCGCTCGGCGACCTGCTTCAACAACTCGTCGCCCATTGAATGGCCAAGTGTGTCGTTCACCTCCTTGAAGCGGTCGAGATCGAGGCAGTGCACGGCGAAGCCGCCCCCCTGCGCCGTTTTCGCGAGGGCAGCTTCCAACTTTTCCCGGAGGAGAACGCGGTTGGGCAATTCCGTGAGCAGATCATGACTTGCCAGATGGGCAATCCGGGCTTCGGCCCGGCGGCGCTCAGTAATGTCTTCATGTGTCGCAACCCACCCACCGTTCGGCAAGGGGTCATGCAGAATCTGTATGACGCGTCCATCTCTCTGTTCGACGATTTCGATGCGTTGCTCCTTGGCGGCAACTGTAGCCAGACGGTCCCTTCTGTACTGCTCCGGCGCCCCCCCGTAATCTCCCGTCGCGATTCTATGCGCAATGATGTCGGTCAGCGGAGTTCCCGGCTTCGTGAGATCACCCGGGAGGCTGTAGAGATCCGTGTAACGTTTGTTGCAGATGACCAGGCGTTGTTCTGCGTCGAACATGCACAAGCCCTGAGACATGTTGTTCAGCGCGGCGTCGCTGATAACGTACTGATTCCTGAGTTCCGTGTTGCGTGTTTCAAGGGTGGCAAATGCACGATCCAACACGCGCAATGGCAGCACGCGAAAACTAAAGAACGCCGCGATTCCGAGCATTCCGCAAATGGCCGCGAGCAGACCGATTTTCTTCAGGAGTGGCGCTTGGCTCTCTTCCGCCTCTATCCAGCCGATCGCTTTATCAGCGACTCGGATTGGAACTCGGCCCACGAGAATCGGCCAATCCAGCGCGCGTTCCTCTTCGAAGATGACCTTTTGAGTCGGACCTACGATCCTTTGCCGGGAGCTCTTGTCCTCGGCCGACCTCCGCGCGAGAATCTCTTCCAACCGCAGCTGTGTGTAGGGCCAGAGCGGGCCAATTTTGTAGGCGTATACGGCGACCTGCTCGGCACTTCTTTCGGCTTTCCAGAACACGTGCTGCCGGGCGTGGTGAAGTTCGTGAACAATATAGCCGAGCGGGATAACTATGCCGACCACAACCGCAATGGTCGCTCCCGCAATCTTGATGACCGGCCTGACTTGGATGGTCACTTAGCGGCCTATAGTCCAGGGGGAAGAATACCGGCCTGGCGCATGAGCGGAGCGGCGGCTTCCGAGGTGAGGAAACTGACGAATCCTTCGACGGCTGCGCTGGGCTTTTCCAAGATGACGAAATGGAGGGTCTTGCCATAGGGATAACGGCCGGCCTCGAAGTTTTTCAAGGTGGGTTCGACGCCGTCGATGGGGATGCCGCGGAGCGCGCGGCCTTCGGCAACGATCTGCACAAGCGTGGCACCGGTCAGTGATCCCCTGAGCTCTTCTGCAAGCCTCGCGTTATCCTGATCGCTGGGAGCAACAGGGATTTCGGGACGGGAGCGCGCTTTCTCCAACGCCTCGGGCATGCCAGGGAAAAACTCCTGGAGCAGCCGGGTGTCGGTCTCGCTTTTGGGACGGAGGATGACCCGAATAAGCTCACCATTCGACCAAGTGGGCGCGGGCGCCTCGAAAGCCGCTGCTACATCGGCCGCCTTGATGGAATCGGGGTTTTGCTGCGACGTAACAAGCAAGAAAGGCGTGCGAGCGGATGTGACGTCCCGCAAGCCCTTTTCCGCCTCCTCCGGCTTCAGCGCGCGTGCGGCCACCGCAAGGTCGATCATGCCGTCCGCCAGCGCGCTAAGACTCCCGCTCGTGCCAAGGCTTGGCACGATTTCCACCGTCAGCTCAGGATGATCGGCAGTATAGACATTGCCGAGCTTTCGGAGGAGCTCCAAACCGGCACCGGTGCCGCCCATACGCAGGGTCTCGGCGTGGCCCGCATGGAAGCTGCCAAGGAAGAGGGGTGCTGTAAGACACGCAAGCGAAATCAATCGAGATAATTGCCAGGGCTTTGATGCTGATACCATTTTGCTTCTCCGCATGATTTGCCGATATAACGCTGAAAGGGTGTAACAAGTTCTACTCTCAGGCAGATAAGCTCTCCGCATGCTTAAGAATGTTCTTGAGTTCCCGGGTGGACTTTAAACAACGCCAGGCAGCGCAAATTGCCCGTCCTTCATGCTGGGAGCAAGAAATGCCACTGGCCCGGCATAGGGGCTTGCGCGGCGCCTGCTTGAGCAGCCAGCCGGCGATCAGAGCCGCGGGCGAAGGCCGAGACGATAGCGCAGGTGAAGACGAATTCCGCCGCATTGACGGTGCCGACCACGAAGCGCGGATGGGCGCCGATCTGAAACAGGCGATGGCCGGCTGAGACCCGTCAGGCAAACAGCGCCCGATAGACGGCGATGCTGAGCGCAAGGCAGCCGACGGCGATGGTCAACGGGCGCTTTGGCGCGTGTTTCGACAAATAACCGCCGAAGATCGCCGCGGGTATGCCGCCGATCACCAGGCCGAGCACCGGCAGGAACGTATCGCGCCAGTCGGCGCCACCGCTCCAGTGGCCGACGGCGAAGGCCACCACGAAGAACGAGAACACCGCCACGCTGACGACGAATTCGGAGAAGTTTCCGGAGCCGATGGCGTAGCGGGATTCAGCTCCGGCGCCGAGCAAGCTGGTGGTGACGATCGGCCCCCAACTGCCGCCGATGCCCTCGATGAGGCCGCCGGCAAATCCGACGCTGCGCGTGTATTTCGGCGAAATCAGGCGCGGCGCGAAATTCATGATGCCGCGCCAGATGATCAGCACTCCCATCAGCACCAGATAGGAATTGACGACCAGCGAGAGGTACTTGCCTTTGAGGCTGGTCAGAAGCAGTGCGCCGAGGATGCCACCCAGCGCGCCGAATATGGACAGGGCACGGACGAGGCTCCAATCGATATTCTTGTGGAAGAAGTGCGACGCCGCGGCGGTTCCCGTGGTGGGCAGTTTCGCGGCATTGACGCTGGCGGAGGCGAGGGCGGGCGGTACGCCCTGGGCCAGCAGGATCGAAGATGAAATGACGCCGAAACCCATGCCAAGCGAACCGTCGACGATCTGGGCGAGAAAGCCGATCAGCGCGAACGTCACGAAATCCGACATGCGGCAACTCCCCTGCGGTGACGGCGGCGCGCGGCGTTATTGCAGACGCTGCTCCGTCACTTCAATTGGCCGTCCATTGGCGGTCCAATGTATGCCACATTCGGTCTTGCCGGTGCCAGACCAGCGGCCGGCGCGGGGATTTGCGGGATCGCCGCCGGGAACGGTGCAGGGTTCGCAGCCGATCGAGTAATAGCCGATCTCGGTCAAGGGATGGCGCGGCAGATTGTGGGTCGCCATGTAGAGTTCGATGTCGAGGGCGCTGAATCCGGCCAGCGGCTCGGCCTTGATGCGCTCGCCGTCAATCGCCAGCGGAGTCAGGTTGCGGCGCTCGCCGCCATGAAAGCGCTTGCGGCCGGAGACGACGACCTCGAAACCCTTGAGCGCACGTTCAAGCGGCAGGGTCTTGCGGATGTGGCAGCAGAGATCGTGGTTGCGGGCATGCAGCGTGCCGCCGGGATCGCGCGCCGCGAGATCGGCGGGATCGGGCTGGATCGAACGGACATCGCTAAGACCAAGCCGGTCGATCAGCATGCTGCGGTAGCTCAAGGTCTCCCAGAACAGCTTGCCGGTGTCGAGAAAAATGATAGGCGTCGACTTGTCGACTTCCGAGACCATGTGCAGAAGCACGGCGGATTCGGCACCGAACGACGAGACGACGGCGAGCCTGCCGCCGAAATCGCGGATCAGCGGTTCGAGCAGCTCGCGGCCTTCGAGGCCGGCGTAGGTTTCATGAATGCCCTTGTCCACGTCGTTCACCCCGCATGCGGCTGTTCGAGCCAGGGTTCGGCGTCGGTGTGGCGCTCGGTCCAGACTTCCGCCTCGCTGCCACGCCGGAACAGCCCGCGCTGATAGGCCAGCGACATCTGCCTAGACGCCTGCTGCCATTGGGCAAGCGGGAAGCGGTCGGAAATCTCGAAGGCGTCGAAGCCCACCTGCAGCATGAATTGCAATTGATCCGGCAGGATATTGCCGGTTGCACGCAATTCGCCGCGATAGCCGAATTCGCGGATCTGCCGGGCGATCGAATAGGCGCGGCCATCAACGAAAGCGGGGAAGGGGAGAACGATGAGCGACAGCTTCGGCAGGAAAGGGGAAATCGCCTCGGCGCGATCGGCATTGCCAAAGACGACGCCGAGCTTGCCCTGGTGCTTCGACAGGTTCTCCCATTCCTTCAACAGGCGCGCGAAGGGAACCACAACATCGGCATTGGGCACGATTGCGACGTCTTCGCCGGCCTGAACCCAGGTGTCCGGGACGATCGTGTTGTTCTTAAGCAGCGGCATAGAGTGAATCCTTGAAGGGCTTGGCGCCGACACGGCGGTAGGCGGCGAGGAACTCCTCGCCCGGCTGGCGCAGCGCCAGATAGGTATCGAGAATTTTGCCGATGGCGTCGGCGACCTCGTGGCCGGCGAAGCCGGGGCCGAGGATGGTGCCGATCGAGGCGTTCTCGGCCGAGGAGCCGCCAAGCGTGATCTGGTAATATTCCTCGCCCTTCTTGTCGAGCCCGAGAATGCCGATGTGGCCGACATGATGGTGGCCGCAGGCATTGATGCAGCCCGAGATATTGATCTTGAGCGGGCCGATTTCCTCCTGGCGCGTCATGTCGGCGAATTTGCGCGAGATCGACTGGGCGACCGGAATCGACCGCGCCGTGGCCAGCGCGCAGTAATCGAGGCCGGGGCAGGCGATGATGTCGCCAACCAGGCCGTAATTGGCGGCGGCGAGGCCCGCGGCATCGAGCGCCTGCCAGATGGCGAAGGCAGCGTCCTTCTTCACATGCGGCAGCACGATGTTCTGGGCATGGCTGACGCGGAGCTCATCGGTGCCGTAGCGACCGGCGAGATCGGCCATCAGCCGCATCTGATCGGCCGAAGCATCGCCGGGAATGCCGCCTTCGGGCTTCAACGAGATGTTGACGATGGTGTAGCCGTCGACGCGGTGAGCGCCGAGATTGTTGCGGGCCCAGCGGGCGAAGGCCGGGTTCGTGACGCGTGCCTCCTCGAAGGCGGCCGACCAGCGCGGCAGCTTTTCGAATTGCGGCGGGGCGAAATAGGCGGCGATGCGGGCCAGCTCGCGCTCTTCGACTTCGGTCGAGGCTTGCGGCTTGCGGGCATACTCGGCTTCGAGCTCGGACTTGAATTTGTCGGCGCCCAACTCATGGACGAGAATCTTGATGCGCGCCTTGTATTTGTTGTCGCGGCGGCCATAGAGATTGTAGACGCGCATGATGGCTTCGAGATAGCCGATCAGCTCGTGCTCGGGGAGGAAGTCGCGCACCGTGATGCCGATCATCGGTGTCCGGCCCTGGCCGCCGCCGACGATCACTTCCCAGCCCACTTCGCCCTTGTCGTTCTTGTGCAGCCTGAGGCCGATATCGTGGACCTTGACGGCGGCGCGGTCGTTGGGAGCGCCGGTCACGGCGATCTTGAACTTGCGCGGCAGATAGGAAAATTCCGGATGCAACGACGACCATTGCCGCAGCATTTCGGCGACGGGGCGCGGATCGGCGATCTCGTCGGCGGCGGCGCCCGCCCAATGGTCGGTCGTCACATTGCGGATGCAGTTGCCGGAGGTCTGGATCGCGTGCATCTCGACCTCGGCGAGGGCCGCCAGGATGTCGGCGGTATCCTCGAGCTTGATCCAGTTGTACTGGATGTTCTGGCGGGTGGTAAAATGACCGTAGCCGCGGTCCCACCTTTCGGCGATCATGGCGAGCTGGCGCATCTGGCGGCCCGAGAGCGTGCCATAGGGAATGGCAATCCGCAGCATATAGGCGTGGAGCTGCAGATAGAGGCCGTTCATCAAGCGCAGCGGGCGGAACTCATCTTCGGTCAGCTCGCCCTTGAGCCGCCGCGCCGCCTGATCGCGGAACTGGGCGGTGCGTTCGCGCACGAACTGATGATCGAACTCATCATACCGGTACATGGCTCATGCTCCTTCGGCGGCGGCGAAGCCACCGGCGGTGCCGTCGGCCTGCTTGCCGAGATCGAGACGGACGGTGGGGCCGAGGGTCCTCATGCGCTCGCGGATGAGGGCCGCACGGATGCGGCCGCCGCGGCGCTCGGCGTCGATCAGATAGGAACCGGTGACGAGAGTTGCCTTCTCGTCGTCCTTGGCGCGGGCTTCGAATGCGGCGGCGGCCTGGGGTTCCAGCGCCAGGGCGGCCTCGTCGATCTTCTCGCTCCAGACGCCAGAGCGGGTGAGAAACACGACAATGCCGTCGCGCAGGCGGTTGGCGGTGACCACTTGGCCCTTTTCGATATCGCTCATGACGCAGCCCTCAACACGGCGTCGCGGATTTCCTCGCGCAGCGGGAAAGAGACGATCTGGCCGGCAGGCTTTACTTCGACTCCGGGAACGATTTCAACTCCAATGCCTGCGGCGGCAACCGCGATCCGCTCCTCGAGAAATCTGTCACCGGCGCCGAGCCGCACCACATGACGGCCAGCCGCGGCTTCGCGGATGAGGATGGCATCGATGGCGGTGAAAGCCGGCTTGCCCATGGCAATGCGGGTGGCATCGCGGCGGGCCAGTTCGAGAATGCGTTTATCGGCGAGACGGTCGTGGACGATGACGTCGGCCTCCTGCAGCTTGCGCTGGGCCTTGAGCGTGAGCAGTTCCGGATCGCCAGGTCCGGTGGCCACGAAGGAGACGCGGCCCACCGGGCGAGCGGCTTCATCGGCGAGCAGCGTTTCGACGCCCGCGGCATAATTCGCGGCGTCGCCGGCGATGAAGGCATCGCGCACATCGCCGAAGAAGAAGCGCTGCCAGAAGGCGCGGCGGCGGTTGCCCGGCGGCACGGTTGCGACCACGCGGGCGCGGAGTGCCGATGCCGCAGCGGCGAGCGGGCCCAGCGCCTGGGGCAGTATGGCATCGATCCTGGCGCGCAGGCTCTGGCCGAGAACCGGTGCCGTGCCCTCGGTGCCGATCGCCACCACGACCGGATCGCGGTCGACGATCGCGGGCACGATAAAGGTGGAGAGTTCGGCATCGTCGACCGCATTAACCGGAATGCCGCGCGCCCTGGCGGCGGCGGTGACGGCCTGGTTCAGATCCTTGTCGGCGGAGAACACCAGAGCGGCGCCTTCGAGCAGATTGGCCGCAAAGCTACGGGCGATCCAGTCGACGCGCGGTTCGGCCGCGAGTTCGTCATGGAGCGCGCCGGCGATCACCGAAATCCGCGCCTCGGTTTTGAGCAGCAGTCGCACCTTGCGCAGTGCCTCCTCGCCGCCGCCGACAACGACGGCCGGGCGGTCTTTCAGGTCGATGAACAGGGGGAAGTAACGCATGGGCGCACCTCAACCGTTGGCCACGAGCTTGACGGCAAGCCCGTCGAGATCAGACGTGAAGATGATTTGGCAGGAGAGCCGCGAGGTCGGCGAAACAACCGGCACCTCATCGAGCATTGCCTCCTCGTCGTCATTGGCGGGATGGAGCTTCGCCGCCCAGGACTCGTCCACCTCGACATGGCAGGTGGCGCAGGCGCAGGCGCCGCCGCACAGGCCGCCCGCCTCGAAGCCATGTTCGCGGATGATTTCCATCACCCGCCAGCCCTCGACGGCCGCGAGAATGTGGCTCGTGCCTTTGCTGTCGATCACTTTGATGGTGCTCATGACGCCGTCCGTTCGCTTCACCGGACATTCGGTCTACCGTACAGGGGTTTCACCATTCCGCCGATTTCGTTTGATTTACCAAGCAAAACCGGGTTATCAGCTTTCCTGACGAAAATCCGAACGATCCCTTCGTTCTTTATTCCGAACAGCAGTTCTAATTATAGGACGGTCCAATGTCAATGCGCCGCAATAGAAATGGCCAGGAGTCACCGGAAAGTGACCCAAACCCGGCGCTTGGCAAGACCATCCAACGGTTGCGCAAGGCCTACAACATGTCGCTGGGCGACCTTTCGGAACAATCGGGGGTTGCCAAGTCGATCATCTCGCAGATCGAGCGGAACGAGACAAATCCAACCCTTTCAACGGTTTACCGGCTATCCCGGGCGCTGGACACGACTATCGACGAGGTACTCAAGGAAGACGGCGGCAAGGCCTTTCTGCAACATCAGCTCAAGTCCGGTATTCCCATCCTTGAAAGCCAGGACGGGCTGTGCCGGCTGGCGATCATCGGCGCCCTCGATCTGGTCGAACTGCTGCAATGGTATGATTTCCAGGCCAAGCCCGGCGGCGTGCTCGAATCGGACCCGCATCCGCCCGGAACCGTCGAGCATCTCTATCTCCTCAGGGGTGAGATCGAAGTGACGGCGGGCGACGAGGTGCGGCGCGCCAAGCATGGCGAAGCGATCCGCTTCCGCGGCGATCTTCCGCACAAGATCGTCAATGTGGGCGAGGGCAGCGCCCATGCCACCATGGTCCTGGTCTTGCGTCAGTTGGGCTCCGGCGAGGCGGCGCGCACCGCATAGATGCCGGCGGCGGCGATCAGCGCCATGCCGGCGAAGGTGGTCCAGCGCGGGATTTCGGCGAAGAACAGAAAGCCCCAGAGCGGTCCCCAGATCATGCCGGTATACTCGAAAACGGTGACAAGATTGGCTTCCGCCATGCGATAGGCGTGGGTTAGAAGCGACGCGGCGATTGCCGCGATGATGCCGCAGGCGCCCATCAGCAAGAGATCGTCGAGCGCCGGCCACGTCCAGGGCCTGACCAGAAAATCGAGACTTGGATGGCCGAAACGCTCGACCCCGGTCAGGGCGAAGAGACCGGCCATGACCGCGGCGCCCGTCAAATAGACGGCGTTCTGGTAGAAGGCCATCACCGTCGCCGGTTCCGAGACACCGAGCCTGCGGGCAATGATCATCGACAGCGCATAGGTGGCGGCGCTCACCAGACTGAGGAGGGCGGCGGGCTCGAACAGCGCGCTGCCGGGCTGAAGGATGATAAGAACCCCGGCAAAGCCCGCCAGCACCGCCAGCCATGATTTGAGCGTCACCCGCTCGCCGAGCAGGGGACCCGCCATGATGGTGATGTAAATCGGCGCGATAAAGAACAGCGCAATGGCTTCGGCCAGGGGGAGCGCCGGGAAGGCCAGATAGTAGGTGGTGTAGGCAACGAGCATGATGAGGCCGCGGACGATGAGGGTGCGGAAATTGCGGCTGCGCAGGTGGCCCAAACCGGTCTCGTACTGCACCAGAAGGGCAAGGATGGGCAATGCCACCAGGCCGCGGATGACGATGGCCTGGGTCACCGCATGATCGCCGCTCACCGACTTGATGATCGCATCCTGGGTGGAAAAGATCATGACACCGAGGGCGAGCGAGACGACGCCGGCGAGATTGCGGTTCGCGGAGGAGAGCAGCATTTTGGATCAAATCTACCCCGCGGCTGGGGCCTTGAGCGGGGGCAGACCGGGGACGACACCATCAAAAGGCTGCAGGAACAGATAATCCTCGCGGCTGCCATGCTTCATGGCGGTGACGTCAACGGTCTTCATGGCGGACGCGCTCCCGGTGGAAGATGTAGAGACCCGAGCCGACGATAAGGGCGGCCCCGACCCAGGTTCCTAGGTCGGGCCAGTCGCCCCACACCATTAGGCCAAAGAGGGTGGCCCACAACAGCGAGGAATAGGAGAAGGGGGCAACGACCGAGGCAGGGGCCGCGCGCAGCGATTTGATTAGGCAGAGATGGCCGAGACCGCCTGCCACTCCACTCGCCATAAGCAGGGCCCAAGCGAAGGCATCGGGCCAGGACCAAAACCACGGCACGATGGCGCTGGTCACGATGGCGCCGGCGGCGGCTGTATAGAGAAGCGAGGTGAGCTGGTCGTCATGGCGCACCATGCGGGTGGCGATCTGATAATTGGCGTTGGTAAGGGCGGCGGCCAGCAGGAACAGCATGCCCGCGCCCAGCCCGCCGAAACCCGTCTCCCACGGCCCGACCACCACCAAAGCGCCGGCAAAACCCACGGCGATGCCGATCCAGCGGCGGATACCAACCTTCTCGCCAAGCAGCGGGATGGACAGCAGGGTGACGAGAATGGGGCTGGTGAACATGATGGTGGTGGCGGTGGCAAGCGGTGTCGTGCGGATGCCGGCGTTGAACAGTCCGGTCGTGGTCATCAAGAGCACCGAGCGCACGCCTTGCAAAATCGGCGCACGGCTGACCGCCAGTTCCGACAGCCGCCGGCCACAGATCGCGATGGCAATCAGCGAAGCGAAGAAGAAGCGGCCCCAGGTGACCTGCACAAGGGAATAGCTCTCGAGCAGAAGCTTCATGATGGCATCGAGGGCGATGAAGCAGAACATCGTCGCCAGCATCCACAGGATGCCCCTGGCGCGGTTGTCGCGGGAATCGGCGAGAGAGGCGGCGGCGGTCATGGGCGTGCTATAGGCCGGGCAGGCGAAGCCGCCAATCGGCGCTTAGGCGGGCTTCATGCAACTGTCACAATCCGGTGTTGAAGGGAACGCATGAGCGGCAAGACCTACAATGTTTTGTTCCTGTGCACCGGCAATTCGGCGCGATCGATCCTCGGCGAAGCGATCATGAATAGCTTGGGCGGCGGTAAGGCAAGGGCTTTCAGCGCCGGCAGCCATCCGCGGGGACAAGTGCATCCCTACACCATCGATCTGCTCCGGAGGCTGAACTACAAGACGGACGATTTGCGATCCAAGTCATGGGACGAATTTGCGTCTCCTGGAGCGCCAGAATTCGATTTCGTGTTCACTGTTTGTGACGCGGCGGCCGCGGAAGTTTGCCCCGTTTGGCCGGGCCAGCCGATGACGGCCCACTGGGGCATCCCGGACCCCGCGGCGGCGGAAGGCACGGAAGCCGAAAAGCGCGTAGCCTTTGCCGATGCCTATGGACGACTGTACAACCGTATCTCGATTTTCCTGAGCTTGCCAATCGCCTCGCTCGACAGGCTGTCGCTCAAGCGGCACCTCGATCGAATCGGCCAGGCGCGCGACTGATGGATTTTTCGCGCAAGCTTGCCGCCGAAGCGCTGGGCAGCGGGTTTCTGCTGGCGACCGTCGTCGGCTCCGGCATCATGGCGGAGCGGCTGGCGGGCGGCAACCTGGCGCTGGCGCTTCTCGGCAACACCATTCCCACGGGCGCAATTCTCGTCGTTCTGATCACCATCTTCGGGCCGGTGTCGGGGGCGCATTTCAATCCGCTGGCGACGCTGGCGGCCGTCTTGCGCGATGGCATGAGGCTGGGCGAGGCGGCGTCCTATCTCTTGGCGCAGGTTTTGGGTGCGGTGGCGGGCGTCATCGCCGCCCATGTGATGTTCGATCTGCCGCTTCTGCAATATTCAGCCACGATCAGGACCGGGACCGGACAATGGGCCGCCGAGGCGGTTGCGGCCTTCGGCCTTCTCACCGTCATCTTTTCCAGCCTTCGCCATGCCCCGCAAACCGTTGCGGTGAATGTCGGTCTCTATATCACGGCCGCCTATTGGTTCACCGCTTCCACCAGTTTCGCCGATCCGGCGGTGACGCTGGCGCGCAGTCTCAGCGACACATTCGCCGGCATCCGGCCGGTCGATGTGGCGGGTTTCATTGGGGCGCAGATCGTGGGCGCGCTTCTGGCCATGGTTTTCGACCGATGGCTTGTCCGCCCTACAAAGCAAACGTCACATTGAAACTGGCCGCACTGGCACGCAATTCGTCGTGAAGGCCGTCGGGAATCGGAATGCCCTCCGCCTCCCGCTGTCGTCGCCGTTTCCATTCGGGGCCGCCCGCCGCATAGGTGCCCGGTTGGAATTTGAAAGCATCGAGATAGGCGGAAAGTCTGGCCGCAAATCGCTCCATGGGTATGAACAGGGTGGGATCGACGGCCATGACGAAGTGGCCCATTTGCGAATCGGCAAGCGCCAGGCCGTCCTGTTCGATGGACAGGCGCATGCCGGTGAGGACGCCGCCGAGAATTTCGGCAAGGCCTGCAAGGCCTGCGCCCTTGTAGCCGTAGTCGCCGCCGCCGAGCGGGGCCAGAGCCACGGCTTCATGGGGATTGGCGGTGAAGTCTCCGTCGGCGCCGACCGCCACGTCCGCAGGCAAGGCCAGTCCTTCGGTGCGGCACTTCAGAACCTTGTTCCAAGGGATGGCACTCGTCGCCATGTCGAGCAGGAAGGGATCGCCGCCGGGATTGGGAGCGGCGAAAGCGATGGGGCTGGTGCCGTGGATGGGCTTGGTGCCGCCATGGGGAATGACGAAGGCGCCGGAATTGGCGGTGATGAAGCCGATGAAGCCGGCGTCCGCCGCCGCCAGCGCATAGGCCCCGGCGGCGCCGAAATGGGAGGAGTTGATGACGCAGGCCATGCCGATGCCGCAGTCGCGGGCGAGCCCGCAAGCCTCGTCCATGGCGCGATAGGTGGCAAGGTGGCCCATGCCGCCATCGGCGTCGACCAGTGCGGCGGCGCGGCGCGGGTGACTCACTTTTATGTTTGGCGAACCCTTGGCGAGGCCGCTCTTCAGGCACTCGGCATACCAGGACAGGAGCCGGATGCCGTGGCTGTCGATGCCGTGGAGCGATGCGTGCATGACGGCCCAGGTCGCGGCCTCGGCCGATTGCCGATCGGCGCCAGCTGCGCGGAGTAACTTCCCGCTGAATGCGGCGAGCACTTCGGCCTTGGCGGAGCGCATCATCCGCCGGTTTTGCCGCCGAGTTCGTCGTCGATGTGGACGCGGATGATCTCGTCGAAGGAGGACTCGGCCCGGAAGCCGAGCGCCAGAGCCCGCTCCGGCGCGAATTTGCGCGGCCAGCCGGAGACGATTTTCATGATGGTTTCATTGGGTTCGCGGCGGATGAGCTGCACGGCCCTGTCTCCGGCGATGCGGCGCAACGCCTCGATCTGTTCGCCGACGGTGCAGGAGAGGCCGGGCAGCGTGATATTGCGCCGCGCCCCAAGGACCTCCGTTTCGAGGGCGGCCGCATGCAGCAGAAAGCCGATCGCCGCACGCGGTGAAGCATGCCAGTGGCGCACATCCTCGCTGACCGGGAGTATCGCTTCCCGGCCCACCAGCGGCTCGCGGATGATGCCGGAGAAGAAGCCGGAGGCCGCCAGATTGGGCTTGCCGGGACGCACGCAGATCGTCGGCAACCTCAAGCCGATGCCATCGAAGAAGCCGCGCCGCGAATAATCGGCGAGCAGCAATTCGCCGATCGCCTTTTGGGTGCCGTAGCTGGTCAAGGGCGTGGTGAAGTAGTCGTCGGGAATGGCTTCGGGGAACGGGGCGCCGAAGACGGCGATCGACGAAGTGAAGACGAGCCTCGGCTTGTAGCGCCCGCCCGGCTTGCGGATTGCCTCGAAGAGATAGCGCGTGCCGTCGAGATTGATGCGGTAACCCTTGTCGAAATCGGCTTCCGCCTCGCCGGAGACGATGGCGGCCAAATGGAAAATGAGATCGGGGCGCGCCGCCACCAGTTTCTCCGCTTCGCCAGGCGCCGACAGGTCGCCGGCGTAAGTGTCGATGGCAAAGGACGAGGCGGGCGGCGGCGGCGCCAGCACCACGTCGTAGCGGGTGATCTTCGAAAGGGGTCTGGCCGCCAGACTGCCGTCGGCGCACAGCCGCCTGACCAGTTTGGCGCCGACCATTCCGGCCGCGCCGATGACCAGAATGTGCAAGGCCGTCTCCTTCGCTCCAGTTCTATGCCGCCGCGGCGCTGCGCCCGATCATCCCGCTGTCCGATGACAGAAGGGGAGGCCGCCGAACTACCGTTCACGGTCTTACTTCGTCGCTTGTATTATGTCCAAATACCGATTGCTTTTCAAAGCCCCTTCCTGGCAATCAGTCAGTCGATTCACGGTTCGGAAAATGGAGACTGCCGGCAAGCTCCGATATGACGAGCTTATCCTCATCCCAAACGAGGACGGACGCCGGTCGCGTCAGACCGTCGAGGACAATCTGGCGGCCGCCAGTGGCCCCGTCGATATCGAGCAGGCGGCCGCTGTCCGTCTTGAACCCGGCGGCCTGATCGAGGGGCCCATGCTCAAGAACGAGGACATGGCCGTTGCTGTCGAAAGCGATGGCGCCGGCGCGGATGACGCCATCTTCATAACCGGCCGCAGCAGCTTGCCGTTCGCCAATCTGAAGCGCTCTTGCCCGGTAGATGATGGTCAGCAGGGCCGCCGCCGCAAAGACGAACATATGGATGGCATAGGCCTGATCCTTGGCCAGTACGCCGAGACTCACGGCGGCTATCGCCACGAGGCCGAGCGCGGCTGACTGCACTAATGAAACGGAGGCCCCCATTGTCGTCCCCTTCAGCTGAGTTCCAGCAGAAGTCTATTGATGCCGGACAGGGGGCACAGCATTGATTTGGATCAAACCGACATCCACCGGACGACCAGCGTCTTGCGGCTGAGATTGTCACCAATGAACGGCGTTCACAATATCGAACCATGGCCATTCGGGCTGCCACGCACCAAAGCCGGTGCTGTCTGCGCGCCGCTCGCCCGGAATGTCGCTTTCGTCTTCATCAAGACGCATTTATCCCGTGGATTTCGCTGGAACTCGTAACATCCGACCCGTTCACGCCGGCGATGGATCGGACGGCGGCCGCAGTCCGCCGATCAGCCGCAGGGTGTCGGTGAACAGGTGCCGACAAAAGTATTCAGGGGATCGCCGAATTGCTGGTCAACCGGCCGGCCAAGGACGTGCCAACGCTCGCCGGTATCGACCACGGCTTCTCGTTTCCGCTGGGCTATTTCGAAGAGCATGGCCTGGAGCCCAACTGGCTGGCCTTACTGGCCGTCCGATCAGGACTACACCTATTTTGATTTCGTCCGGAACGGCACGGTGGGCAGTGGTGCAGTTCGCATGGGCAATGCTCACTGGCTATTGCTGACCAAGAAACGCGCTGGCAGCGCGAAATCCGTCTTTCATTTCGACGTGCAGGGATCGGTGACGAAATCCACCCATGCCGATATTCCTTGGCTGCACTTTGAGGCCTTGGCGATTTCCTCGGACTCAGTCTCACCTGGGCCGGGTGCGCAACTGCAAAGGTCAAGGGGTGGTTAGTCTTGTGAACTCGATTGCATAAGAAAGCACCCAATTCGGCTAGGGCATTGGCTTGGGCAAACTGCAACCATGCGTGAAATAATCTATGTAATAGAACGCGTTAATTGGCTTCACTGGCGGAGGGGGGGGGATTCGAACCCCCGGAGGGCTTGCACCCTCAACGGTTTTCAAGACCGCCGCAATCGACCGCTCTGCCACCCCTCCGCAGGAGTGAGCGGGCCCCATGTAGCAAGAGGCCCGGCACTTCTCAACGGTCATGCGCGGATGCAGCCGCGCGGACCTCCTCAACACTCGTGCCGCCCGAGGCCGCGCGCAGGCCCGCGACGTAAGTGGTAACCAATGTTCTCACCAACTCTTGAGCTGTAACGTTTGACGGCAGCTTCTGCGCGCTTTGCAAGGACGCAATTCCATACAGACCTGCCCACAATATGTGGGCGTCGCGATTCTTCCGACCGGTATCGTCCGGCGAGTACATGGATGAAAGCGCCCGCTCCGCCAGTCCAATCAGCGATCTGATCCGCTCGCTGTACCAGACAGGAGTCGCCTTTCCCTGTGGAGAACCATACTCGACCACGGCCGCCCACAGTTTCGGGCTCTCTCCCACAAAGCGGATGTAGATGTTGGCCAGAGTCTGAAGCGCATCCTCCGTCCCGGCATCAAAACCGACGTCCTTGCAGGCGGCATAGAGCGCATCCAGTGTCGTGCCGTTCAGGCGCAGGACGAGGTCGTCGAGATCCGCGAACAGCTGATACAGGGTGCCGGGCGAGTAGCCGATCTTGGCCGCGATGCGGCGGGTGGTGAGACCGCGCAGACCTTCCTTTGCGACAATCTTGCGCGCCGCGGCCAGAGCCATCTGGTAAAGCTGTTCACGGGTGTGATCGGAACGTCGCGCCACGGTATCTCCTGCAAATTTATTCTAAACAGTGCCCAAAATTATATTGACCGGTGTTCAATTGCAAGTTATATAAAATGAACGATGATTAATTCATCGTCAACCGATCCGGTCCGGATCGAACATGGAGGATGTCATGCAGAAGTGGTTTGCGCCTGTTATTGTCGCCGGCCTCGTAACCGGGCTTGCGGTCTCCGCCGATGCCGCCGCGAAGAAGGATGTTCGCGCAAATCTCACGCAACAGCAAAAGGCCGAGATTCGCGCGAAGGCCAGGGCATACTGCGTCAAAAGATATGCTTCTGGCGCAGCCGAAGTCGTCCGGGTCGAAATATTGTCGGACGGCCGCGTGCGTTGCTGGATCAGAGGCTAGCAAACTGAGCTCGGCCCCAAATCAAGGGGCCGAGAAAATTGCCCGACCTCTTCTCAATCGGAAACCACAGTAATCCGCTGGTGCGCGACTCACTCGGCGTAGGAGGGGTCCTCGGCGTCGAGCAGGGCCCGCATCTCGACGAAATGGGCGTGGAAATGGTGGCGGTCTGCCTCCCATTCCTGCGCCGTCTTCTCGGCCACCGCCGGGCTCATCAGGTGCAGCGGCTGGCCGGTCTGGCGCGCCAGCACCAGATTGCGGCAGGCGCGCTCGAGATAATAGGTGAGGTCATAGGCCTCGGCCACGCTGGCGGCACAAACCAGCACGCCGTGGTTGCCCAGCATCATGATCTGCCTGTTGCCCATGAGCCGTGCCAGCCGATCGCCCTCGGCGTCGCTGTTGGCCATGCCGCCATAGTCGAGATCGAAGGCAACACGGTTGTAGAAGCGCGCAGCGTTCTGGTCGATGGGCGGGATGTCCGGATCGGCCAGCGAGGCGATGGCGGTCGCATAGGGCGGATGCAGATGGATGATACAGCGAGCCTGGGGCAGGGCGGCATGCAATCGCCCATGCAGCGACCAGGCAGTGAGATCGGGCGCATCGGGGCGGTCCATGGTGGATTTGTCATCGGCGTCGAGCAGTAAGAGGTCCGAGGCCCTGATTCGCGAAAAATGCCGCCAGCGCGGATTTATCAGGAACTTCCGGCCGTCGGCTGAGACGGCCAGGCTCAGGTGGTTGGCTATCGCCTCGTGCCAGTCGTGGCGCACCGCCAGCCGAAATGCCGCCGCAAGCTCGACACGGAATTGCCATTCGTCCGCATCATGGCTTGGCGAGGTCTTGAGTGAGGCGACATTGCTCATCATAATGCTCCTGTGGCAGGAAGGGACCAAGATATCCCGGCTCCGGCCGGGCAGCAATCGTCAATCGGAGGGCCCGGAGATGAGGAACATGAACTTGCTGACACGCCTTGCCGCGATCGCCTTGCTGGCGAGCCCGGTTTCTGCAACCGCGCTGGCCGATCCCGGACCCAACGGCACCTGGATCATGGGCAATGGCAAGGTCACCGTCGCAGTGGGCGACTGCGGCCTCAATCTGTGCGGCAAGATCGTGGCGCTGGCCAAGCCCCTCGACAGGAACGGCAAGCCGAAGGTCGACAAGCAAAATCCCGATCCGGCCCTGCGCAAACGCCCGGTGATCGGCCTCACCATCCTCCAGAACATGAAGGCCGACGGCACCAACAAGTGGGTCGGCACCATCTACAACGCCGACGACGGCTATACCTACAAATCGGTGATGAAGCTCAGCGGCGATCTGATGAAGGTCAAGGGTTGTATCGCCTTCATCTGCAAGTCGATGTATTTCAAGCGGGCGAATTGAGTTCCGCCGCGGATATTGCGAGTCATTAGGTGGCAGGCAGGGCCGGAGCTCAATGATGAAGCACTTTGCAGTCCTTCTTGCCGCCGCCCTGATTGCCATGAGCGGCGCGGGCCTCGCCCAAAGCCTCGATCAATTGTCCTTCGCCAAGAAGCTGAAACTCGCCAAGGTGGGCGACGAGGAGGCCCAGGTTGCGGTGGCACTGGCCTATGAGACGGGCAGCGAAACGGCACTCGATACCGCAGAAGCGGCGAAATGGTACCGCCAGGCCGCGCTGCAAGGCAATGTCGAGGCGCAGTTCCGCCTCGCCCGCATCGTCGGCAAGGGTGCCAGGGGGCTGAAGCAGGATTATCCCACCGCGATCAAGCTTTACGAGGCCGCCGCCGGCAATGGCCATTCACAGGCGATGAATGCCCTTGGACTCATGCATCAGAGCGGTGAGGGCGTTGCGGCCGATCCGGCCAAGGCGGCGGAATGGTATCGCAAGGCGGCGGAAGCGAAACTGGCCGATGCCGAAAACAACCTAGGCATTCTCTATCTCAATGGCAAAGGTGTGCCGCGCGATCTCGGCGAGGCGCTTAAGCTCTTCGAACGCGCCGCCAATCAGGGCGACGGTTGGGGCTTGAACAACCTCGGCGGCATGCATGAGATGGGCTGGGGTACGCCGAAGGATCGCGACAAGGCGATCGACCTCTACAAGCAGGCGGCGGCCAAAGGCATCGCCGCTGCCCGGGAAAATCTCGAGCGCCTGACTGCAACTCCGTAAAATTTTACGACGACGGCAACCATACCGGCGAGAAACACTCGGTTAACCATGCCGCTGAACCCGGTATTTACGCCCCCGGCGCGACACTCGCCACCGCATATCGGCGAAAACGTCGTCAAACGACGGGTGCCGTGGGGAGGGTGTCAGTATGCGTCGCGCCATGATCTTGCCGCTTGTGCTGGTCATCGCCGGTTTGGCGGTCAGCGGTTGTTCGTCGAAGAAGCTGAAGCACGGAGCTCTCAATCCATTCGCTGGCACCGGCAGCCCCTATTATACGGGCACAGGCGAGCCGCCGCGCGGCGGCGGTCGCTATCACGTCGGCAAGCCCTATAAGGTGGCCGGACGCTGGTTCAAGCCGCGCGAACAGCACAGTTACGACGCAATCGGGCCTGCCTCCTGGTATGGCGAGGACTTCCACCGCCGCATGACGTCGAATGGCGAGTGGTTCAACATGAACGATCTGACGGCGGCGCATCCGACCCTGCCGCTGCCAAGTTATGTCAAGGTCACCAATCTCGACAATGGCCGCGAAGTGATCGTCCGGGTCAACGACCGCGGCCCCTTCGTCGGCCCGCGCATCATCGACATGTCGAAGCGGTCGGCGGAGGTGCTGGGCTTCAAGGAGAAGGGCAAGACCAAGGTCCGCGTGCAGTTGGTTGGCGCCGCGCCGCTCAACGATCGGGGCGCCCATCTGGCGGCGATGAACCGCGAACTCCAGCATGGCACGCCGCTCAAGGCGATGATAGCCGCCGCCGGCCGCAGCGAGGCCACTATGGTGGCCGCCGTGACCGAGCAGATGCCGCCCATTGCAACACAGCCGGAAATCGCTCTGGCGGTGGCAGTGCCCGTGCCGCAGGCGGGGCTGTTCGAAGGCAGCTATTACATCCAGGTCGGATCCTTCGGCGATGCTGGCAGCGCCGAGACGGCGGGCGCCCAACTGGCCAATGTCTGGCCGGTGCAGGTGATCGCGGCAAGCGCTTCCGGCGGCGAAGTCTACCGGGTCCGCATCGGTCCCATCAGCGGCGAAGTCGACGCCATGACGGCCCTGCAGGACGCGGTCGGCCACGGCCATCCCGATGCCCATATGATCGCCGTCCCAGCCATGCATGCGGCACTGTGATCGCGCCCTGCGTTGCATTTACGACCGAAGGCCGGTAGCTTCCCGGGCAAAGAAATCCCGGTGGTCATGGCCCGATTCTCCCTCATTCTGACGATATTTGTTGCCGCGCTGGCGGCGATGCTGCCGCTTGCCCCGGCGCAGGAGCCGGGCTTCGAGACCAAGGCGCAATATGCGATCCTGATCGATGCGCGCTCGGGCAATGTTTTTTTCGAGAAGAATCCCGACGTGCCGGTGCCGCCCGCCAGCATGAGCAAGCTGATGACCATGATCATGGTGTTCGAGGCGTTGCGCAACGGCAAGCTCAAGATGGATCAGGAATTCCTCATCAGCGAGGATACCTGGCGGCGCGGCGGATCGGTGTCGGGCGGCTCGACCATGTATGCCGAGCTCAATTCGCGGGTGAAGTTGTCCGATCTCGTTCAGGGCGTCATCGTGCAGTCGGCCAACGATGCCTCGATCGCCATCGCCGAGGGCATGGCCGGAAGCGAGGCGGCCTTCGCCGCGCGGATGACCAAGCGGGCCCGCGAACTCGGGCTCGACAAGGCGGAGTTTCGCAATGCCACCGGCCTCCCCGATCCCGAACACAAGATGAGCGTGCGCGAGCTGGCGGCACTTGCCCGCTACATCAATCTCAATTTTCCCGAATACTACAAGTATTACAGCCAGCCGTCGTTCACCTGGAACAACATCACCCAGCAGAACCGCAATCCGCTGCTCAAGGATTATCCCGGCGCCGACGGCATGAAGACCGGCTACACCCAGGAATCAGGCTACGGCCTCGTCGGCTCGGCCACCCGAGACGGCCGCCGGCTGATCATGGTGATCGCCGGGCTCAAGAGCCTCAATGAACGCAAGCAGGAGGCGCAAAAGCTGCTCGACTGGGGCTTTAGCCAGTTCCGCACCGTCGAGGTTTATGCGGCGGGCGATACGGTGAGCCGGGCGCGCATCTGGGGCGGCACCGAAAACTGGGTCGGGCTAGTGACGCGTCAGGCCGTGAAGATCGCGCTGTCGCCGCAGGAACAGACCGGACTCGAGATCAAGCTCGGCTATACCGGGCCGCTGATGGCGCCGGTCAAGGCGGGCGAGAAGGTAGGAGCGGTGCGCTTCCTGGTCAACGGCAATGCCATCGCCGAAGTGCCGGTTGAAACCGCTTCCGCCGTGGCGGCCGACCAATCCATGTGGAGCAAGGCCCTCGACAGCCTCATGATCATGATGTTCGGCGGCTGAGATGGCCGGACTGTTCATCACCTTCGAGGGCGGCGAGGGGGCCGGCAAATCGACCCACATCAAGCGTCTGGCCGAACGGCTCAAGGCGCAGTCGCGCGAAGTTTTGCTGACGCGCGAGCCCGGCGGCACGCCGGGCGGCGAGGCGATAAGGGCGCTGGTGGTGGCGGGCGATGTGGTGCGCTGGTCGGCGGAGGCCGAGGCGCTGCTCAATTATGCGGCGCGCGATGCCCATCTGCGCGAGGCGATCCGGCCCGCACTCGCCCGCAGCGCCATCGTGCTTAGCGACCGTTTCATGGATTCGACCCGCGCCTATCAGGGCCATGCCGGCGGCTGCGACATGGTGCTGATCGACGAACTCGAGCGCGCCGTGGTCGGCGCCACGCGGCCGAAACTGACGCTGATCTTCGATCTCGATCCGGAACTGGGGCTGTCCCGCGCCAAGCACAGGGGCGGGGACAAAGAGGACCGCTTCGAACGCAGGGGACTGGACTTTCACCGCGCGTTGCGGGAGGGCTTTCTCGACATCGCAAGGCGCGATCCCGCCCGGTGCCGGGTCGTCGATTCGGCAAAGCCGGTGGACGAAGTGACGGCGGATGTTTGGGCGGCGGTGAGCCCGGTGCTGGCATGAAGTCGGCCGAAGACAACCCCGATCCCCGCGAAATTGCCCGGCACCCGCGGCGGCGCGGCACGCTCCATGGGCATGGCGCAGCCGAAGCACGGCTTCTGCGCGCCCTGCGGTCGGGCAAGCTGCATCACGCCTGGCTGCTGACCGGGCCGCGCGGCATCGGCAAGGCCACTCTCGCCTATCGCTTCGCCCGTTACCTGCTGCAGTTTCCCGAGGCGAACGGCCGCGCATCGCTGCAGGTGGCGCCGGAGGTTTCGACCGCCCGGCAGATCGCGGCCGGCGCGCACCCCGATCTTCTCGTGGTCGAACGGGCCTATGACGCCAAGAACAAGCGCGTCAAGAGCGAAATCGCCGTCGACGACGCGCGGCTTGCGGGAAATTTTTTCGCCCTCACGGCGGGCGCGGGCGGCTGGCGCATCGCCATCGTCGATACCGCCGACGATCTCAACAACGAATCGTCCAATGCGCTCTTGAAGATTCTCGAGGAACCGCCGTCGCGGTCGGTCTTCCTCTTGGTGTCGCACCGGCCCGGAACATTGTTGCGCACCATCAGGTCGCGCTGCATCCGCCTGGACCTAGCGCCGCTCAATCTGGACGATACAATGCGGGTGCTGCACGAGGTCAGCGAGACGGCGGACGAAGAACAGCTGCGCCGGGCGGCGGAGCTTTCGGGCGGTAGCCCGGGCCGGGCGCTCGAGCTCCTCGATTCCAGGGGTGCCCAGGCCTTCGCCGCATTTCTGGCGAAGCCAAAACTTACGCCTGCCGCCCGCATTGAAATCGCCAATTATTTTGCTGGGCGGGATGCGGGTGCGGATTTCGAAATTTTTTGCGAGCTGCTCATCGCCTGGACGGCGGCCAGGGCGCGCGAGGCCGGGCTTGCCGGCGGCGGGCGGGCGCTGGCCCGCGCCCATGACGGCATCGCCCATTCCATTCGCGAGGCAAATGCCGTAAACCTCGACCGCCGCCAAACGGCCGTCGAGGCGCTGACGCTGCTCGACGAGGCCCTCAGGGCCGCCTGATTTCCGGACAGATCGAGGCGCATGCAGAAGACCTATTTTATCACCACGGCCATTCCCTATGCCAATGGCGCCCCCCATATCGGCCATGCCTATGAGCGCATCGCCACCGACGCGCTGGCCCGCTTCAAGCGGCTCGACGGCTACGACGTCTTGTTCGTCACCGGCATGGACGAACATGGTCAGAAAATGCAGCAGGCCGCGGCAAGGGAAGGGCTGACGCCGCTACAGCTCGCCGACCGCACGGCGGCGCAGTTCGAGGAGATGGGAGGCCAGCTCGCAGCACCCGCCGACGACATCGTGCGCACCACTTCGACGCGCCACAAGCGGGCGGTACAGGAAATCTGGCGGCGCATGGCGGCCAATGGCGATATTTACCCGTCGAAATATTCCGGCTGGTATTCGGTGCGCGACGAGGCCTATTACGACAAGGATGAGATCGAAGAGCGCGACGGCCGCAAATTCGCGGTGAAGAGCGGAACGCCGGTCGATTGGGTCGAGGAAGAAAGCTACTTCTTCAAGCTTTCGGCCTATGCGGAGCCGCTGCTCGCGCATTATGAACAGCATCCGGAGTTCGTGACGCCGGAGAATTACCGCAACGAGATCGTGGCCTTCGTCAAGCGCGGCCTCAAGGATCTGTCGATCAGCAGAACCACTTTCGACTGGGGCATTCCGGTGCCGGACGATCCTCGCCATGTCATGTATGTCTGGGTCGATGCGTTGACCAATTACATCGCAGCGACGGGCTTTCCCGATCCACACGCCCCGCGCGCCCGTTTCTGGCCGGCCGATGCCCATGTCATCGGCAAGGACATCACCCGCTTTCACGCCATCTACTGGCCGGCCTTTCTGATGTCGGCGAAACTGCCGGTGCCGCGGCAAATCGTGGTGCACGGCTTCCTGTTCAGCCGCGGCGAGAAAATGTCGAAGTCGGTGGGCAATGTGGTGGCCCCCGCCGATCTCGCGGCGCGCTATGGCGTCGATCAGTTGCGCTACTTCTTTCTGCGCGAAGTGCCCTTCGGCCAGGACGGCAATTACAGCCACGAGGCGATCGTCGCCCGCATCAATGCCGACCTCGCCAACGATCTCGGCAACCTCGCCCAGCGCTCGCTGTCGATGATTGCCAGGAATTGCGGCGGCAAGGTGCCCGAACTGGGCCGGCTTAGCGAAGCCGACAAGGCAATCCTCGCCGGCACCGATGGGCTGCTCGCCGATGCGCGTGGCCAGCATGAAGTGCATGCCATGAATCGTGCGCTCGATGCGATCTGGAAAGTAGTGGCCGACGCCAACCGCTATTTCGCGGGGCAGGAACCTTGGGCGCTGAAGAAGACCGATCCCCCGCGCATGGAAACCGTGCTGCATGTAACGGCGGAAGTGCTGCGCGTCATAGGCATTCTGGTGCAGCCCTATCTGCCGGCTGCGGCGGCGAAACTGCTCGATCTCCTGGCGGTCCCCGTGGGCCGTCGGATGTTCGCCCATATCGGCGACCGGCTCGCGGCCGGCACGCCGCTGCCCGCGCCGCAGCCGATTTTCCCGCGCTATGTGGAGGAGGGGGAGACCCCGGCCAAGGCCGGATGATTCCGATCGTCGACAGCCATTGCCACCTCGACTACGAGGAGCTTGCCGAGCGGCTGCCGGAGGTTTTGGCCCATGCGGAAGAAGCCGGCGTCGGCCTCATGGTGTCGATCGGCACGCGGGTGCGGCAGTTCGAGCGGCTCTTGAAGATCGCCGGGGCCCATGACAACGTCTTCTGCACCGTCGGCACCCATCCGCACAACGCCCATGAAGAGTTGGACGTGACGGTCGAGCGGCTGGTGGACCTCGCGCGCCATCCGAAGGTCGTCGGCATCGGCGAGTCCGGACTCGACTATCATTATGACTTCAGTCCGAAGCCTGCGCAGGAGCAGGGCTTCAGGGTTCATATCGCGGCGGCGCGCGCCACCGGCCTGCCGCTCATCATCCACAGCCGCGAGGCGGATACGGACATGGCGGCGATCCTGGAACAGGAGATGGGAAGGGGCGTCTTCAAGCCGCTGCTCCATTGCTACACCTCCGGCGCGGAACTGGCGCGTCGCGGCCTGGCGCTCGGCGCTTATGTGTCGTTCTCCGGCATTCTTACCTACAAGAATGCCGAGGACCTGCGCGCCGTGGCGGCGACGGTGCCGATGGACCGGCTGCTCATTGAAACCGATGCGCCCTATCTGGCGCCGGTACCCTATCGCGGCAAGACCAATGAGCCGGCCTTCGTGGTCAGGACGCTGGAACAACTGGCACGCATCAAGGGCGTCGATACGGCGGTGATGGCGAAGGCGACGAACGAAAATTTCTTCCGGCTGTTTTCCAAGATCCCGCGGCCCTCCCTCTTTGCCGGTGCCGCATGAGTATAACGCTCACCATTCTCGGCTGCGGTTCTTCCGGCGGCGTGCCGAGAATCGGCGGCGACTGGGGCCGTTGCGATCCCGGTAATCCCAAGAATCGCCGCTGCCGCTGCTCGGTACTGCTGAGCAGGACCGGCAGCGCCGGCACTACAACGATTCTGATCGATACTTCGCCGGACATGCGCGAACAGATGCTGGCGGCGAAGGTGCGCCATCTCGATGGCGTTCTCTTCACCCACGAGCATGCCGACCACACTCACGGCATCGATGAACTGCGCGCCTTCTTTCTCATGGGCCGCAGGAAAGTGCCGGTGTGGGCCGATGAAATGACCGGGCAGATGCTGATGAACCGCTTCCCCTACTGTTTCTATACTTCGCCCGGCAGCGATTATCCCTCGATCCTTACGCTCCACCGCCTGGTTCCCGGCACCGAGGTGAAGATCGATGGGGCAGGGGGCGCCATCGCGGCCCTGCCCTTCAGGCTGCATCACGGCAACATCGACGCGCTCGGTTTCCGCATCAGGAAGACCGCCTACACGCCGGATCTGAACGGCATTCCGGACGAGAGCCTCGAGGCCCTGCGCGGCCTCGATCTGTGGATCGTCGATGCGCTGAAGCGCACGCCGCATCCCAGCCATTTCAGCCTTGCCGAGACGCTCGCCTGGATCGAGCGGCTTAGCCCCAAGCGGGCGATCGTCACCAACATGCATGTCGACCTCGATTACGCGGCGCTCGCCCGCGAACTTCCGCCCCATGTCGTGCCGGCTCATGACGGGCTACAAATCGCTATCTGATACCGAGGAGTTGCCGCCATGCTGAAGCATTTCGCCGCCGTCGTTCTGGCGTTGGCCGTGGTCAACGCGCCCGCCATCGCCCAATCGGCCTGCGAACCGGCAAAGCTGGCGGCGGCGGTGGATACCTATGCCCTCGATCCCTTCAGCGCCCGAACCTGGCGGGTCCTGAAAGGCCTGGCCGACCCGATGATCGAACCCGCCACCCATGGCGGCGATTATTGGGTGAACCAGGAGAGCTGGCGGAAACTCGCCGCGGGCATCGCCCCCGAAGGCAAGTACCTGCAGCAATTCGGCTATGACTGCCGCATCTCCTACCCCCTCGAGACGCTCAATAAGCGGATCGCCGTCTTCGGCTCTCAGAGCAAATACGTCAAGCAGTGGCTGCGGGTGCAGGATTCAGTCCTGCAGGCCTGTAGTGAACCCAGTGTGGGAGAGTTGGTTCTGCCCGCAGCCATGGATATCCATCCGGAACTGGCGCGCATGCAGAGCGAAGACCGCGCCTATCAAGAAGCCTCGATTGCCTTCTACCGCGACAAAGCGAAGGCCATCGAATTGTTCCGGGCCATTGCCGATTCCGATTCATCGCACCAGGGAGCCGCCCGCTACAACGTCGCCAACCTTTTGGCCAACGGCAAGCAGCTTGCCGAGGCCCGCGCCGAAGCCCAGGCCATTCTCGCCGATCCGGCGCTTGCCAATGTGCACGTGATCACCAAGGAGCTGCTCGGCTACATCGCCAATCTCGAGGATACGACGGAAGCCTGGACGGCGCTGATCGAAGAGTCGATCAGGATTCTCGAGACTCCGGCGGTGAAAATTGCCGCCTCGGCGCAACGCCAGACCGAATATGCCCATGCCCTTTACGATATCGATTATGCCGGCATCCGCGGCAAGAGCGACGACTGGTGGCTCGATGGCAAGCTGCCGGAAAATCCGACAATCTCGAAGGCCATCGTCGACGCCTCACGCAACCATGCGATCGCCCTGTGGATGATGGCGGGCCAGTCGATGGAAGAGGCCTATCGCGCGGCGCCCTGGAGTCTGATCGGCGGCAAGTGGCAGGCACGAATGTCGTCCTATATCGATAGGGCGCTCGCCATTGCGCCCGCCGGCGCCAGCCTGTCGGGCGAGGCCCGCGCCATGCTGGAAGCGCAGAAGGCCATGCCGGACCAAGCCGGCCGCAAGGCCCTGTGGGATGCGGCACAGTCAGCGATGGCGGCCGCCGAAGGAAGCTGCGGGGAAGCTCCGGCTACGGCGGCAGCAGGCTACCTTCTTGCCCACGCCACGCGGCTTTCGGCTTTGGCGGGCGATCTCGAGCAGGCCTATTCCGGGCTTGAAAAGGTGCCGTTCAAGGGTGCCCAGGCCTATTACGAGCGCAGTGTGCTCAAACTCGGCGAATATCTCTTGGGCGAGGGCAATCTCGCGGAAGCGCGGCGCTATCGCGCCCGGCTGCTGACTCCCGCCTTCTTCGCCGCCATTCCGGAAAACATGCGCGGCGGCCTCAGCGACCGCTTCGCCGAGCTGCTCGGCTGGATCGCCGAAGATGAAGCCCACTGGAAGGCGGCATTGGCGAAGTCGTCGCGCAAGACATCGAACCTGATGCTCAATTTCCTGCCATCCCGGACGTTGTGGGCCTATGCCGGCGACACGATGTTCTCAGTTGCCCAGCGCGGCCTTGTGGCCCGCGCCGCCTGGACCCGCGATTTCGCCCGCGGCCTCACGCCATCGCAGGCGGAAACCGAAAAGCTCATGGCGCTTAATCCCGGGCTCAAGACGACTGCCGACAAGGTTGCCGCCGATTATCCAAAGACAGGGCCGGAACGGCGGCGGCTCTTAACCATGCTGCGCAGCCCGCGTTACGGGATTCTCATTTCCTCACCCGATCTCTGGGACGGCATGGAGAGAGACCGCGCCGATTTCAATGAAATCGACAGCTACGATGCCAATGACAAGAACTGGTGGTGTCCGTTCGAGATCGACCGGCAGCTCATGGGCCTGCGCAATCAGTTTGACGCCGCCGATGGACTTGCCTGGTTCGACGACTATTGGAGCCGCCGCCTGACGGCGGTCATCGATCCGGCGGAACGTGATGGTGTCAAGGCCGCGCGCGAGGCGGTGCTCAAGCAGCATCCGGAGATCAGGGCGGTGGACTGGCAGGAACTCGCCGCCTTGGCGAAAGCGGCCAGCGGTCCCAGGAATCTATCGGAAGCGGCGATCCGCTGGGGCAAGGCGAGCCGCGGCGACGACGGCGCGCCGGAAGCCCTGGCGCTGGCGGTCCGCTCGACCCGCTACGGCTGCCGCTGGCATGGTGGCCATGGCAGCTATTCGCGGGCCGCCCAGCAGTTGCTTCAGCGGCGCTTCAAAGGCACAGTCTGGGCGGCTGAGACGCCTTACTGGTTTGACTGCATGTGGCGCGACCCCGACAAGCCGCAAGCCAAGGGCGCGGCCTGCGCGCCCCGCACCTGGCCGCTGCAGCCGCTGCCCGAGTGATGCGGCAGGTGCAGGCCGGCTCGCAAGCGATTGATGGGGGCCGGTTTTGCCCGTAATCGGGTCGAGTAAAAATATTCCATAATATATCTTATGCGAATGGGGGTGATAGATCGAACAAGACACATGGCTCGCATCGGCGCGGTTGGCCTCCCCGCACCATATCGAATTCACGACAACCCGGGCCGACTAAGCCTTGACGAAATTGTGAGCCGGGAAGATTTGCGGTGGAATATCGGGGAACCCGGCCGCCTTGGCCATCGGCATCAAGACTGCGGCGAATTTCATGAAGTCGGCTTCCGAATCCCACACATCGACAACCCGCCAGCCCGCCGGTGTCGGGCCGGCCACATGCATGAGAAGTCCCTTCACCTGCCAATCGGCCAACTTCCTAAGCGTGCCCCCACCGGTCATTTTCTTCTCCACGTCTTCATATTGAGACTGCTTGGCACCCGGAAATTCAAACAATACGCCAATTGCCATTTCGTCCTCCCAGTTTTCCGATTTCGCGAACTTGCAGACCGTCGCGACCGCATGACAATACGCGCCTGTGGTGGCGGCGGAATACAACTCCCCGTGAAGATTGACGGTTTCCTTGAACAGCATTGTCGATACCAAAATCGCTTCACCGAGCGACAAACTTGTCCTAGCACTGCCCCATGACCACTAATCCCGCCGACCTCGACCCCCGCCGGTTCGAAACTCTGCGTGCCATCATGAAGGCACTGCGTACGCCAGGGACTGGCTGCCCGTGGGATATCGAACAAACTTACGCGACTATCGCACCTTACACCATCGAGGAAGCCTATGAAGTCGCCGATGCGATCACGCGCGGCAGCAAGGCCGATCTGTGCGAGGAGCTTGGCGATCTGCTCCTCCAGGCCGTTTATCACGCCCAGATGGCGGAGGAAGAAAATGCCTTTTCCTTTGACGAGGTGGTGGAAGCGATTTGTCGGAAAATGATCCGCCGTCATCCCCATGTCTTCGGCGACGAACACGCTCGCTCGGCCAAACTTGCCAAAGGCTTTTGGGAAGAGATGAAGGCGAGAGAGCGCAAGGACTGCAAGACGGGCGTGCTGGACGGAATTCCGGTGGCCCTTCCCGGAATGACGCGCGCCGTCAAGCTGCAGGCAAAGGCGGCGAAAGTGGGATTCGATTGGCCCTCGGTCGACAATGCCTATGACAAGATTGCCGAGGAGGTGGCCGAGTTGCGCGCCGCCCCGCAAGCCGCGAAGGCCGAGGAATTTGGCGATCTGCTCTTCGCCTTGGCCAATGTGGCGCGCCATCTCGGCATCGATCCGGAAGCGGCCCTGCGCCACGCCAATGCCAAGTTCGAGCGCCGTTTCCGCCACATCGAAGGGCGGCTGGCGGAACGCGGCAAGGAGCCTGCGCAATCGAATCTGGCCGAAATGGACGCTCTGTGGGACGAGGCCAAAGGGCGGGAAAAATAGGCGGTCCTATTCCGCCGCCGCCCGGTCAAGCTGGCCCAGCCGCATGGATTTGCCGAAGCGGGCCTGGGCCTGGCCCGCCCTGTCGTCGGACAAGCGTACCGTCACGCGCTGGCGGCCATCGGGAAAGCCCTGGCGGGCCAGCACTTCGCCACTTTCGTGCAGCCAGGCGAGACCCTTGCCGTTGCCCGCATCGAGAAAGACTTCATAGATGCGGTCCTCGCCGCCGAGGCGTTCCTCAATGAGATCCACGAGCCGGTCGAGCCCCTCCCCCGTTACCGCCGAAATCAACACACAGCTCGGATTGCGCTCAGCCTGCGCCGCCCGCCGGCTCCGCATTTCGGCATCGAGAAGGTCGAGCTTGTTCCACGCCTCGATCGCCCGGCCGCGGCGGATTTCATCGATGCCGAGTTCGCCGAGCACGCGCGCCACATCCCCTGCCTGGGCTTCGGTCTCGGCGTGGTTCACATCGCGGACATGCAGAATCATGTCGGCCGCCAGCACCTCCTCCAGCGTGGCGCGAAAGGCGGCGATCAGCGCCGTCGGAAGATCGGAAATGAAGCCCACCGTATCGGACAGGATTGCCTTGCGGCCATGCGGTAGGGCAATCACCCGCATGGCGGGATCGAGAGTGGCGAACAGCAATTCCTTGGCCAGCACCTCAGCCCCGCTCAGGCGGTTGAACAGGGTCGATTTGCCGGCGTTGGTGTAGCCGACCAGGGCGACCACGGGATAGGGGACCCGTGCCCTGCCCTTGCGGTGCAAAGCACGCGTCTTCACCACGGAGGCCAGCTGCTTTTCGATCCTGCCGATGCGTTCCTCGATGAGCCGCCGGTCGGCCTCGAGCTGGCGTTCGCCGGGGCCGCCCATGAAGCCGAAGCCGCCGCGCTGGCGCTCCAGATGGGTCCAGGAGCGGACCAGCCGGCTCTTCTGGTATTGCAGATGGGCGAGCTCGACCTGCAGGATGCCTTCGCGGGTGGAGGCGCGGCGGCCGAATATCTCGAGAATGAGGCCGGTGCGGTCGAGCACCTTGACCGACCATGTCTTTTCCAGATTGCGCTGCTGAATGGGCGAGAGCTGGGCATTGACGCAGACGAGTTCCGCCGCGGTCGCTTCCGCGAGCCTGGCGATCTCTTCGACCTTGCCGGTGCCGATAAGGGTAGCAGGCCGTGCTGCGTTGAGGGGTACGCTGATCGCCGCGGCGATCTCGAGATCAATGGCGCGGGCAAGGCCCACGGCTTCCGCGAGGCGCGCCTTCGCGTCGCGATCCGGAGCGGCGGGGGCATTGCGGCCGCGGCGTTCGACATGGACGACGATGGCCCGCGTGGCCGCAGGACCTTCCCGGCGCAGGTCAAGGCCTGGGCCCGCCCGCAAGCGCTTGCGCGTCGTCACCCGGCGTTCGACTCCTCTTCGAACAGACTGATGGGTCCGCCCGGCATGATCGTTGAGATGGCGTGCTTGTAGACTAGCTGCGACATGCCATCGCGGCGCAGGAGAACGCAGAAATTGTCGAACCAGGTGATGACGCCCTGCAGCTTGACGCCGTTCACGAGAAACACAGTGACTGGGACCTTCTGCTTGCGGACATGATTGAGAAACGTGTCTTGCAGATTCTGAAGTTTTTCTTGGGCCATTGCCGTTCTCTTTTTATTCGCGTACGGGGTCTGTTGTCCCGGCAAGCTTGACGTTACCACAATACCGGCGGGTGCAAAATTACCCTTGGCCCGCCGCTTCCTCGCCGCGGGAGGGGAGGCCCAACAGCTTGATCTTGCGGTGCAGCGCCGAGCGTTCCATGCCTATGAAGCCGGAGGTGCGCGAGATATTGCCGCCAAAGCGCGACAATTGCGCGGCGATGTAGTCGCGTTCGAAGGCCTCCCGCGCCTCGCGCAAAGGCAGCGCCAGAAGTTGTTCGCCGCCGAGCGAAGATGCGCTGGAACCGGCAGCGGCGGCATCGGAGGGCAACGCCGCCGCCGTGATTTCGCTTGCCGGATCGCCACCCGCCAAGATCATTATGCGTTCGACATTGTTCTTCAGCTCGCGGACATTGCCTGTCCAGTCGCGGGTCTGCAACACGGCGACGACATCGGCGGCGATGCGGCGGAAAGGCTGACCCGTGGCCAACGAATAGGTCTTGGTAAAATGCTCGATCAGTTCTGGAATATCCTCACGCCGATCGGAAAGGGCCGGCACCTGCACCGGCACCACGCCCAGGCGGTGAAAGAGATCCTCGCGGAAACGGCCGTCGGCAATGAGGTGGGCTAGATCGCGGCTGGTCGAGGAGACGATCCGCACATCGACCTTGACCTTCTTGGCGCCGCCCAGCCGCTGGAATGTCTGGTCGACGAGGACGCGGAGCACCTTGCCCTGAGTCTCAAGCGGCATGTCGGCAAGCTCGTCGATGTAGAGGGTTCCGCCATGGGCCTCCTCGAGCGCACCGACGCGTCTTGTGGCGCCGGAACCATCCTCGACGCCGAAAAGTTCTTCTTCCATGCGTTCGGGCGCCATGGTGGCCGCACTCAGTGTCACAAATGAGCCGGCAGCGCGGTTGGAGAGTGCGTGCAAGGTGCGCGCCGCCAGTTCCTTGCCGGAGCCCATGGGGCCGGTGATCAGCACCCGGCTGTTGCCGGGGGCGATCTTCCTGAGTAATTGCCGGAGCTGGCGCATGGCGGCGGAAGAGCCCAAAAGCTCGGTGTCGGCGCCCGCCCTGCCCTTCAACGCCTCGTTTTCTCGCTTGAGCCGCGAAGCCTCCAGCGCACGCCCGACTACGAGGATGAGGCGGTCGGCCTTGAACGGTTTTTCGATGTATTCATAGGCACCGCGCTTGATGGCGGCGACGGCGGTTTCGATGTTGCCGTGGCCGGAAATGATGATGACCGGCACCTCGGGGTGCTTCTGCTTGATCACGTTGAGCAGGTCGAGGCCGTCGAGCTTCGAACCTTGCAGCCAGATGTCGAGAATGATGAGCGACGGCCGGCGCTGATCCACTTCGCTCAGTGCCGCATCGCTGTTATGGGCGAGGCGGGTCTCATAGCTTTCGTCCTGCAGAATCCCGGCGATGAGTTCGCGGATATCGGTTTCGTCGTCGACGATCAGGATGTCTGCGGCCATCTCTTTTTCTCGTTCATGCGTTCACGGAAACGGGTTGTGGAAGTGAGGTGAAGAGCAGGCTCACCCTTGCGCCCGAGCCATCGGCGAAACCGGGCGGAGCATCCTCGAGCACCAGCCGGCCGCCATGCTCTTCCATGATGCGCTTGACGATGGCGAGACCAAGGCCGGTGCCCTTGTCGCGCGTGGTAATGTAGGGTTCGGCCAGCCGGCTGCGGTTCTCTTTCGGCAGACCCACGCCATTGTCGGTGACGCGGATCATCGGGTGGATGCCGGCCATGCCCGCCTCGACCAGTATGCGGCCGTGCTGCCGGTCCCCATTCTTTCCCCTGCTCTCAATCGCCTCATGGGCGTTCTTCACCAAATTGGTCACCGCCTGGGTGACGAGCCGACGGTCGAAGGGGAAGGTGAAATCGCCCTTTCCGATATCGAGCTCGATTTCGACGTCACCCGAGGATACGCGCTGCAGGACGGTGGCCTCGCGCACAACGTCCGCCAGGTTCTGCGGCGCGGGTGTCGCCTTCGGCATGCGGGCGAAGGAGGAGAACTCGTCCACCATGCGGCCGATGTCGCCGACCTGGCGGATAATGGTGTCGGTGCACTGCTCGAACACGTGCTTGTCGGTAATGATTTCCTTGCCGTATTTCCGCTTCAGACGCTCGGCCGAGAGCTGAATGGGGGTCAGTGGATTCTTGATTTCGTGGGCGACGCGGCGGGCAATGTCGGACCATGCGGAATTGCGCTGGGCCGAGACCAGATCGGTGATGTCGTCGATGGTGAGCACGTGGCCGTGTTCCTCGCCGGCACTGCTTTCGGTGGTGATGCGGGCGAAGAAACTGTGTGCGATACCCCGCAGCTGCACGTCGATCTGGTCTTCGGCAAAACCCGCCGGCCGCGATTGCGCCGTTTCGAATAGGGACCGGAACTCTGGAAGGGCCTCGGCCACATCCTTGCCGACCAGCTCGGCTTCGCCGGCGTCGAGGAGATTGAGGGCGGAGCGGTTGATCAGCGAGATACGGCCCTGCGCATCGATGCCAATCACCCCGGCACTGACGCCCGCCAGCATGGCTTCGGTGAAACGGCGTCTTGCATCGATCTTTTCGTTGGCGGCCACGAGTTCGTCGCGTTGGCCCTTGATGTGACCGGTCATCAGGTTGAAGGTGCGCGACAGGGTGGCGAGATCGTCCGGTCCGTCTGTAATTTCGACTTTGGCATCGAGATCGCCGTGCGAAACCCGGCGGGCGGCGTCGAGAAGACGCACGACCGGCGCCACGAGCCGGTCGGAGAACCACAGCCCGCTCCACACAGCCGCGAGCAGAAAGACGAAGGCAACCACCGCATACATCATGGCGAAGGTGAGCTGCACTCCAAGGCGCTGCTGCATCAGCTTGTCGTATTCGGCCTTGGCGTCGCGGGTCTTGGCGAGCTGATCGAGCACCGAGGCATTGATGACGCGGTAGATGTAGAGATAGTGATCGGGAAAATTCTGCAATTTGATCAGCGCACGGACGACATTGCCGCCTTGCCCCGGCGGAATGAGCACGAGCTCGCCCTTGGCGGCGCGAGCCAGCGCATCAGGCGACGGAGCCCGGAATTCGATCTTGTCGTTTGCGGTGACCTTGACGTCGATTCGTTTCTGGCTTTGGTCGAATACGAAGGCGGCGGCCAGCCCGCGCAGCGCCGCATGGCGCGCCACCCGGCGCACGAAGCCCGCCAGGTCGCTGTCGTAGAGCGCCTTCTGCTGGGCGAGGTCGGCGGAGATACCCGCCAAATCGCCGCGCGTCGCCTCGGCATGGTCGCGCAAGTAAGCCTCGGCGACGGTAACGGCGGAATCAACGATGGCGCGGGTGCGCTCGGAAAACCAGGTGTCGAGGCCGCGGTTGAGGGTGACGGTGGCAAAGGCGGCGACCACGATGGCCGGCACCACGGCAACCAGGCTGAAGAGCAGCACCAGCCGCAGATGCAGGCCCGCCCCCGCCGTGCCGCGGCGCTTCTCGACCAGGAGGAACAGCACCTGGCCGCCCACCATTGTCGCCATGACCAGAACCAGGGCGATGTTGGCCGCCAGGAACAGCAGGGTGATTTCCCGCGTCGGTTTGATCGGCGTCAGGCCTGTGAGGGTGGCGAAAGTGGCCAGTCCGGTGGCGATACCCAACACGACGAGACCGAAGCCCGCCCAGCCGGTGAGGCGGCGTAGCCTGTGCGATAGCCGGTTGTCGCTGCGATCTGGCATTTATCCCCGTCTAAGCTCGCCTGTTGCGGGAAATCAACAGTAAACGTGGCAAATTTGCGACAGTCCGGCAATAGGCGCTACAGGCCTTTCCACACCCGAACATTGCGCTCGCGCAGTTTGACCCGCAACGTGTTGCGATTGATTCCGAGAAGCTCGGCGGCGCGCAACTGATTGCCGCCGGTGGCGGCGAGACAGGCCCGCAGCAATGGCGGCTCGATTTCGGCAAGGACGCGTTCATAGAGGCCAGGCGGCGGCGAGCCTTGGCCGAAGCCCGCGAAATACTGCGACAGATAAGCCTCGGCGTGATCGGCAAGGGTGCCTTCACCGCGGGCCGGCACTTCGAGCTCGAGCGGAGGCTGAACGGCCATCAGCTCGCGGTTGACGGAGGCGGCGGAAATAGTGTCGTCGATGTCGATCGCCATAAGCCGCCGTACCAGGTTTTCCAGTTCGCGCACATTGCCGGGCCAGCGGTACAGCTTCAGACGTTCGACCGCATCGGGAGCGATCTCCTTGCGCGGCAGACCCTCGGCGGCGGCGCGATTGAGGAAATGGCGGACGAGGTCGGGAATGTCCTCGCTGCGTTCGCGCAAAGGCGGCAAGCGCAGCGGCACGACATTCAGGCGGAAGAACAGATCTTCGCGGAACTGGCCCTGCTCGATGAGGCGGCGCAGGTCGCGATGGGTGGCGGCGATGATGCGGACATCGGTTTTGATCGGGCTGTTGCCGCCCACTGAGTTAAACTCACCCTGTTGCAGAACGCGCAGCAGGCGTGTTTGGGCCTCGAGCGGCATGTCGCCGATCTCGTCGAGGAACAATGTGCCGCCGTCGGCCTGCTCGAAGCGCCCGGCCATGCGTGCCGTGGCGCCGGTAAAGGAACCCTTCTCGTGGCCGAAAAGTTCCGACTCGATCAGCTCGCGCGGGATTGCCGCCATGTTGACGGCGACGAAGGAACCCTTGCGGCGGCGGCCGTAATCATGCAGCGCCCGCGCCACCAGTTCTTTCCCGGTGCCGGATTCGCCCACGATCATCACGGTGAGATCGGTCTGGGTGAGCCGCGCAATGATGCGGTAGATGTCCTGCATGGCGGGCGAGCGGCCGACGATCGGCAGGCTTTCGCCCTGTGCGATTGGTCCGGCGCTCGGCGGGCGCGCCGATTGTTCGAGTGCCCGCCCTACCGTCTGCACCAGGGTGTTGAGATCGAAGGGCTTGGGCAGATAATCGTAGGCGCCGCGCTCGGCCGCGGTGATCGCGGTCATGATCGTGTTCTTGGCGCTCATCACGATCACCGGCAGATTGGGCCGGAGCTTCTTGATGCGCGGAATGACGTCGAAGGCGTTTTCATCGGGCAGCACCACGTCGGTGACGATGGCATCGCCTTGGCCTTCCGCCACCCAGCGCCACAACGCCGTGGCGGTGGCAGTCGAGCGCACGCTGTAGCCCGCCCGGCTCAAGGCCTGGGTGAGCACGGTGCGGATGGTGCTGTCGTCGTCGGCGACGAGGATGGTCTTGGCGCTCATGGAACTTGATCTCCGCTGCGCAGCATCGGCAAGAGCACCCGGAAGGTGGAACCGCGGTCGCGGGCGGTGTGTTCGACGACGCCGCCATGGTCGCGCACGATCTTGGCGACGAGCGCAAGCCCCAGTCCGCGGCCGCTGGGCTTGGTGGTGACGAATGGATCGAAAATGTTCTGGCGAAGCTCTTCAGGGATTCCCGGTCCGGTGTCGTGGATGCAGACTTCCAGCGGCAGGGTCATGCGTTCGCCGGAGCCCTGCACTGTCAGTCGGATACCCGGCCGGAACGCGCTGGTGAATGCGATTTCGCCTGGCCTGCCGGTCGACGCGATCGCCTCGGCGGCATTTTTGGCGAGATTGAGGAAAACCTGCACCAATTGATCCTTGTTGCCGAGCACCGGCGGCAGCGACGGATCGTAATCCTCGCGCACGCTCACATCCGCCGGCATTCCGGCCAGCGTGAGCTGCTTCACCCGTTCGAGCACGGCATGGATGTTCACCGCCGTGCGGTCGAGCGGACGCTCGTCGGTGAAAACTTCCATCTGGTCGACGAGATCGCGGATGCGGTCGGTCTCTTCGCAAATGAGGCGGGCGAGCGTGCGGTCCTCGGGCCCAAGCGCCGGTTCGAGCAGTTGCGCGGCGCCGCGGATGCCGGCAAGCGGATTCTTGATTTCATGGGCCAGCATGGCGGCCATGCCGGTCACCGAGCGGGCGGCACCCCGCGACGTCAATTGCCGGTCGATCTTGTGGGCCATGGAGCGCTCGAGCAGCATCACCACGACCGAGCGGGAATCGTCCGCCATGGGGGCGGCCTGCAGATCGACGATGCGCTCGCCGCCCAGCCGCGGCGTTCCCGCACCCACGGCATACTCATTGACGACGCCGCCGGTCTGGCGCGCCTGCGCTACGGCATGGAGCACCGGACTCGAGAAGGGCATGAGATCGGTCAGACGCTGGCGCAGCAGCATGGTGCTGCTCGCCTGGAAGAAATGCTCGGCGGCGGCATTAGCGAGGTTTATTCGATCGTCCCCGGCGACGACGATCAGCGGATTGGGCAGCGCATCGACGGCGGCGCGGGCGAGCGGTGCGGAAGTTTCCAGATCGCGGAGATTGGGATTCATGCCGCCGCCCTCGTCTCGCCAAGCGAGTCGTAGAGCGCTGCAAGGCCTTGGCTCACAGCGCGATTGTCGGACGCACGAAGGAGATGGGCGCGCCACTCGGCCGCGGATGTGGCATCGATATGGCGGCGTTCCAAAAGCCGGTCCATGGTCCATCCGACATGCTTGCGGGCGATGCGGTTGCCATGCTCCTCGCCAAAATATTCGAGGATGGCGGCGTGATGTGCGCGAACGATTTCGGCTTCCTGTGCCAGACCGGGCTCGGCAATGCCGCTGCCGGGATCGATTTGCTCGGCGATAACACCCGGCCACCACGGCCTGCCATAGGCGCCTCTGCCGATCATGACGCCGTCGGCGCCAGAGGCCTCGAGCATGGCGGCTGCATCCTCGGGGGTGACGCCGTCGCCATTGGCGATCAGCGGAATGGCGATCGCTTCGCGCACACCTCGGATGGCGGACCAGTCGGCGCGGCCGCCATAGAACTGGCAGCGTGTGCGGCCGTGAACTGTGATCATTTGCACGCCGGAAGCCTCGGCGCGGCGGGCAAGTTCCGGCGCATTGACGCTGCCATGGTCCCAGCCGAGACGCATCTTGAGCGTAACGGGAACGCGCGCCGCGCCAACCGTTGCTTCGATCAGGCCCAGCGCATGATCGAGATCGCGCATCAAAGCCGAGCCGGAAAGCCCGCCGGTTACCTGGCGCGCCGGGCAGCCCATGTTGATGTCGATCACCTGGGCGCCGAGATCCTGGGCCACCCGCGCCCCTTCCGCCATCCATTTGGCCTCGCGTCCGGCGAGCTGGATCACGAATGGGTCGAGTTTCGCCGCCCCGGTCGCGCGGCGCACCATGTCGGGCCTCGCCTGCACCAGCTCCGCGCTCGCCACCATCTCCGAAACAACCAGTCCCGCGCCATGGCGATGGGCGAGCGCGCGGAACGGCTCGTCGGTCACCCCCGACATTGGGGCGAGGAAGACGCGGTTGCGCGTCCTGATCGGACCGATCCTGATGCCCATTTTTTGTGCGACGCTCCGATTTGAGCAATTCTGCGGCAAGATAGGCTAATGTTGCAGTGCGTCAAGAACCATTGTTGCGACCCTTCGGCACGGCTGCTAGACGGGCGCCATGAAGGTGGCAGCAGTGATTGTGGCGGGCGGGTCGGGCCTCCGGGCGGGTGGCGAAAAGCCGAAACAGTATCAGTCAATCGGAGGTAAGCCGCTGATCAGGTGGACGCTCGAGGCCTTCGCCGGACATCCGGGCATCGCCCATGTCCAGCCGGTGATCGCCGCAGGCCACGAAGCGATGTTCGCCGAGGCTGCTTCGGGACTGGCCGTGGAAGCCCCGGTCATCGGCGGTGGGACCCGGCAGGCGTCCTGCCGTATCGGCATTGAGGCCGTCGCCAAGTTTAATCCCGACAAAGTGCTTGTCCATGATGCCGCCCGGCCCTTTGCCTCGCGCGACCTGATCAGCCATGTGATTGCCTGGCTAGACCGACATCCGGGAATCGTTCCGGGCCTTCCGGTGGCCGACACGCTGAAACATGCGCCGGGTGGACTGGTCGAACGCACCGTCGACCGGGCCGGCATGTGGAGCGCCCAGACGCCGCAGGGCTTCGATTTCAAGGCAATCCTGGCGGCGCACAGGGCGGCGGTCACGGCGGGTGCCACCGATCTCACCGACGATTCGGCGGTGGCCGAACGCGCCGGCATCGAAGTTGCCGTCATCCCCGGCCGCGACGAAAACCGCAAGATCACCAGCGCCGAGGATGTCGAGAAGGCGGACCGGTTTCTGATGGAACAAGGCCTGGCGCGGCTGCCCGATGTGCGAGTCGGCCAGGGTATCGATATCCATCCCTTCGCGCCCGGCGATTGTGTGACACTGTGCGGCGTACGCATCCCGCACAGCCACAAGCTCGCGGGCCATTCCGATGCCGATGCGGCGCTGCATGCGCTGACCGATGCCATTTTGGGAGCCCTCGGCGAGGCCGATATCGGCACGCATTTTCCGCCCTCCGATCCGCAGTGGAAGGACGCTGCTTCGGGGCGCTTTCTCGAATTCGCTATGCGCGAAGTCGAGCGCCGCGGCGGCCTGATCGCCAATGTCGATGTGACAATTCTAGCGGAAGCCCCGCGCATCGCGCCCCATATTGCGGCAATGAAAGCAGTGCTGGCGTCGCTCCTCAAATTGTCGCCCGATCGCATCGCCATCAAGGCGACGACCACCGAAAAACTCGGCGCCATCGGCCGCGGCGAAGGCATCGCCGCTTTCGCGAGCGCAACCCTGCGGCTACCCTGAGCCATGTTCGCCCCCGCTCTCACCCGGCTTGCCGAGGAATTACTGACCCAATGCCGCGCCGCCGGCTTGACGCTCGCCACCGCCGAAAGTTGCACCGGCGGGCTGGTGGCGGGCCTCCTTACTTCGATAGCCGGATCGTCCGATGTTTTCGATCGCGGCTTCGTCTCTTATTCCAATGCCGCCAAGGTCGCCGATCTCGGCGTGGCTGAAAAATTGATCGCCGAGTCCGGCGCGGTCAGCGAGGAGGCGGCGCGGGCCATGGCGGAAGGCGCGTTGCGGCATGCGAAGGCCGATATCGCCATCGCGGTCACCGGCATTGCCGGCCCGGGCGGCGGCACGGCGGCAAAACCCGTGGGACTCGTCCACATCGCCGCCGCACGGAGAGGAACCGGAACCTTGCACCGGCGGCTGATGCTGGGCGAAGCAGGCCGCGAAGGGATTAGGCTCGCCTCCGTTGAAGCGGCACTTCAACTCGCCAGCGAAGTGGTGGCCGGCACGCCATAGAGCTTGTGCGCCCGCTGCTCGAAGGCCTTCATGATCCGCCGAACCATCAGATCGAACATGCCGGACAGCAGGAACTGCAGGCTGCGGCTCTTCAGCGTGTAGTCGACGCTGAACTGGATGTCGCTTTCATTATCGCCGGCGGCGGCGATCCGCCACTCCGAATCGAGGAATTTGACCGGTCCCTCTTCGCAATGGGCCTTGACGGTGCGGTTGGCCGGATCGATTTCGACGCGGCTGGCCAGGGTCTCGGAAATGTTGAGCTTCTTGTAGGCGATGGTCAGCGCCGCATCGAAAGTCTCGCCGCCGCCGGGTTTCGGCTTGCGGTTGCGCACCGTCGAGCGGGTCACGAGCGGCAGGAACTCCCTGTAGGCTCCAACATCGACGGCGATTGCGAAAATCTGGTCGGCGTTGTAGGGAACGCGGCGTGTCACGTTAAACTTGGTCATTCGTCAGTGTCCTGATTGTTTGAGGCGGGCTTGTCTCAGCCGGGCGAAATCGTCGCCGGCATGATGCGAAGAACGGGTGAGCGGACTCGCGGCCACCATGAGAAATCCCTTGGCATAGGCCAGCGTCTCGTAACTCTTAAACTCGTCCGGCGTCACGAAGCGGTCGATTGCCGCGTGCCGGCGGCTTGGCTGCAGATATTGCCCGATGGTGATGAAATCGATCGATGCCGAGCGCATGTCGTCCATCACCTGCATCACCTGCTCGCGAGTCTCGCCCAGCCCCACCATGATGCCCGACTTGGTGAACATGGCGGGTTCGAGTTCCTTCACCCGCTGCAGCAGGCGCAGCGAATGGAAATAGCGCGCGCCCGGCCGGATGCGGAGATAGAGCGAAGGCACGGTCTCGAGATTGTGGTTGAAGACGTCGGGCTTGGCCGCGACCACGGTCTCCAGCGCGCCATCCTTCTTGAGAAAATCCGGGGTCAGCACTTCAATGGTGGTGGCGGGCGAAGCCTTGCGGATTGCCGCGATGGTGCGGGCAAAGTGCTCTGCGCCGCCGTCATCGAGATCGTCGCGGTCGACGGAGGTCACGACTGCGTGCGCAAGTTCCATGCGCGCCACCGCATCGGCGACCTTCTCCGGCTCGTCGGGGGTAAGCGGCCCGGGCAGACCGGTTTTCACATTGCAGAAGGCGCAGGCCCTGGTGCAGGTATCGCCCATGATCATGAAGGTCGCGTGCTTCTTCGACCAGCACTCGCCGATATTGGGGCAGCCCGCTTCTTCGCATACCGTTATGAGATTGTTGTCGCGCACGATCTTCTGTGTTTCGGCATAAACTGGCGAGCCCGGCGCCTTGACCCGGATCCACTCCGGCTTGCGCAGAAGCGGCGTTTCCGGCCGGTGCGCCTTTTCCGGATGCCGCGGCCGGGTTTCGGCCCTGTCGAGAAGCGTAACCATCAGGCGAAGCGGTCCCGCACGAGTCTCACCACGACGATGAGGATGACGGCGCCGACGACGGAGACCAGCAGATTGCCGAGGAACCAGCCGCGGAAGATTTCACCGAGCTGGATGCCCATGGCGTTGGCAAGAAACCCTCCGATATATGCGCCCACGATGCCGGTAATAATGTTGAGGAACAGGCCCATCTCGGATTTGGTCAGCTTCTCGGCGATCCAGCCGGCCAGTCCGCCGATGATCAAGGTGCCGCGCCAGCCGACACCGCCGCCAAGGTCCATCAGATTGTTCATGTCACGCCTCCCCCGCGATCATTGCAGTCCGGCCAAGATATGGCGCAGGCCAGCCGGGCTATCAAGGGGATTCGAACCCGCGCTATTTCAGCCAGAACTTGACGAGCGGATTCTGCTCCACCGGCTGTTGCGAAGCCTGCATGTCCTGGCTCGCCATGAACGCCCCGCCCAGCACGATCAGGAAAAAGACCGGCTTGATGAGCCCGCCCACCAGCGCGCCGGAGAGCAGCCCCAAAGCCTTCTTGCCGCGCCCGAACCACAGGCTGACGATGACGGCGCCGAAGACCGCCAGCACCAGATCGAGCATGTCGAAGGCGTCGATCAGCGACGAAACCTGTTCCATGGCGCCAGCTTGTCCGCCATTGTTTAACAAATTCTACATGTGAATGACGCGGCCATGGGCGTCGAGAACGCTTTCATGCATCATTTCGGAGAGGGTGGGATGCGGGAAGACCGTGTGCATCAGCTCTTCCTCGGTGGTCTCGAGGCCCATGGCGATGGCGAAACCCTGAATCAGTTCGGTCACTTCCGCCCCCACCATATGGGCGCCGAGCAGGCGGCCGGTCTTGGCGTCGAAGATGGTCTTGACCAGGCCCTGATCCTCGCCGAGTGCGATGGCCTTGCCGTTGCCGGCAAAGGGGAAGCGGCCGATCTTGAGCTCAAAGCCCTCCGCCCTGGCTTTCACTTCGGTGAGGCCGACGGAAGCGACCTGCGGATGGCAATAGGTGCAGCCGGGAATCCGCTCCTTGTTCATCGGGTGGGCGTCGAGGCCCTTGATCTTCTCGACACAGATGACGCCCTCATGCTCGGCTTTGTGGGCGAGCATCGGCGGGCCCGCCACATCGCCGATGGCATAGAGGCCGGGCACATTGGTGCGGCCATAGCCGTCAACGACGATGCAGCCCTTCTCGGTCTTCGCCCCGAGCGCCTCGAGGCCGAGGTTTTCGATATTGCCGGTAACGCCTACGGCGGAGATGACGCGATCCACCGTGACGTCGGTCTTCGCCCCACCCTGCTCTATGGTGACGGCGACGCTGTCCTTGCCCTTCTTCAGTGCACTGACCTTCGTGCCCGTCTTGATCTTGAGGCCCTGCTTCTCGAGCTGCTTCTGGGCGATCCTGGCGACCTCGGCATCCTCCACTGGCATGATCTGGTCGACGATCTCGACCACCGTCACATCGACGCCCATGGAATTGTAGAAAGACGCGAACTCGATGCCGATGGCGCCGGAACCGACGACCAGCAGGGACTTCGGCATGGCGGGCGGCACCATGGCCTCGAAATAGGTCCACACCAGCTTGCCGTCGGGCTCGAGACCCGGCAGCGCCCGCGGCCGCGCGCCGGTCGCGATGATGATGTGCTTCGCCGTGTAGGTGCCGGGACCGAGCGCGCCTTTGGGCTCGGGAAGTTGCGGCAGCATCGGCGCCTTGGATGACTTCGCGACGACTACCTCGCCGGGCTTGCCGAGTTTCGCCTCGCCCCAGATCACCTGCACCTTGTTCTTCTTCATGAGCCCGTTGACGCCCATGTTGAGGCGGCCCGAAACGGCTCGCGAGCGCTGCACCACGGCGGCGGCATCGAAGCCGATCTTTTCAGCGCTGAGTCCGTAGTTCTTGGCATGTTTCATATAGTGGTAGATTTCGGCCGAGCGCAGCAGCGCCTTGGT
>JBQTKG010000029.1:0-9245 GCA_052386315.1 Hyphomicrobiales bacterium
TCGAAGAAATGCACGCCTCGCTCCTTGGCGAGCCTTTCATAGTGATAAGCGAGCTTCTTCGATTCCTCGATGGCATGGTCCCAGAGGTCGGCGAACCACTCGTCCTTCGTCTTGACGAGCGCAGGCGGCGACATCACGAGCACTTGCGGCGGCGCAAAATTATCGTTGAAAGGGAAGTGCTGCACGATCTCGATCAAACGCCCCATGCCGAGTGCCGCATCGAAGGCGCGGCAGCGGGCGGCGAATTTGAGATCGTTGGTGCCCAGCATGATGATCGCGAGATCGAGCGGCTGGTGCGATTTGAGCAGCATGGGCAGCACCCTGGCGCCGTTGAGCTCGGCCGCGTCGGTGGCATCGTCATAGGCCGTGGTGCGGCCGTTGAGCCCCTCCTCGATGACGCGGGCATTGCCTTGAAGCCCCGCCGCCAGCACATTGGGCCAGCGTACCTCAAATGGGTGCCGCTTCCAGGTCCCGGCCTCGAACCCCCAGGTCAGGCTGTCGCCGAATGCCAGAATGGTTTTCATCCAGCCCGCCTTACACCAGCATCAGCCCGGGTTCCTCAATATAGGCCCTGAAGGCCCCGAGGAGTTCCGCGCCCAGCGCGCCGTCGACGACGCGATGATCGGTGGAGAGCGTCACCGACATCTGCTGCTCGATGACGATATCCTGTCCCCGCACCACCGGGCGGCGTTCGCCGGTGCCAACCGCGAGGATCGTCGCATGCGGCGGGTTGATCACGGCGGCGAAATTCTTCACCGCCATCATGCCGAGATTGGAGACGACGGTCGAGCCGCCCTGATATTCATGGGGCAGCAGCTTGCGCGCCCGGGCGCGCGCCGCATAGTCCTTCATCTCGATGGAAATCTGCGCCAGCCCCTTGGTCTCGGCGTGGCGGACGATGGGCGTGATCAGGCCGCCGGGGATCGACACGGCGACGCCCACATCGGCGTGCTTGTGCTTGACCATGGCGGTTTCGGTCCATGACACATTGGCGTCGGGCACCTTGATCAGCGCCATGGCCAGCGCCTTGATGATGAAGTCGTTGACCGAGACTTTCCACAGGGGCTTGCCGTCCTTGTCCTTGGGCGCCTGCAGATTGAGGCGCTCGCGCAGATTCAAGAGGTTGTCGAGCGCGATATCGACCGACAAATAGAAATGCGGGATGGTCTGCTTCGACTCGATCAAGCGGCGCGCGATCACCTTGCGCATCGAGTCGTGCGGCACGAGTTCGTAAGAGCCGGGCTCGAAGAGCTTGAGCACCACGTCGTCGGACATCGGATGCGCCATTGTGGCGGGCTTGGCGGTGGGTGCCGTACCGGGCTTGGCGCCCTCCACATCCTTGAGCACGATGCGGCCACGCGGGCCGGAACCCTTGAGCGCCGCCAGATCGATGCCTTTCTGTTTGGCGATGCGGCGGGCCAGTGGCGAGGCGAAAAGGCGATTGCCGCTGCCATTGGGTTTCGGCGCCGCGGGCGCTGCGGTGACCGTGGCGGGCGCAGGTTCCGCGGACTTCGCCGGCGCGGCAGGCTTGGGCGCGGGAGCGGCGGTGATATCCCCCACCTTCTCGCCCTCGGCCAAAATCACCGCGATCGGCGTGTTGACCGGTACATCATCGGTGCCGTCGGCGATCAGGATCTTCCCCAGCGTGCCTTCATCGACGGCCTCCACCTCCATGGTCGCTTTGTCGGTCTCGATCTCGGCGAGAATGTCGCCGGACTTGACCTTGTCGCCTTCCTTCTTCAGCCATTTGGCGAGCTTGCCCTTTTCCATGGTGGGCGACAGGGCGGGCATGAGGATGTTGGTGGGCATGGTGCGCGCTCCTCATACATACAGGACGGATTTCGCCGCCGCGACAACCTCATCGGCATTGGGGAGCGCCAGTTTTTCGAGATTGGCGGCATAAGGCATGGGCACGTCCTTGCCGGCGACACGGGCCACCGGCGCGTCGAGCCAGTCGAACGCATGCGTCATGATCTGGGCGGCGATCTCGGAAGTAACCGAGAATTGCGGGAAGCCCTCCTCGACGCACACACAGCGCTTGGTTTTCTTCACGCTCTCGACCACGGTTGCGATATTCATGGGGCGGACGGTGCGGAGATCGATCACCTCCGCCTCGATGCCCTCGGCCAAGAGCTTGTCGGCCGCGGCGAGTGCATAGGTCATGCCGATGCCGAAGGAGACGATGGTGACATGCCGGCCCGCCCGCGCGATGCGCGCCTTGCCGATAGGCACCACCCAGTCGTCGAGCTTCGGTACTTCGAAGCTCTTGCCGTAGAGAATTTCGTTTTCGAGGAAAATGACCGGATTGGGATCGCGGATCGCCGCCTTCATCAGGCCTTTCGCGTCCGCCGCCGAATAGGGCGCGACCACTTTGAGGCCGGGAATCTGGCCATACCAGGCGGCATAATCCTGCGAATGCTGGGCGGCGACGCGCGCCGCCGCGCCATTGGGGCCGCGGAACACGATGGGACAGCCCATCTGGCCGCCCGACATGTAGAGCGTCTTGGCCGCCGAATTGATGATCTGGTCGATCGCCTGCATGGCGAAGTTGAAGGTCATGAACTCGACGATGGGCCTGAGGCCGGCAAAGGCCGCGCCGACGGCAATGCCGGTGAAGCCGTGCTCGGTGATCGGCGTGTCGATCACCCGCTGCGGCCCGAATTCGTCGAGCATGCCTTGCGAAATCTTGTAGGCGCCCTGGTACTCGCCCACCTCCTCGCCGATCAGGAACACGTCCTTGTCGCGGCGCATTTCCTCTGTCATGGCCGAACGGAGCGCCTCGCGTACCGTCATGGTCGCCATCTCGGTGCCTTCGGGTATTTCCGGATCGACAGCGGCGGGCGCGCTCGCAACGGCGGGCGCAACAACCGGTGAGGCAGCGGGCGTTGCAGCGGGCTTTGCTTCGGCCTTCGGCGCGGGCGCAGAATCAGCCGCGCCGATCACCGCAATCGGCGTATTGACTTTCACATTCTCGGTGCCGGCCGGAACCAGAATGGCGGTGAGCGGGCCTTCATCGACCGCTTCCACTTCCATGGTCGCCTTGTCGGTCTCGATCTCGGCGATGACATCGCCGGACTTCACATTGTCGCCGACATTCTTCAGCCACTTGGCGAGCTTGCCTTCTTCCATGGTGGGCGACAGGGCGGGCATGAGGATATTGGGCAAGGCCGTCGCTCCTCACGCGCTCAGATAGATGTCGGTGTAAAGCTCCGAAGGATCGGGCTCGGGATCGCTCTGGGCGAATTCGGCCGCCGCGGTGACGATGGCGCGGATGTCGGCGTCGATTTTCTTGAGATCGTCCTCGCTGGCCATGTCGGCCTTGAGGATGCGCGCCTTCACCTGTTCGATGGGATCGCGCTCCTCGCGCATCTTCTGCACTTCTTCCTTGGCGCGGTATTTGGCGGGATCGGACATCGAGTGGCCGCGGTAGCGGTAAGTCATCATCTCGAGAATATAAGGGCCGTGGCCGGCGCGGCAGTGGGCCACGGCCTTGTCGGCGGCTTCCTTAACGGCGCGTACGTCCATCCCGTCCACCTGCTCGGAGGGGATGCCGAAAGCGGCGCCGCGGGCGCCCAGGTGATCGGCCATCGCGGTCGAACGCGGCGCCGCCGTGCCCATGGCATAGCGGTTGTTCTCGATCACGAAGATTACCGGCAGCTGCCAGATCGCCACCATGTTGAAGGTCTCGTAGACCTGGCCCTGGTTGGCGGCGCCGTCGCCGAAATAGGTGACCGATACATGATCGTTGCCGCGGTACTTGTTGGCGAAGGCGAGCCCCGCCCCGAGCGGCACCTGGGCGCCGACGATGCCGTGGCCGCCGAAGAACTGCTTCTCGCGGCTGAACATGTGCATGGAGCCGCCCTTGCCCCTGGAATAGCCGCCGCGCCGTCCCGTCAGTTCGGCCATCACACCCTTGGGATCCATGCCGCAGGCCAGCATGTGGCCGTGGTCGCGGTAGGAAGTGACGACCTGATCGCCCACCTTCTGGGCCATCTGCATGCCGACCACGACCGCCTCCTGGCCGATATAGAGATGGCAGAAGCCGCCGATGAGGCCCATGCCGTAAAGCTGGCCCGCCTTTTCCTCGAAACGGCGGATCAGCAGCATGTCGTGATAGGCGTGGAGTTCTTGCTCGGCGGAAAAGCCGCTGTTCTTGAGCGCCGGCCCGCCGGCCTTCTCGGCCTTCGCGGACTTGGTTAGTTTGCGCGCGATATAGGCTGACTTGACCGCCATGCAACTGCCCCCTGCGGTGCCACCGGACTTTTTCTATAGCATTAAAGGATTGAGTTCGCTCGCCAATTCGCCGATTAACCGGATTTCAGTATAGCTCAAGGATTTCCTTGGGGAATTTGCGGCGGACCCAGTACCACCAGCTCACCCGGCCGGGTCATGCCCAGCATCGCGCGGGCCATCTCGTCGAGCAAGTCGGGATCGACGGATTGGGGCCGCAGCTGTGAAACCCTGAGTTCCAGCGACTCGCGCTGCTGCCGGATGGCGGCAAGCTCGCCGCCAAGCCGGCCGGCGTCGGCGGTCAGCCGGTCGCGATATGGAAAGCCGCGCGGACCCTCGAAGCCGTGCCAGGCAAAATAGCCGAGCAGCGCCGCCGAGACGCCGGTGATGACCATATCGAACTTGCGTTTGCCCATGGCGCCGCCTTCCGAGCCTTCTAACTCGGCGGAGTCGGTTAACAATTGATGACCGTTTGCCTATATGAAGGCTTGACCTTTGCACCGAGGATGCCGATGTAACTCTCGGAGTTACCATTATGCTCTCGAGCAGCCGGTTCATCGTCGCCATACATGCCTTGAGCGTGCTCGCCCGTTTCGCGGGCAAGGGCCCGGTGTGTTCGAACACGGTGGCCGAAAGCGTCCACACCAACCCGGTGGTGATCCGCCGGCTGATGAGCGAGCTTGAACGGGCGAAGCTGGTGCGCTCGGTGGCGGGCCGCAGCGGCGGCTTTGAGCTTGAGCGCGATGCGAGCCAGATCACCCTGGCCGATGTCTATCGCGCCGTCGAGGACGAAACAATCTTTCGCATGCACAAGACCGATCCCGATGCCGCATGTCCGGTGGCGGCGCAGATCGGCAAGATTCTGGCGGGGCCCTTGCGCGCCGCCGAAGGGGCGCTGGCCGGCTCGCTGGCCAGGACAACGCTCAAGGACGTGACGGCGGCGGTCGTCTGAATAGCGACACTACGGCGCGGCCGGCGTAGGTTGCCTGGGTTGCAAGTTCTTCCTCGATGCGGAGCAGTTGGTTGTACTTGGCGAGACGGTCCGATCGGGCGAGCGAACCGGTCTTGATCTGCCCGCAGTTTGTGGCGACGGCAAGATCGGCGATGGTCGAATCCTCGGTCTCGCCCGAGCGGTGCGAGATCACCGCCGTATAGCCCGCCTTGTGCGCCATTTCGACGGCTTCCAGCGTCTCGCTCAGCGAACCGATCTGGTTGACCTTGACCAGGATCGAATTGGCGATGCCTTGCGCTATGCCCTGCTTCAGGCGTGTCGTGTTGGTGACGAAGAGATCGTCGCCAACCAGTTGACAGGATTTGCCAATAAGATCCGTTACCTGCTTCCAGCCCACCCAGTCGTCTTCCGCCATGCCGTCCTCGATCGACATGATCGGATAGGAGGCGGCGAGCTTCGCCAGATATTTCGCCTGTTCGGCGGCCGAGCGGGTCTTGCCCTCGCCTTCGTAGACGTATTTGCCATCCTTGAAGAACTCGGTGGCGGCGCAATCGAGGGCGAGAAACACGTCCTGGCCGGGCTTGTAACCCGCCTGCTCTATGGCCTTCATGACGAAATCGAGGGCCGCCTCGGCGGAGGGGAGATTGGGCGCGAAGCCGCCTTCGTCGCCGACATTGGTGTTGAGGCCCGCCTGCTTCAGCGCAGCCTTCAGCGTGTGGAAGATTTCCGAGCCCCAGCGCAGGGCCTCGCAGAAGTTCTCCGCCCCCACCGGCATCACCATGAATTCCTGGAAGTCGATGGGGTTGTCGGCATGCACGCCGCCATTGACGATGTTCATCATGGGGACGGGAAGCGTGCGGGCGGCGGCGCCGCCGACATAGCGATAGAGCGGCAGGCCGGAGGCTTCCGCCGCGGCCTTGGCGCAGGCCAGCGACACGCCGAGGATGGCGTTGGCGCCGAGGCGCGCCTTGTTGGGCGTGCCGTCGAGTTCGATCATCGCCATGTCGATGGCGATCTGGTCCTCGGCATCCATGCCGGCGATGGTGTCGAAGATTTCGCCGTTGACGGCGGCCACCGCCTTGGTGACGCCCCGGCCGAAGAAGCGGCCCTTGTCGCCGTCGCGCAGTTCCACCGCCTCGTGGGCGCCGGTCGAGGCGCCCGACGGCACCGCGGCGCGGCCCATGGAGCCGTCTTCCAGCACCACGTCGGCCTCGACCGTCGGGTTGCCGCGGCTGTCGAGAATTTCGCGGGCGGCGACGTCGAGAATGGCGGTCATGGGAATCTCCGGGCGAAGGTGGCGCGGCGTTATGGGGGGACGCGGCGGCGATTGCAAGGAGGGGTAAATTTCTTGCTTGCGGGCGGCAACTTCTTTCTGCGCTATGGGAATAGTTTCACGTGAAACGCCGGAGCGCAAACCACGCCAAATCAGCATGTTAAAGCGTCGAAACAGCGAGCTTTTGTGGCGCTTCTGCGCGCATTTTGCATGCAAAAGCGATGCATTTGCCGCGCAATCGCGGCGCCATTTTCTACACAGGCAAAACCAACTGGCATGCTAGCATATCAGTTGCCACGCAGCGATTCCCGGAGAGATGATCGACCCCCGTAGATTTCATCCGCAAGGGGTCAAGCCACCCCCGCCGAAGAAGACCCGACGGGCGAGCGCTATTGCCCAACTTGGACAGCTGCTTCAACGGTGCCAGAAGTTGTGATAGTTTTGGCAGATGACCAAGCTCGAACAAATCGAAAAGGCGATTGCCGGACTTTCGCCCGAAGACCTTGCCAAGTTGCAGGCGTGGCTGGATGAGTTCCGTGAAGAATTGTGGGACCGCCAGATCGAGGCCGATGCCGCTAAGCAGTATATAGCCATCTGGTGATGTCCAAAGACCTGAACCCTGAAAAAGCGTACATTTTTCGAATCGCGCACATAGGCAACATTTCGAAGCTATTGGTCGATGGCTGCCACTGCCGTAACGCCGCTAAGGCCAATTCAGGTTATGTCGAAATTGGGAACCAAGAACTCATCCAAAAGCGGCGTAACCGCCAGGTGCCGTGTGGTCCGGGCGGCACCTTGAGCGACTACGTTCCATTTTATTTTACTCCTATTCGCCCATGCTCTACAATATCAAGACGGGAATTAGCGTACCCAAACATCCGATGGCAGACATCATTATTCTGGTGTCGTCCCTTCATTTCTTGGTAAAAAAAGATGTGCCATTTGTCTTCACTGATAGGCATGCCTATTTGACTGCTGCGCAGTTTTCGGACGATTTGAATGACCTGAGCTGGATAATATGGCCTACGCTCCAGCAACGTGACTTCCGGAAGGATGACGCCGACAAGTTCGAGAAATATCAGGCAGAAGCACTGGTTTACAAGCGCCTGCCGATCGATGCACTATTGGGCGTTGTCTGCTACAATGATTCGGTGAGAGCCGCCGTTCAGGGGGAAGCCGAAAAACACAAAATCGTCGTGAAGATTGCCGCTCAACCGAAATGGTACCTATGATGATCACGTTCACCAAAGGAAACCTGCTGGAGGCGGACGCTGAGGCCCTTGTTAACACCGTCAACACAGTTGGTGTGATGGGCAAGGGCATCGCTTTGATGTTCAAGGAGGCCTTCTCCGAGAATATGAAGGCGTATGAAGCGGCTTGTAAGAACAAGGAGGTGCGGATCGGGCGCATGTTCGTAACAGAACGTCGGCAGCTTCTCGGGCCACGGTGGATTATCAACTTCCCTACCAAGGTTCACTGGCGGTACCCCTCGCGAATAGCGTGGATCGAGGAAGGCCTTGAAGACTTAAAGCGAGTGATTATGGAGAACAACATTCGCTCCGTCGCGCTTCCGCCCCTCGGGAGTGGTAACGGAAGGCTGGATTGGTCGGATGTGCGCCCTCGAATCGAAGCTGCGTTGGGTTCGCTGCCCGGCGTTCATGTAATCGTCTACGAGCCGACCAAAAAATACCAGAACGTCGCGAAAAGGGCTGGCCTCGAAAAACTTACTCCGGCTCGTGCGCTCGTCGCCGAGATGGTCCGCCGCTATTGGATTTTGGGGATCGAATGCAGTTTGCTGGAGGTTCAGAAGCTTGCCTACTTCCTAGAACGCAGCATCAAAACTTTGAACATTCCGAACACTTTGGATCTTCAATTTGAGGCAAAGAAATACGGTCCATACTCTCCACGGCTCACACATTTACTAAATGGTTTGGACGGTAGCTATTTGCATTGTGAGAAACGACTAGCTGACGCTAAGCCGTTTGATTTAATTTGGTTCGAGGACGCCAAGAAAGACAAAGTTGCCGCGTATCTGAAGAGCGCGGAAGCCAAGCCGTATCGTCCCGCGCTTGAAGCGACGAGCCAACTTATTGATGGCTTCGAGTCTCCTCTCGGAATGGAGTTGCTTGCCACTGTTGACTGGCTCATTGATCGGCAAGAGGTAAAACCCACCACTCCTGCAGTGAAGACCAGCCTCCTAAAATGGCCCGGCGGAACAGAGTCCGCTAAGCGTAAACTGAGGTTGTTCGAAGACCGACTTATCGAGCTAGCACTTCAGCGACTCGCGACTTTAAGTGCAGCAATGGGCGAAAATGCCCCGAGGCCCTAAAGGCGATCGTCGCCCCCCGCGACGCTAACTAGCTCGGCAAGCCGATAGTGGATTTCAGCGTCGGCGAGGTCGAGGACGCGTTGTTGGCAGACGACGGCAAGAACAAGGCCGCTCAAATGATTTGCGCTGTTGTTCGTCATCCCGGCGCAAGCCGCTATCGTATGCACAGAACGGCCTCTCCCACTCTCCATGGCCGCCCACCGAGGCGGCCATCCAGTCTTTAGGCCGCTGGATGGCCGGGTTGATCCCCGGGTCAAGCCCGGGGACGGCCATGGAGAGAAGAGGCGCCGTTTCTTTTGCCCAAGCTGAACGGTGGGTCCCGGCTTTCGCCGGGATGACGGAGGATGGGTTACCGTCGTGGATAATGCCAACCGGTCCACTCGCCTTGCGCGGCACCTTCGGGCATAATGCGGCAGAATCGGAAAATGCCCATGTCGCTCAGTCAACCCGACCCCCGGATC
>JBQTKG010000030.1:0-26267 GCA_052386315.1 Hyphomicrobiales bacterium
TACAACCCTAAGGCCTTCTTCACTCACGCGGCATGGCTGGATCAGGCTTGCGCCCATTGTCCAAGATTCCCCACTGCTGCCTCCCGTAGGAGTCTGGGCCGTGTCTCAGTCCCAGTGTGGCTGATCATCCTCTCAGATCAGCTACGGATCGTCGCCTTGGTAGGCCGTTACCCCACCAACTAGCTAATCCGACGCGGGCCCGTCTAAGGGCGATGAATCTTTCTCCTTGCGGACGTATACGGTATTAGCTCAAGTTTCCCTGAGTTGTTCCGTACCCCTAGGAAGGTTCCCACGTGTTACTCACCCGTCTGCCACTGATGTATTGCTACACCCGTTCGACTTGCATGTGTTAAGCCTGCCGCCAGCGTTCGTTCTGAGCCAGGATCAAACTCTCAAGTTTGAAACAGCCCTCCAATGGCCGAAGCCACCGGAAAATGATCGCATTGCGTACATTGACGAGAAACCATGTAGTTTCGATGTTTCCACCGAAGCTATTGGCTCTCTTGATAAACGCAAACGACCGATGTTTCGGTTGTCCACGAGGTTACCCTCGCGAACCGCCAGGACACGCGCCGCCTGCGTTTCTCTTTCTTTCTTCAACGATGTCAAACAGCGGGGAGGATTTGCCGGCCCTCCGGTCCAATGCATCGGACACAAATCGTTGCCGGTCCCCTTGCGGGCGGTACCGGCAGCGTTCGGCCAGTTGCATCAGGAATGCACACAGGGATGTTGGCACCGGCGAGCGGCGCGCGTCCCTCAGTGGCCGGGGTTATATGTGCTAGCCGCGCGGGGTGTCAAGCATCTTGTCGCAAAAATTTCACCCTGGCAAAAAAGCCCGAAAACCGCCGGTTCTCGCTCTCGAATTGCTCGATGCCGTCCGGGACCCGCATGAGGGGCCGTCCTTGATTTCCGTCGGCTCCACCTTGGACCCCGGTCTCAGAGCCCGGGCCTCTTGATAAAATTGGCGTCCAATGTCACTGCGGTCTGGGCGAGCGCCCTGCCGTGCAGTCTTGCGCCGGTCTTCAGCACAATCTTTGTCTTGCCTAAGATGTTTCCCTTGAAGACGGCCGTCGTTCCAAGAGTCGTGGCTCCAGCGACCTGCCAGAAGATGTTTCCGGGCCGTGCGCCGCCACTGAGAATGACCCTCTTGCCGGAGCTGATATTCAGAGTCCCCGCGATCTGGAAGATCCAGATGGCAGTTTCGCTGCCCGAAAGGGTGACATCCGCCGGTATGATGACACCGGTAGTCCATTTGTAGAGTCCAGGTCTAATCACCCTCCCGCCGATATTTCCGCCACCCAGGTTGATAGCGGTAGGATTTATTCGTCCAGCGGCGTCGGTGTATGCGGTTTGCATGTCTCCTACAGCCGTGGTCAGCCTGCTGGGAGTTGGCGGCGCATAATTGGCCGCATAGATTCTTTCAGTCACCAGACTTGAGGTCGAAAACCTACCCGAGCTATCCAGAACCGGCCCAAATCCCGTTATGGCGGTGCTGGCGATCGGACTGACGCCAAGATGTTCGACAATCGCGGTGGCGCCGGTGGTCGTTATTCCCGTTTTCGAGAGAATCACATAACTGCCGGCTGTTCCAAGATTCACCGCTGTGGCAGCGGAAGCAACGGCGGTCATCGCGAAGACCGCGGCGCAAAGCGCCAGCGCTCCCCAGCCCATGCGGCTTGCCCCAGTGCGCGAGCCCGCGTTAATGCCTGCGTAACCTTGCTGCGATGTCATGGCTTGCCCTCTCATGCCGGACGTCCCGGCGGTCGATGCACCGTTGCGATACACCGTCAACTTGTAACGCATGACATCGTGAATCGTTCCCCGTTTCTGCCCGCCTGCTGGGAAGTCGGCTTCCGCCCCATTCTCGCCACTATTGGACTTGACCTTGCCGTGGTTAACGGAACTTAAACCGTCTGTTGCGAAACTAGGTGGAAATCCGCAATCCGATAGGATTGCAAAGGTATGGCGGTAGCGGAACGGCGGCTGCCGCAACCTTCTGGGAAAGTTCGGTCAGGCCAGTTGACTTATCCGGGGCGACTGGGCATTTTTCGGGCGGCTCTGCGGCCGAACTGCGATACGCCGGAGCGATCTTGAGGAAGGTGCCAGGCGGGAGAAGCCCGCGGCGGGAAGTGCGGCACGGCAAAAAAACATCGGGAATGCCGACCGAAAGTGGGGACCGGGGATTTGAAGGCACGCTTCGTTTCACATCGGGGGCACCGGCCGCCAGTTGCCTGTCGGCGGCTCATTGCGTTGCGCTCCGCCTCTCGCGATTCCGAGCTCAATCATCCCTTCGATATCGAACCAGTCCATCACCGCTGGCTGTTGACCACCTGTGCGGCCGGCATTGCCGGGTCGCTGCTGGTGGGAGGCGCGGTTCTCAGCATTTTCGGCCAGAATGCCGCCCCGCGCGATGCCTTTGCCGCGGTCCATAAATCCGAGCGGACGGCGGCGCCGCTGTTCACCGGCGATGCCGCCGCCGGCCGGCTCGAGCAAGTCGCCCTGCGGCCGTTCAAGGAATTGTCCGGCGCCTATCAGCCGCAAGGCAATGCGCCGGTGGTTCCGGAACGCGATTTTTCCGGCGACAACCTCTATCCCGAGATCACCTCCGGCGAACTGCCCTATGGCTCCGGCAAGCCCTTCGTTCTCGACGCCGAAATCCAGGCGGTCGAAACCGAATCCTCCAACATCACCACCATCTCCAAGACGCCGCCGGCCGAGCCCATCGACGAAACTTTCCGGCTTGCCAAGGGCCGCACGCTCGTCGACGAACTGGTCGCTCGCGGTGTCACCAAGGATGCCGCCCAGGCGCTGGTTGCCGCCATCGAGCCCATCTTCCCGGCCACCATGATCAAGGCCGGCACTGAATTCGAACTGACCCTCGACCGCCAGCAGGACTTCTACGGCCGCGACGTGACCTTCCCGGTGGAATTCTCCTTCAAGCCGGGGCCGAATGAAACCATCAAGGTCGAGGCCGACGAGGACGGCCGCTTTGTCGCCTCCATCGCCGGCGCCAAGGAAGGCGCCAAGTCGCAATACGCCCAGTACAATCACTTCCGCACCAAATCGCGGGTGGGTTCCAGCCTCTACAGCACCGCCAAGGACAACAAGGTCCCCGATTATATCGTCGCCGAGCTGACCCGCGTCTTCGCCTATGATGTGGACTTCCAGCGCCAAGTCAGGGCGAGCGACAGCTTCGAAGTGTTCTTCGGCAATCCGCTGACCGGCACCTCGTCGAAACGCAAGGTCCTGCATTACGCCCAGCTCACCTTGTCCGGCAAGACCAGGACCTATTTCCGCTACACCACCGCCGACGGCCAGACCGATTACTTCGATGAGAACGGCCGCGGCGCCACCAAATCCCTGCTCAGGACGCCGGTGTCGGGCGCCCGCCTCACCTCCGGCTTCGGCATGCGCCGCCATCCGCTGCTCGGCTATTCCAGGATGCATACGGGCGTCGACTTCGGCGCTCCCTACGGCACGCCGATCCGCGCCGCCGGCGCCGGCACCGTCGAGCTGGCGGGCCGCCACGGCGCCTATGGCGTCACCATCAAGGTCAAGCATTCCGGCAAATACGAAACCCTCTACGCCCACATGAGCAAGCTCGCCGCCGGCATCCGGGCGGGCACCAAGGTCAATCAGGGCCAGATCATCGGCTATGTGGGCTCGACCGGACGCGCCACCGGCCCGCACCTGCATTATGAAGTGCGCATCGCCGACCGCGCCGTCAATCCCACCCGCATCAAGTCGGCCGGCGGCAAGCAACTGGCCGGCAAGGAAATGACCCGCTTCAAGCAGCTCAAGCAGCGGGTGCTGGCGATGATGCAGACGGCCCCAACCGCCCTCCAGGTCGCCCAGATTTCTCCGTAATTCGAACGCCGCCGGCTAGGCCGCCGCGGCTTTTTCCCGCCGGGGCTTGAGCGTCAGCTTGCCCTCGCCCACCCCGGCATCCACCGTGTCGCCGTCCTTGATCCGTCCGGCCAGCAGCTCTTCCGCCAAGGGATCCTGCAGCGATTTCTGGATCACCCGCTTCAATGGCCTGGCGCCGTAAGCCGGATCGTAGCCCTTCTCGGCCAGCCAGTTGCGCGCCGCCTCCGAGACCACGACCGATATCTTCCGATCGCTGAGCAGTTGCTGCAGGCGGCCCACCTGGATATCGACGATCGCCCCCATGTGCTCGCGCTTGAGCCGGTGGAACAGCACGATCTCGTCGAGACGGTTGAGGAACTCCGGGCGGAAATGCGCCCTGACGGTGGCCATCACCTGATCGCGCACCGCGTCCACATCCTGCCCCTCGCTCAAGCTCACCAGATATTCCGAGCCGAGATTCGAGGTCATGATGATCAGCGTGTTCTTGAAATCGACGGTGCGGCCCTGGCCGTCGGTGAGGCGGCCGTCGTCCAGCACCTGGAGGAGCACGTTGAAGACGTCGGGATGCGCCTTCTCGATTTCGTCGAAGAGCACCACCTGATAGGGCCGCCGCCTGACCGCTTCGGTGAGGGCACCCCCCTCGTCATAGCCGACATAGCCGGGAGGCGCGCCGATCATCCGCGCCACCGAGTGCTTCTCCATGTATTCCGACATGTCGATCCGCACCATGGCGTGCTCATCGTCGAAGAGGAAGGCGGCGAGCGCCTTGGTGAGCTCGGTCTTGCCCACGCCGGTGGGGCCGAGGAACATGAAGGAACCGATCGGCCGGTTGGGATCCTGCAGCCCGGCGCGGGCACGGCGCACCGCCGTCGCGACCGCCTCCACCGCTTCCTCCTGGCCGACGACGCGGCGGCCCAGGTCCTTTTCCATGTGCAGGAGTTTCTCGCGCTCGCCTTCCAGCATCCGGTCGACCGGAATGCCGGTCCAGCGCGACACGATATGGGCCACATGGGCTTCGGTCACCGCTTCTTCCAGCATCTTCGATTCGCCCGCCTGCTCCGCCGTCGCGAGCTTCTTTTCAAGTTCGGGAATGGTCGCGTAGGCAAGCTCGCCCGCCTTGGCGAAATCGCCCTTGCGCTGCGCCTGATCGAGCGCCAGCCGCGCCTTCTCCAGCTCTTCCTTGAGCTTCGAGGCCGAGGCCAGCTTGTCCTTTTCCGCCTGCCACTTGCGCGTCAGCGCCGCCGACTTCTCCTCGAAGCCGGCAAGTTCCTTTTCGAGCCTGGCAAGACGGTCCTTCGAGGCCCCGTCGGTCTCCTTCTTCAGGGCCTCGCGCTCGATCTGCAATTGCATGATGCGGCGGTCGATCTCGTCGAGCTCCTCGGGCTTGGAATCGACCTGCATGCGCAGCCGCGCCGCCGCCTCGTCCATCAGGTCGATCGCCTTGTCGGGAAGGTACCGGTCGGAAATATAGCGGTTCGACAGCGTCGCCGCCGCCACGATGGCGGCGTCGGTGATGCGCACGCCGTGGTGGAGCTCGTATTTCTCCTTGATGCCGCGCAGGATCGAAATCGAATCCTCGACCGAGGGTTCCGACACGAAGACCGGCTGGAAGCGCCGGGCAAGCGCTGCATCCTTCTCCACATGCTTGCGGTATTCGTCGAGCGTGGTGGCGCCGATGCAGTGCAGTTCGCCGCGCGCCAGCGCCGGCTTCAGGAGGTTGGAGGCGTCCATGGCGCCGTCGGCCTTGCCGGCGCCGACGAGAGTGTGCATTTCGTCGATGAACAGGATGACGCCGCCCTCCGCCGCCGTCACCTCCGACAGCACGGCCTTGAGCCGCTCCTCGAATTCGCCGCGGTATTTGGCGCCGGCGATGAGCGAGCCCATGTCGAGCGCCAGGAGCTTCTTGTCCTTGAGGCTCTCGGGCACGTCGCCCTTGACGATGCGCAGCGCCAGGCCCTCGGCGATCGCGGTCTTGCCGACGCCGGGTTCGCCGATCAGCACCGGATTGTTCTTGGTGCGCCGGGACAGCACTTGGATGGTGCGGCGGATTTCCTCCTCGCGGCCGATCACCGGATCGAGCTTGCCCGTCTGCGCCGCCTCGGTGAGGTCGCGGGCATATTTCCTGAGGGCGTCGTAGCCCTGTTCGGCGGAAGCCGTATCGGCGGTGCGGCCCTTGCGGATCGCGTCGATCGCCTGGTTAAGCCCTTGCGCGGTAACCCCCGCCGCCTTGAGGGCTTTGGCGGCTTCGCTCGGCTCGATCGCCAGCGCCTGCAGGAGCCGTTCCGCCGTCACATAGCTGTCGCCCGACTTTTCCGCCATTTTCTGGGCCGCTTCGAAGACCCGGGCCGTTTCGGGCGCCAGATACACCTGTCCCGCCCCGCCGCCGGAAACCTTGGGTATTTTCTTCAAGCCCGCTTCGGTCTCGCGCAGCGCCAGGCGCGAATCGCCGCCCGCCGCCTTGATCAGCCCGGCCGCCAGGCCTTCCTCGTCGTCGAGCAGGACTTTCAGAAGATGTTCGGGGCTGAAGCGCTGATGGCCCTCGCGCAGCGCCAGCCCTTGGGCCGACTGGATGAACCCGCGCGAACGCTCGGTGTATTTCTCGAAATCCATGATCTCTCCTCCTCGGCGCGTTCATGGGCCTCGCTCGAGCACCCCCGGAACGCCGTCATCGGCTGAATGGCAAGTGAGAGATATAGGGAGGGCGATGCAAAGAAAAAGGGCCGGAAACCCGGCCCTTCGCCAAAATGATCCGGATCAATCCACCGGCGGCGGCGTTTCCGGAGCGGCCGCCTCCTCGGCGGCTTCGCCGTCCCGGCGCGGCCGGCGCTCAGGCCGCGGGCGCCGCTGCGGTTGTTCCTCGCCCGCCTCCGCGGCAGGCAGGGGCGCCGGGCGGCGCAGGAAGGAAGGCGCCTCCCATTGCAGGCCGCCCTGGGTTTCGCCGCCGCTGCCGTTACCGGCCTCGGGCTCGCGCTTCTGCTCGTCCGGCCGCGGCGGGCTTGCCTCGCGCGGCTGATCGCCATGGGGCTGGCGCTCGCGCCGGTCCTGCCAGCGCGGCCGGAAACGCTCGCGGCCGCCCTGTTGTTCGCGCGGCCGGAAATTCTGCGGCTGGCGTTCGCCCTCCGGGCCGATCTGCGGTGCCGAGGCATCGGGCTGATCGCTCAAGCCGGGCGGAATTGCGGCCTCGGCTGGAGCCTGGCCTTCCTCGCCGTCGCCCTCCGTGCCGTCCTCCTCGCCGTCGTCGTCGAACTCCTCGCCCGGGCGGCGGAATTGCGGCTGCATCTGCTGTTGATAGGCGTGGGCGGCGGCGACGATGCGGAGATAATGTTCCGCATACTGATAATAGCTCTCGGCCATGACGATGTCGCCGGAGGCTTGCGCGTCGCGGCCGAGCTGCAGGTATTTCTCCGCCACCGTCTGCGCCGTGCCGCGCACCTTCACGTCGGGTCCGTTGCTCTCGTAAATGCGGCTCAGCGGGTTGCCGCCGCCGCCGCCCGTGGCCCCGCCGCCGCCGACACTATGACGGCGATTGCGGCTGCGGCCGCGCTTGTTATGCTGCCCAGGTCTCATGCGATATCCATTTTCGAGTTTTGAATGTTCATTGCGGCCAAAGCCGTCCTCTCCCGCCAAGCCGCGGGCGCCGAAGGCAAATCGACTCAATTCTGAGTCTTCCCAAAACCGAACCCAGTGGTTGTGGTAAGCTTTTCTTCTGCCGCTGGCATTTCCTGGCCCGGAAGTGCCGTCCCTCAACTGCGCCTCAAACCGGCGCGATCGCATAGGGCAGAATGATCTACCGGCTCCTATCTAGCCCACCCGCGGCCGCTTTCCAATGGCTATTTTGGCCCGTGTCCACAGGACGCAGTATTAAGCCTTAGAAAAGTTAAGGCATCTTATGTGGCCCGAGAGGTCGCGGGCCCGTCCCTGGCAGGTTAACCCTGCCGCGGCGAAGATCGCCTCGACCTCGGCACTCTGGCCGGCGCCGATTTCCACCAGCACCGCCCCTCCCGGAGCCAGGCGGCCGTTCGCCCCGGCGGCGATCCGCCGGAAAGCTTCGAGCCCGTCCGGCCCGCCGTCCAGCGCCCGCAGGGGATCGAAACCGCGCACATCTGGAGCAAGTCCGGCGATTTCGCCCGAGGGAATATAAGGCGGATTGGACAGGATCAGGTCGAATGGGCCGTCAACCCCCGCGAACCAGTCGCCGTGAACGAAGCCCGCCCGCCGGTTAACCTTGTGCCGCCCGGCATTGCGCTCCGCCACCGCGAGCGCCGCCGCCGACAGATCGGTGGCAAGGCCGGTGGCCGCCGGCCATTCGGCCAGCAGGGTGACGATGATGGCGCCCGAACCGGTGCCGAGTTCGAGCAGCCGCTCAGGCGCCGGCCTCAGCGCCAGGGCGGCATCGATCAGCGTCTCCGTATCGGGCCGGGGATCGAGCACGGCTTGTGTCACCGCGAAGCTGCGGCCATGGAATTCGCGTTCTCCCAGGATGCGCGACACCGGCTCCCGCGCCTCCCGCCGCGCCGCCAATTGGCGAAAGCGCAGCGCCTCGGCGGCGGCGACCGCCCGCTCCGGGTCGGCGGCGATCTCCTCATGGGCAAGGCCCGTCACATGCTGCAGCAGAAGCCTGGCATCGAGCGCGGCCGTCTCGATGCCCGCCGCCGCGAAGGCGCGGCGCGCTTCGCCGATCAGCGCCCGCGCGCGCTCAGGCGGCATCGGCATCCTCCGCCGCCAGGAGTTCCGCCTGATGCTCGGTCATCAGCGCCTCGATCAGTTCATCGAGGGCCGGCCCCTCGATGATCCGGTCGAGCTTGTAGAGGGTGAGGTTGATGCGGTGGTCGGTGACCCGGCCTTGCGGAAAATTATACGTGCGGATGCGCTCGGAGCGGTCGCCGGAGCCGACCTGGCCCTTGCGCTGGGCCGAGCGTTCGGCGTCGATGCGCCGGCGCTCCTGCTCATAGAGCCTGGCGCGCAGGATCTTCATCGCCTTGTTCTTGTTCTTGAGCTGGGATTTCTCGTCCTGCTGGATGACCACCAGGCCGGTCGGCAGATGGGTGATGCGCACCGCCGAATCGGTGGTGTTGACCGACTGGCCGCCCGGCCCCGAGGCGCGGAACACGTCGATGCGCAAATCCCTGTCCTCGATCCTGATGTCGACCTCCTCGGCCTCCGGCAAAACCGCGACGGTGGCCGCCGAGGTATGGATACGGCCTTGCGTCTCGGTGGCCGGCACCCGCTGCACCCGGTGCACGCCGGATTCGAATTTCATCCGCGCATAGACGCCCGCGCCCGAGATGGTGGCGATCGCTTCCTTGTAGCCGCCATGTTCGCCGTCGCTGGCCGAGATGATCTCGGCCCGCCAGCCCTTGAAGGCGGCATAGCGCTGATACATGCGGAACAGGTCGCCGGCGAAGATCGCCGCCTCGTCGCCGCCGGTTCCGGCCCGCACTTCCAGGATAACATTGCGTTCGTCGGCGGCATCCTTGGGCAGCAGCAGCAGGCGGATATCGTGTTCGAGCCTGGCGATGGCCTCGTCCAGCGCGGCGCGTTCGGCCGCCGCCATTTCGGCAAGTTCGCCGCCGGCCTTGAGCATCTCCTCGACGCCGCGGCGCTCGTCATAGGCCTTGACCAGGGCTTGTGCGGCCTTCGCGGCCGGTTCGATTTCGGCATACTCCTTGGACAGCCTGACGAAGGCCTCGCCGGAAGCGCCGCCCGACAGCCCATGTTCGAGAGCGGCGAAACGCTGGACGATGCGGGCGAGTTTTTCCTGCGGAACGGCGGTCATGGCCGGGGCTTGTAGCGGAAGCGCCGCCGCTTCGCCAAGGCCGCCGGATGCGTCAGGCGAAATATTCCGTGAGCCGGTCCCAGTACATTTTTTGCCAGCCGCCGGCGAGATGATCGCTCTGGCCTTCGGGAATACCGGTATGGTCGAGTGTCAGCTTTGTACCCGATCCCGCCTTGCTGAATTGGAAGCTGACGATGGAATAGACGCCCTTGGGCCAGTTCTTGGCGCGCCATGCCTGAACGATCCGCTTGTTCTCGACGAGGTCGAGATTGATGCCCGCGACATAGCCGCCGTGGGCCGAAAACGCGCCGCCCACTTTCTTGCTGATCTTGGCCGCGCCATTCTTGGTGAAGGCCGCATGCTTGCGCAATTCCATCAGCGCCGCATAAACCTCGCTGGGCTTTGCCTTGAACATGACTTCCTGGTGAATGCTATTCGACATCGATGCCTCCCGCCGCAATACTAAACCAATCGGTTTACTTAACCGCAATGCGAGTGGACCTGTCAATCCACCGGGAGATAGTGACTCGCTCTAACCGTTACCATCCAGCGACTTGATGTCGAGAGGGCGGCCGACCAGAATTTCGCCGGGCGGGCCGAGGACGCCTTTTTCCTTGCCGTCGATCACATAGCTGAGCAGGCCGCCATCGCGGGCAATGACCACCAGGCCCTGGCGGTCGGGCACCGCATAGGTTTCGCCCTTCATCAGCATCCGGGTCATCACCACATTGCCCTGGGCATCCTCGATCCGCACCCACACCGGCGCCTTGGCCTTGAGCATGAGACGCGAGCCGCCGGTACCGGCGGCCGCAGCCGTGGCGGCGGCCGTTGGCTTTGCAACTGGAATGCGGTCGACGATCTTTCCCGAAGGCGGCTGGCCTTCGATCAGACCGGCCAGGCCCGCGAGATTCGTGCCCGCCAATTCATCCGGCGCCTGCTCCCGATCGTCGGTCATCGCTTCCTGGGTAATCCTGATTTGCGCCGGCTTCCGTCCAGTGGAGGCGGTTGCCAACGGATCGCCCGTTTCGGCCGTTTGCGGCTTGCCGGCGGCGTCGTCCGGCGCCGGCATCATCATGTAGCTGGCGCCCGCAAACAGGAAAATGGCGCCCGCCAGCGACGCGACAAGCCCGCCGGGACCGCCCGGCGGGCGGGGCAGCCTGAAATCGATGCGCGGCAGGCGCGGTAGCTTGCCGAAACTCAATATCTTGGCGCTGCTGAGCGGCGCCGGATTGGCCGGATGGCGGGCCTTGGGCGCCACCGGCGGCCGCGGCAGGAACAGGGCATAGTGCTGAACCAGCGGATCGGGATCGAAACCCAGATATTGCGCATAGACGCCGATCATCTCGAGCGCCTCGAGCCGGTGCGGCATGCGCGTCATGTCGCCGTATTCGATGGCCTCGACATGGTAGGGATGGATGCCGGTGGCCTCGCCCGCCTGCCCCAGGCTCTCGCCGCGGCGCTCGCGCTCGCGCTGTAGGTACCAGCCCGCTTCGCCCGCCGGATCGAGCATGCCGTCGGGCTTCTGGCGGAAAGCGCTTTCGCCGTCTTCGCGAACCTGGCTGTCTTGGGCGTCCATGCTGCAACACTCTCGCGAAGCGGACCTTAACGGTCCGCTAACCTGGTTATCCCCGACAATGACCGAGAATGGTTAGCGCCCGGCTAACGGCGGTGAATCAATTGTCCGTTCAAAGAACGACGCCGTTGCGCTGGGCGAATTCCAGGAGTTCCGGCCGGATCGAGTGCAGCGGGCCTTCGAGCAGCGGTTTCATGAAATCCCACAGCTTGCCCCGGTCGAGCGACAGGATCATCGCCTTGACCGGTCCCACCGCCGCGGGAACCATGGAGATCGAGGTGAGCCCGATGCCGACGAGACCCATGGCCTCGAGCGGACGCCCGCCCAGCTCGCCGCACAGCGTCACCGGCTTCGCATGCCGGGCCGCCTTCTCGACGATGAGCCGCATTGCCCCCAGCGCCGAGGGGCTTAAGGGATCGTAACGCCCGGCGAGCCGCGGATTGCCGCGGTCGGAGGCGAACAGGAACTGCACCAGATCGTTGGAGCCGATCGAGGCGAAATCGACCAGCGGCAAGAGCTGGTCGAGCTGCCAGATGAGCGAGGGAATTTCGATCATGACGCCGAGCATGAGCTTGGCCGGAAGCGCGTGCCCGCGTGCCGCCAGATAGGCCTTCTCGGCCTCCACCGCTTCCGCCGCCCGCCGGTATTCGTCGACATCGGCGATCATCGGGAACATGATTTTCATGGGCTTGCCCGCCCCCGCCATCAGCAGGGCGCGGATTTGCAGCCTGAGCAGCGCCGGCCGGTCGAGCGACATGCGGATCGAGCGCCAGCCCATGGCCGGGTTGTCTTCCTTCGGTTGCCTGAGATAGGGCAGAACCTTGTCGGCGCCGATGTCGAGGGTACGGAAGACCACCGGCTTGCCGCTCGCCTGCTCGATGATCGTCGAATAGTGGCGCACCTGCGAGGTGAGCCTGGGAAACCGATGCACCATCATGAAATGCAGTTCGGTGCGGTAGAGCCCGATGCCGTCGGCGCCCGAATCGTGCAGATGCGGCAGATCGACGATGAGGCCGGCATTGATATTGAGTTCGATCCTGATGCCGTCGCGGGTCACCGCCGGAACATCGCGCAGTGCCGCGTATTGCGCCTGCCGGCGCGCATAGAAGCGCACCTTCTCGGCATAGGCTTTCTGCAAATCGTTTGACGGACGCACGAAAATGTCGCCGGTGCCGCCGTCGATGACGATGGGGCTGCCGGTATCGATCAGGTCGATCAGGCCCTCCGCCTGGCCGACGGCGGGAATGCCGAGAGCCCGGGCGACGATCGCCACATGGCTGGTCTTGCCGCCCTCCTCGAGCACCACGCCGCGCAGTTTCGCCCGGTCGTAATCGAGGAGCTCGGCGGGCCCCATGTTGCGGGCCACGACGATGGCGTTCTGCGGCAGGTCGCCGCGCGAGGCGGTGGCGACGGCGCCGGTCAGGATGCGCAGCAGCCGGTTCGACAGATCGTCGAGATCGTGCATGCGCTCGCGCAAGTAGTGATCGGGGGTGCGCTGCATGCGGGCCCGGTTGTCGTTCTGCACCCGCTCGACCGCCGCTTCCGCCGTGAGGCCGGTATCGGCGGCCTCGCGCAGCCGGGCGACCCAGCCCTTGTCGTGGGCGAACATGCGGATCGTCTCGAGCACGTCGGAGTAGTCGCCGCCCCGCGCCACTTCCGAGCCATCGACCAGCGCATCGACATGGGCGCGCAACCGCGCCACCGCCTCCTCGAGGCGCTTCTTCTCCCGCGGAATATCCTCGGCGATCAGGTTCTCGATCACCACCCGCGGCTCGTGCAACACCGCATGGCCCAGCGCCACGCCTTCGGCCACCGCATCGCCACGCAAATGATGGCTGCGCATGTGGGCGACGTCGGCGGCCACCTCGCGCGCCACTTCCTTGAGTTCGCCCGAGGCGATCACCTCGGCCAGCACCATGGCGGTGGTTTGCAGCGCCTCCTCTTCCTCCTCGGTGTAGTGGCGCTGCGTGCGGTTCTGCACCACCAGCACGCCGATCACCGTGCCGCCGCGCATCACCGGCACGCCGAGGAAGGAATGGTAGATCTCCTCGCCGGTCTCCGGGAGATATTTGAAGGCGGGATGGGTCTGGGCGTCGGCCAGGTTGAGGCCGATCGCCTGTCCGGCGATGGTGCCGACCAGGCCTTCGCCGGTCTTGAGCTTCGACTTGTGCACCGCTTCGCGCTTGAGGCCCTCGCTGGCGTAGAGCTCGAGCACGTCGCCGGGACGCATCACATAGATCGAGCACACTTCCGCGACCATGTTGGCGGCGATCAGCGTGACGATCTTGTCGAGCCGCTTCTGCGCCGTCACCGGCTCCGCCATGACCTCGCGGAGCTTTCTGAGCAGGACGCGCGGGCCAAGGACGGACGTCGCCATCAGCCGCTCCCCGCGCTAACCGCTTGTCCGCGGCCCGCCCTCATCAAGCTATGGCAGTTGGCTGGCCACATCGGATCAGTGTATGCCCTCCAGTCCATAGGCCTGGTGCAGGGCCCTGACCGCAAGCTCGGTATAGGCCTCGTCGATCAGCACGCTCACCTTGATTTCCGAAGTGGTGATCGCCTGGATATTGATGCCCTTCTCCGCCAGCACCCGGAACATTTTCGCCGCCACGCCGGCGTGGCTGCGCATGCCGATGCCGACGATCGACACCTTGGCCACGTCGGCCGAGTGGTTGAGTTCCTGGAAGCCCACCTTGTCCTTGACCCCGTTCAAGACCTCGATCGCCTTGCGCAGGTCCTTGCGGGCCACGGTGAAGGTGATGTTGGCGTTGGTGCCGTCGGAGGAGACGTTCTGCACGATCATGTCGACGCTGATATCGGCCTCCGCCAGGGGGCCGAAGATCGAGGCCGAGACCCCCGGCTGGTCCTTCACCTTGCGGATCGAGACTTTCGCCTCGTCGCGCGAATAGGCGATGCCGCTCACTACATGCTGTTCCACGATACGTTCCTCATCGCAAACGAGTGTTCCGGGGCCGGTGCCGTCCGGCTTGGTCTGGTTGGGCGAATCGGGCGGTTCGAAGCTCGAGCGCACCTGCAAGGGTACCTTGTAGACCATGGCCAGTTCAACCGAGCGGGTTTGCAGCACTTTGGCGCCCAGCGAGGCCTGCTCCAGCATTTCCTCGTAGGAGATGCGGTCGAGCTTGCGCGCCGCCGTCACGATGCGCGGATCGGCGGTATAGACGCCGTCCACGTCGGTATAGATGTCGCAGGCCGCGTCGATCGAAGCGGCGATGGCGACGGCGGAAGTATCCGAGCCGCCGCGGCCCAGCGTGGTGAGGCGCTTGTCGGGGCCGATGCCCTGGAAACCGGCGATCACCGCCACCTGGCCCTGTTCCATGCGCTTCCTGATTTCGGCGGCATCGATCTCGGCGATGCGGGCGGCGCCATGGACGCCGTCGGTCTTCAAGGGAATCTGCCAGCCCTGCCAGGAGCGGGCCGGAATGCCCATGTCCTGCAGGGCGATCGCCAGGAGGCCCGCCGTCACCTGTTCGCCGGAGGCGACGACCGCATCGTATTCGCGGGCATCGTGCACGGTGGCGGCCTCCCGGCACCAGCCTGCCAGCCGGTCGGTGGTCCCCGCCATGGCCGAGACCACCACCGCCACGTGATGGCCGGCCTTGACCTCGCGCTCCACATGGCGGGCGACATTGCGGATCTTCTCGATGTCCGCAACCGAGGTTCCGCCGAATTTCATGACCAAACGGCCCATGGCCTGCCTTTCATCCCCGCAAAACGGCCCTCCTGCAGTGAACCGGCTGCGGTCAAATCGTCTGTTGTGATAGTCCCGAGGGTGAGGGCGCCGTGTACTCATAGATGACGGGCTTTGCATATGCAATATTGGCCGCCGGAATATGGATGCCCGCAATGACCGCCGAGACCGCCGCCACCCTCGACCCCTCGGAAGTCGAGAAATTCTCGAAGCTCGCCGCCGAATGGTGGAACCCGAAGGGCAAGTTCGGCGTGCTGCACCGCTTCAATCCGGTCAGGCTTGCCTATATCAAGGAACAGGTGACGGCCCGCTTCGCCCGCGACCCCTTCGCGCGGGCTCCCTTCGAGGGCCTCAGGCTCCTCGACATCGGCTGCGGCGGCGGCCTCCTGTCGGAGCCGATGGCCAGGCTTGGGGCATCGGTCGTCGGCGTCGATCCGTCGGAAAAGAACATCAAGACCGCCCGCATCCACGCCGAACAACAGGAACTGCCGGTCGACTACCTTGTGGGCACCGCCGAGGATTTGGAGAGGGCGGGCGAGCGCTTCGATGTCATCCTCGCCATGGAGGTGATCGAGCATGTGGTGGGCCCCGCCGCTTTCACCCGCATCTGCGCCGCCATGCTGGGGCCCGGCGGCCTCATTTTCGTGGCGACCCTCAACCGCACTCTCAAATCCTTCGGCCTCGCCATCATCGGCGCCGAATATGTGCTGGGCTGGCTGCCCAAGGGCACCCATCAGTGGGAGAAATTCATAACACCGGCCGAGCTCGAAGAATGGATGACTGCGAACCGCCTCGAAATCCTCGACCGCCAGGGCGTCACCTACAGCCCCTTCGCCCGTGTATGGCGCAGATCGCGGGATATGGATGTGAACTACATGATGGTTGGACGGAAAGTCTAAAGTCTAAAGAGAAACCGACAATTGATGCCGATCAATGCAACCCCGCTGAATTGAGATCATCCTGATCATGGTTTCAACTCGGAAAAGGGGACTGATCATGTCGGCAATTCTTTCATATGATAATACCAAGGAACACATGTGGCTGCCCTCCATGAGCGGCTTCTATGACAGTGTCGCGCAACCATTGGCCTGGGTCGGATTGCGCGTGCTCACCGGCGGCATGCTGGTCGTGGCCGGCTGGCCGAAGATCATGGCGCCGATGGCCCAGGCGCAATTCGTCGAGGGTCTCTACTTCTATCCCGGCTGGTTTTGGTCGCCTTTCCTCGCGGTTCTCCAGTTTTTCGGCGGCATGGCCATTTGCGTGGGCTTGTTCACGCGGCCCATTGCCCTTGCTAATGCCGTCATGCTGGCGGTCACGCTATGGTTCCATTGGGCGAACCCGTATGGCGACAGATTTCTGACCGACGCGGGTGTGGAATTCATGAAGACGGGAGGCGCGCAATATTTCACGCCCGAAGCAGTCCGGCATCTCGCCGATGGCGGGGCGGCATTTCTCGACCGGGTTCAGGAGAAGGCCGATTGGCTGTCACTGCTGTGGACCGGCACGGCCGCCTTCTTTGCAGCTTTCGGTGGCGGATCGTGGTCGGTTGACCGCAACATCTTGAAAAAGGAATTCTGAACGGCAGGGACCCGCGCCGCTGCCGCGTTCAATTCCCGTCTTCCGGCAATCTCGGCAGCGGATGCACCTCGATGCCTTCCTCGATCAGCGCCGTCGCTTCGTCCCGCGTCGCCTCGCCGTCATCGGCGCCGAATATGTGCTGGGCTGGCTGCCCAATGGCACCCATCAGTGGGAGAAATTCATCACGCCCCAGGATCTCGAAAGCTGGATGACCGCCAACGGCCTGGAGATCGCCGACCGCCAGGGCGTCACCTACAGCCCCTTCTCGCACGAGTGGCGGAGATCGCGCGACATGGATGTCAATTACATGGTGGCGGGGCGGAAGCCGCAGACTTAGAAGAGATTTTCAATATGCCGGGCGCCGTGGACAATCCGCATAACATCCACGACATTGTCGTTGACGCAATACAGTATCAAATAGTTTCCTTCGATCAGCATGCGAAGTCCGGCGGAAATTTCCTTTCGCAGAACGCCCCGATCAGGGAAATCCGCCAGGCCATCGACACGTTCCAATAGCTTGTCTATGAATCGATCGGCAATGACCGGACTGTCCTCGGCGATCGAAAACCAGATGTCGATGAGATCCTGTTCCGCTCGCGCCGAAAGTTTGACGCGCCAGCGTTTCATTGGGCGGTTTGTTTGCGTTTCTCGAACTGAAGCCGCGCTTCCGCCTTCAATTCATCGACCGACGCGAACCGGCCAGGTCCGCTTTCCATTCCTTCGCGCCAAAGCCGCCGGATTTCCTTGATTGCTTCCTTGCGCTGTAGTTGCTTGAACTTCCAGTCGCGCAGGGCTTCGCGGACGATTTCACTGGCGGAGGAATACTGGCCGCCGTTTACGGCGTCTTTTAGCGTATCGACCAATTCGGCCGGCAAAGCGATGCTGATCTTCTCGACCTTCGTCATTGAGGCGTCTCCTGCTAGCCAAGGTAGCAAAATCTGCTACCGGTGAAAAGCCTCAATTCCCGTCTTCGGGCAATCGCGGCAGCTGATGCACCTCGATGCCTTCCTCGATCAGCGCCGTCGCTTCGTCCCGCGTCGCTTCGCCATAGATGCCGCGCTTCTCGGCTTCTGCGTAATGGATGCGGCGCGCTTCCTCGGCGAATTTGTCGCCGACATATTCGGCGTTCGCTTCGACGTTGTGGCGCAGTTCGCGCATCATTTTCATCAGCGTCCGGGCGCGCGGATCGACCGGGCCCGCCGCCATTTTCAGCGGCGTGCCGCTCTTGCGGTTCGTCTTCGCCGGAATGCCGGGCGCCATCAGCTGCTTTTCGACCTTGGGCGATCCGCACACCGCGCAGGCGACGAGGCCGCGCTGGGCCTGCCGGTCATAGGCGGCGCTGTCGCGGAACCAGCCGTCGAATTCATGGCCCTTGTCGCAGATGAGATCGTATTTGATCATGACAGATTACGTAGCAACGGCACCGGCGGTATTCAAGCCGAAGGCTCGGCCATGATGAAGCGACGGTATCCGCCGGCGGGCGCGGCCGATCGCATCCGTATCGATATCGAACACTAGTTGATCGGGCGCCGTTCCGCCCTCGGCCAGAACCTCGCCCCACGGCGACACGGCGAGGCTGTGGCCATAGGTCTGGCGGCCGCATTCATGCGAGCCGCCCTGCGCCGCCGCCAGCACGAAACTGCCCGTCTCGATGGCGCGCGCCCTGAGCAGCACATGCCAATGGGCCTCGCCGGTCGGCACCGTGAAGGCGGAAGGTACGGTGAAAATTCCAGCCCCCGCCTTGGCTAATGCAAGGTAAAGCGCGGGGAAGCGGATGTCGTAGCAGACCGTGAGTCCGAGCCCTCCCCAAGGCAGCGCCGCGAGCCGGGCGGTGCCGCCGCCTTCATAGGCGGCCGATTCGCGAATGGGTTCGCCGCCCGGCAGATCGACGTCGAAGAGATGGATTTTGTCGTAGCGCGCCGCCACCCGGCCATCGGGGCCCAGGAGCAGCGAGCGGTTGATGAGCTTTTGGCCTTGCCCCTTGAGGGCCAGCGATCCGACATTGAGCCAAAGCCTAAGTTCGCGGGCCAGCGTCGCAAAGCCTGCCACGCAGGCATCCTCGCGTTCGCTCCGCGCCAGCGACAATAATCGCGGCCGGTCGGTCTCGATTATATTCGTCATCTCGGGCGTCGCAATGAATTGCGCGCCCCGCGCCTTGGCGGCACGGATCATCTGCGAGGCATCGGCGAGATTGCGGGCCATGTCGCGGCCCGAGCGCATCTGGATGAGGGCGGCCTTGAAGCTCACGCGCCGGCAAGCATCGGATCGAGCCGGCCCTGCCGGTCGAGGGCATGGAGCTCGTCGTAGCCGCCGACATGGGCTTCGCCGATGAAGATCTGCGGCACCGCGCGCTGGCCGTTGGACCTGGCCGCCATGCGCTGGCGCCCGGCCGGGTCGTAGCTCACGTCGATCTCGTCATAGGCGGCGCCCTTCCTTTGCAAGAGCGCCTTGGCGGCGTGGCAATAGGGGCAAAAAGCCGTGGTGTAGATGGTGATGCCGGCCATGATGATCAAATATGGAACCGCCTCGGTTCCAGAACAAGGGCGAAGGTCAGCACATCCACCTGTGCCGCCCCCGCCGCCTTAAGCGCTTCGGCGCAGGCCGCCGCCGTCGCCCCCGTCGTCATCACATCGTCGACCAGCAGCACCCGCCGCGCCGCCACCTCGCCCGCGCCCTCGGCGGTAAGCCGGAACGCCCGCCGGACGTTCTTGCGCCGCGCCTCATGGTCGAGGCCCACCTGCGAGCGGGTCGCCCTCACCCGCTGCAAAAGGTCGGGGCGGTAAGCCTTGCCCGCTTCTTCCGCCAGGTGCTGGGCCAGATAGGCCGACTGGTTGAAGCGCCGCCACCACAGCCTGAAGCGGTGCAGGGGCACCGGCACGATCAGGTCGGCGTCCGCCAGGAGTGACCGCCCGGCCCGCCCCATCAGCCGCGCCATCAGAAGCCCCGCCTCCTGGGTATCGCGATATTTGAGGGCGTGAACGATCGGCCGCGAGGCCTCGTCGAAGGCAACCGCCGCCCGCGCCCGGTCCCAGGCGGGCGGATCGGCCAGCGCCGCCGCACTTACCGATCCCTCGCCCTGGTCATAGGCGAACGGCGTGCCCATCACCTCGCACAGAGGCTCGTCGATCTGTCGGAGACCCGCCCAGCACGACATGCACAGGCCCGCCGGTTCGGCGACCGGCTGATGACAGATGAGGCACCGGGGCGGCGCCACGACATCGATGGTGCCGCGCCAGAACTTGCGCAAGCGATGCCGGCCTCGCTCCCCAACCGCCCCGTCCATGGGCGGCAGGCTAGCACCGGCTTCCGAAATCCGGTATCGCCCTCCGCCATGACCGAAACCCCGCCGCAACTGTTCGACCGCGCCCTCTATGTGGCGCGGCTGGCGCGCGCCCGCCGCATGGGGCCCGACATATTGTCGCGCACCATTGCCGAGGAGTTCGCCGGAAGGCTCGAACTCATCGCCCGCGGTTTCGGCAAGGCCGTGGTCATCGCCTCCGATCCCGAGCCGATCGCCGCCGTGCTGCGGGGCAGCGGCAAGGCCGCGGAGGTCGCCGTGCTTGAGCCTGCGGCCGATGAGCGTCTGCCGCTCGCCGCCGAAAGCCTCGATGCCGTCTTCAGCATTCTCGATCTCCAGACGATCAACGATGTTCCGGGCGCGCTGGTGCAGATGCGCCGGGCGCTCCGGCCCGACGGGCTGTTCCTCGCCTGCCTCTTCGCCGGCGATACGTTGAGCGAGCTGCGCCAGTCCTGGCTCGAGGCGGAAGCGCGCCTCACCGGCGGCGCTTCCCCGCGCGTGGCGCCGATGATCGACGTGCGCGAACTGGGCGGGCTTTTGCAGCGCGCCGGCTTCGCCCTTCCGGTGGCCGATCTCGATCGCACCATCGTGCGCTATGCCGATGCGATCGCGCTGATCCATGAAATTCACGCCCTCGGCCTCTCCAATGTGCTGGTGGGCCGCTCGCGCCGGCCGGTGACCAAGGCGCTGCTCGGCGAGGCGGCGGCCATTTATCGGCGCCGCTTTGCCGATGCCGACGGCCGCATCCGCGCCACCGTCGAAGTGGCCTGGGCCACCGCCTGGTCGCCGCATGAAAGCCAGCAGCAACCCTTGAAGCCCGGCAGCGCCAGGATGCGGCTTGCCGATGCCCTCAAGACCGGGGAGACGAAGCTCGCATCTGGCGCGCTTTGCAGATGAGAAGAATCAAACACCCAAATTCCGTCATCCCGGCGAAAGCCGGGACCCCCTGAAATCTTTCCAGCGGCAGAGTTGCCGGTTGCAAGTGCCCAATGGGTCCCGGCTGGAGTTTACCCCGGACTCCGATCCGGGGCCGGGATGACGGTGTATGGAAGGTCAGCTTCAACCCAAGCGCAACCTGCTCCAGTCGATAATTTGGCGCATGTTCTTGCCGCCAAAGTGTGCACACTTTGGCGGAGCATGCGCCAAAGCCCGGCGATCATGCATGAATTGCGCGGTTCGCCACGGCGAGTGCCGCCTCTTTCACGGCCTCCGAAAGGGTCGGATGGGCATGGCAGGTGCGCGCCAGATCCTCGGCCGAACCGCCGAATTCCATCAGCACGGCAACCTCGTGGATGATCTCGCCGGCCTGGGGTCCCAGGATGTGGCAGCCGAGCACCCGGTCTGTCCGGGCATCGGCCAGGACCTTGACGAAACCGTCGGTCGCCTTGATTGATTTGGCCCGGCCATTGGCGACAAACGGGAATTTGCCCGCCTTGTAGTCGATGCCGGCGGCCTGCAATTCCTCTTCGGTCTGGCCCACCGCCGCCACTTCCGGCGAGGTGTAGACGACGCCCGGAATGCAATCGTAATTCACATGCCCGGCTTGCCCGGCGATCAATTCGGCAACCGCGATACCCTCATCCTCCGCCTTGTGGGCGAGCATGGGGCCCCTGACCGCATCGCCGATGGCATAGACATTTTTGAGCGTGGTTTCGAAACGGTTACCGATTTCGGTGCGGCCCTTGACGTCGCGCTTCACCCCCGCCTCGTCAAGTCCCAGGCCCTCCGTGTACGGAATGCGCCCGATGGCGACGAGCACCGTGTCGGCATCGAGCGTCTCGGCGCTGCCACCGCCCGCCGGTTCCACCGACAGCGTTACTTTTTCCTTAAGTTTAGCCGCCGCCACAACCTTGCTCGACAGCCGGAAGGCGAAGCCCTGCTTCTGCAGCAGGCGCTGGAAAGCCTTCGCGACATCGAGGTCCATGCCGGGCAGGATGCGGTCGAGATATTCGATGACCGTCACCCGCGAGCCGAGCCGGGCGAACACCGAGCCGAGTTCGAGGCCGATGACTCCGGCGCCGATCACCGCGAGATGGGCGGGAACTCGGGCAAGCTCCAGCGCGCCGGTCGACGACACGATCCGGTTCTCGTCGATGTCGACGCCCTTGAGCCGCGCCACGTCGGAACCGGTGGCGATCACGATATTCTTCGTCTCGATGGTCCGGCCCGCCACGTCGACCTTGCCGGCGCCGATGATTCTGCCGGTGCCGCGGAACCCCGTCACCTTGTTCTTCTTGAACAGGAAATCGATGCCCTTGGTATTGCCGTCGATGGCCTCCTGCTTGAAGCCCATCATGCGCTTGAGATCGAAACGCGGCGCGGCGTCGATGCCCATGGCGGCGAAGCAATGCTGCGCTTCCGCCAGGCGTTCCGAGGCATGCAGCAGCGCCTTCGAGGGAATGCAGCCGATATTGAGGCAGGTGCCGCCATGGGTGGCGCGCTTCTCGACCACCGCGACCTTCATGCCAAGTTGCGCCGCCCTTATGGCGCAGACATAGCCGCCGGGGCCGGTGCCGATGACGGTGAGATCGAATTCAGACATGCCGGCCGCCTATTGGGCCGCGGTGCGGTGAGCGCGGAAATCGTCGGCCATCTTGCTCACCATTTTGGCCTCGATCTCTATGCGCGTGGAGTCCGGACAAAAATCGATCTCCCGCCCGATTTCATCCAAATTCCACCCGAAGGTATGACCGTACTCGTCGACCGCAACCCTGCGGAAAAAAGCCTCGTCGGCCAAAGGTGCAAAGACGCCTCCCCGCGCGATATGTTCGGAGAAGTCGATTTCGCCCGACAGTCCGTCATCGAAGGTCACGCGCAAGACCGGATAGCGCAGGGCTTCGACGCTTTTGATCCTGTAATTCATCCAATCATCCCTCCGGAATAGCGATGGGCCCGGATTTCTTCCCAAACGAATGCTACCTCGCCACGATGCGCCTCGAGCCAGGCTTTAACGGCCTTCATCTTGGCGGCCGGCAGCTTGCCTTCGAGAACGTCGCCGGTCGCGATCGATATCTGCGCTTCAAACTCGGCATAGCGTGCGTGCAAATGCGGCGGCAGATGGTCCTTGGGATATATAGCGATCTTGACGCCGTCGACAATGGCGATGGTCGGCATCGTCACAGATCCAGAACCGCCCGCCGCGGATCTTCAAGCTGCTCCTTGACCCGCACCAGGAAGGTGACGGCCTCCTTGCCGTCGACGATGCGGTGATCGAAACAGAACGTCGGATGCATCATCGGGCGGATCGCCACCTGGCCATTATTTACGGCGCTGGCGCCGTTAGACATAATGCTGTAGTATTCGCCCGCTTTTGTATCAACCGCAATCGTTTCTTATCAGTTGCAGGAGGTCGGAGATGTCCAACATTGCCGGCGCGCGCGCAAGCATACGCGCCTGTTTGATCGCCACAATCATGTGTGCCTGCTTCGGCGGGGTGGGTTCAGCCCAGGCGGCTGGCGGCCCGGAGGGAGAAGCTACCCGCAATCCAATCACGGTCTACACCCAGGACGCCGCCGCCGGAGAGCCCGGCGGATTGGCCGACCAGCTTGTGCAGCGCGCCCGGGCCCAGGGGCAGATTCGGGTGATCGTCGGATTGCGCATGAAGATGCGGATGGAACACACGCTGACGTCCGCGCAGGCGGCCGCCCAGCTTCGCGACCTGCAGGCTTTGCAGAGCGGGGTGGCGGCTCGCGTGCTCGGCTCAGCCGGCGCCCAGAGCCAGGATCGCTTCACCTTCATCCCCTTTATGTCGATATTCGTGAACGAAGCACAGCTCCGCCGGCTGCTTGCCGACCACGCGGTGGCAAGCGTCCAGGAAGACGTGCCGGTACCGCCGCAGCTCAACCAAAGCGCCCCCCTGATTAACGCAAACGACGTGTGGGCCAAGGGCTTCAACGGCACCGGTCAGGTGGTTGCCGTGCTCGATACCGGCGTCGCCAAAACGCACCCGATGTTTGCCGGCAAGGTGGTGTCGGAAGCATGTTACTCGACCACCGATGCGCCGAACAACTTCCTCTCCGTTTGTCCGGGCGGTGTGGCCGAATCGACGGCGCCAGGCTCGGGCGTCAATTGCTCGACGGTGTGGAAAGGATGCGACCACGGCACCCATGTGGCCGGCATCGCGGTGGGAAACTCGTCGGTGCGCGACGGCATAGCGCGTGATTCCAGGCTTATTGCCATGCAGGTGTTTTCCCGTCTGACGACCACCAATCCGGATAGTGTTCGGAGCTACACCACCGATCAGATCAAGGCGCTGCAACGGGTTCATGCTCTGCGGACTATCCACAAGATCGCCGCGGTCAATATGAGCCTCGGCGGCGGCCAGCACGCGGCTACTTGCGATGCGCTGAATCCAGCACTGACGACCGCCATAACCAATCTGCGCAATGTGGGCATCGCGACCATCATCGCCTCCGGAAATGACGGCTTCACGGGTTTCATCAGTTCGCCGGCATGCATCTCCACTGCGGTCGCGGTGGGCAATACGACGAAGGCAGATCTGGTGTGGAGAAGTTCGAACCACTCGCCGCTGGTAAAGCTCATGGCGCCGGGGACCAATATCAACTCGGCGTTGCCGGGGGGCACCTACGGCGCCAAGACTGGCACCTCGATGGCCGCGCCCCATGTCGCCGGAGCCTTCGGCGTGCTTCGAAATGTCAAGACTGCCGCGACAGTAGACGAGATACTCGGAGCATTGACCTGCAGCGGTAAGATCGTCGACCGGCGGTTCGTCACCGGCGGCGATCCGGTCGAGCTGGACCCACAGAAGCCGCGCATCGATTTGCTCGGCGCCTATAACCATCTCAAGAAGCCCTTGAACGTGCTCAGGAGCTGGCCATTCAGCGCCGCGGCCGAGCTCGACGATTGGTCGCCGCTGCGCGGCCAATGGCAGTTGGCGGGCGGGTTGTACGTCGCGGCGCCTATACCGGTTGGGGTCGGCAGCCATGTTGCCAACTGCAACACGGCTCTCACAATCACTACCCGGCTGCGCCGTGTCGATGCCCAGACCAACCCGCTTGGATTCCATTGGAACAGCGGCATCATGTTCAAGACGACGACGAACTTTACCAACGAGACGGTGTCGGGTTACTGGGTCGCCTACAACAAATGCCGGACCAATGCCTCGTCCGGTAGCTGTACCGGCGCCACCGCCGATAAGCCGGGCCAGGCGGTGTTCTGGATCATAAACTCGTTTAATCATGAAACTGGGGGTGCGGCGTCATCGTCTCTCCGCTGCCAAAAGCATGTTCCGATCGCTGTAAGCGGATTCAACACGATCAGAGTCGTCAGCAACGGCTCGTCGCATTCCTACTATCTTAACAACATCCTGGTCTGCACGGTAATCGATGCCACCTATGCGGCGGGCGGCGTCACGCTGGACGGGTTCTTTCCAAATCCGGCGACCGGGCATAGTTTGGCGTATGATTTCCTGACGATCAGGTCGATCGGCAGCAACGCCCCCGCTGCCGCCGGCGAAGGCGACGCCGTCATGGACCCGGCGGCGATGGCGCCGGTCGCGGCGCCGGCCAATATGAGCGTCATGGGTTCAGCCAGCCAGTAGCCGGGCATAGCAAGACCGCGGCAACAAAAGGCGCCACGCCCGGCTGGGCGTGGCGATCTTGTTTTCAGTTCGGGGCCGGCTCTTGTCCCGTGCCGGTCACAGTTCCAGAACCGCCCGCTGCGGGTCTTCAAGCTGCTCCTTGACGCGCACCAGGAAGGTCACGGCCTCCTTGCCGTCGACGATGCGGTGATCGTAGGAAAGCGCCAGATACATCATCGGGCGGATCGCCACCTGGCCGGCCACCGCCACCGGCCGCTCCTGGATCTTGTGCATGCCGAGAATGCCCGATTGCGGGGCGTTGAGAATGGGCGTCGACATCAAGGAGCCGTAGATGCCGCCATTGGTGATGGTGAAGGTGCCGCCCTGCATGTCGGCGATCTGCAAAAGCCCGTCGCGCGCCCTTCCGCCCAGATCGGCGATGGCTTTCTCGATCGCGGCAAAGGACATCCGATCGGCGTCGCGCAGCACCGGCACGACCAGGCCCTTGGCGGTGCCGACCGCGATGCCGATGTTGTAATAGTTCTTGTAGACGATGTCCTCGCCGTCGATCTCGGCGTTGACCGCCGGTATCTCCTTGAGCGCCTGGATCGCGGATTTCACGAAGAAGCTCATGAAGCCGAGCTTGACCCCGTGCTTCTTCTCGAAGACTTCCTTGTAGTGGTTGCGCAAGGCCATCACCGCGCTCATGTCCACCTCGTTGAAGGTGGTGAGCATGGCGGCGGTGTTCTGCGCGTCCTTGAGGCGCCGGGCGATGGTCTGGCGCAGCCTGGACATGCGCACCCGCTCCTCTTGCCCGCCCTGCGCCACGGTCGCGGCGGGCGGCGGAACCACCATGGGTCTTGCTTCCGCGGCGGGTCTTGGCTCGACGGCGGGCCTCGCCAGATGCTCGATGACATCGCCCTTGGT
>JBQTKG010000031.1:0-29504 GCA_052386315.1 Hyphomicrobiales bacterium
AGGCGGCGAGCGCCAGCGTGGCGGTCAAGACGGGGAGCCATCGGAGAAGTCGCATGGGCATGGCGGGAAGCCTCCGGATTGTGGCGGAACGGGAACGCACCCGCGCATCCTATCACGGCGCGATGGACGGTGCAGCGTCGGCGACCGTGGCTGCGGATGGCATCGAAATTGAGGCGGCGCGTGGGGGGCTGGGACGTCATTTCACTTGTCATCGCTGGATTCAGTCCGGCGATCCATAGTACGGCTTGACGGGCGCCGGAAACGGCGGATGAATGGGTTGCCGGGAGGAGCCCGGTAAGGACAAAGTGGAATGAATCATGGCAAAGCGGAAAGCCGTATCGCATCTGCTTCCTAATCCGCATCCTGGAGAAATCCTGCTGGAGGAATTCCTCAGGCCCTCCGGCATGTCGCAGAACGCGCTGGCGCGCGCCATCGGCGTCCCGCCGCGCCGCATTAATGAAATCGTGCTCGGCAAGCGCGCCATCACGGCCGACACCGATCTTCGCCTTGCCCGCTACTATGGGATGTCGGAAGGTATTTTCCTGGGGCTTCAGGCCGACTACGACCTCCGCATGCAGCGGCGCGCGCTGAGCAAGAAGCTCGACGCGATCAAGCCAAGGGCGGCGTGAGGAGGAACGATGACCGCACAAGACATTCTGACGATCTGCGTGACTTTCGAACCGGGCGTTTTCAGGGACATCGAGATTGCCGGCTCCGCCAGCCTCTACAAGCTGGCCGAGGCCATCGTCCGCGCCTTCGACTTCGACTTCGACCATGCCTTCGGTTTCTACAGCAAGCTCACCGGCAACTATTTCGACGCGCCGGTGAAATACGAGCTGTTCACCGACATGGGCGAACCGACCGAGGGCGCGCGGAGCGTGAAGAAGACGCAGGTCGCCGAAGCCTATGGCAAGGACAAGGCGAAGTTCCTGTTCCTCTTCGACTATGGCGACGAGTGGCTTTTCAAGACCGAGCGCACCGGCGCGGGGTCGAAACTGCCGAAGACCCGCTATCCGCGCGTGGCGAAGTCCGAGGGTGAAGCGCCGGAGCAATATCCGCAATGGGAGGAGTGAGGGCGGCACAAACCCCAAATTGTCATCGCCGGATTTATTCCGGCGACCCATGATGCAACGGGGGCCGAAGCAATTCGTTTTGCACCAACTCCCAACATCGTCATCCCGGCGAAAGCCGGGACCCCCTGAACCCTGTCCGCGCGCACTTCATTTGACTTGTCGCCTGAATGGGCCCCGCCTGGAGTTTACCCCGGACATCGATCCGGGGCCGGGGTGATGGATGGTGGACGTGGTTCCAATGTAACTTCGATCTGCGCTCGCTGACAAATGGGTTGCCGGGACAGGCCCGGCAATGACAGAAGTGGGGAGCGCATGGCGCCGCGCGCTGGGCAAGAAACTGGACGCGATCAAGCCGCGGACGGCGTGAGTGTCATTGATTCAACGCGCAAAAATAGGCCGATCTCAATCACCTTGGTTGCTTGAAAGCCCGAGACGCCTTGCTATTGGATCTGCAAATACAAGAAGTCCCAAAAACCCTGCAATTGCCAGCGGGTCATCCGGCGACCCCGATGCGGCAGCCATATGTTTGGCTTCCTTCACATAGGGATTGTCGTTCGCGTTCTTTAGTTTGCCGAGGGTATAGTACGCGAGTATAGCAGCGTTGTCGCCCCCACTTTCAAATTCCTCCGACTTCGATTGGGCAGTTGCGAGTTCGGTAATTTTCTGAGCGATGGCGTGTCCATTCATATTCGATAGGGCCGTCAATATATCGACCATGGCGACACCCCTGTCATAGTCGCCTAGTTTCTCGTTAGACGTGAAGTCCCTATGGAATGCGAGCATAAATGCAAAAAATCCGAGTACGAACTCGTTTCTCCAGAAGCTGCTAGGAATGCCGTATCTATTCTGAAATATTCCAACAAGTGGTCGAAGAGCAGCGATTGTGTGGGCAGTGACCCTTTTGCGCTTTCCGTCAAACAATTCAATACCACCACTAGCAAATTCGTTGTGAAGTTAATCCCCAACAAGCATTTCCCGCCGCGACGCAGGAGCGACGATTGTCGATCCTACAAAATGCAAACTACACTTGGAGGTCCTTACGTGCAATTCTAATAATGTCACCAAGGCACGATGAAATTGCTGCACCATCTTTCTCCAGATATTCTAGCCAATCGGTCGTCTGCCTCGCCTTGACTGCTTCGTGTTCATATCTGGTCAACCTCGCAACTGCCTCATTGCTCAAATAAAATATACCCGTGTCGCGGGCTTTTAGAATTGCGTCTGCTGACGATCTCGCGAGAACCCGTAACTCTTTGTCACGTTCGTCAGATACGATTTTGCCGCCTGCTGCCGAGTCGAAGTGCTCAGTGGTAAATCGCCGCGCGCTATAAAGCGCGGAAATTAGCTCTGAGTAGGCTGCAGCCCGCGTATCCCACCACTTTTCCTTTCTGTGCTGAGCAAGTGCGAAGTAGGTTGAGACGCTCACGCCAATTATTCCTGATACTATGCCAACAATCACGTTTGTGAACTGAGCTACCAGTTCCATCGACTATATCTCTCCTCGAAATTTTCTCGTCCCCGGTTTGCCGCCCTTGGAACCGGACGGACGGTGCTGCGGCTTGGGCCATGAGGCGGAGGCGTCCTCGATGGCGCTCTGGCGCGCTAGCGGATCGTCCATCACCGCAAGTTCGACGCTCTTCAGGCGCTTGATCTCGTCGCGCAGCCTTGCTGCTTCCTCGAATTCGAGATTGGCGGCGGCCTCGCGCATGCGCTTTTCCATGTCGGCCAGGACCTTGTGGAGATTGTGGCCGACCAGGGGCGCGCCGTCCTCGGCCAGGCCGGCATCGACGCGGACATGGTCCTGCTCGTAGACCGAGTGCAGGATGTCGGAGATGTCGCGCTTGATCGACTGCGGCGTGATGCCGTTGGCCTCGTTCCAGGCGCGCTGCTTGCCGCGGCGGCGGCCGGTCTCGGCGATGGCGCGCTGTATCGAGCCGGTCATTTGATCCGCATACAGAATGACCTTGCCGTCGATATTACGGGCGGCGCGGCCGATGGTCTGGATCAGCGAGGTCTCGGAGCGCAGGAAGCCCTCCTTGTCGGCGTCGAGAATGGCGACGAAGGCGCATTCGGGAATGTCGAGACCCTCGCGCAGCAGATTGATGCCGACCAGCACGTCGAAGGCGCCGAGCCGCAGATCGCGGATGATCTCGATGCGCTCCAGCGTCTCGATGTCGGAATGCATGTAGCGCACGCGGATGCCCTGCTCGTGCATGTATTCGGTCAGGTCCTCGGCCATGCGCTTGGTCAGCACGGTCACCAGGGTGCGATAGCCGGCGAGCGCCACCTCGCGGCATTCGGCGATCAGATCGTCGACCTGGTTCTTCACCGGGCGGACGATGACGGGGGGATCGATGAGGCCGGTCGGGCGGATCACCTGTTCGGCGAAGACGCCGCCGGTCTGCTTCATCTCCCACGGGCCGGGGGTGGCCGAGACGCAGACGGTCTGCGGACGCATGGCGTCCCATTCCTCGAAGCGCAGCGGCCGGTTGTCGATGCATGAGGGCAGCCGGAAGCCGAATTCGGCCAGCGTCGCCTTGCGGCTGAAGTCGCCGCGGAACATGCCGCCGATCTGCGGGATGGTGACATGGCTCTCGTCGATGAAGACCAGGGCATTGTCGGGGAGATATTCGAACAGGGTGGGCGGCGGCTCGCCGGGCTTCCTACCGGTCAGATAGCGCGAATAATTCTCGATGCCGGCGCAGCTTCCCGTCGCCATCATCATTTCGATGTCGAACAGGGTGCGCTGTTCGAGGCGCTGGGCCTCGAGCAGGCGGCCCGCCGCGTTGAACTCGGCAAGCCTGATGCGCAATTCCTCCTTGATGCGACGCACCGCCTGTTCCAGCGTCGGCTTGGGCGTCACATAATGCGAATTGGAATAGACCTTCACCTGGTCGAGCTCGGCGGTCTTGTGGCCGGTGAGCGGATCGAATTCGGCGATCGCCTCGACCTCGTCGCCGAACAGCGAGATGCGCCAGGCGCGGTCCTCGAAATGCGACGGGAATAGCTCGATGGTATCGCCGCGCACCCGGAAGGTGCCGCGCACGAAATTGCCGTCGTTGCGCTTGTAATGCAGTGCGACGAGATCGGCGAGGAGCCGGCGCTGGGGCAGGCGCTGCCCCTTCTTGATCTCGAAGGTCATCGCCGAATAAGTCTCGACATCGCCGATGCCGTAGATGCAGGACACGCTCGCCACCACCACCACGTCGTCGCGCTCGAGGAGGGAACGAGTGGCCGAATGGCGCATGCGGTCGATCTGCTCGTTGATCGAGCTTTCCTTCTCGATATAGGTGTCGGTGCGCGGCACATAGGCCTCGGGCGTGTAGTAGTCGTAATAGGAGACGAAATATTCGACCGCGTTCTCCGGGAAGAACGAGGCGAATTCGCCGTAGAGCTGGGCGGCCAGCGTCTTGTTGGGAGCGAGAATCAGGGCCGGGCGCTGGGTCGCCGCGATCACCTGAGCCATGGTGAAGGTCTTGCCGGAGCCGGTGACGCCCAACAGCACCTGGTCGCGCTCATTGGCGTTGGCGCCGGCCACGAGTTCGACGATAGCCTGGGGCTGGTCGCCCTTGGGCTCGAATTCCGAGACGATGTTCAGGCGCCGGCCGCCCTCGGATTTCTCCGGCTTCGCCGGCCGGTGCGGCGCGAAGATGGGAAGCTGCGCCAGCTCCGGGCGCAGTCCCTCGAGCCCGGCGCGCGGTGCTACCGGAATCTCGGGATAGCCTTCAATGGGTGCCGGCGGCGCTTCCGCGAATCCGCCTTCCTGACGTGAATGGCCCATGGCAGGCTATATAGGCGCGGGGGCGGTGAGGCGAAAGGGCGGCCCCCAAAACCGCTGACAGCATTGTGTCGGCAGTCAGCGCGAGGTCATGCGGACCGCAATCGGCGGGCCTGCGCGCAGGGTCTGGTAGACGACGCAATAGCGTTCGGTGAGCTTGAGCAGGGTGGCGCGCTGGTCTTCGCCGATATTGCCTTCGAGATCGAAGGTGAGGCGGATGGCGCGGAAGCCGACCGGCGCCTCGCGATCGACACCCAAAGTGCCGCGGAAATCGAGATCGCCCTCGGCGCGGACCTTGGCGCCCTCAAGCGCAATGCCAAGCGCGGTCGCCACCGCATTGAGGGTGACACCGGCGCAGGCGACCAGCGCCTGCAGCAGCATGTCGCCCGAGCACACATGCAGTCCGGTTCCGCCGGTTGCCGGATGCAGCCCCGCCTCGACCAGCGCCTTCGCAGTTGCGACGGAGCAGGTGACACCCTCGCCGATCGCCCCTTCGGCCCTGAGGGTGATCACGGCATCCTGCGGCGCTTCACGGTAGCGCGCCTTGAGCGGCGCCTGCAGGGATTTGAGTTGCTCGCTGTCCATGGCCTTCCTCCTGGCGCGGGGAAAGCTTCAGGCTATCACGAATCCTGCGGCCGGCGCATGGCGCTTGCATGGATGGCGAGGCTCAAGACACTCGCCGCCGCCATGAACCAGAAGACGGCGAAGGGCCAGCCGTCCTGCAGCGATCCCACCAGCTGCGAGGCGGCGGCACCACAGGCCATCTGGGTGAAGCCGGACCAGCCGGCGGCGGCGCCGGTGATGCGGGGATCGACGCTGATGGCGCCGGCGGTGCCGTTGGGAATGGTGAGGCCGTTGCCGAAGGCGGCGACGGTCATCGGCAGGAACAGGGTGGCGGGCGACAGCAGGCCGGAAATGGCGGCGGCGAGGCAGAGCAGGCCGCCCGCCAGCGTGAAGCAATTGCCCGCCAGTATCATGCGGTCGATGCCGAGCGCTCCGTATAGCGGCCGGAAAGAAAGTTTCCCGCCATGTAGCCGATGGACACGGTGATAAACCACGCGCCATATTCGAGCGGCGTGCGCTTGAGCACATCGACCATGATATGAGGAGCGCCGCCGAGAAAGGCGAAGAACACGCTGGAGGCGAAAGCCAGCGTCAGCGAATAGCCGCGAAAGCGCGGAATCGCGATGAGGCGGACGAAGCCTTCAAGCAGCCCGACGCCTGAGCCGGGTGCGGCCCGGTTCACATGGGTTTCCGGCAGGCTCATCCAGGCGGCGGCAAGCACGAGAGCGCCGAGGATCGACAGCAGCCAGAAGCTCGCGCGCCAGCCGGCGAACGTGTCGAGGAAGCCGCCCAGCACCGGCGCCACCATCGGCGCCAGCACGAAGGCCATGGTGATGTAGGAAATGACGCTCGCCGATTTGTCGCGGTCGTAGACATCGCGCACCATGGCGCGGGCCAGCACGATGCCCGCCGCCCCGCCGAGCGCCTGGATGAGACGCGCGGCGATCAGGAGTTCGATGGTCGGAGCGATGGCGGCAAGCAGGCTGGCGATCGCGAACAGGCTCATGCCGCCGAGCAGCAGGGGTCTGCGGCCATGGCGGTCCGATAGGGGGCCGTAGAACAACTGGCAGACGGCCATGCCGACGAGAAACAGCGTCAGCGTCAATTGCGCCACGCCGTAGGAAATGCCGAACTCGCCCTGCAGGCCGGGCATGGAGGGCATGAAGATGTTGAGCGCCAGGGGGCCGATGGCGCTGATGGCGACGAGGATGATGAAGGAGGGGCGGGCGGCCGTGGCGGCGGAATCCATCGCGGCCTTATTGCCGCTCCGGCTCCGCGGCGCAAGGCCGGCCTATTGACCCGGCGGCGATGGCGGCGGCATCAGTACCGTCATGAACTACCGTCATGCCTACCATGCCGGAAACCACGCCGATGTGCTGAAGCATGCGGTGCTGGCGCGGACGGTCGAGCATCTGAAGAAGAAGCAAAAGCCGTTTCGCGTCATCGACGCCCATGCGGGCGCCGGCGCCTATGCACTCGACGGCATCGAAGCGGGCAAGACACTGGAGTGGCAGGGCGGCATCGGCAAGATGGCGCAAGCCTTCGCGCCGGATATCGAGGCGCTGCTCAAGCCCTACCGCGAGGCGGTCGCGGCGCTCAATCCGGCGGGCGAACTCCTGCGCTATCCGGGCTCGCCGGAAGTCGCCGCACGGCTGATGCGGGCCCAGGACCGGCTCATCGCCAATGAACTGCACCCGGACGACAACATCGCCCTCGAGCGGCATTTCCTGCGCGATCCCCGCGTGGCGGTGGCGATGCTCGACGCCGAGGCCTGCGTGAAATCGAATCTGCCGCCGCCGGAGCGGCGCGGCCTCATCCTCATCGATCCATCCTATGAAGAAAGGGACGAGGCGGAGCGGGCGCCGCGCATGCTGGCTGAAGGCATTCGGCGTTTTGCCACCGGCATCTTCATGCTGTGGTATCCGGTGAAGGGCGACGGCCCGGCCGGGCGAATTGTCGCGGCGGCCACGGAACTCGCCCTGCCGGGCACGCTCAAGGTTGAAATGCGCATCCGCGAAGTTTTCAAGGACGGCGGCCTCGCCGGCTCCGGCCTGGTGATGGTCAATCCGCCGTGGCAACTCAACGAGGAGCTGCGGCTGCTCGTTCCCGCACTTGCGTCACGATTGGCGCTCGGCGATTGGGGGCAGGCAACCGTCGACTGGCTGCTGCCCCCGAAATAACGCTCGGGCCTAGTTGCTGGCGGTGGCGATCGCTTCCGACAGGTCCTTGTATTCTTCGCAGGTGGTGCCGCAGCGCCTGGCGATTTCGGCCAGTTCCGCCTTGGCCAGATCGATGCGGCCCGTCGCCACATAGCCCTCGCCGAGATATTCGCGGGCCAGCACGAAGTCGGGGTCGATCGCCAGAGCCTTGCGATAGAAAGTGATGCCGATCTCGAGGCGGCCCGCCTTGCGGTTGCTGTAGCCGATATAATTCAGAACATGCGGGTCGTTCTGGTTCTTTATGGCGGCGAGCACATCCAGGGCCCAATCGTAGTTGCCTTCCTTGGCAAGCGCGCGGCCCTGTTCGTAAAGGTCGGCATCGGGCAGCACGCCCGATTCGGCCTTGAGGCATTTCTTTTTCTTTTTGTTCCAGACTTCGCCTTTCTTGCAGTCCTTGGCGGAGGGCGAAACTTTGGTGCCGCCACCACCACCGCCTGCGGCCAGTGCGAAACCGGACATTGACACCACCAGCATGGCGGCGAAACCAAGAGTCATTATGTTGCGCATGGGATTCTCCATTCTCCACCCGATTACGCCCCCATGAAGGCGGCTATTCCATGGCGCGGGTCCCGGATGAACGAATAGTAAACATCGCCTCAGACCGGGCGCCAAGCATAGATCCAATCGTTGCGGCGCAGGAAGCGTTCGGCCGTCACGGTCCTGAGCGCCAGATTGCGCAGCAGCCGCGCCGGGCCCCTGGCGTGATAGAAGCGGCCAAGCTTGAGCGACTCATCTTGGATGCGGGCGGTGCGTTCCCGGCGTGAAGCAGCATAGCGGGGAAATGCCGCGGCGATATCCGTTGTCTCTGCGACGCTTTGCGCCAGCACACAGGCATCTTCCAGCGCCATGGCCGCACCCTGGGCCAGATAGGGCAGGCTCGCGTGGGCGGCATCGCCGGCGAGCGCAATGCGGCCTTTCGACCATTTCGCCGCCGGTGCCAGATCGGCACCCGCCCATTTCAGCCAGGACTTCGGAACGGCGAGCAGATCGGCCAGCGGGGCGGCGGCATCGGCGAAAACCAGTTTGATCTCGTCGGGCTTGCCGGGTTCGCTCCAACCGGTTGCGGTCCAGGTACTGTCGACCGCCGCCACGATGTTGAACTGTGTCCAGTTGCTCACCGCATAATGCACCACATGGCCGCCGGGATAGAGCCACAGCGTCACCGCATCGGCAACGACCGATGGCGGCACGGTCTCGAATGGAACGAGCGTCCGGAAGATGGCGTGGCCGCGAAGCAGGGGAGAGCCAAGGCCGGCGATCTCCTTGCGCAGCCGCGAGCGGATGCCGTCGGCGGCAATGACGGCGGCGCCCGCGCGCCGGCTGCCGTTTGCAAGTTCGATGGCTGCGCCGTCGGTTAGATTCATGGCCCGGATGACCTGCATGGCGTTGAGCAATTCGATGGCGGGTTCCGCCCGCGCCGCCGCCAGCAGGCCGCCCAGCAAATCGGCCCGATGGGCGACCCGGTAGGGTGCGCCGTGGCGCGCCTCGAAGGGCTTGCCGAGCCGCACGCGCTGCAGCAGGCCGCCGGTCAGTCCGTCACGGACATGAATTTCGGTGGGGACCACGCAGTGCGGCTCGACCGCCTGCCAGGCGCCGAGCCATTGCAGGGCGCGGACGGCATTGGGCGACATCTGCAACCCGGCGCCCACCGTGTCGAAGGCGGGGGCCTGTTCGAAGATCACCGCGGCGCGAGCGGTCTTGGCCAGGCCGAGGCCGGCCGCCAGCCCGGCGATGCCGCCGCCGGCAATGAGAAAAGGGCGCTGGTCCATGGCCGATCATGGCATATCCGCAAGGCCGGCATGATGCAACGGATTGAGGCTTGCCGGGGCGGGGGCGAAGCACTAGGAGTGCGCCCGGTTTCCGGCTAGAGGTCCAAATCCGATGGGTTTCATTTCCGACGCGCTAAACCGCATCCAGCCCTCCGCCACCATCGCCATTTCCAACAAGGCGATGGCGCTGAAGGCCGAGGGCCGCGACATCATCGGACTGGCGCAAGGCGAGCCCGATTTCGATACGCCGGACAACATCAAGGAGGCGGGGATTGCCGCAATCCGCGCCGGCAAGACCAAATACACGCCCGTCGATGGTATTCCGGAACTGAAAAAGGCGATCTCCGCCAAGTTCAAGCGCGAGAACGGGCTCGATTACAAGCCGTCGCAAGTCTCGGTCGGCAGCGGCGGCAAGCAGGTGCTGTTCAATGCGCTGATGGCGACCGTCAATCCCGGCGACGAGGTCATCATCCCGGCGCCCTATTGGGTGAGCTATCCCGACATCGTCATGCTGGCGGGCGGCAAGCCGGTCTGCCTGGAGACGCGGCTCGAGCATGGCTTCAAGTTGCAGGCTTCCGCGCTCGACAAGGCGATCACGCCCAGGACCAAATGGCTCATTCTCAACTCGCCGTCGAATCCCAGCGGGGCTGCCTATTCCCGCGACGAGCTCAAGGCGGTGATCGATGTGCTGGTAAAACATCCCCATGTCTGGGTGCTGACCGACGACATTTATGAGCATCTGGTCTACGACGATTTCAAGTTCCAGACGCCCGCCCAGATCGAGCCGCGGCTTTATGAGCGCACGCTGACCATGAACGGCGTGTCCAAGGCCTATTGCATGACCGGCTGGCGCATCGGCTACGGGGCGGGCCCTGAGACCCTGATCAAGGCCATGTCGAAACTGCAATCGCAATCCACATCGAACCCGTCCTCGATCGCCCAATGGGCGGCGGTCGAGGCGCTGAACGGGCCGCAGGATTTCATCGCCGCCAACAACAAGGTGTTCAAGGAGCGGCGCGACCTCGTGGTGTCGATGCTCAATCAGGCAAAAGGCATTTCGTGCCCCACGCCGGAAGGCGCCTTTTATGTCTATCCTTCCTGCGCGGGCACAATCGGCAGGATGGCGCCGTCGGGCAACGCCATAATGAGCGACGAGGATTTCGTCACCGAACTGTTGGCGGCGGAAGACGTGGCGGCGGTGCATGGCGCGGCCTTCGGCATGTCGCCCTTCTTCCGCATCTCCTATGCCACGGCGACTTCGGTGCTCGAAGACGCCTGCCGCCGCATCCAGCGTTTTTGCGGCAATCTCAGATGAGTGCTAGGCTTGCGATCAAACCGTGGATGCGGAGGCCGCGATGGCTGATGTCTTGGATGAAGTCACAAGCGAGAAAATAACTAAGGATCATGTCGCCAAGCGGGTGGAGGACTGGGTTCGCCGCTTGAATGCGCTCTATGATCTTGTCGAAAGTTGGCTGCCCTCGGGATGGCGGGCAGACCGGCGAAGGGTCGTCCTAATGGACGAAGAGATGATGCGAAAATTTGGCGTCAGCCCACGTGAAGTTCCGGTCCTCGATCTCAATTCGGCCAATGGTAGCGGTGCTATGCTGGAACCGCGGGGACTTTGGATAGTCGGAACAAACGGCCGCGTCGATCTCTATGCCGGCTCCAAGCACTTCATTATTGTCGATCGGGCTGAGAACTTTGCATCTCCAGACTGGCAGATCGTGGATTTCAATGAGCGGAAGAAAGTCGAAAAGTTCGACAAAGCAATGCTTGTTGCCGCACTTGCTCAATGAATCTCGTTCCGGAACTTCTGGGTCATTACAACGCGATTGATCGGCATCTCGATTTGGATCGGCAATCGGTTGCGCATGATTCCGGCCGGGAGAAGAAGATCGAGCAGCGACAGAAAATCAACGATCAAGCTTACTTCGTTCTGTGTTGGGGTCAGCTTGAGACCGAACTGGACGATCGTTGCCGCAATGCGATTCGAAGGCGGAGAGACAACCCGGACTGGACGAGGCGGCGCGGATGGGATTTATACAATCCCGAAGATCGGAAACTATCGGGGCTGAGTTTTGAAGACCGCGTGTCGCTTGTATTGGACAGGCAGGCTGGTCGAGGCAGCGCATGGAGCAAGGTCATGAAGTGGTATGGGCTCAGGAACTTGATAGTTCATGGGGGCTCATACGAGCAACGGATCGACCTGAACTTTGTGATAGGGGAGTTCTATGAAATCCAGAGCGAGATCGCTCCATAGCACGTCGATGACGGACATCGACGGTTGAAAAAAGGTGAATCATGTTCGATAGTTCGGTGCCGGTGCTCGATCAGTTTCTCAAAGCCCTCTCGGCCATTCTGAGAAAGGCGGAGACGCATTGCGAGGCGAAGAAGATCGATCCCGAGGCCTTGCTCAAAGCGCGGCTCTTCCCCGACATGTTCCCTTTCACTCGCCAAGTGCAGCTTGTCACCGATTTCGCCAAGGGCGCGAGCGCGCGTCTTGCCGGCATCGCGGTGCCGAGTTTCGCCGACGAGGAGAAGGGTTTCGCCGAATTGCAGGCGCGCATCGCCAGGACGCGGGATTTTCTCGCCACGTTGAAGAAAGAACAATTCACCGGTGCGGCGGAGCGCACCATCACCATAAAGGTGGGCGGGCAGGACATGTCATTTACCGGGGCTACCTATCTATCGGGCTTTGCCATGCCGAATTTCTATTTCCACCTGGCGGCGGCTTACAACATCCTGCGCCACAACGGCGTGGAACTCGGCAAGCGCGACTATATGGGGCGCAGCTAGCGCGTTTTCCCGAAAAGTGGGATCGCTTTTCGGACAAGAAAACGCGCCTAGTCAATAATTCGGCGCATGTTCTTGCCGCCAAAGTGTCTACACTTTGGCGGAACATGCGCTAGGAACCAGTCTGTAATTGGCGCCCCGCATGACGCTTGAGCCACCAGCCGAGGGCGACGACGAGCACGGCGCCGATCACCGCCGAAGCCTCGCGGTTCGGCACGCCATAGGCAACGAGCGCCGGATCTCCGGCGATCATCTCGCCGGCGATCCAGCCGAGAAGCGCCGCGCCGGCCCAGACGATCACCGGCCAGCGCTTGATCAATTGGGTAATCAGCGTGGCGCCCACCACGATCAGCGGGATTGAGAACGCCAGCCCGAAGATGAACAGCCAATAGTCGCCGCGCGAGGCGGCCGAAATCGCCACCACATTGTCGAGACTCATCACCGCATCGGCCACGGCGATGGTGCGTACGGCCTGCCAGAGCTTGTCCGAGGCGGCGATCGAGTGTTCCGCTTCGTTTTCGCCGCGCAGCAGCTTGACGGCGATCCACAGGAGCAGGACGCCACCCAGGGCCTTGAGAAACGGCACCAGCAGAACTTGAGAAATAACCAGCGCGAAGGCGATACGAAGCCCGATCGCGGCGCCCGCGCCCAGAATAATGCCCCAGCGGCGCTGCTTCTCGGGCAGGGACCGGCAGGCGAGCGCAATCACCACCGCATTGTCGCCCGACAGCAACAGGTCGATCCATATGATCTGGCCGATGGCGAGGGCGTAGGCGGGGGAGACGTCCATCAAGTCCGATTCCGTTTCTGGCAACATGGGGCGGCGGAGGCCGGGAGGCAAGCCGGAACTGAGCAATTTCCAGCCGGTTGAGGGAACCGAAAGCGCCAGATGGGCGTTATAGCATCTCGATTCATGCCTTCGACGCGGGGCCACCAGGCCCCACTTCCGGCATAATCCGGCGGAATGAAGGTCCACCCATAGCCAACAAGGAGATTCCCATGAAAAAGTTCGTTGCAATTTCGCTACTTGCCCTCGCTTTCGCGGCCCCGGCCGAGGCCGGCGCCGTCAAGGTCGGCATGCTGTCCTGCGGCATTGAAGGCGGCGTCGGTTTCATTATCGGCTCGTCCAAGGCCATCGAATGCGTGTTCGAGCCGGCCGGCGGCGGCGACCGCGAGCGCTATGAGGGCCGCATCAGCAAGCTCGGCGTCGATATCGGCGTCACCGGCCGGTCGGTCGTTGCCTGGGCCGTCTTCGCCCCCGGCCGCACGCGGGCGGGTGCCCTTGACGGTACTTATGGCGGTGCTTCGGCGGAGGCCACGGTGGCGGTCGGGCCGGGCGTCAATGTCCTGGTCGGCGGCTTCAACAAATCGATCAACCTGGAGCCGGTGAGCTTCCAGGGCCAGACCGGTCTCAACGTGGCCGCCGGGATCGCCGGGCTCAAGCTCGATTACATCGAGGACTGATCCCGAATTCGCTTGCCGCTCCACAAAAGCTGAGTCAAGCTCACATCGTTGGAACCGCCCGCGTGTGGCTTCCACCATGCATAGGCGGTTCTTCGATGCGCTTCGGAGCGGCACCTGAGGCGCGCAGCCGGCATGAGCGTCGAGTTCAATGCCGCCTCCACCACCTATCTCGGCGACACTAACACTTTCCTCGATTGTCCGGGGTCGGTCGAATTCGCTCAGGAAGCGCGCGCAGCGTTCGGCGCAAGCATGTCCGGACAAGGAACCGCCCCGGCGTCGGTTGACATCAGTGCACGATTGTCCCTAATTGCAACAGCGGCAGGAAACTTTCCCTCGCCCCCACGGGGAGAGGGAAATCGCGCGTACGCTGATTCAATGGAAAATGAATTTGCCATAGAGGGGCGATCCCTCGGCATGACTGAGTAGCTTGATCTCCCAGTGACTCTCGTATGACACGTAGACGGCCCAATTTTTCTTGCCCTGAAACACGGGATAGCCGTTGTAGGTGCCGCCACCGGTGATCCCTTGGTATTTCCCTGTTCCACCAATGAAGTTGAATGAATCTGGTTCGGATGTAATGAAGATTTTATCGCCATCCTCGTCGATTTGGGTGCAGGCTCCGCTGGATGAAAATTTTCCGGCAATCATCGCCTGCTGACCGATACAGCGCACGAAGCTTTTGTCGAAGGGACCGCCGTCCATTGCATTGCGGACGATGGCAGTAGCCACATAGACATTGGGCTGCCATTCGGCGTCCCACCCCTCGAGTTCGTCGATGACAGTGCCGCTCATATAACCGCTTGTTTTCGTGCTGCCGCTTTTCGGAAATTCCTCCGCTTGCGCGCTCGCGGCCGTCAATCCGAGCAATGACGCGGCAATGACCAATTGGAAACAGTTCATGGCGTCCTCCTGAAGTTAGGTTGCACAGATGCATCAAAGCCCGCAGCTGCAGCGCCATGCTGTCAGGTGAATGCATCCCGAGTCACGAATACGTCCCGACCGCGACCGACCAAATTGCGAAATTCGCCGACCGTTTGCCGCAAACACCGTTTTCATGGTAGCGTCGGCCCGCCGAAAATTTTTTCCTCATGAAAACGGGGAAAAGCGAATGACGCTTGTTTCCGCCGCAATCCGCGTCAATGGGCGTGACATCGATCTGTCACTTGGCACGGTCAGGAACGGCAAGCGCCCGCCGGCCGTGCTCCGGCCACAGGCCTTGGCCGTCCTGAAACTGTTCCTAGCCAAACCCGGCGCGCTGGTGTCCAAGGATGAACTGATGGCCGCCGTGTGGCCGGGCATCGCGGTGACCGACGACAGTCTGGTGAAATGCGTGACCGAGCTCAGGAAGGCGCTGGGCGATGAGGACCACACCACCATCAAGACGGTGTCGAAGCGCGGCTATGTGTTCGAGCTCGGTGTGCAGCCGGCCGGCACGAACCGGCGGACTTGGCTTGGGCTCGCCGCCGCGCTGACCGGCGTCATCGTGTTGGCGGCGGCCTATATGTGGCCGTCGCCGAAAGCGCCCGCCGTGCGCGAGCCCTCAATCGCGGTTTTGCCCTTCGTCAACATGAGCGGCGATCCGGCGCAGGATTACCTCGGTTCCGGCATCGCCGAGGACATCATCACCATACTCTCGTCCGATCCCGCCCTGCGGGTCGTCTCGCGGACCTCGAGTTTCGTTTACGACAAGCCTGTAAACGTGCAGCGGGTGGGGCAGGATCTGAAAGTCAACTACGTGATCGAAGGCAGCGTCCGGAGGGCGGGGGATACAGTGCGTGTCACCGCTCAGCTCATCGATGCGGCGACCGGCGAGCACGTGTGGGTGGATCGCTATGACGAGGAAAGCAGCAACGTTGTCGCCCTGCAAGAGAATGTAGCCAACAAAATCCACGACTCGTTAGCCGGGAATCGGGGCGAAATCATGAAGCAGGAATACGCGCAAGCCTGGAGCAAATCGGCGCCGAGCCTGGAGGAATACGACTATTATCTGCGCGGACACCAGCTGTTCTACCGATTCACCAAGGAGGACAACGCTAAGGCCCGGCAAATCTTCCAGGAAGGATTGGCGAAATTTCCTGGCTCGGCGCTGTTACGAACGGGAATCGTGGTCACCTTAACGCACGACATATTCAACGATTTCACCGGCGACCCCTGGCGCGACACAGAAATGGCCTGGAAGCTTGCCAAGGAGGCCGAGGCCATCCAGGACAAGTCGCGGCTAGAGTCTTTGATTAGTCATTGGATGATGGCCTATGTCTACAGTCTTCATGAGGGCGATTTTGAGCGTTCGGCAGATGAAGCGGAGGCGGCGGCCAAGCTGGTTCCCAACGATGTTTTCGCCCATGCCGGACTTGCACAATTCCTGACCTTCGCGGGACGGACCGATCTGGCGATCGAATGGATGGAGGAAGCGGTTCGCCGCGACGCCGGGCGGAAGTTTTACCTGGGAGATCTGGCTTTTGCTTATTATAACGCCGGTCGGCCAGTGGATGCCGTGGCCCAGTTCCAGAAAATGAAGCAACCATTGAAACGACCATGGAAACTCAATTTGGCCGCTACCTATGCCCGTCTCGGCAAACTCGACGAGGCCCGCACTCTCGTCGCGCAAGTCGCCAAGGACTACCCCGGCTGGACCCTCAAGGACGAGGCGGTCTGGCCGACCGGAGTGCAGCCGCGATACGCGGAATCGATCCTCAAACCCTATCTCGCCGATCTCGCCAAGGCGGGATTGCCGGAGAACTAGGCTTCACTTTATCTCTTGCCAACTTTCGAATTCGGCGCAAGCATGGCGGCGTGAGGAACCGCCCGCGCGTGGTTCTATGACGAGAAGGGCGGCCCTTCGATGCGCCTTCGCAATCAAGGGAGAATCGGCCATGGACGCAACCGGCGGCAGACGAGCGGCGGGCTCGCGGTGCATAGCACTCGTGGGCCCCTATCTGAGCGGCAAGACGACGCTGCTCGAGGCCATCCTGTTTCGCACCGGGGCCATTCCGCGGCAGGGGAAAATCTCCGAAAAATCGACCGTCGGCGACGCGGCGCCGGAAGCCCGCGCCCACGGCATGAGCGTCGAGCTCAATAGCGCCACCGCGAATTTTCTCGGCGACAATTACACCTTCATCGATTGCCCGGGCTCGATCGAATTCGCCCAGGAGGCGCGCGCCGCGCTGGCCGGCTGCGACGCGGCGGTGGTCGTCTGCGAGGCCGACGACAAGAAAGCGCCGGCGCTGCAACTCATTCTCAAACAACTGGACGAATTGTCGGTTCCGCGCATCCTGTTCATCAACAAGATCGACAAGACCGCATCCAGCCCCCGCGCCGTGCTCGCCTGGCTGCAGCCGGCGAGTTCCAAGCCGCTTATCCTGCGCCAGTTGCCGATCCTGAAGAACGGCATCGTCACCGGCTTCGTCGATCTCGCCCTGGAGCGCGCCTTCGTCTACCGCGAACATGCGGAAAGCCAGGTCGTCGACATGCCGGCCGACCTCGCCGAACTGGAGAAGAGCGAACGCTTCGCCATGCTGGAGACGCTCGCCGATCACGACGACGAATTGATGGAGCAACTGCTCTCCGACCTGGAGCCGCCGCGCGACCGGGTGTTCGCGGATCTGTCGCGCGAACTGGCCGAGGGGCTGATCACGCCGGTGCTGTTCGGCTCGGCCGAGCACGGCCACGGCGTCGGCCGCCTGCTCAAGGCGCTGCGCCATGAGGCACCCGATGTGGCGGCAACCGCCAGGCGTCTCGGCCTCAAGGCCAATGGCGGCGCCGTGGCGCAGGTGCTCAAGACATTCCACACCGCCCATGGCGGCAAGCTGTCGCTCGCCCGCATGCTCACCGGCGAAGTGGCCGACAGCGCGGTCTTCTACGGCGGCAAAGGCCAGGATGCGCGCACCGCCGGCCTCTTCAGCTTGATGGGCTCGACGCCCAACAAGACGCCCAAGGCCGCGGCCGGCGACACGGTGGCGGTGGGCCGCCTCGAAGGCATTGCTACCGGCGAGACGATTTCGACGATCAAGGGCGCCACGCCGCAACTCGTCAGCATCGTCCGCGCGCCGGGCGTCTATGGCATGGCGATTTCGGTTTCCGACCGCAAGGACGAGGTGAAACTCACCGCGGCCATTGCCAAGCTGATCGAGGAAGACCCGTCGCTGGGGCTCGAACACAATCTCGACACCCATGAAATGGTGCTGTGGGGCCAGGGCGAAATGCATCTGCGCGTGGCGCTGGAACGGCTGGAAGGCAAGTTCGGCGTTCACGCGCAGTCGCGGCCGCGGCGCATCGCCTACAAGGAGACGATCCGCAAATCGACGCAGATCCGCGGGCGCCACAAGAAACAGTCGGGCGGCCACGGCCAGTACGGCGACATCGTCGTCGAAATCAAGCCCTTGGCCCGCGGCGAAGGCTTCGCCTTCACCGACACGGTTTCGGGCGGCGTGGTGCCGAAGCAATATATCCCGGCGGTCGAGGCGGGGGTGCGCGAGTGGATGGCTCACGGTCCGCTCGGCTTCCCGGTGGTCGATTTCACCGTCAACCTGTCGGAGGGCTCCTATCACGACGTCGACTCCTCGGAAATGGCGTTCAAGCTGGCGGCGCGCATCGCCATGACGGAAGGAATCCCGCAATGCTCGCCGGTGCTGCTCGAGCCGTTCGTCGCCGTCGAGATCCATGTGCCGAGCGATGCCACCTCGCGCATCAACCAGATCGTCACCGGCCATCGCGGGCAACTGCTCGGCTTCGACGGCCGCGACGGCTGGCGCGGCTGGGACACGGTCAAGGCGCACATGCCCGAATCCGAGATCGGTCCGCTGATCATCGAGCTCAGGTCGGCGACGGCCGGAGTGGGCACCTTCACCTTCGCCCACCACCACATGGCCGAACTGGTGGGCCGCGCCGCCGACCAGGTGGTGGCGACGCGCAAGGCGGAAGCGGCGTAGGACGGAGATTTCTCTCCATGCCCGGCCTGCGAGCCGGGCATCCAGGCCGCCTCAAGGGCGGCCATGGAGAGAGTAAGAATCACTTCGGCCTGGTCTCGTGCAGGTGGGCGTCGGGCTGGCGCAGCTCGCCGGCCCGCAACAGCTTGACCGCCCGGACGAGGGCGCGGGCGGCGGTGCGAACTTCCTCCTGGACGGCTGCATCCTTGTCGAGGTCGAGGTGGCTCTCGGCATAGGTGCCGAAATAACCGACATAGGCGCCGAGCAGCGACTTGTGGCCGGCCGGAATCATGCCGATGTCGGTGAGCCAGTCGGTGAGGATGCGGCGCAGGTTTTCCACCCCCGAGGCATCGCCATGCACGGCGACCGAGAAGACCCGGCCCGCCAGATGACGGGGATAGGGCCAGCCCTTGAGTTCGAGTTCCTTGGCAAGCTCGGGATTTTTGCCATTGGTGGTGGTCGGGTCGGGATTGCCGCCATCGGCGCAGACCAGGCGGTCGATCATCGCCTTGAGGCCGGAAGGCGCCTGATACCAGTTGACCGGCGTCACGATCATCACGCCATGGGCGGCTACCCACATGGGATAGATGTCGGCCATCCAGTCGTTCACCTGGCCCATGGCGAAATTCGGATAGCAGGAACAGGGCCAGTGGCACAGCGGCTGGGCGGTGGAGAGGCAGGCCTTGCAGGGGTGAATGAGACGGCCATACTCCGAGGTGAGTCGGCTCAGATCGAGAACCTCCACTTCAAATCCCGGCTCGGCTTCGACGATCTCCCTGGCCAGGGTCAGCAGCCGCCAGGATTTCGACATTTCGCCGGGACAGCTCTGGTCCGAGCGCATGGAGCCGTTGACCAGCAGAATGCGGTTAGGCGACGCGGGATTCTTCTGCCGCGCCTCGGCCTCGCCAATGCGGCGGCGGCTGTCGAGCCATTCGACCGGCAGCATGGCGTCGGGATTGGCGAATTCGGAACCGGCGCGGCTTTTGCGCGGATTCTTGCGATAGGCGTGATAGCCGTCCCAGGCGGTCTCGACGATGGCGGCGACCGCCGCTTCATCGGCTGCGAAGGCGGGATCGACGAAACGGTCGCGGAAGCGGCGGGCGAATTCGTCCTTCCCGATCTGCACGTCCGGCATGCCCTTGCGGGCGGCAATCTTGGCCATGGCTTTCCTCCGGTTATTTATGTGATCCTATGGTGGAGCCGCACGCAAAGGCAAATCACCTGCGATCAATCGGCCGTGTGCGGATCATCCCGCAGATCTCACGGCGGAGTCATGTCAGGTCATCGCCATGGCCTTGTGCGGCGCCAGCCAGAAAGGCGGCAGCCAGGCGGGGATATTGCTGAAGGGGAGCACCTCCGGCTTGAGCGCGATGCCGAGCTTGTCCCGCATGAAGGCACGGCGGCGCTCGATGCGGGCCCAGGCCTCGGGGTATTGCGCGGCGAAATCCCGGCGCAGCGCTGCATCGGCGAGCGCCACGCCATCCTCGATATTGGTGGTGAAATAATCGGTGCCCGTCGCCGGAATGATATCGCACTGCAGGGCCATGCCGGAGGCCAATCCGATGCGGCCGCCTTTCGTCACCGGCGAATGCACCCACTCGTCGAGGTGAATGAGATGGCCGGGATTGAGGCCGATGCCGAAGAAGGGACGCCCAAGCCGGCGCATCACCGCGTCATAAAGCGCGCCGCCCTCGACGCCGAGGCCCAAAGTCTCGTACCAGGCGACGGCGGCGGCGAAATAGGGTGCGACGAGCTTCTCGACATAGTCGCTTATGCCCGCCGGCAGCTCGCCGGCATCCGCCACCATGAATCCGGCGCGGCAGTTGAGGGCGCCCATCAGGCCCAGCCCCACGACGATCGGATCGCCGCGCTCGATTGTGCGCGAGGAGGGACTTGGCAGGCCGTATCTGGCGCGGGGGCCGGCACTCATGTTGATGTGGACGGATTGCGGAAATCCGTCCAGTTGCATGTTGCGGACCGCCGCATATTCGGTCATGCCGGGCCTGGTGCCCAGAATAAATCGGCGGATGGCGGAAGACGTCCGGGTGGCGGCATATTCGAAACCGGCGAGCTGCTCGACTTCGTTGATGACGCGCAGGCCGCCGGCCGGGTTCATGAAGATCGGAGCGGCATTTTCCACAGGACCGAAAGACTTCACGGCCTCGACCAGAAAATGCGGCGTCTCGAACCAGTCCGGATCGAAGACGCCGTCGTCGCTCTCGAATCCCTTCCAGCCGGCAAGGCCGATGCGCATGTGGGGCTTGAGGCCAGCATCGCGCAGCAGTTCCGCCAGCACGCGATACTTGTCGCGCGGCTGGCCCATGAGACTCAAAGGCTGCCACAACACCCGTTCGAAGCGCCCGCCCGCGATTTCGGCATAGCTGAAGCCCTCGTTGCCGAGGAGGAGATGCGGCATGCGGCCGGGGACGACGATGCAGATCGCCTCCTCGAAACGCGGATCGTAGCCGGTGAGCCAGCAAATATTCGCCACATGCTCGCGGTCGCCATAGACGGCGAGGGCGTCGAGGCGGTACGCCGCCATGCGTTGCGCCAGGCGATCGGCCCTTGCCGCATAGAGGGCCGCGGGAAGGATGGGTTCGGATACCGGATCGCCGAAATCCGGCAGGTCGATCGACATCGGTTCGGCATGTCTCACATGCGGCTCCCCTTCCGCCAGCAAAATAACCGATCACGGAACCCCGTCCAGCCCTCGCGCGGGCGTGAAGGGTGTTGATTTGCTATTGCCGCATCCGGCCCGTAGAGTCCGGCGCATCGAAGGAGACCTGCCGCCATGCACATCATCCGCCGCAAGGGCTGGGAAATACCGGAAAGCCAGGTGACGCCGGAAGCCTTCTTTTTCAACCGCCGCCAATTCATGGGGGCGGCCGCCGGTGCCGCGGCACTTCTCGGCGCCGGGGCGGCGCGGGCCGAAGAGGACCCTTCCGCCTCGCTTTATCCCGCCCCGGGCAACCCCAAATTCGCCGATGCCGGCCGCCCGGTGACGGCGGCGGAATACAGCACCACGTTCAACAATTTCTATGAATTCGGCGCTTCCAAGCGCATCGCTTCGCAAGCCGCAAAGCTGCCGATCCGGCCATGGACCATCGCCATCGACGGCGAGGTCGAAAAACCGATGACCCTCGGCATCGACGATCTCCTCAAGCAGGTGACGCTCGAGGAGCGCATCTACCGCCACCGCTGCGTCGAGGCCTGGGCCATGGTGGTGCCGTGGACCGGATTCCCGCTCAGCAGGCTGGTCGAGATCGCCAAGCCCAATGCCAATGCCAAATTCGTGCGCTTCGAGACCTTCAACATGCCGGACGTGGCGACCGGCCAGAAGCCCGGCTTCTTCTCGACCTATCCGTGGCCCTATGTTGAAGGCTTGACCATGGCCGAGGCGATGAACGATCTCGCCTTCATGGTGACCGGCGCCTATGGCAAGCCGGTGGCCAAGAGCATGGGCGCGCCCATCCGCCTGCACCTGCCGTGGAAATACGGCTTCAAGTCGGTCAAGTCGATCGTGCGGGTGAGCTTCACGGTTGAGCGCCCGGTGAGTTTCTGGGAAGAACTGGGCCCGGCCGAATACGGCTTCTGGGCCAATGTCAATCCCGAGGTCGATCACCCGCGCTGGAGCCAGGCGGACGAGCAGATGCTGGGTTCGGGCGAGCGGGTTCCGACCAAGCTCTTCAATGGCTATGGCGAATTCGTCGCCGGGCTATACAGCGGCATGGAGGCCGAGAAGCTCTATATGTGACAACTAGCGCGTTTTCCCGAAAAGTGGAATCGCTTTTCGGACAAGAAAACGCGCCAAGTCAATAATTTGGCGCATGTTCTTGCCGCCAAAGTGTGTACACTTTGGCGGAACATGCGCTAAAAAAGGCCGGACAACAATCCGGCCTTTGCAGTTATCGAGCCCGGTAAAGGGCCGCTGCGAAGAGATACAAGGGGAGAGAGTAACCTCCGCAATCTGCGCTTCGTGGGAAACGCAATAGCTCAACAATGAAGCGGGCCCCGGATTCCTGCAAGCCGACGGCATTCATGGGAGCCATGTGGGCAATACATGACTTCGCCTTCTACTGAGCGGCGATCTGGGCCGCCTTCTGCACCAGCACTTCGGCCTGGCGGATCGAGGCGTAATCGATGAGGCGGCCGTCGAGGGAGACGGCACCCTTGCCGGCCTTGGCGGCTTCCTCCATGGCAACGAGAATACGCTTGGCGCGGGCGACGTCGGCTTCCGACGGGCTCATCACCTCATTGGCAAGTGCGATCTGCGAGGGGTGAATGGCCCATTTGCCTTCGCAGCCCAAGACCGCGGCGCGAAGCCCCGCCGCCTTGAAGGCGTCGGCGTCGGAGAAATTGCCGAAGGGACCGTCGACGGGCCTGAGGCCGTTGGCGCGAGCGGCGACCACCATCCGGGCCAGCGCATAATGCCACATGTCGCCCCAATGGGTCTGGCGCGAACCGTCGGCCAGGGGTTCGGTGAGGACGGCATAGTCGGCGTTGGCGCCGCCGATCGACGTGGTGCGCGCCTTGGTCGAGGCGGCATAGTCGGCGACGCCGAAATGCAGCGACTCGTTGCGCTTCGAGGCTCCGGCGATCTCGTGCACGTTCTGCATGCCGAGCGCGGTTTCGATGATCATCTCGAAGCCGATCCGTTTCTTGCGGCCCTTGGCGGTTTCGATCTGCGTACAGAGCATATCGACGGCATAGACGTCCGCCGCGGTGCCGACCTTGGGGATCATGATGAGGTCGAGGCGGCCCGAGGCCTGCTCCAGCACGTCGACCACGTCGCGGTACATGTAATGGGTGTCGAGGCCGTTGATGCGCACCGACAGCGATTTCTTGCCCCAGTCGATGTCGCCGATCGCCTGGATGACGTTCTTGCGGGCCTTTTCCTTGTCGTCGGGGGCGACCGCGTCCTCGAGATCGAGGAAGACCACGTCGGCCGCCGATTTCGCCGCCTTTTCAAAAAGTTGCGGCTGGCTTCCGGGAACCGCGAGCTCGCTGCGGTTGAGCCGTGCCGGTGCCGGTTCGACGATGTGGAAACTCATGGGCCTATCCCCCTGGCTGTCGTTGGCGGAGCGCGCAAACTAATCGCAAGCGGGCGCTCTCCGCAATCGGGTGCGACAATCGCTTCCCGGGCAATTCGTCAGCCTACGGATCAAATGCCGCCCTCCGCCGCGCCTTGCGAATAGTAGAAGGCGATGGCCTGCGAGCGGTTGCGGAAGCCGAGCTTGTCGTAGAGATTGCGCAGGTGGAATTTCACCGTGTTGATGGAGATGCCGAGCTCGGCGGCGAGTTCGGTGTTGGTGCGGCCGCGGGCGAGTGCCGCCAGCATGGTCTTCTCGCGGGCGGTCAGGTCGTCGCGCGGATCGCGCTTAAGCCCGCGCACGTCGAGGAAGGGAAACACCATGCGGCCTCCGGCGACCGCGGCGGCGATGTCGAGCAGTTGCTCGGGCGGCGTGTCGCGGGTGCAGAAACCGGCGGCGCCCGCCGCCATGGCGCGGCGCGGAATGCCGGGATCGCCGGGGGCGGCATAGACGACGATGCGCGGCGGCTTTGGCGCCTCGCGCAGGATCGCCAGGAGCCGCTCGCCGCCGAGCAGCGGCAGCGACCAGTCGATGATGCCGACGGGCACCGGCGCCCGCAGCGAGGCCTCGAGAAAACCCTCCGCCGTCTTGGCGGTGGCCACCAGGCTGAAGCGCCGGTCGCGCTCGAAAATTTCCGAAAGCGCCTGCAGCATCAGCGGGTTCGGATCGGCGAGGATGAGTTCGATGGGATGGCTCATGACGGACCACTAGCTGATAGGGCAGGATCACCCAAGGCAACACTCGCCATAACTATACTTAAAGATAGTAAGTATGCCATACTTTTGGATGCCAATAGGCCAGTTGTCGGGGTGTTTCGCAAATCTACCTACCCGATCATACTCGCAAAGTCGAATCCGGGATCCGCCCGGAGCGAGCGGGAGGAAAGCGCATGCCGGGGATCAAAGGGTTGTTCATTCCAGGGCCCACCAATGTGCCGCAGGCGGTGAGGCTGGCCATGGATATAGCCATGGAAGACCAGCGGGCTCCCGATCTTCCCGCCTTCACGCTGCCGCTGTTCGAGGACTTGAAGAAAGTCATCAAGACCCGCGACGGCCAGGTATTCCTGTTCCCCGCCTCCGGCACCGGCGGCTGGGAAGCGGCGATGACCAACACGCTCAATCCCGGCGACCGGGTTCTGATTGCCCGCTTCGGCCAGTTCTCGCTTCTGTGGGCCGACATGTGCGCCCGCCACGGGCTCGATGTGGACGTGGTCGATGTGCCGTGGGGCGAGGGGGTTCCGGTCGAGATTTTCGCCGGCAAGCTCAAGGCCGACAAAGCCCACAGCTACAAGGCGGTGCTCGTCACCCACAACGAGACGGCGACCGGGGTTACCAGCGACGTGGCGGCGGTCCGGCGCGCCCTCGACGAGGCGCGGCATCCCGCCCTGCTGTTCGCCGATGCGGTCAGCTCGCTCGCCTCGATCGATTTCCGCATGGACGAATGGGGCGTCGATGTCTGCGTGTCGGGCTCGCAGAAGGGCTTCATGATGCCGGCCGGCCTCGCCATCCTCGGCGTGTCGCAGAAGGCGCTGGCGGCGCGCCAGGCGGCGCAGTTCAAGCGCTGCTATTTCGATTTCGAAGACATGATCAAGACCAACAAGGACGGCTATTTCCCCTATACGCCGCCCACCCATATGCTGCGGGGGCTGCGGGCGGCGGTCGATCTGCTGTTCGCCGAAGGCCTCGACAACGTCTTCGCCCGCCATTACCGGCTCGCCGAGGGGGTGCGCCGCGCGGTTGCCGCCTGGGGCCTGCATCTGTGCGCCAAGGCGCCGAAATGGCAATCCGACACGGTGAGCGCCATCGTCATTCCGGAAGGCTTCGATTCGGCGGCGCTGGTGAAGCACGCCTACAACCGCTACGGCCTCTCGCTCGGCGTCGGCCTCAACAAGGTGGCGGGCCGGGTGTTCCGCATCGGCCATCTCGGCGATCTCAACGAGCTCATGTGCCTGATGGCGATCGCCGGATCGGAAATGGCCATGCGCGATCTCGGCATTCCGGTGACCGCCGGCTCCGGCGTCGCGGCGGCGGGGGAATATTACCGCGAAAGCGGGGCGGCCGCCCTGAAGCAGGCGGCCTGAGGGGGAGATAATGGATATTCACGAATATCAGGCCAAGGAAATCCTGGCCAAGTTCGGCGTTCCGATCCCCAAGGGCGCACTCGCCTACAGCCCCGAACAGGCGGCCTACCGGGCCCACGAGATCGGCGGCAAGCTGTGGGTGGTGAAAGCCCAGGTGCATACCGGCGGGCGCGGCAAGGCGGGCGGCGTCAAGCTGTGCCGCAACGAGGACGAGGTTCTCGATGCCGCCAACGACCTCCTCGGCAAGACGCTGATCACCCATCAATCCCCGGCCGGCAAGATCGTCTACCGGCTCTATGTCGAGGGCGGCGTGGCGATCGCCCGCGAGCTCTATCTGGGCTTCGTGCTCGACCGCAAATCCGAACGCGTCATGGTCGTCGCTTCCGCCGCCGGCGGCATGGAGATCGAGGATATCGCCGTCGAGAAGCCCGAATCCATTATCCGCGTCAGCGTCGAGCCGGCCGTCGGCATGCAGGCCTTCCAGGCGCGCGAGATCGCCTTTGCCCTGGGCCTGACGCCGGCGCAGATTCCGCAGGCGGTGACCATCATCCTCGGCTGCTACCGCGCCTTCGAGGAACTCGACGCCACCATGGTGGAGATCAATCCGCTGATCGTCACCGATGTCGGTTCGCTCGTCGCCCTCGACGCCAAGATGACCTTCGACGACAATGCCCTGTCGCGCCATCCCTACATCATGGAATTGCGCGACAAGTCGCAGGAAGACCCGCGCGAGACGCGCGCCGCCGACCGCGGCCTGTCCTATGTGGGGCTCGCCGGCAAGATTGGCTGCATCGTCAATGGCGCAGGCCTCGCCATGGCGACCATGGACATGATCAAGCTGGCGGGCGGCGAGCCCGCCAACTTCCTCGACATCGGCGGCGGCGCCACGCCGGAGCGCGTCGCCAAGGCGTTCAGTCTGGTGACTTCGGACAAGAATGTCGAAGCGATCCTGGTCAATATCTTCGCCGGCATCAACCGCTGCGACTGGGTGGCGGAAGGCGTGGTGCAGGCGCTCGAGAAAAACCCGGTGAAGGTGCCGGTGATCGTCAGGCTGGCCGGAACCCATGTGGAGGAGGGCCGCAAGATCCTCGCCCGCAGCGGGCTTCCGATCATCCGCGCCAACACGCTGGCCGAGGCCGCGCAGCGCGCCGTCGCCGCCTGGAAGAACGACCGGTCCCGCAACCTCAAAGCCGTGGTGAACGCATGACCGTGCTGCTCGACCGCTCGACCGCCGTTCTCGTCCAGGGCATCACCGGCAAGATCGGCTCGTTCCACACCAGGGAGATGATGGATTACGGCACCAACATCGTGGGCGGCGTCACCCCCGGCAAGGGCGGCGGCAGCGAGCACGGGGTCCCCGTCTTCGACACCATGAAGGAAGCGGTGGAAAAGACCGGGGCGACCGCGAGTATCGTCTTCGTGCCGCCGCCCTTTGCCGCCGACTCGATCATGGAAGCGGCGGATGCCGGCATCCGCACCTGCGTCGCCATCACCGACGGCATTCCGGCCCAGGACATGATCAAGGTCAAGCGCTACATGCGCCGCTACCGGGCCGAAAACCGCATGTGCCTCATCGGTCCCAATTGCGCCGGCGTCATCTCGCCCGGCAAGGCGCTCCTCGGCATCATGCCCGGCAACATCTATCTTCCGGGCCATGTCGGCATCGTCGGCCGTTCCGGCACGCTCGGCTATGAGGCCGCGGCGCAGATGCAGGAACTGGGCATCGGGGTTTCGACCAGCGTCGGCATCGGCGGCGATCCGATCAACGGTTCCTCCTTCAAGGACATCCTCGAACTCTTCGATGCCGATCCCGACACCCATGCGGTCGTCATGATCGGCGAGATCGGCGGCCCCCAGGAAGCCGAGGCGGCCGAATATATCCGCGATCACATGAAGAAGCCGGTCATCGCCTATGTGGCGGGATTGTCGGCGCCCAAGGGCCGCAAGATGGGCCATGCCGGCGCCATCATCCAGGCCTTCGGCGAAAGCGCTTCCGAGAAGGTGGAAATCCTGCGCGAAGTGGGAGTTGCCATCGCGCCGACGCCGGCCGAGATCGGTTCGACCGCGCAGAAGGTGCTCAGGGCGGCGTAGTGCATGTTCCGCCAAAGTGTACACACTTTGGCGACAAGAACATGCACTGAATTATTGACCTGGCGCGTTTTCTTGTCCGAAAAGCGATTCCACTTTTCGGGAAAACGCGCTAGGCGATCAGATGACGGCCGAGCGCTTCAGCGTCTCTGTCATGCGAATGGCCACGATCAGGCCGGAGCCGAAGGTCAGCGCCGCTACAACCCAGAGGGCGGCGCCGAGGCCGAACCAGTCCGCCGTGACGCCGGCGACGACGGCGCCGATGGCATAGCCGAGATCGCGCCACAGCCGGTAGACGCCGACGGCGGAGGCGCGCCAGGTGGGATGCGCGACATCGCCGATTGCGGCGAGCAGGGTCGGGTAGACCATGGCGGTTCCAACTCCCAGCAGCACGCCGCCGAGCGCGAAGCCCGCGAAACTGCTGGACACCGCGACAATGCCGATGCCTGCCGCCTGTACCCACATGCCGCCGGCGATCAGCCGTTTGCGGCCGATGCGGTCGGAGAGTGCGCCAGTGAAGAGCTGGCAGATGCCCCAGATGGCCGGATAGAGTGCCGCGAGCAAACCGATCTGCTTCAGGTTCATCTGGGCCGCGGCAAAGACCAGGGGGAATAGTCCCCAGGCCATGCCGTCATTGAGATTGTTGAAGAGTCCGGCCTGGCTGATGCTTGAGAGATTGCGGTCGGTCAGGGTTGCGCGCCAGAATATTTCCCGTTGCGAGGGCCCGGCGGCGGGCGGTGCTTGCGCAAGTCCCGCCTCATGCGAGACAAAGTGCTGCGTCTCGCGGACGGCGAAAGCGGAGAGGGCGAGGCCAAGTGCTGCGAATCCGATGCCGAGATAGAAGGGCTCGGGGCGCAAGCCATAATGCGCCGCCACCCAGCCGGTGGCGAGTGCCGCGGCGCCCACCGCGAAATATCCGGTGAACTCGTTCAGACCCATCGCAAGGCCGCGGTTCTTCGGGCCGGCGAGATCGATCTTCATGATCACTGTCGTCGACCAGGTGAGGCCTTGGCTCACGCCGAGCAGGAGATTGGCGGCGAGAACCCATGACCAGTCCGGAGCCCAGATCAGCAGAAAGGGCACCGGAGTGGCAATCAGCCATCCGGCGATCAGAATGCTCTTGCGGCCGTAACGGTCGGAAAGACGGCCGGCAAGATAATTGGTGAGCGCCTTGCTGACGCCGAAGACGACGATGAAGGAGAGGATCGCCGCCTTGGCCGCAAGACGAAACTCTTCGGCGGCGATGGCGGGCAGGATGCTCCGCTCCATGCCGACCATGGCGCCGACGAAGGCATTGACGAGGAGCAGCAGCGAGAATTGCGGCCAGTTGGCCCGGAGGCCAAGCTGGATATCGGCCGCGGCTTGCCTCCCCTGCATCGGTGTGCGGTCCTGCCTGCAAATATTCGATTCCGGCTCCCTGCTTAGCACAGGGCGGCGGCGATGCGATGGCGTGCGGCGAGACTTACAATTCGCTTGGCGGCCGCCCTTCGATGCTTATGCAGCGCCTCTAGGTTGATTTGACTGCCGCCCGGACAGGATTATTGAATGATCGGTTATGCGCATTTGCGCATGACCTAGCCAATTGGGAGGACACGATGGAAAACATGAATCGCAGGTCTGCTATGGCTCTCGGTCTTACGGTCGCCGCGGCAACGCCTCTG